>NZ_NMWU01000024.1 GCF_002860355.1 Bifidobacterium margollesii
CCGCAGGGCGGCGCCTACTGGATCGTCAAGGCCGTGAACACCACCGGCAGCCAGGGCGCGACGCTCACCATCACCGGGTCGAGCGCCGAGACCAGGTGGCTGCTCAAAGGAGCGGCGGCCGGCGACAAGGTCGACACGGTCAGCCCCGGCAGCGGCCTGACCAGCCGGCCGGTGGTATGGCGACCGTCCTCGCATCGCCGCACCGCAGCAGCACGCGCACGCTCAGACCATCCACAAAATGCAGATCAAGGACACGCGACTTCATCTCCTGCGAATACATCACGGACTCCAATCCAGACGCCAAGGCGCCCAACTTTTCGTCCGCGCCCCCTTTCCACACGCTCACACGGCCCACTTTCAATTGAACACACACAGCTTGCAGAACCGGTCGTACCCCATGAACGGCATCCTGCCCGGGAACAGCATCGCGTACACCTCGTCGTCCATCTTCGTCTCCACGTCCTTGTATGAGACGCCGAGCCGGTCGGTCGCGTCGAACACGTCGAACACGCTGTGCTTCGACATGCCGTAACCCACGGCTATCGCGTTGCGCGACAACCCCTGATCGTGAAGCCTGAGCACGAGCTTCACCTTGATCCCAGCGAAAACCAGCCCACCCAAACCCAGCCGGACAAGCCAAACAAACGCCCGCCCAAATATGATGTCGCAAGTTCGAATCCCGCTGTCCCGACGGCAAGAGTCCTGCTCACGCAAGGGAGACAGGACTCCTCCTTCTTTTGCATTTTGCAGATGTTGCAGGGCTATAACCTTGCGACGATATCTTTCTCGATGGCCGAAGGCTTGGTAGTAGGGGCGTACCGCAGTCCAAGTCATCTGAAATACGCCGACGGACCCAGTTCATCGGGATGATGAGCCGGGTCCGTCGATTGCGAGAAGAAATTAGAACTCGGGGTCGGCGGTCCAGGGATCAGCGGTCTCGTCGTCCCAGTGGTACCCGCCGCCTGCGACGGGCCGTGCCGTACCAGTACCGGCCGAGTCCGCCGTGTCGGTGCGGGCTCGAGCGGCGTCGGCGCGCGCCTGGCGAAGGAGATCGATACCGATGGTGTCGATGATGACGACGGGGTCGGCGTGCACCGTGCCCTGCCGGTCGGTCCAGGTCTCGGGCGCGTCGAGCCGCCCGGTAGCGACGACGGGCGTGCCCTTGGCGAGCCGACCGTCGGCGACGAGCCGGCCGACGAGGTCGGCCGTCGGGCCGAACGCCTTGAGGATGACGACCAGCGTGACGCCGGTGTCCTCCCACCGTCGGGTCTCGGGGTTGCGGCGGCGTTCGGATTTGAGCAGGCGGATCGCGGCGAAGCTACGGCGGCCGTCCCGTCCTGCCCTGTAGACGGGTTCGCGTCCGATGTTGCCGTCGGCGCGCAGCGTGGGTGTGATGATGTCAGTCATAGTGATGTTCCTTTCTTGGTTGTTCTACATATATCAACCGGACAAACGGGAAAAGGAGCGCATCATGGCCGGGACCGTCGATCCCACACGGGCACGGTTCCCTCGGGCACCGGCTCGCCTATGGGGATCCCGTCGCACGAGTATCCGAACTCGTGGTCGCCGATATGGAGCCGGCCGGAGGATCGGTTGGACAGGACGATCAGACGAAGAAAGCATCGAAGGAGCTCCTCCCCTCCGCTTTCGTTTGCCGCTGCGGCAGTCCCAAGAAGGAACGCATACTCCTGATTGCAGCCGTATTCCTTACTCCCTCCACTGCAGTAGGGAGACACGTATCGGGAGCGAACGGCGAGAAAGACCATTTCCCATTCATCAGGTCCGGCCGCAGCGAGCAGTCCCATCCGCTGATCCAGCGTCAGATACCGACGTCCGAAACGGCCGCTGAGCGCGATCATCCACGCCGGGCTGATCGCATACTCGAGGCGATCCAGACTATCGTCCGAAGGGACGATACCCAGACTGTCCCTCATTTTCATGGGCCTGCGGAAGTGTTCGTCGGCCCGGCCTAACAACGGGTGGCCGAGGATTTCGCCGACCGTTTCCGCTGATGCCAGACCGAGATCGAGCGTCTGGTCGAGCAGCGGGTATTCCCGCTTGGCCTTTTGCCTGGTACCGTCTTCGTGACGCATTTCATTCCCTTTCCATCGTTGCGTATCGGGATGCACCAAGTGCAACCGGACAATTTCACAAATTGGGTGATTTCACTGAGTTTTCTGGGCGGATCCCGAACTACGCACACGCGCCACTCGCCGCGGCCGGAGTTCCCTTGTATACTCCACCACGGCCATCCCGAAACCCCAGTCCAAGAAACAGCCCCCGTATACGAAGAATAGGCCTTTCGCAACGCAGTCGGTTTCGCTGCAGTCACCGACCAAGCCATGCGAAGTCGCCTCTACGTAGACGCATGTAGATTCCCCGCGTCATGTCCGGGCGTGCGGACAATGTTGATGGTGCAGTTCAGTGCTGTTGGTAGTGCAGTTCGGTTCAGTGCAGTAGCGAGTGGTGAGAGGGGACGCCATGCGTCTGTTCAGGAGCTCAGCGAAACAGATAATGATCGCATTGGTCGTAGCAGCCGCAATGCTGTTGAGCGGCATAGGCATCGCCAGTGCCGCGGAGGGCGACGGCGTCTACAATCCCGACGCCCCGGCCGTTGAAGTCGGCAAGGACGGCTCCAAAACCAAAGTCACCGTCAAGCTGTATCGGGACAAGGATCACATGGATCCGTTCGACTCGACCGCCGACAAGCTCAAGGTGGGCGAAACCCTCTACGGCTACATCGAATGGGATTGGGATGAATCCGAAAAGCCCACATTGGAAAGCCCCACACGCTTCTACACGTTTCCCGACAACATCAGTGTCAGGAACATCGAACCGAATGACCTGTTCGATGGCCAGGGCAACGTGGCGGGAACATGGTGGATCAGCAACGGTCTGGCCTATGAGAAGTGGAACGAAGACTGGCTGCGTCAGCACGGCTCCGACATCAAATCGTTCGTGAGCTTCGACTTCACGCTCAAAGGCGATGGCGGCGTCGACAGCAACAAGGAGACGGTCACCTTCCCCGGTACCGGTTCGGGCATCACCATCCAGCTCGATAAAACCGAGATAGAGGGCGGCAAGGATTGGACGGTCAACGACGACGGCACCGTAACGTTCACCGTCACGCTCAACAACAGGTTCGATGTCAGCAACCTCGTGGTCACCGACATGATGGGCACGAACTTCCGGTTCGCGCCCGAAAGCTTCCGGTTTGACGGCAAGACGATTGCGGCGGACGGTGTCTCCGTGGACGGGCAGCAAGCCACCGTAAGGCTCGGCAGCGTCAAAACCGCCGACGGCAATGGCCACAAGCTCACCTACAAGGCCACGCTTTCCGAGGCGGCACTCAGCAAGCTCGCGCAGGGCGAGAAGCTCGACGACGCCGACAACACCGCCACATGGCAGTGGGATGGCAGCAATCCGGGAGGCAGCGAGCCGAACAGCGCCCATACCACACCCGATCTCTCCTATCGGATGGTGGACAAGGGCGATGGTGCAGCCGACGGCAGCGCGGGCATCAAATGGACGGTGAACCTCAACGTCGGCAACCTCAAGGCCGACATGGGCGACTACGTCTTCACCGACACCCTGAAGTCCGGCCATAAGTACGCCGGCTCCTACACCGTCTATGAAGGCGCCAGCGGGAACAACATCTACGCCACCGGCACACTGGATCCCACGGCCACGAGCTTCACCTACACGTTCCCCCAGGATGCCGGACGGCGGCAATACCGCATCGTCTACCACACCAGGCTCGACGACCCGAAATCGCATGGCAGCGCGGTCAACAACGCGCAGGCCACTCCGCCGCCCAACTCCGGGCGGCCCAACGGCAGCGACGTCGGCGTGTTCACACCCGACATCGACTACATCCATAAGCAGCTTGATTCGAGCGCATCCACGAACGACGCCGGCGAAGCCACCTGGACCTCGACCATCTACACCTCCCGCATGCCGAAATCGACCGACCCCACCACACTCGAATTCGCCGACGCGCTGAACGGTCAGCCGAACGGCTCTACCTTCCATTTCACAGCCAAACCGACGTTCACGATCGGAAGCGCCACCCTCGTGGAGGGAACCGACTACGATTTCACGCGGTCCTTCACGCCCGGCAAAGACACATCATTCAACGTCAAATTCAAAGGCGACTCCGTCAAGGCCGCCTTCGGCGCCGCCGACATCATCGTCACCTACGCCACCGTGTGCAGCGGAACGCCCGGCGACTACGCCAACCGTTCCCTCGTCAAGTTCGGCAGCAACCCCAGTCAGGGCTACAATGCGGTGGACCACGTCGACAAAACCAATCTGGTCTCCAAAACCGGCAAACTCCACAGGGACAGCCGCTTCCAGTGGAGCACGATCGATCCGAACGACACCTCAGTGGGCGCATGGGTGGCCAACTGGACCGTCGTGGTGAACGAGGATGCCGATCCCAACAACCATCATGGTCAGGTGAACACCGAGGGCAAGCCCATCGTGGTGCGAGAAACCCTACCCGAGGGCATGAGCTACGTGCCGGGCGGCAAATACGACATTCAGGCGGGTCTGGATGTCGGCCCATTCAGGAATCAGGACCTTGACAAGACCATCACCTCCAACAACAACGGCCGGCTCGAATTCACCATCCCCACGGACAATCTGCGGCAGAACGACGGCTACTACAAGGCCTTCGCCACGCTCACCTATCAGACCGCAGCCAAGGGAACAGGCAAGGACGTAGCCTTCACCAACACCGCGAGCGCATCGACGAACGGCACCGATCTCGGCGGCGGCTCCGCCACGGTCACCGGCAGGAATCCCGTGATCGACAAGACAGCCCATGCCGAGGAGCAGCTCAACCATGTGCGCTACACCATTGCGGTGAACCCCGAGGGCGTCGACACCGTGCCGGACTCCGACACGGTGACGCTTTCCGACGTGATGGATGCCAAGGGAACCTTCCTGCCCGGTTCGATGCGGATCACCAATGATGCCACGGACGGCAGGCTTGATGTGCCCGTCAGGCTCGAAGACGTCACCGACGCCGACGGCAATCCGACGCAGAAACTCACGATCACCCTGCCGGATGCCACGCCAGTGAGGGTCGTCTACGACGTCATGCCCTCCGGCAGGCCCGGAGACAAGGTGAATCTCAGGAATGTGGCCACGCTGGAAGGGCAGCGTGGCGGCAGCGCAACCAACGAAAGGGAGTGGGGCGTCACCAACGCGCAGGCCGGCACGTCGGGTACGGCCGGCTCCATCGCCATCATCAAGGTGGATGCGTCGTACCTGTCCCGGACTCTGCCGGGCGCCAGGTTCGCGCTCTACAAAGTAGACATGAACAAGCTGGGCAAGCCGTCCAACGGCAAGGTCACCGACGAGCAGGTCGAGACCGCGGCAGCGAAGGTACGCGCCGGTACGACCGATGCCAACGGCTCGCTGGAATTCGGCACCGCGGAGGATCCACTCGACAACTACGCGCTCTACTATTTCGTGGAGACCGAAGCCCCCACCTTCACCAGGGATGATGGCACTGTGGTGAAGTACGTCCTTGACTCCACCAAGCACTATGCGATGATCAGGGGCGACAACGACGCCGAGTATCAGAAGGCGCTCGACAAAGCCCGGAGCTTCGGGCTGCCGGTGTCGACCAACACGACGTTCACGGTTGCCGACGAGCGCATCCCAGTGCCGGTCAACACGCTGCCGCTCACCGGCGGTTTCGGCGTGCAGATCGGCTGGGCGGCCATCGGAGGCCTGTTTCTGATCGTCATCGGCACTGCCATGACGCTGGCCGCCCGACGCCACGGCAAGCGTCACCAGGCGTAGGCACGGCAACGTGCAGGGAAATCAGCCGGGAAATTCGCTACGGAGCATGTCGGCGACGGCGTCGGCCAGCCGCGCGTGGCTCCTCGCATCCATGTGCAGCTTGTCGGCGTCACTGGCTTCGGCCACGGCGGCCGCGTCGAGGAACAGCCATCCGTTCTCCTCGGCGACACTGCGGTAGAACGGCGCCAGACGGTGCGAACGCTCCACGGAATCCTCGGCGAAGCCCACATACGGGCTACGCGAAATCCCGGGTTTGACGGCGATCGGCGACACCAGCAGAATCCGAGGGGCGGGACCGCATCCGCCGTACGGATAGTCGCGGATCGTCGCACACACCTGACCGGCCGCCGCGGCGATGGTGCGCGGCGACGCGTGGAACAGCTCCTTGAGATCATTCGTGCCGAGACTTACGATCACGCAGTCGAGCGGACGATGGGACTGCAATATGATCGGCAGCGCGTGAATGCCCGCACGCTGCGGTTCCAGCGGATTATCGAACACCGTGGTCCGCCCGCCCATCCCCTCCTCGATCACACGCCACTCCGGGGCGAGCATCGTGGCGAGCCGACCGGTCCAGCGAACGTCGAACGGATGCCGTGTTCCCGGATGGAGCGGATCGGTGCCGAACGTGTTGGAATCACCGAAGCAAAGCAGAGTTCTCATGCTTCATGATGGTACACGTCCAATATGACCGGAGGTGAGATCCACATCCTCGGCGGTGGCCGTGGACAGCAGCATTGATACGGCGAGATCGGCGATATATGAGGCCATCGGCGAAAGCTCCCAATCCTTGCGGGTCACCAGAGCGAACGTATCGTAGATCGGCTCCTCAAACGACGTGGTGTACACGGTCGACGGGAAATCCACGTCCATGGCCACCGCCTTCGGCAGGATCGTATCCCCCAGACCGTGGGCCACCAGATCGACCGCCGCGCCCACCGTTTCGATCTCGATGATCGGTTCCAGCGTGATGCCATGCATCTGCGCCTGCTGGGCGAGCTGACGGCGGGACGGATCATGCCATCCATGGTGGGCGTCATAGAGGATCAACGGCTCGGCGGGAATGTCCTCGACCCGCATCGGCCGTGCGCACCGCTCCGGCTTGGAACTGGCCCACACGATCTCCTGCCGCATCAGCGGCGTGATCTCCAATCCCTCGGACGGCACCGGCAGACATAGCAGACCCGCCTCCAGTTCACCGTCACGCACTGCATCCGCCACTTCGAACGAATTCTGTCCGACAAGACGCAGATGTACGTTCGGATGCGCCTCGCAGAACACCGCCGCGAGTCCGGACAATCCGTAGTATCCGGCGTTGCGCAGAATCCCGAACGATACCGTACCCCCCTTTCCCGTCAGCAGCGACGTCAACGCGCTTTGCGCCCCCAGCGCACCGTCGAGCAGACGCTTCGCCCACGGCAGCAAGGTACGTCCGGCCGTGGTGAGCACTAGGCGACGCCCTCCTCGAACAAACAGCGGAAGACCGTAACTGGTTTCTATCTTGCGCACCAGCTCGCTCACCGTCGGCTGCGTCATGCCCATGTAGTCGGCGGCGGCGGTGAACGACCCCAATGTGGCGGCGTAGTAGAACGCCTGAACCTGCGTCAACGTCATCGAAGCGGCAGTCATATACCCCCCTATTCTTGTGAGCAACCAATCCATCGCACTGCCATGGCCAGCGGGATCACTCCTCGAATCCATAGGCACCAACGATGCGGACAATCTACAATCCATAGGTTTTCCCTGTGTTAATTCAAGGAAGTGGTGCTCTTGTGCGATACATCATGGGTGCGTATGGTCTGGAACTGTTGATTTCCACGGCGCACCCCCACGAAACCAGCACGCCGACACCTCGGCAAAACCGAGCATTACCGAACACCAGGAGGTTACCAATGACCGCTGCGACCCTGACCGATGTGGCCATCACCGATACCATGCGCAATCCAGACGGCGTCCGTCCCTTCGACCCGAACACCGGCGACAACCGCGCCACCAGAACGGAGCACGACTGCATCGGCAGCCTGCCGGTCCCGGCGAAGGCCTATTGGGGCATCCACACGCAGCGAGCCATCGAAAACTTCCCCATCTCCGGCATCCCCGTCAGCCACCACCCCGAACTGATCCGCGCCTACGCGCTGGTGAAGCAGGCATGCGCCCGGGCCAACGCCGAACTGGGCGGCATCACCCAGACGCAATGCCGACTCATCGACGCCGCCTGCCGGGACCTCTACGACGGGCGCCTGAACGACCAGTTCCCCGTGGACGTATTGCAGGGAGGCGCGGGAACCAGCACCAACATGAACGTGAACGAGGTGATCGCCAACCGCGCCCTGGAAATCGCCGGCCATCGCCGCGGCGACTACCGGCTCATCCATCCGAACGACACCGTCAACAAGTCGCAGTCCACCAACGACACCTACCCAGCCGCATGCCGTCTCGCGCTGATCTTCGCGCTGCGCAGGCTCATCCGCAGCGGCGAGGCTCTGGCCATGTCGTTCATGGCGCTCTCCCACCGCACCGACCACATCGTCAAGCTGGGCCGCACACAGCTCCAGGACGCCGTGCCCATGACGTTCGGCCAGGAGTTCGGCGCATACCATTCCGTGCTGTGCGATGACGTACGACAGCTCAACGCCGAAATCGGCCGTCTCTCCACGGTGAACCTCGGCGGCACCGCCATCGGCACCGGCATCTGCGCCGACCCTCGGTTCCGGGAAACCGTCGTCAAACACCTGCGGTACGTCTCCGGCATCTGCGTGACCGCAGCCAAGGATTCCATCGCCGCCACCAGCGACATGGGCGATTTCGTCGACACGTCCAGCGCGATGAAGCGCATGGCCGTGCATCTGGGCAAGATCGCCAACGACATCCGTCTGCTCACCAGCGGACCTCAGGCCGGTCTCGTGGAGATCCATATTCCGGCGAGGCAGGCGGGTTCCTCGATCATGCCGGGCAAGATCAACCCGGTGATCCCGGAAAGCGTGAACCAGAGCGTATTCACCGTGATGGGCATGGACACCACGGTGGCGTTCGCATCGGAGGCGGGCCAGCTTCAGCTCAACGCCTTCGAACCGGTGGTCGTGCATTCGCTGCTCGACGGCATGACGATCCTCGCCCATGCCATGGATACGCTGCGCGCCAACTGTGTGGACGGCATCACCGTCAATGCCGAACTGGGGCGTGAGCGCGCCGAGCACAGCGCGTCACTGGCCACGTCGCTCAACGGCTACGTCGGCTACGAGGAGGCGGTTCGTCTGGCCAAGAAGGCATTGGCCGAGGGACGCAGCGTGCACGACGTGGCGGTGGATGAAGGTCGGATCCGCAAGGAGATCCTCGACGACGTGCTCGACCCGCTGAAGCTCTCCCGCCTCGGCCGCTGATGATTCAGACCCGCATCGACCAGGGGTCGGTGTTCGTCCGCGAGAGCTCGATCAACGGACGAACACCGGTTTCCCGCTCCACCGCGTCGGCGACATCGCCGACGAGATAGTGGAACAGCGAACGTTCGATCGCGGAGTGCGGCGTGTTGATCAGCATCGGGCGGGGCATGGCATCGCCGGATCCGACCGCAAAGCCACGGGCGCGCAGCTCGGCCTCATACACCGCCTGCTGCCAAGCGTCGGTGGCCGGATGATGCCGCAGATCACTGGTGATGTATACGTCCACACCGCTGGCCCGCACCTCGTCGAACAGGGAGTCTCCCGAACCGGGCAACGTAGCGACGGTACGAACCTGCGCATCGGGATCGCCCGCCACCTGAACACCCATCTGCGTGTGAGGCAACAGCTGCGACACCTTGCGGGCAAGATCACCCAGCGTCGTCGGAGAAGCGAGCCGACCGACCCGCCCCAAGCCCACGGGATGGTCGCCATTCGGATCGTCGATGGGCACCAGAGGCTTCTGCTCCAACAGTCCCAGACGATCGGCGAAGGCGTGGGCCGTTCCCCGGTGAGCCGAATCGGCGTTGGTGTGTCCCACCCACAGCGCGCAGCCGGCCCCCACCAGCGTATTGACGATATCCCCCCGAAATCCCAGACCGGACACCGCATGCACCGAACGGAAGAACAGCGGGTGATGGGTGATCATCAGATCGGCCCCATAGGCCACGGCCTCGCGAACGGTCGCGATCGTCGGATCGACCGCGCAGTATATGCGGCGCACCGGATGAGCGAGATCACCCACGATCAGACCCGGCTCATCCCAGCTTTCGGCATATCTCAACGGATACAGAGTCTCCAGCACGTCGACCACGCGCTTCACCGTAGGATCACCCATACGTCTCCTCCTTACGATCCCATGATCGGACTTCGATCAGGCGTCTCCATACCATCACCTTCGAATCCGACGATACGCAGCACGCCCCTGATCAGTGCGCGGCCAACTGCCAGTCGTCGCCGATGCCGGTGGAAACATCCAGCGGCACGTCCAGATGCACCGCGGTCTCCATGGCCCGGCTCACCAGATCGGTGACCCGCTCGGCCTCTCCCCCGGCCACCTCCAGCACCAGTTCGTCATGGATCTGCAGAATGATGCGGCTTCGAACGCCCGCCTCACGCAACGCGCCATCAGCCTTGATCATCGCCAGCTTCATGATGTCCGCGGCGGTTCCCTGAATCGGCGCATTGAGAGCGCCACGCTCCGCCGCATCCCGAACCCGACGGTTCGTGGAACGCAGTCCGGGGAAATACCGGCGGCGACCGAACATGGTTTCGGTGTACCCCTTCTCCCTTGCCTCGGAAACCAGCGTCTCCAAATATTCATGCACCTTGCCGAAGGTGGCGAAATACTTGTCCTTGAGTACATCGGCCTCCGCGGGAGAGATCTTCAGCTGCTGGGCCAAACCGTATGTGCTCAGACCATAGGCCAGACCATAGCTCATCGCCTTCACATGCGAACGCTGATCCGCAGTGATATCATCCACGGGAATCCCATACACCAGCGAAGCCACATACCGATGAAAATCCGCTCCCGACCGGAACGCTTCGATCAGCGACTCGTCACCGGAACAGTGCGCCATGATGCGCAGCTCCACCTGCGAATAGTCGCAGCTCATCAACGACACGTAGCCTTCTCCCGGCACGAAGGCGCCACGAATCTCACGACCGGCCACATTCCGGTTGGGAATGTTCTGCAGGTTGGGGGCCACGGAACTCAGACGCCCAGTGGCGGCTACGGTCTGTTCGAACGTGGTGTGAATGCGACCGTCGTTCCCGTTCACCTCATCAAGCAGACTCTGCACGATCTGCTTGAGCTTGTTGGTCTCCCGGAATCGCAGCAACGATACGAGGAACATGCTGGCACGCTCGTTGTTGACGTTGCGAATGGCCATCTCCTGCAAAGCCGAAGCATCGGTGGTATACCCGCCGCTTTTGGTCTTGCGCGTTCCTCGAAGCTGCATGTCGTCGAACAGCACCGTCTGCAGCTGCTTAGGACTCTGCAGGTTGATGCGCTTGTTCGCGGCATCCCATGCCTGCTCCTGCGCCTCGCGGGCCTCCGCCGCGAAACGGTCGCGCATATCGACCAATCGGGATTGATCCACGGCGGCGCCACGCAGCTCCATGGCCGCCAGAATCTCCGAAACGGGAATCTCCACGGTGTGCATCAGCTCGTACTGCCGACGCTGACTCATCATCGGCACCAGTTTGCACACCAGTGCGCTCACGCAGGCGACCCGTCGTGCGGCAAGGACCTCGTCGATCTCACCGGCATCACCCTGAGCCTGATCGCCATCAAGCAGAAGCTCGCCCTGGGACGGCTGATCCTTCCGGGATTCGACCTGAACATCCAGAAAATGGGACACGGCCGCATCCAACGAATCCGGATGATAATCGGATTCCACCAGATATCCGGCCAGCTGGGTGTCGAACCACGGATGCGCCGCTTCAATGCCCAATGCTGCGAGCAGATGGATCTGCTCCTTGTACCCGTGCATGGCGCATGTGCCGGCATGGGAGGCCAGCAATCGCGAAATCACGGCACTCTGTTCGCGAGCCTGCGCCGGAGAGAGCACCACCGCATGACGATCAGGGGCGAGAACGCTCAACGACCACGGCGTGCTTTCCCCGTGAAGGATCGTACCTTCGACGTGAATCGTCCAGAAAGCGTTCACGGTTCGGGAAGGATCGTCCAACGAATCGACATGAACCTCGCCTGCGGGAAGAACTTCGACGATATGCCGGGCCGCCCACCCCTCAAACCCATCCGTATCGATATCATCGATGGTCGGATCCTCTATAGCGCATTCAGACTCGGGCTCCTCCGTCGTGATCCGCGAGGATTCGCCTCCGGGAAACGCCTTGAGCAGTCGCTGCTTGGTTCTCGGCCCGAATTCCAACTCGGCGAAGAGCTTGTCCACCGCCGAAAGATCCGGTTCGGCGAGCACCAGGTCGCCCACCTGCGCATTAAGATCAAGATCACGCACCAACGCGTTCACCCTGCGATTGAGCTTCACCTGCTCGATGTTCTCGCGCAGCGCCTCGCCCTTCTTGCCGCCGATTTCGTCGGCGTGCTCGATGATCCCATCAAGGGAGCCGAACTGGTTGATCCATTTCGCGGCGAACCCGTCACCCACGCCGGGAACGCCGGGAATGTTGTCGGCCGTCTCGCCCCTCAACGCGGCAAGATCCGGATACCGCTGCGGGGGAACCTTGTACTTGTCCTCCACGGCCTGCGGCGTCATATGCTTGAGATCTTTGAAATGATGCCCGGGATACAGCACGGTGATCTTGTCGTCGATCAGCTGGAACGCGTCGCGATCACCGGAAAGAACAAGCGTATCGAACCCCGCCTGCTCCCCCATCGTGGCAAGGGTGGCGATGACGTCATCGCCTTCGAATCCCGGCTTCTCGATATACGTGACGCCAAGCGCGTCGAGCAGCCTTTGGATGACCGGCAGCTGCGTGAGCAGATCCTCGGGGGCGGCATCCCGCGTGCCTTTGTATTGAGGCAGCAGTTCGTTGCGGAAGGTACCGCCCTTGACGTCGAACGCAACGGCGATATGAGTCGGGTGCTCGTCAAGAATCACCCGGGAAAGCATGGATGCGAAACCCCACACCGCATTGGTGGCCATGCCGGCCGAAGTGGTGAAATTCTCCACCGGTAGCGCGAAATAGGCGCGGAACGCCAGCGAATGGCCGTCAATGACCAGCAGACGCCTGTCTGCGATCGCTGGTTTCAGACTGGTCGCAGACAGATCCATCGACACCTCAGCCCTGCACCTGATCGATGACGGCGTCCGCGACCTCCTGCATGGTCAGACGACGATCCATCGACGTCTTCTGAATCCAGCGGAATGCCTCGGACTCGGTCAGCCCCATCTTCTCCATCAACAGGCCCTTGGCGCGATCCACACGCTTGCGGGCTTCGAAACGAGCCTTCATATCGGAGACTTCATCACGCAGAGCGTTCATCTGATCGAAACGGCTGATGGCCACTTCCAGCGCGGGGAACAGCTTCTCGGGCACGAACGGCTTAACCACGTAGGCCATGGCACCGGCATCGGCGGCCTTTTCCACCAGATTCTGCTGGGAGAACGCCGTCAGCATGACCACGGGAGCCAAATTTTCCTCAGCGATCTCCTTGGCCGCGGTGATACCGTCCTTCACCGGCATCTTGACATCCATCACCACGACATCCGGCTCAAGCTCCTTGACCAGATCCACGGCCTCCTGGCCGCTAGCCGCCTCTCCGACAACGTCGTATCCCGCGGCGCGCAGGGATTCCACGATATCCAGACGAATCAAGGCTTCGTCCTCGGCCACCACAACAGTGCGACCCTTGGGATCATCGACCAGATCTTCAACATCCACATCAGCCATGTGAGAAGCCCCTTTCATTGTCACAATCTCATAAGCTTGCCGCCGACTTCTTTGTAAGCAGGGGCGTGCCTGTAAGGCCTAGCGAATTTAAAGCCGCACAAAGAAAAGCAGCCAAAGCCGCTCGACCGTGCCCCGGGTGGGACTCGAACCCACACTGTACAGATTTTGAGGCTGTCTCCTCTACCAATTGGGATACCGGGGCGTTTCCTCCTTGTGAGAGAGTACACCATTTGATTCTCCCGCACAAAGATTTGAGCCCGTCCGCGTGTCTTATGACGGAACGCGGACGGGCTCAGACGGTATCGAACCGATCAATTCAGACCATCAGGCCTGCGAATCGTCCGATATCGCGATACGGTTCACTCGCCGTGACCGACGGTGTGCACATAGATGGAGTCGGTGCTGCCCGGCTTGTGATCACCCTGAGAGCAGCTCAGCACCACGATGTGGTCGCCATCCTCCAGCTTGCCGGCAGCCTTCAGCGTGGAGTCGACAAGAGCCATGACTTCCTTGCGGGTCATGTCGTGGTAGTCCTTGTCGAGCAGGAAGGCCTCGGTGCCCCAGCTCAGAGCCAGCCAGTGCTGGGTGTGCTCGTTGGTGGTCAGACCGTAGATCGGGGCGGCCGGACGCTCGCGGGAGATGCGGTGCACGGTGTCGCCGGTCTGGGTGAAGGCCACGATGGCCTTGGCGTTGAGCTTGTCGGCCAGATCCACGGCGGCGGAGGAAACGGCGCCGGACTTGGACATATCCAGGTTCTTCATTTCCGGGATACGGTCGAAGCCGTGGGAGGTGGCGTAGCTGGAGATGCGCGCCATGGTGGACACGGTCTCGGTCGGGTACTTGCCGACGGCGGTCTCGTTGGAGGTCATGGTGGCGTCGGCGCCGTCAAGCACGGCGTTGGCGCAGTCGGAGGCCTCGGCGCGGGACGGCACCGGGGAGTTGACCATGGAGCCGAGAACCTCGGTGGCCACGATCACGGGCTTGGCGTACTTACGGGCCAGCTCGATGATGCGCTTGGTGGCCAGCGGGACCTCTTCCAGCGGGCACTCGACGGCCATGTCGCCACGGGCGGCCATGATGCCGTCGAAGGCCTTGACGATATCCTCAAGGTTCTCAAGAGCCTGCGGCTTCTCGATCTTGGCGACGATCGGGATGCGACGACCCTCCTCGTCCATGATCTCGTGGGCGCGATCGATGTCGGTGGCGAAACGCACGAAGGACATGGCGATGATGTCGGCGCCGGTGCGGATGGCCCAACGCAGATCGGCCTCGTCCTTCTCGGTCAGGGCGGGCAGGCTCACGGCCACACCGGGCAGGTTAATGCCCTTGTGGGAGGAGACGGGACCGGCCACAACGACCTTGGTGTGCACGTTGTTGCCCTCAACGCTGGTGACCTCAAGACGAACCTTGCCGTCGTCGATGAGGATCGGATCCCCCGGATGGCAGTCGCCGGGCAGACCCTTGAACGTGGTGGAGGTGATGTGCTCGTCGCCTTCGATGTCATCGGTGGTGATGGTGAACTCCTGACCGACCTTCAGGAAGACCTTGTCCTCACCATCGGCGTTCTTCTTGAACCAGCCGCAACGAATCTTCGGACCCTGCAGATCAACCAGAGCGGCGACGTTACGACCAACGGTCTTGCCGGCTTCGCGAAGATTGTTGTAGACCCTCAGATGGTCTTCGGGCGTGCCGTGGGAACGATTCAGACGAGCGACGTCCATTCCGGCTTCGACGAGCTTGGTGATGTTCTCCAGCGACTCGGTAGCCGGTCCGATGGTATCTACGATCTTGGCTTTACGCATATTGCCTGCCTATTCCTTCTAGACGGTGGGGGCACGGGATTCCGATGCCCCGCTGTTGCCATGGCTTAGCTTACTATCTGTTCCAGACCTGAGCGCCAACCGCGACGGCGTGTTGTGTGAGCGCTCACTGTTCATAATGCGGTCAGTCCTCGTTCGCCTTCTGCTCGCGAGTGGCCAACTTCCTCATCTTCACCACGCTGGCGATGGCCGCCGTGCCGATGGATACGATGATCACCGCCAACGAAAGCCAGGTGGGGATCTCGGGAACCGCATGGATCGGCTGACCGCCGTTGATGAACGGCAGCGTGTTGGCATGCAGCGCCTCCATGATCAGCTTCACGCCGATGAATCCGAGCACCACGGACAGGCCGATCGGCAGGTACACGAGTTTGTCGATCAGCGCGCCGAGCAGGAAGTACAGCTGCTGGAGTCCGAGCAGGGCGAACACGTTCGAGGTGAAGACGATGAACGGATCCTTGGTGAGACCGAAGATGGCCGGTATCGAGTCGAAGGCGAACATCACATCGGTGGTGCCGATGGCGAGGAACACCACCAGCAGCGGAGTCCAGTAGCGCACTCCGTTCTTCGTGGTGCGCAGCTTCTCGCCGTCGTAGTCCTCGCTGATGCGGATGGCCTTGCGCAGGGTGGCGATCAGAGCGTTCTCATGATATTCCTCATCGTCGTCCTTACCGAACGCAAGGTTGAAGGCGGTATACAGCAGGAACGCGCCGAAGAGGAAGAACACCCAAGTGAACCGGGTGATGATCGCGGCGCCGAGCAGAATGAAGATGCCTCGGAAGATCAGAGCGATGGTGATGCCCACCGAGAGCACGTACTTCTGAATCTGCTTGGGAACCGCGAAGTTCGACATGATGATGACGAACACGAACAGATTGTCGATGCTCAGCGAGTATTCCGTGAGCCATCCGGAGTAGAACTCGATGGCGGGCTGATGTCCGGCGAAATACCAGATGCATCCGCCGAAAATCAACGCCATGACGACGAAGAACGCGATGTGACGCACGCATTCCGCCGTGGACGGCACATGCGGCCGCCGACCGATGATAACCAGATCGACGATGAAGAAAATTGCCAGTACCACAAACGTGGCAACCATGAACCATAAGGGTGTCTCAGCCATGTGACACCACTATACGGAAAAAACATGACGGATGATGCGGACTTGAACCACGTACCGGCATTTGCCTTGCGGATCGCGCCTCCGGCATCATCCCCTCCGGGGGAAGGATGCAGCGACGTTCCCCGTCCTAGTCGGCGTGAGACGTCGTGACCTTTCGCGACGTGCGATCATGTTCGCTGTCAGCGGTATCGGACGCATCCTCCTCGGCCACCGCACGACGGACAGCGGTGAACGGCTCCAGCAGCGTTGAGGCATCGGTGATGCCGAACGCGCTACGGCCACCGGTCCGTTCCGGATGATGGTGGATCACGATCGTGGCCAGAACCGCCGGAATCATCATGATCATCAGCAGCACGGCGAGCCGCCAATCATACAGCAGACCCGCGGCCACGACCAGCCCTGCCGCCATCAGCACGCCCACGACGATCTGCACGATCGCCATCCGCCGATCACGGCCGTTGCCGTCTCCGGTTCCATCATTCGTCATCGATAGCATCCTTCCTCGTCACGGACCAAACCAGCCGTCCGGATCCGTTATTTTTGCGCTTCGGTCATCTGACGGAGTTCCTTCTTCAGATCCCGTATCTCGTCGCGCAGACGCGCCGCAAGCTCGAACTGCAACTGTTCGGCGGCGGTGTGCATCTGCTCGGAAAGCTGTCGGATGAGATCGACCAGATCCTGCGCCGGCAGACCGGCTTCGAGAATCTCCCGATGCCTCTTCTCGGCCTCGTCGGCGTCGAAGGTGGGAATGCCCAAATGCGAATTGCCGGCCTTGTTCGCATTGCGGTATCCGCCTTCCAACAGGGTTTGGGTATCCACATCCTCCTTGGCAAGCATGTCGTTGACGTCGCTGATCTTCTTGATGAGCGGCTTCGGATCGATGCCGTGCTCACGGTTGTATTCGATCTGCCTGGTCCGCCGTCGATTCGTCTCCTCAATGGCCTTGCGCATGGCGTCGGTGCGATGATCGGCGTACATGATCACCGTGCCGTCCACGTTTCTGGCCGCACGTCCTATCGTCTGGATCAGCGAACGATACGATCTGAGGAAGCCCTCCTTGTCGGCGTCGAGTATCGCCACCAGCGAAACCTCGGGCAGGTCGAGGCCCTCCCTGAGCAGATTGATGCCCACGATCACGTCGATCTTGCCTTCGCGCAGCTCGCGCAGCAGTTCCACCCTTCGCAGCGTGTCCACATCGGAATGCAGATACTCCACCTTGATGTCCCGTTCAAGCAGATAGTCGGTGAGATCCTCGGCCATCTTCTTGGTCAGCGTGGTGACCAACACCCGCTCGTTGCGGCCGACACGCGTCTTGATCTCGCCGAGCAGATCATCCACCTGCCCGCGAACCGGCCGCACATCGATCCTCGGATCCACCAATCCCGTCGGACGGATGATCTGCTCGACCACGCCGTCGGAAAGCCCCAGCTCATAGTCCCCCGGAGTGGCCGACAGGTAGACGGTCTGCCCGATGCGCTGCAGGAACTCATCCCATTTGAGCGGACGGTTGTCCATTGCGCTCGGCAGTCGGAAACCATGCTCCACCAATGTTCTCTTGCGGCTGGCATCCCCCTCGTACATGGCCCCGATCTGCGGGATCGTAACATGGGATTCATCGATCACCAGCAGGAAATCGTCAGGGAAGAAATCCAGCAGCGTATGCGGCGGTGTGCCGGGCTCACGCCCGTCGAAATGCCGTGAATAGTTCTCCACCCCTTGGCACACGCCGATCTGGGTGAGCATCTCCAGATCGTATGTGGTGCGCTGGGTGAGTCTCTGGGCCTCAAGGTCCTTGCCCTGCTTCTTCAACTCGGCCACACGCTCGTCGAGCTCCTCGCGAATGGTCTTGAGCGCGCGCTCCATGCGTGCCGGCCCCGCCACATAATGCGATGCCGGAAAGATGTGCACCTGCGGCTCGTGGGCGATCTCATCGCCGGTCAACGGATGCAGAGTGCTGATGCGGTCGATCTCATCGCCGAAGAACTCGATGCGGATCGCCAGTTCCTCGTATACGGGAATGATCTCGACGGTATCGCCTCGAACCCGGAACGTGCCTCTGGTGAAGGCGATGTCATTGCGCTTATACTGCATGTCGACGAACTTGCGCAGCAGATCGTCCCGGTTGATCTCCTGCCCTTCCTTGAGAAACAGCATGCGCCCGGCGTATTCCTCCGGCGTGCCGAGACCATAGATGCAGCTGACCGTGGCCACCACCACGCAGTCGCGACGGGTGAGCAGATTCGCCGTGGCGGCATGACGCAACCGCTCCACATCGTCGTTGATGTTCGAATCCTTCTCGATGTAGGTGTCCGTCTGCGGAATATAGGCTTCAGGCTGGTAGTAATCGTAGTAGCTGACGAAATAGCTCACTGCGTTGTCGGGCATCAGCTCACGGAATTCGGCACATAGCTGTGCGGCAAGGGTCTTGTTGGGCTCCAGAATCAGCGTGGGACGTTGAAGCCGCTCGATCAGCCATGCGGTGGTGGCGGTCTTTCCCGTTCCCGTGGCTCCCATCAGCACCACGTCATTCTCGCCGTTCTCGATGCGACGGGCCAGCTCGTCGATGGCCTGAGGCTGATCGCCACTGGGCCGATAGGGGGATTTCACCACGAAAGGCTTGTCAATACGCTGAATCTGGAATCCCATATCGCCTGATCACCGTTCCTCTCCTCGACTGTCCTCCGCGTAGCGCCGCATCATCGACCGCCTTCGAAAAAGACGTTGGTAAAACCGGCAAACCATCAGTATGCGGGATGCGTCAGAATACGGTACAGTCTATCCACATCCTCGTACATCTGTTCGAGAGGCTTGGTGGAATCGATCACGTAGTCGGCGATGTCGAAGCGCTGCTGCTGGGTGGCCTGATTCCTGATGCGCGCGATCGCAGCCTCCTTCGTCATGCCCCTGTTGCGCACCATGCGTCGGATGCGCACATCCTCGGGAGCCTCCACCGTGATGATCGCATCGAAGTAATCCCAACGGGCAGTCTCCACCAGTAGGGGGATGTCATGAATCACCAGCCTGCTGGTGCCGTCCTTCGGATCGGGATGCTCGTCTATCCACCGGTATTCAAGACTTCCGGCCTCACGAAACACCAGAGGGTGCACGATGGCATTGAGCGCCCGCAGCTTTTCGGGATCATTGAACACGTTGGTCGAGAGCCATCCGCGGTTGAGCTCCCCGTCACGTCCTCTGGCCCGGCGACCGAACGTACGGATGATCCGGTCGAATCCTTCGGTGCCGCTCGCCGTGACCCTGCGCGCCAGTTCGTCATAGTCGATCACATAGGCACCGAGACTGCGAAACCGGCTGGAAACGGTACTCTTCCCCGCTGCGATGCCTCCGGTAAGTCCGACCCGAGTAAACATCTTCGCTCCTCACGTAGCAAGACGGGCGTCAATGCCCGATCCTCTTCCGCCAACGTTGTTCAGTCTACCCCCGATACGCGGTCAACAGCGGTAGGAGATGAGGCGAATATGCTATGCAAAGCGAATATGCAAAGTGCGGTCGCCGAATCATCGACGACCGCACCCGGTATGTCATTTAGCAGTAACTATTCGATTACTACCGATCGAAGAAGCGATTCACTTCTTCTCGTTGAGCAGCTGCTCGCGCAGGGCGGCCAGCTGGTCGGAACCGGCGAGGGTACCTTCGGAAGTGCTCTCGGAGGAGTAGTTGGAAACCTCTTCCGGCTTGTCTTCCTTCGGAGCCTGACCGTCCTCGGCAGCGGAAGCCTCGGCGTTCGCCAGCTCCTTGGCGACAAACTCCTTGTGCTGCTCCCACAGATCGTGGGCCGCGGCGTACTGGGACTCCCACTCCTCGCGCTGCTTCTCGTAGCCGGGGATCCACTCGTTGGTCTCCGGGTCGAAGCCCTCGGGGTACTTGTAGTTGCCGTTCTCGTCGTACTCGGCCGGCATGCCGTACAGCGCCGGATCGAAGTCTTCGGAGGCGGAATCCACGGAGTCGTTGGCCTGCTTGAGGGACAGGGAGATACGACGACGCTCGAGATCGACGTCGATCACCTTGACGAACACCTCTTCGCCCGGCTTGACGACGGTCTCCGGGTTCTCGACGTGGCGGTTGGCCAGCTCGGAGATGTGCACCAGACCCTCGATGCCGTCATCCACGGAGATGAACACACCGAACTGCACGATCTTGGTGACCTTGCCCTTGACGATCTGTCCGGGGATGTGGGTGCGTGCGAAGCGCTGCCACGGATCCTCCTGGGTAGCCTTAAGCGACAGGGAGATGCGTTCGCGATCGAGATCGACGTCGAGCACCTCGACGGTGACCTTGTCGCCGACCTTGACGACTTCGGACGGGTGGTCGATGTGCTTCCAGGACAGCTCGGAGACGTGGATCAGGCCGTCAACACCGCCCAGATCAACGAATGCACCGAAGTTGACGATGGAGCTGATGACGCCTTCGCGGATCTGGCCCTTCTTGAGCTGCGAGAGGAAGGTCTCGCGCACTTCGGACTGGGTCTCCTCGAGGTACTGGCGACGGGACAGCACCACGTTGTTGCGGTTCTTGTCGAGCTCCAGGATCTTGGCCTGGATCTTCTGGCCGATGTACGGGGCCAGATCGCGCACGCGGCGCATCTCGACGAGGGAGGCGGGCAGGAAGCCGCGCAGACCGATATCGACGATAAGACCACCCTTGACAGCTTCGATGACGGTACCTTCGACCACGCCATCGGCTTCCTTGATCTTCTCGACATCGCCCCAGGCGCGCTCGTACTGGGCACGCTTCTTAGACAGAATCAGACGGCCTTCCTTGTCTTCCTTGGTGATGACAAGGGCCTCGACGGTGTCGCCGACCTCGACGACGTCATCGGGATCGACGTCCTTCTTGATGGAAAGCTCGCGGGAGGGGATCACACCCTCGGTCTTGTAGCCGATATCCAGGAGGACCTCGTCACGATCGATCTTGACGACGGTGCCTTCGACCAGATCACCATCATCGAAGTTCTTGATGGTGGAATCGACTGCCTTGATGAAGTCCTCTTCGGTGCCGATGTCGTTGATGGCGACCTTGGTGACTTCTGCGTTGTTCTCTGCCATGTAAATGTACTGGTTTTCTAATAGATGGATGGATAATACTCGATATTCAATTATGCGTAACGCCTTATGAGCGCACAAGGAGATAGTCTAGCGGGATCCCCGGTCAAATACATTGCGAGGAATCCGGGCGTGTCGCCGATGGGTGGAATCGGGCCGGATCGCACCGCATCGCACCGCCCGAAACAGCTTCGCCGGGATTTCAGTCCCGGGTCCGCAGGGATCGTTCGGCGATGTCCACCACGTTGCTCACCAGCATGGCGCGGGTCATCGGCCCCACTCCCCCCGGATTGGGCGTGTAGGCATAGCAGACCTCCCTCGCAGCCGGATCGATGTCGCCGAGGATCCGTGATCTACCGGTCTGCGGATCCGTCACCCGGCTGACGCCCACATCCACGAGTACGGCATCGGGGCGGACGTCTTCGGGCTTGACGAAATGCGCGCTGCCCATCGCGGCGACGATCACATCCGCCTGACGCATCAGATCATGCACGTTGCGGGTTCCGGTGTGGCAGCACGTCACCGTGGCGTTGATCTCCCTGCGGCCGATCAGCAGACCGATCGTGCGGCCGATGGTGATGCCGCGGCCGAGCACCACCACATGCTTGCCGTCGAGGTCGATGCCGTTCATCGCCAGCAGTTCCACCACGCCGCGCGGCGTGCACGGCAGCGGGGTGGTCAGCTCTCCGCGCGGATGCAGCACCAGTTCGCCGAGATTGTAGGGATGCATGCCGTCGGCGTCCTTGGACGGATCGATCTCGTCGATCACGGCGTTCTCGTCGATGCCCTTCGGCAACGGAAGCTGGACGATGAATCCCGTGCATGCCGGGTTTTCGTTCAGCCGGTGCACGGCATCCACGATCTCTTCGAACGTGGCCGTTTCGGGAAGCTCCTCGGCGATCGATGCAATGCCCACCTCGGCGCAGTCACGGTGCTTGCCCGCGACGTATTTCACCGATCCCGCATCCTGTCCCACCAGCAGGGTGCCCAGTCCGGGGTTCACGCCCTGTTCCTTGAGACGCTCAACCCTGGCGGCGAGATCCGCCTTGATCGAGGCCGCTGCCGCACGGCCGTCCAAACGCAATGCCATATGCTCCTCCGTCGCTGTTCATAGGCCCGCGATCCGCTTCATGTATTCAAGCCGGCGGGCAATGCTCCGCATAATAGGCTATCGTGAAAACAAATCAACCCTGATCAAGGCGGTAACGATGTCGTTCATGTTGTCCCGGATGAAGAAGGTCGCCGCGGCCACCATTACCTGCGTGGCGCTGTCGGCGCTCGGCGCGTGCGGAGGGTCGGCGTCCTCCGGAGGGCAATCCCCGCAGGAACCGATCGCCGTCACCTCATCGATCAATCAGTGGGGTCTGCTGGCCAAGCAGATCGGAGGGGATCAGGTAAAGGTCACTTCCATTCTCGGCAGCACGAACGTCGACGCCCATGATTTCGAACCGCAGACCAGTGACATCGCCACGATTTCGAAGTCGAGGATTCTCGTGGTCAATGGCGCCGGATACGACGAATGGGCCGTCAAGGCATCCGCGGGCACCGTGACCACGGTCAGTGCCGCCGATGCCGTCGGCGCTGCGGATGGGGACAATCCGCACCTGTGGTTCTCGAAGGACGCGCGAAAGGCCATGGCCCGTGAGCTGGCCGAGGCCTTCGCCAAGGAACGCCCCGCCGAGAAGGACTATTTCGACGGTCGGCTCCAGACGTGGTCGAAGAGCGAGAGCGAACTCGAAACCACCATGGACACGTTCGCCGAGAGGCATCCGAAAGCCACCTACGCAGCCACCGAATCCGTGGCCTACTATCTGATGAGCGATCTCAATCTCACCGACGCCACGCCGCAGGCGTATGCCCAGGCGGTTGCGAACGAAAGCGAGCCGGCCCCGGCGGACGTTCAGAAGTTCCAGTCGCTGATCACGGCCGGCAAGATCTCCGTTCTGGTGAACAACACGCAGGAGGCCTCGGACATGACGAATCTCATCACCGGCACGGCCCACAAGTCCTCGGTGCCGGTGCTCGACGTGAGCGAACAGGTTCCCGAAGGGCAGGACAGTCTGGTCAGTTGGATGAACTCGCTGATCTCGGCATGCGAGAAGGCCCTCGACGAGTCGGCTCCAGAGAAGTAGCTCCGAAAAGGAGTCCCGTCACGGCTCCCGCAGCCGGACCACATATGGGTGCGGGACACGTCGAGGGTGCGGACCGACGGAAAATTGATTACTATTCTCATTTAGTTCCATTGAATCCGCATCCTATGACTGGAGCACATCCATGACGACATCCGCGAATGAGCCGGCGAGCGTCACGCTCCATGACGCCGAAGTGCGTCGTGGCGGTCGAACCATCTGGTCCCACGGCAACTTCTCCATCCCCCTCGGCACGGTAACCGCCGTGGTGGGCACCAACGGCACGGGAAAGACCACCCTGCTCGACGCCGAACTCGGACTCATCCCCACGTCGCACGGCAGCATCACCGTGCTCGGCCGCCCCGCCGGCCAGAGCAACGCACAGATCGGCTACGTGCCCCAAAGCTACACCTCCGGGCTCGATTCGAACATCACCGCCCGCCAATCGGTGCTGCTGGGACTCACCGGCACGAGGTTCGGCCTGCACCGCGTCACGAAGACCGAACGGGACCGAGTAACGAAGGTCCTGGAGTTCGTCGGTCTTGACGACAAGGCCGACTACCGGCTCAACGAACTCTCCGGAGGACTCCGACAGCGGGCCGCCATCGCGCAGGCGCTGGTGGGAGAACCGAGACTGCTGCTGCTCGACGAGCCTCTGGCCAATCTCGACATCGCCAGCCAGCGCTCGATGGTGGAGCTGCTGGCGCGTATGAACCATGAATGGCGGATGAGCATACAGGTCGTCTCCCACGACCTCAACATGCTGCTGCCGATCCTCACCGGCGCCATCTATCTGCTGGACGGGCATCCGCACTACTCCCCGATGAGCTCGGTGCTGGATTCGAATCTGCTGACCCACCTGTATGGCACGCGAGTCGAGGTGGTGACCACCCCGCAGGGAGACATGTTCGTCACACCGAACCGACGCCTCGAACCAAGCGGCAGATCCCAGGACACGCACGACGTGCACGAGGCCGCGGCGTTCCATTCACACGACCAGCTCCACTCCCCCGAACACATGCAGCATGAGGAGACGCAACGATGAACGTACAATTCGCCTTCGATCCCGAATGGCTATCGGTGCTCACCGCCCCGTTCATGACCAACGCCATCGAGGCGGGCCTGCTGATCTCCATCGCCGCGGGCATCATGGGATACTTCACCATCACCCGCCATTCCACGTTCGCGGCGCACGCCCTGGCCCACATCGGCCTGCCGGGAGCCACCGGCGCGGTGCTGCTCGGTCTGCCCGTATCCCTGGGACTTGGCGCGTTCGCGCTGGGCGGCGCGCTGATCATCGGCGCATTGGGCAAGAAGGTCTCCGAACGGGAGATCGCAACCGGCACGGTTCTGGCGTTCGCCACGGGTCTGGGCCTGTTCTTCGCGCGCCTTTCCTCCAGCGCATCCCAGCAGATGCAGTCGATCCTGTTCGGCTCCATCCTCACCATCACCCCCGGTCAGATCATCGGCTTCGCCGTGTTCGACGCATTGCTGCTGGTGGTGCTGGCGATCGTATACCGGCCGCTGTTGTTCAGTTCGCTGGATGAGCAGGTGGCCCGCGCGAAGGGTGTTCCGATCACCCTGATGAACGTGCTGTTCATGGCGATCATGGCCGGAGTGATCACCGTGGCCGTCCCGGCGGTGGGAACCCTGTTGATCTTCGCATTGGTGGTCACGCCCGCGGCCACGGCATCGATGATCACCAGATCGCCGTTCGCCGCGATCGTGGCAAGCTGTCTGCTGTGCCTGATCAGCATCTGGGGAGGTCTGCTGATCTCATCGATGTTCCCCACACCCCCGAGCTTCGTGATCGTCACGCTCAGCACACTGATGTGGGCCGTTGCCCGCATCGCCACGTCGAAGCGGAATCGCTGACGAAACCGACGCCTGCTGCGCGCCAGCGTCTGCACGCCGACGCCTATACGCGGTGCGCGGCCGGCATGCACAGCGCGCTGGCGATGGCGGCCACCCCTTCGCCGGTGCCGGTGAACCCCATGCCGTCCGTCGTGGTGGCGGTGATCGACACCGTCGCCCCCAAAGCCCGGCTCATCGCCGTCGAAGCCTCGCCTCGATGGACGCTCACCCGCGGAGCATTGCCCACCACCGCCACCGACGCACTGACGATGGACCATCCTCTCGCCGTGACGTATTCGCGCAGTATGCGCAGCATCTCATCGCCATGAAGACCGGCCCCGGCAGAATCGGAACCGACGCCGAACAGCGTACCGATGTCTCCGAGCCCACAGGCCGACATCACGGCATCGATCACCGCATGCGCGGCGACATCACCGTCGGAATCGCCGTCGAGTCCGCGAAATCCGCGGGCCTCATCCTCCGGCCACCGCATGCACGCCAGCCAAAACTCCCGATCCGAACAGGCATCCGCGAACCGATGGGCGTCAAACCCCTGCCCCACACTGATCCCGGATGCCATGCCTTCGCTCACGCCCCTCACTTCTTGCGGGACGCCTTCTTCTTCTCCTTGGCTGCCTTGGCCTCCGCCTCGATGCGGTTCAGCGTCTCGCTGGCGGCCTCCTTGGGGGCCTTGGTGTGATGCTTCTCATCGCCGGGACGGGGATCCGCATACCCCAGATTCACGTCGAGCAGACGCTGGGTCTCCTCCTCGCTCAGCTTTTCGCTCAGCGAAATCTCCGAAACGAGGATGTTGCGCGCCTTGGTGAGCATGCGCTTCTCTCCGGCGGAAAGACCATGCTCGTCGTCGTCGCGCTGGGCAAGGTCACGCACGACCTCGGCGACCTTGTTCACATCGCCGGTCGCGATCTTCTCGACATTGAGCTTGTATCGACGGGACCAGTTGGTCTTCTCCTCCACGATCGGAGTGCGAAGAATCTCGAATACCTTGGAGACCGCCTTGGCGTCCACGATGTCACGGACACCGACCTTCTGCACGTTCTCGGCGGGAATCTGAATGACGAGTCCGTCCGACGAAAGCACGGACAGCTTGAGGTAGGTGCGCTTCACACCGCCCATCTCACGCTCGGTGATCTCCTCTACGCGAGCCGCGCCGTGACGCGGATAGACAACGGTATCGCCAACCTGATAAGTCATGAAAGAAGCCCCTCCAACGATAGAAAAAGACAACTTATATTTGCACATGGGACGGACATCGCCGCGCATCGGCAATCGGACCGGACGCCGGCCGAACGCCGACCGTGAAACCCCCGACCGACGATGCGCGCGACCGCGACGCGCACACGGCCACGTTGCGACACACGATGAAATTGCGGGATTTGTCCACACTTCGGCACGCCGTTCAACGATTCCGCGCGTTCGATACGTAAACTCATGAGTATGGCTATTACAACAGAGAAGAGCATCCCCCAGCCGATCAGCGTCGATCACTCCACATTGGATGCCGTAAGCAATGGCGTTTACTACGACCCCCACACCATTCTCGGCGGGCATCTCCACCCAGCCCCGGACGACGGCTTCGTCACCGTCCGGGTGCTCAAGCCGCTCGCCAGAACGGTGACCATCATCACCCCTGACGGATCGTTCTCATCACAGCATGAATGGAACGGCATATTCACCTCCGTCATTCCGGCCGCGCAGACCGAATCCGGCCCTGCCGTGCCGTCGTATCGCGTGCTCACCGAGTACAAGGACGGCAAGGAGGTGCTTGAGGACGATCCCTACCGCTACCTGCCCACCGTGGGAGAGATGGACATGTACCTCTTCGGCGAGGGACGGCACGAACGCCTCTGGGAGGTTCTGGGCGCACGCGTGCGCACCTACGACGACGTGATGGGAGAGCCCGACGGATCTTCGCCGAACACCATCAGCGGCACCTCGTTCGCCGTGTGGGCCCCCAACGCGCGCGCTGTACGCGTCGTGGGTGATTTCAATTCGTGGGGTGGCCGCCAGCACGCCATGCGCGAACTCGGCTCCTCCGGCATCTGGGAGATCTTCATCCCGGGCGTCGGCGACGGACAGCGATACAAGTACGAGATCCTCAACGCCAACGGCGAGTGGAAGCAGAAGGCCGACCCCATGGAACGCCTGCACCAGATCCCGCCGGAGACCGCCTCCATCGTGGTGGACTCCAAGCATGAATGGCGTGACGGGCAGTGGATGGATCACCGTCGTTCCACCGACCCCCATGCGGGACCGATCAGCATCTACGAGGTTCATGCCGGCAGCTGGAAGATCGGCATGGACTACCGCAAACTGGCCGATGAACTCGTGCCGTACGTCAAGAAGATGGGCTTCACCCATGTGGAGTTCATGCCTCTGGCCGAGCATCCCTTCACCGGATCATGGGGATACCAAGTCACCGGATACTACGCCCCGCAGTCACGACTGGGCAATCCCGACGATCTCAAGACGCTCATCGACGCCTTCCATCAGGCAGGCATCGGCGTGATCGTGGACTGGGTGCCCGCCCACTTCCCCAAGG
Organism: Bifidobacterium margollesii; assembly: GCF_002860355.1. Lineage (GTDB taxonomy): Bacteria > Actinomycetota > Actinomycetes > Actinomycetales > Bifidobacteriaceae > Galliscardovia > Galliscardovia margollesii. The sequence goes on from NZ_NMWU01000024.1 coordinate 28,181, forward strand.
ATGACTTCGCGTTGGCCCGGTTCGACGGCACCCCGCTGTACGAGGATCCCGATCCGTTGCGCGGCGAGCACCCTGATTGGGGCACTTATGTGTTCAATTTCGGGCGCAACGAGGTGCGCAACTTCCTCGTGGCCAACGCCTGCTACTGGCTCGACGAATTCCATGTGGACGGTCTGCGCGTCGACGCGGTCTCCTCGATGCTGTATCTCGACTACAGCCGCGAGAACGGCCAGTGGAGGCCGAACAAGTACGGCGGCCGCGAGAACCTCGAAGCCATCGAATTCCTCAAGGAGGCCACCTCCACCGCCTACGGCCGATACCCCGGCATCATGATGATCGCCGAGGAATCCACCGCATGGCCGGGGGTCACCGCCCCCACCGACGGCGGCGGTCTGGGCTTCGGGCTCAAGTGGAACATGGGCTGGATGCACGACACCCTCGAATACCTGCATGAAACGCCCATCAACCGCAAGTGGCATCATGGCGAGATAACCTTCTCGATGATGTACGCCTATTCGGAACATTATGTGCTGCCCATCAGCCACGACGAGGTCGTGTACGGCAAGGGGGCGCTGTTCGGCAAGATGCCCGGCGACGACTGGCAGCGATATGCCGGAGTGCGCAACCTGTTCGCCTATCAGTGGAGCCATCCCGGCAAGAAACTCACCTTCATGGGCAACGAGATCGCGCAGTACGGCGAATGGAACTACAACTCATCGGTCGATTGGGACGCCCTGAACTGGCCGGACCATCAGGGAGTGCAGAAACTCGTGCAGGATCTCAATGCCGTGTATCGCGAGAACCCCGCGCTGTGGAGTCTGGACTTCGATCCCGCCGGATTCCAGTGGCTCACCAGCGACGACGCCGATCACAACGTGCTGGCCTACATGCGTCTGGACAAGGAGGGCAACCCGATCGTCGTGGTGGTCAACTTCTCCGGCTGCGCCTGGCAGGACTATCAGGTGCCGTTGCCCTCGGGCGGCAGGTGGACCGAGATCCTCAACACCGACGCCGAGGAATACGGCGGTTCGGGCATCGCCAACACCAACATCGTGGCCGAGGAGGTCGAATATCACTCCCGCCCGTATTCGGTGAAGATCACCGTACCGGCTCTGGCTGCCGTCTACCTCAAGCCCGAGGAGAAGTAGGGTGGTTTGCAGTCGCCTCGGTAGTGGACGCAGGTGATTGCGCCGGTGATTGAATGACCGATATGACGTAAGGCCCCGGACCATTCCGGGGCCTTACGTATGATGGATGGGATATTCGGGATTATCGAATTACTGACGATTGGACAAAAGGCATATATCGGTATGAACAGCATGGAATCAAGGACCGCACAGCGTACGATTCTCGTCGTCGAGGACGAGCCCACACTTGCCACCGCCATCGCCCAGCGGCTCACCGCGGAGGGATGGAACGTCAGGGTGGCCGGAGACGGTGCCAGTGCCGTACAGGCCGCAGCCCAGCTCAAGCCCGATCTGGTGATCATGGACATCATGCTTCCCGTGATGGATGGGCTTGAGGCCACCAAGCGAATCGTGGCCGCGCGGCCGGTTCCGGTGATGATCCTCACCGCTCGCGACGACGAGGCCGACAAGGTCATCGGATTGGGTGCCGGAGCCGACGACTACATGACCAAGCCGTTCTCCATGCGAGAGCTCATCGCCCGATGCAAGGCGCTGCTGCGCCGCGTGGAACGGGCGAAGGTGATCGCCAAGAATTCCGAGAACGAGAAGATCCTCGATTTCGGAACGCTGGTGATCGACCCCGCACAGCGCATCGTGACGTTGGACGGCACGGAAGTGCATCTGACCCCCACCGAGTTCGACCTGCTGGCCACGCTGGCACGACGTCCCAAATCCGTGCTTACCCGGGAGAAACTGCTCGAAGAGGTGTGGGATTGGGTGGACGCCTCCGGCACCCGTACCGTGGACTCCCATGTCAAGGCGCTTCGGCACAAGCTTGGTCCGGAGCTGATTCGCACCGTCCACGGTGTCGGATACGCGTTCGAGCCGCCGGAATCCAAGTGACATGCAACCTTCCAAGCAAACAGGCAAGCAGCGCAAGACCGGATCGTCGAAATCGAAAACCGTCTCCGACGCCATCGCCCGGCAGCATCAGGCGATGAAGGCACGCCGTCCCATCGGCATGTTCTCCTCGCTGAAGGCGGAGCTGAGCGTGCTGATCGTACTGGCATCGTCCATAGCATTCATTCTGGCCTGGCAGTTCCTCAAATGGGGCTGGAGCGGTTGGCTTGCGATGCCGCTGTCGATGATCGTGGCCCTGAGCTTCACCTACCTGTTCTCCCATGGCCTCACGGCGCCGTTGCGGCAGATGCGCGACGCGGCCAAGGCCATGGCAGACGGCGACTACACCGTACGGGTGAAGACCGCCACCGATTCCCGCGATGAGATCGGGCAGCTGGCGCGCTCGTTCAACGAAATGGCCGAGGAGCTCGAACACGCCGATCAGATGCGCAGGGACATGGTAGCCAACGTGAGCCATGAACTACGCACCCCCGTTTCCGCGCTGCAGGCACTGGTGGAGAACATGGCGGACGGCGTGGTGGAACCCACTCCGGCGAATCTCGAAGGCATTCTGGACCAGACCCACAAGCTTTCCGACCTGATCGCCTTCCTGCTCGATATGTCACGGGTGGAGGCGGGTGCCGCCAGTCTGGAAATCGAGATCTTCGATTTCGGCGAGTTCATCGATGACACCGTCAAACCGTTGGAGATCGCCGACGGAGGTCACGCCCACGACATCCATCTTCAGGTGCCGGAGCATCTGCGCATGGAGGGAGATCCCAACCGACTTCGCCAGCTGTTCACGAACATCATCGCCAACGCGCTCAAGCACTCCCCCGACGGCACTTCGGTGCTGATCGAGACCCATGAGGACGAGACCAACGGCACGGTGGTGACCAATGTGGTGAACTATGGCTCTCAAATCCCCGAAGAGGCCCGAAGCCTGATCTTCCGACGCTACGTGAAGGGCGCCGGACGCCCAGGCACCGGATCAGGAGGCACCGGTCTGGGACTTTCCATCGCCCGATGGGCGGCCGGACTGCATGGCGGCACCGTCAAGGTGGTGCCAGATGACCGCGGAGCCAATTTCGAGATCACTCTGCCCAAATATCACATCACCGAGGACGAGCGGACGGCATCCGGCACCTGAGCCAGCACGAATGCCGTGATCACGGGAAGATGCGCCTCGCGAAGCGCCTTCGCGCACTGTCTGAGCGTCGATCCCGTCGTGGCGATGTCGTCGACCAGAACCACCGGATACATCTGGCGCGCGTTTCCGCCGTCCGGTATGAGCCGGGGCTGCACCATAATATGATCGGCGAGTCTTGCTGATCGTTCCACGGCACCGCGTTGCTGCACGGATTTGGATCGAACACCCGTGATGGACAGGATGGAGTCGGCTTCGGCCCGGACTCCCTGAGCGGTGAGGCAACGGGCGACGGATACCGCCAATGGCAGGGTATGCCGCCGGCCTCGGCTTCTCATCGATGTCGGTGACGATGGTACGGGAACCACCAGCACATGATCGTATCGGCTTAGTTTTCGCCCCACACCGCTTTCGCGCACGCACCGTTCCAAGACGAAGCACAGGTCGCCGGTGATCTCCTCATCACCATGATCCTTCCATTGCAGAATCGCCCGCCGGACCGATCCCCGGTATTCGCCGCAGGCATAGACGCACCCCGCCGAGAACAAGGATCCCGGCATCCTGCGCGTCATGCATAGCGAAAATCCCCGCCGGCAGGAGGAGCATAGTCTTTCATCCGGCTTGTCGCATCCGGCGCAACCCCTTGGAAGCAGAACGTCATGAATCTCGCGAACCAGCGAAATCAGCGGACCTGTGCTGCCCGTCGGAGGATACGCGAAGCCGTTCATGATCCATCACCCAACAGTCATGGCGTCGAGCATTCCGCGGATCATCGCCAGCGTGTCGTCAGGGCCATTGACGCGCACTGCGAACGCTCCCGCCACCGCGGTCGGATAATCGTTGCCGTCGGGGTCCATCCGATCACCCACGAACCCGATCCTCTCCACGGGAACGTCGAGCAACTGGGAAAGACGACGAATGGCATAGGACTTGTCGATCCCCTTGGCCACCACGTCCACGCTGGTGGAACCGCCGGAGCGAACCGTCAACTGAGGCAGATCACGGGCCACCGCGGCGGCAAGAGCGTTCTTCTTCCTGCGATCCGGATCCCATGCCTCCTTGGCCGCGGGGGTTGCCATCTGTCCGAGCGCCGAAAACGTGATCTGACTGCCTCGATCCTCGATGCGTTCTCCGCTGACCTGATCATCATCCAGCCACAACCCCATCTCCTTGGCGTGCCGGGTCAACGATTCGATGGCAGCCCGACGATCGTCGGGATCGAGATCATGAGCATACCGGCACCGCCATTCGCGTCCGTCCCACGCATAGTATCGGGTGCCGCTGGTGGGCATCAGATGCAGGTTCTCCCTCTCCGCCATGTCACCGATCCTCGCGATGATCTGGCGCTCGAACAGTCCATACTTGCCTCCGGACACCACCGCGCACGGCATCCTGTGCGTGAGGGAGGAGAACGCCTTCGCCATCTCGTCGGTCATGGGCTGCTTGGAAACCGCCAGAGTGGTATCAAGATCGAATCCAATGGCATCGATCCGCGCGATCAGATCCCGATAGTCCACGGAATCCCACCGATGAATGATGACCTGATCCATCCCATAACTCCTTATGCCGCACACGAACTGTCCTTGCATTATCGCACACCCCACGGCATATGCCGCCGTGGATAGGCGGTATTTCACGGACGTATCCGCCGATGTTCCATGACACGCTGCACCGTATGCCGAAACCGTGTCATCGCCTCGGTTAGGCTGGATCATATGACCCGTGAATCATCCGAATCATCCGAATCGAATCTCATCTTCTCCAAGCCGACCGTGCTTCCCTGGGAGCGCAAGGTGTATCGGAACAAGCATGGACGCGGGATGCGTCAAGCCACGTTCGGCATCAGACTGCCACGATATCGTACACGATCCGGAGCCTTCGACGGCATGGTGGTGGCGCAGCTGAAGCGACTCAACGGCGCCTGGCCGGAACTGCTGAAGGACGTGCAGTGCGCAGTTGAGGACGTTCCCGCTTCATCACCGGTTTCATGGGAGACTCGCAGGGTCATGCTTTCGCAGAGCTTTCCGGCCAATCATGGCATTCCCGCACGAATCGTGCTCTACCGCAAACCGATCGAACAGCGTGCGAGGGATCGCATCGACATGCAGTTCATCATCCGCGACGAGATCGTCGCACGGCTGGCCGATCTGAGCGGCAAGCATCCCGAGGACATCGATCCCGATTGGGGATTCTGACCGAAGATCCCGCGGGAGTCGTCCTGCCATCCGCGGCCGGTATCCGGTTATTGGCTCGTACCGGTTATTGCACGACTTACTGCACGACGGTAAGCGAGTGTTCGGTACGCACGGTGGCTTGTACGGGCATCAGGCTGGTCGGCTCAAGAAAGGCGATTCCCCTCACCTTTGCCCGATCCACATCCGAAACATGGACCAAACCTCCCCATGCCACCTGACGGCTGTCACCGGTCATCGTCATGGCCACGATGCCGGATGCCACGTCGCCGGGCTGCAGCCAGATTCCGGATCGGGCGGGTACCGAAAGATCCTTCCGCCCGGCACGGGATCCGTCCTCCTTGTATCCGATCAGGCTGACCTTGGCATCCTTTTCGCCGGTATTGACCAGATTCAACGTGGTCTTCACCCCCTGGGGCAGAACAATGGCTCCGATCCGGGTCACGGTGACTCCGTTGATCAGGGAGAAATCGGACTGGCCATCGCCGCTGCCGCTCAGATCGCAGATGGCCGCGGCCTGAATGGCGTTCTTCGATTCAGCCATCACACCGACGGTGTTCGCCGGCACCTTGCCCAAAGCGACACGACTGACCGTATCGGCCTTGATCGTCACCTGCTTCGCCTGCTTCAGCCCTGCTCGGGTAATCCAGAACAGGGTGACGTCGCCGGACGATCCGGCATACATATCGATGGTGGCGTTCGCACCGGACTGCATGCCGGGCAGCACGACACGATCGGCGGCCTCGGCCAATGGGGTGGCGAAATCCGAACCTTTCGGCGTCAAACCATCCATATGCACGACTCTGACCACTGCGGACACCGCGGTCGTCTCACTGCTGATCGAAACGTAGACGGCCTGCTGATCAGGCACCGCAGCGGAAAGGTTCACCACCGTTTCGGATCGACCGGCCACGGTGACCGTACTGTCGGTGGCCAATGCAATGGGTTCGCCGTTCTTCGCACCCCATGCGGTGATCTTCACCGAAGTGGATTTGTCCGACGGATTGGCCAATACCATCTGCTGGGTCCATCCCGTCCGGGTGTCGGGCAGCAGGAACGACTGGGACAGCTGCGGTGAGACGCAACGTGTAGCCGAGACTCCCTGCAGGTCGCCTTCGGTGGCCCACGACACGGTGGAGGCCGCCGATCCCGATCCGGAGCTCATGTCAAGCATCCGAGTGGTCTGCAGCAGCGATTGGTCCGTATCGTCGGTACCGTGAACGAACGCCTTGGTCGTATCGGTGAGATCCACCGACTTCGTCTTCTGCGCATGACTGCCATCAAGCCTTGCGATGTCCGAATCGTAGACGGATCCGAATGCGGCGAACAGCGATCGGCCGGTGTTGTTGCCTTCCGACACCTGATATTCGGAATCACCGTAGGATCCGGTATCGGCCAATCTCATACGCGCCGGACAGTACGATTGCAACACGGTCTGCCCGACCTTGACGGACCTGGTGCCGGTGACTGCCCCCCGATCGGTGGCATCGGGCAGAACGTCGGTGCCCAGAACCGCGAATGCCAGAACAAGAATGATGATGGTGACCGCGGATACGGTGATCTTGCCCACCGAGCGGAAACGAGAACCGCCGTTGCGACGGTTGCGACGGGAGGTGCCGCCGACCTCGGACGATTCGACTGCCTTATCCATGCTCATGTTCCCACTCATGCTCTCACCTCGTATCGGCGCAGTCGCGGAAAGGCGACGATGCAGTACAGGATGATCACGACCGTCATGCAGATCATCCATGCCCTGCGCCAAGGACTCTCCAGCGCCTGCCGCTGCGACGAGATGTCGATGCCCTGATCGTTGGTGTCGGCGACGGTCAATCTCACATAGGTTCCGGAATCGTTGCTGACCACGCTCTGGGTGCCGCTGCTGGCAAGAATGTTGGCGATCAGCGTGCTGGTGGCGGAATCCTCAGCATACGGTATGTAGATTCCACCGAAGCCTAGCTTCACCAAGGTAGCGACGGCTTCGTCATCACTATTGAGCAGAAGACGCGCGCTGCTTTCGGCGATGCTCCGCTCCCCCTGATCCATCGGTTCGTTGGTGCGCAGGATGTTCACGGCGGGCGAACTGTCGATCAGATCACCTTGCGCGGTACGCATCGCTGAGTAGTCGACCGCAGTGGACGATCGTGCCCTGAGCGCAAGGATGCGATGCCGCGGATTGGAGTCGAGGAAGTCCTGGGCGATCAGCGGTAGTTCCACATGCTCAGAGGAAAGACGCTCGCCCTGCTGGGCGCGGATACCGCACAGGGAACCCCAGACCGCCACGCATGACACGAGCAGCACCACCAATATGGACCGGGCGACGATGATCACGTTGCGACGAGCGTAATGCCGATGATGCCGATGTTCGATCCTCGCCGTCGTATCGCCCGGCGTTCTTCTGATCAGAGGACTGAACGGACGGGCCGCACGGCCGGCCACCACGCAGACGCACGACAGCAGACCGAGCATCATGAACGCAACGCCGGGCAGCAACGTACCGGCGATCGCCTCCGTGGTTCCCGGGGAGATCGACACGCGGGACGCGACCACCGCCACCGTGGCGCCGGAGACGACGATGACCCACATCATGCGGGAGACGCGAAGCGCGAACGGCAGGAACAGCGCCACCAGCGCCAGAACGAGGATCACGACAAGGCTCGCCGCCAGCATCCAATGGTCGAAGCCATGCGCGCCGATCCCCGGAACGGATTGCATGACCGATGACGGCCACAGGCCGATGGCACGGTTCAGCACATCGAACAGATTCGCCGAGGAGACGACGCCGTTCACGGTCTCGTCGGGAATCATGACGTCACTGAACAGCTGCCGATAGGAGCCATCGGTTGGATTCATGACGACGTTGATCAGGGTCGGGGCCAGCAGGAACGCCCCGGGAACGGGAATCAGCAGGAGCATCACGCGGTGGGCCCGCACAAGGATCATGAACGCGACGAACACCACCAGCAACGGCACGACGAGCTGGGGTTCGCACGCACAGACCACGCCAAGACACAGCGATGACAGCGCTGCCGACTGTATGGAGGCTCGGGGCGAGACGACATCCTCCGTTTGGTACATGCCGACGGCACGGAAGACGAACGCCATGCCCGCGGGCAGGAACACCATGACGACGAGCATCGGAAGATTGCCATACGAATACAGTCCCATCAGGCCGCCCAGCGTGCACCACAGCAGACCGCAGACCACACGAACCGGATTGGATCGGGTGAATATGCCCGCCAGAGCCCAGAACGACAGCGCCGACAGCGGCGCGGCAAGGAAAACGATCAGAGCCACGGCGTACGCGACATGACCGGCCGTGACGGTCGATGCGACGAGCAGCACCAGCAGGAACGGAGCAGGAGGCGCCCACGCGCCGAGTCCGTTGCCGTAGGTGTACAGACTCGTGGCCGATTCGAACAGCTGACGGAACGAAGCGGCCGAAGGAGCCAATATCGCGGAGTGAAGACCCTGGCCGGAGATCGCAGCCCGAACGATCGGGAAGTTCACCGCCAGACCCGCCGCGAACGCCACCGCCATCATGACGAGCGACCAAAGAAGGCGGCGTCTGCGCTGCACACGCAGATGCTCGACCGCCAACGGGCTGAGCAACGGAACATCCTTGGCGTTGGCGAAGGCATGCCCGCGTTCGCGCCATCGGGTGATCTGATCCCTGCCTGCGACCAGCACCGACAGCTGCCTTAGCGAGGTCTTCGTCTGCCTGGCCACCTTGCGTCGCGCGCCCAGCGCCGAGGGGAACCAGAACAGCATCCGCCACGGAGCGCCAAGCTCGCACGCGGCTTCATACGGACGCTTCCCGGCAAGCATGGAGAAGAACAGCACCACGGATACCACCACACGCCACAGCCATACCGGCAGCCAAAACACCCCGCAGATATCGGTGAATCGGTATCGTTCCCGGGCATCCACGACCGAAGCATAGCTCTTCACCGGCCCCGAATCCTCTTCGACGGAATGTCCAGCGCGGGTTCGGATCCCCTCGAACCTTGCACGCCGATGCGCAATGGCACTGTGGGGAACCACCACCACCCTGCCACCGGAAAGACACACCCTGCGACAGAAATCGGCAGACTCCCCGAAGGTTCCCATGGCCGTCGTGGTTCCATCCAACTGCCTCCAGACCTCCAACGAGACCAGGCAGCCGGCCAGATCGACCATGAACACATCCTGACGGGAATCATACTGTTCCTGATCAGGCTCACCGTCCACCACCAGAGAGGCGACGCCGTGACCGGGCGCCGCATAGTACCCGACATCATGCAGACCATCCCCGGACCATTCAAGCTGCTTGCAGCCGAGCACCGATGCGGTCGGCGTATTGCGCCATGACTCCAGCAGATTCTCCAGGCAACGCGCACCCGCGGGCCGCGAATCATCATGCAGCAGCCAGAGCGCACGGGTGCGGGCAGGCGGATTCACCTGCTCGAGCGCATGACGGACGCAATCGCCGAACGACATGGCCCCCTTGGTCCGCACAACCTGAACGTCGATCCGATTCGTCGCATCCGACCCCATGCGGAACCAATCGTCCCTCCCGACGACCGCGGACCCCGGCAGCTCGATCACGGCATGCACCGGGGATTGGGTCGCGTCGGTGCAGTCGGCCACCACAACGATGCCCGGCACCACGGTCTGATCCAATACCGCCGACAACGTGGCGGAGAAGAACCTGAGATCATCCTCGACGCCGATCACCGCAACCACGGTCGGATCCACCGTCTGCCCCGAGGACATCCGATGAGCACGAACCGCGTCGGAAACCACGTCCTGTACGTTCTGGGTCTCGTTCATGACAGGTATAACGGAATTCATCCTCTCCACTGTAAGACAACAACGGCGGTCACGCCCCATCGGCGCGGCTCCTCTACGCCTGTTCTTTACCATGCTCCTTCTTGTAGCGTCGGCGTTCGCGTTCGCTCATGCCGCCCCAGATGCCGAATCTCTCGTCATGCTCGATGGCCCACTGCAGACACTGCTCGCGTACTTCGCACCGGGCGCACACCTTCTTCGCCTCTCTGGTGGATCCGCCCTTCTCGGGGAAGAACGCCTCGGGATCGGTCTGCGCGCACAAGGCCTTGTGCTGCCAGGAAAGATCCTCATCGGGCTCGAACAGCCCCCAGAGCTCCAGCAGGGCCTCGCCCTTGCTGCGTGGATGTTCCTCGTCGGAGGCCTTTCTGCTTTCGATTCGGGAATCGTCGAACACTCCCCACATGTCGCAGCCTCCCAAATGCCTAGAAACCATAGTCCGAGCAACTAATCTTGCTAAATTACACACTTGTCATTCAATATTTGTCAAGTCTCTTGGGTGTCGCTACCGCATTTTCGAGACGGCAGTGATAAAGTTCCCTCTTCGCCACGGCTACCGACCGCATCCTCCCGCGGGGATGCGCAAAACTGTGCTGTTACTGAGAAGGAATCGACGGTTCCACCACCGTCGACGGGAAAATGCGTCATAGTCTACTGAAGCAACGATCGAACAGACCTAAGACTTAAGGAGGGGCAACATGGCTCAGGAGCCTCTTGACAACATGTCAGGGAGCAATCCACCGAGTTTCATACCCTCAGGCGCACCACGCCGCAGGCCCTCATCGCAGGACGCTCCGCAGTCCTTCCAGCCGAAGAGCACGCATCGCACCTCCGGGGGCGCCCGGCAGTCCGCACCGCAATCGTCCTCATTGCCGCCGAGCTTCTCACCCATCGCGGCGAATCATTCCCCGTCCCCCGCTCCACGAACGGCGGGAGGCCGTCATCATGCCGCAGGCGGAGCCGATGCCGCTCATACCGGCATCACATACCGAACGTCTTCGAACAATTCCCCCGCAAAACCCCTTCACGGACGGAACGCCGGTACGGCGGCGACGTCACTCGCCAGGCATCGGAGGCATCCGCGCAATCGACTGCTCACCGCTCTCGCGGTCATCGTGGTCGTAGCGCTGCTGCTTGCTTTCGGTCTGATCAGTTGGGCCAACGGACAGCTCAACCACAAGACCATGCTGACTTCGGCCGCGAACACGCCCGCCTCGACATGGCTGATCCTCGGTTCGGACCAGCGAGACGGCACATCGGGCACCGGATCGTCCAAGGATATTCCGGGTTCCCGGACCGATTCCATTCTGGTACTGACCAAGCCGAAGACCGGCCATAGCTCGCTGATCTCGATCCCTCGAGACTCGTTCGTGAACATCAACGGGCAGGATATGAAGATCAACGCCGTGGCCTCGCAGGTCGGCTATAAGGCGCTCACCGGGCAGGTCGAGAGCATCACCGGCATGAAAATCGACCATGTGGTTCAGGTCGGCTTCGGCGGCGTGGAGAAGGTGGTCGACGCGATCGGCGGGGTGGAGCTGTGCTACGACAGCACCGTCAACGACGTGCTTTCCGGTTTGAATTGGAAGGCGGGATGCCATCAGGCCAACGGCGCCACAGCTCTGGCGTTCTCCCGCATGAGGTATTCCGATCCCACCGGTGACATCGGTCGAGCGAAGCGGCAGCGTCAGGTGTTGTCCGCCGTCGCCAAGAAGGCGACGTCGCCGCAGGTGCTGCTCAACCCCATGACGACGAAGAAGCTGGCCGAGGCCGGTCTGTCATCCCTGACCGTCGACGAGAAGTCCGGTGCCTTCGACCTCGCGCAGATGGCCCTGGCCTTCAAGTCCGCCTCCGGCGATTCGGGCGTGACGGGTTCGTTGTACTACACGGACATCGATTATCGACCCGCATCGGGCATCGGTTCATGCATTCTGCTTGACGGAGCGCGCAACACCGAACTGTTCAAGCAGCTGCAAAGCGGCACGCACGATCCCGGCACGGTCGGAGGGCTGTGACGCTAACGGGTCGGCGGCGGCGTTCACGGTAAGTCATGGCAAATACGGTAAGTCATGGCAAATTGTGGATAGTCGTTGCTTCGACCACATTGTCCGTTTCGGATTGATTTCATCGGCCTGTCCACTGCATGCTCGATCCATGACCAGATGCGAATCATCACGGCGAGTCCGGAGCAATCGACGCGGCGCAAAAGGATCGGCTTCGACCGATCACGAACGGCGTCGGATCCGTCTACCGCGAGATGTCAACGGTTCCTCGCTGTTCGTGATCTCCATGATCGCGCCGGCGATGGGTCAGGTGATGCTGCTGGCCATGCTGATGTCCGAAGGACGCTGGATGTTCGCATGGCTCATCGTTCCCGGAATCATCGGCTGCGCAGCCTCTGCACTGGCCATGATGCTGTCGCAAAGGCGCGCGTCCAGGGATTCTCATAATCCAGGCGGCACGGGGAGCGACGGCCCCTCAAACGAGGTCGGCACCGCCACTGCCTTCCCCGCCGTTGATCTGCCCTCCGTCAGTCTTGATGCCCTGCTGGATCTGGAATCGCGGAACCCGGCCGATCTATGGCGTCTCATCTCACGTCAATGGCATGCGGCAGGGGAATCCTCGACCCTCCGACAATCATCGTCGTCGATCAGTGCCGTCGTCGGCATGGGCGAACGGGGCCGTTACCGCATCGACCTGTCACGGTCCGGCCCTCATGCGCTGGTTGCGGGCACAACCGGTTCGGGGAAATCAGTGCTGCTGGAAACCTGGTGCCTATCGCTGGCATGCCGCATGTCTCCAGACATGCTGAACTTCGTGTTCCTGGATTTCAAGGGAGGCTCATCGTTCCGCATTCTCCACCGACTGCCGCACACCGTCGGATTCGTTTCCGACCTCGACATCTCGCACGCCGTCCGCGCACTTCGCGCCATCGAGGCGGAACTCAAACGTCGGGAGCATCTGGCGGCTGACCATCACGCGGCATCGATCAGCGAGCTCGACTCCCCTCCGCCTCGTCTGATGGTGGTGATCGATGAATTCCATGCGTTGCGGAACCAGCTGCCGGATTACATCGACCGGCTGGTCTCACTGGCCGCTCTGGGACGTTCACTGGGCATGCATCTGGTGGTCTGCACGCAGAATCCGATGGGTCAAGTCACCACCGACATGAAAGCGAACATCGGACTGAACATCTGCCTGCGGGTGAGGGATTCCCTGCAATCGACGGAATTGATCGGAGATCAGCGAGCCGCACTGATCAGTTCTCAAAAGCCCGGACTGGCCTATGCCTTCGACGGCGACGATTGTCTGGCCTTCCGCTGCGCGGTCCCGGAATCGTCGCAGGCTCTGGTGACCGGATGCCTTCGGGCCGCGCGCTTCATGGGAATCGAACCGATCGCACCCCTGTTTTCCGCACCGCTGCCACGAACCATCCCTCCCGATCATCCACTGCTGCGCGACGCGGTTCCGGAGCTGAACCACCCCCGGGGAACCGGAGATCATATCCCGCGAACCATTACGATCGGCCTGGAGGACACCGGCGTTCGGCTGCGCCCCTGCCGATTGCCATTGGATCAGGGCAACATCGCCATTGTGGGGTCCGACGGCAGAGGCAAAAGCACCCTGCTCGCAGTCATTGCCAAAAGTCTCGCGAAGCGGTCGAACATCGACATCATCGTCACCCGACGTACGGAATCCGATCGTCATGATCTCTCCCTTCCCACCGACCAGACGGCATGCGGACGGATATGGCTGGCGGATGACGCCGATGCCTTGCTCGACCCGATGAGTGCGGACGCTTTGGGACAACGATTCCGGGCGGCGCTGCATGATCCTCGGTGTCTGGTGGTCTTCACGCTCGCCTCATCCCGATACCTGCGGTTCCCCGAACATTGCGGAGTGCGTCTGATCTTCCCCACTGGAGATCGTGCGATCGACATGATGGCCGGCATACCGTCGTCGCTGCTTTCGGGACTGACCGACGCGGATGTTTCCACGGCCGGGCGATTCGTGATGCTCGCCCGGGGTCATTCCGCCGTCATTCAGTGCATTCAGGGTGATCCGAAAGACGATCCGATAGGACAAACCGGCATCTAAAAGCGTAAAACCCTTGAAATGTCGAGCCATTCATGGTTTGCTCGTACTTAAGATATCTGTAGTCAACATCGGATCGAGGAATACCATGAGCAGTGCATACGATTGGCGAGCCAAGGCAGCCTGTCGAGACAAGGATCCCGAACTGTTTTTCCCCGTGGGCAATACCGGGGCGGCCTATCAGCAGATCGAGGAAGCCAAGGCCGTATGCCGCACCTGCAAGGTGATCGACGCCTGCCTTAAATGCGCGATGGATACGAATCAGGATTACGGTGTGTGGGGCGGCCTGAGCGAGGACGAGCGTCGTGCGCTGAAGCGTCGCGCGATGCGCGCCCGTCGTTCCGCCGCACTGCAGATGCAGGCGTAGTCCGTCGCCGCACGAACGGCGACCGCACACCCGGACACGGGAAGGCACCGGCTACCGGGCCGGGAAGGCGCCGGTTATCAGCATCATCACCGAGGCCCTGTTCGAACGATCGGAATCGTTTGAACAGGGCCTCGAACTGTAATCGAACGCACCCAGCCGCTACGGCTACTTCGCAGCACGCAGCTTGATGTCGAGCACCACGCGCGTACCGCCATCCCGTCGAGGCTCCCAGCGAACGGAGCCGCCGAAATCATTGGTCACGAAGGTGTTGATGATCTGCGTGCCCAGTCCCGATCCGCTGGAACGGGCCATACCTCGATCGGATTCCGACGTGTATCCGATGCCATCGTCCTCCACGACCACATTGAGGTTGTTGCCTCCACGTCCCACGGAGATCCACACGTTCCCCTCGGTACGTCCCTGGAATCCATGCTCCACCGCATTGGTGACCAGCTCGGTGAGCACCAGCGACAGCGGCGTGGCGTCCTGAGCAGGCATCATACCGAACTTCCCCAGATAGGAGATGTGGATGTGCTGCTCCTTGCTGGTCGCCAGATCCACACTCATGCGCAGCAGGTCGGCGATCACCTTGTCGAAGTCGACGATCTCGTCGGCGGTCTGGCTCAGCCCCTCATGAACCACGGCAATGGTCTCCACGCGCCGCATGGCCTCCTCGAGCTCCGACTTCACCTCGGGGGACTTGGTTCGACGGGCCTGAAGACGGAGCAACGCGGAAACGGCCTGAAGGTTGTTCTTCACACGGTGGTGAATCTCGGCAATGGCGGCATCCTTGGTCTCAAGCTCCTTCTCACGACGACGTACCTCCGTCACATCGCGGCACAGCACCACCGCGCCGGAGCGTCCGTGTCCATCGAAGAACGGCAGCGAGCGCATGGAGACGGTGGATCTGTTGGCGTTGATTTCGGAATCCACCGCGGCCTTGCCCGAAAGCACCAGCGGCAGGGTTTCGGGAAGCATGTCGCGCTCATGAATCAGTGAAGTGCCGATTTCGGATAGGTACTGCCCTTCCATGACCTCGACGGAGCCCAGACGTCGGAAGCAGCTGATGGCGTTTGGGGAAGCGTATTCCACGACGCCGTCCTCGGAAAGCACGATGAAGCCGTCGGAGACGCGGGCGTTGTGACGCTGGTTGAGGATCGCGTCGTGATACGGGAAGGTTCCCGCGGGGATCATCTCGAACAGCTTCTTGCCCGCCGCGATGGATTCGGATTCGTAGCGGCCGTTGAGCATGCGCGTGGCCATGTTCGTCTCGCGTACCACCACGCCGAGCACCTTGCCTTCTCGGCGCACCGGAGCGTACACATCGCATACGGTGGTGTTGCCCACCGCCCGGTAATGGTCGAGACGGGATATCTTCTGTTCGCCCATGGCCTTGGAGATTGCGCGGACGTCCTCACCTTCGATGAGTTTGCCGACCATGTCGTCAAGACGCACCGACATCACCGTGGACGGTCGGCACTGACCGGCCACGATGTATTCTCCGGAGGGTGTGGGCAGCACCAGCAGCAGATCGGCGAAGCTCAGGTCGGCGATCACCTGCCAATCCGCCACCAGATGATGGAGCCATTCACGATCCGGATCCGTGAAATCCGGATTATTCGCCACGAAATGAGAAAAATCAACCATGCTTTTTATGCTAATGGGTGAAGTGGAAAAATCCTCCGGTCAACACGGTTTTACGCGACGAACACGCTGATAAGCGTACTGCGGAGTGGAATCCGGCGTATGCATTGACACTTAACCTACGGTAGCGTAAGTTACGGTAGCGTAGGTTAGTGTTCGATCATCGGAAAGAGGCAGTGATGGGCAATCTGGACACATCGGACTCGGCACGAAGCGATGACTCGCTGATCGGCGTGGATCCGTCCACCCTCGGACCGGAGGATCGTGCCCGGCAGCTCGAGCAAGCCAAGGCCGCCGTACGACGGGCGTTCCTCGAAGATCGCAGGGCCAAGGCCCAGGAGGTGCGAGCCAAAGCCCAAGCCAAGGCCGACAGGATCATCGCCCGAGGCGAACTCAAGGCCCGACGCATCGAGGACAAGGCCATCGGCATACGAAAGGTGCGTCTCGACGTGCATGGGCGGCCGAAGCCGATCATGCGCGGATGGATTCACGCCGTCGCCACGCCTCTGGCACTGGCGGCCGGCATCGTGCTGATCTGCATCTCCCCCACCGTTGCGCTGAAATGGGCGTGCGCCGTGTTCATGACCTGCTCGCTGATCCTGTTCGGCAACTCCGCCGCATACCATCTGGGAGACTGGTCCCCCAAGGTCACCGACGTACTGCGCCGGATAGACCACGTCAACATCTTCCTGCTGATCGCCGGCACCTATACGCCCGTATCGTTCGCACTCTCCTCGTTCTGGCGCGACTTCATCCTGATGAGCATCTGGATATGCACCACCATCGCACTGATCATCCACGTCGTATGGATCAACGCGCCTCGATGGCTGTACACCATCGTCTACATCATCTTCGGGGTTTCGGGAGTGGCCTATCTCGGACTGTTCTGGGTATCCCCCTATGCCGGTCCCGTCGTAGTGATCCTGCTGGCCGCGGGAGGGGCCTGCTATATCGCGGGTGCCATCGTCTACGCGCTGCGAAGGCCCGACCCGTGGCCGAAGGTGTTCGGATTCCACGAGATCTTCCACTGCGGCACGGTCGCCGGATACGCCTGCCATATGGTGGCGATCTATTTCGTTGCGGTCGCGCTCATGCAATAAGTCTCAGAATAATAAGTCTCAGAATACGCAAAAACCTCCGTCGTCATAACGGAGGCTTCGAAGAATGCATGTCGGCCGACGAGCGATCATCGGCCGACAGATAAGCAGTGTCAGGCGGTCAGCGGCTTCGAATCCTTGATCGTAACCTGAATCTCACGGCCGTTGGGAGCCTTGTAGCTCACGGAATCACCGGCGTTGGCGCCCATAATGGCCGCTCCGATCGGCGATTCGGGGCTGATGATGTCGTAATCGGTAGCCACCGAAAGATCACGGGATCCCAGCACATACACCATTTCGTTGCCCATCACATCGAGGGTGACGACGGAACCGTTGCCCACCTTGCCGGCGGCGGGAGCGCTCAGGATCTTAGCGGAACGGAGCTTGACGGTCAGTTCGTCGATACGTCCCTGATTCTTACGCTGAGCCTCGCGTGCGGCCTGATATCCGCCGTTCTCGCTCAGATCCCCTTCTGCACGGGCAGCAGCCACCTTCTCGATGATCTCGTCGCGGTATTCGCCTTCACGCCACTTCAGCTCCTCCTGGAGCTTGTCGTATGCCTCCTGAGTCAGCAGCAAAGCCTTCTCTTCGGCCATATTGACCTCCTCATCATCGGGCCTTCCGGCCCGCAATACTTGTTCTATGATTACAGTTTCCGATGAGCCGTGCGCGAATAGTCAGCCGCCAGTCGACTGTCCGCGCGCGAACTACAGCGAGACCGACGACACAACCCCATTTCGGTATGGGAAGCGCCGCCGGTCTCGCATCACGCACCGCCGATGCCGGCGGCGTGCGAAAAATCTTCCGCGCTCAGCGGGTGGAGATGATGTCGATAACGAACACCAGCGTATCGCCACCGCCGATGCCTGCCTGCAGCACGCCACGAGAACCGTAGCCGTACTCCGGAGGAATCGACACGACGAGACGGGAACCCACGTTGTGCCCCGGAACGGTCTGGTCCCATCCCCTGATGACCTGACCGACACCGATGCCGAAGCTGGCGGGCTGATGCCGTTCGAAGCTGGAGTCGAACGGCGTGTTCTTGCCCCAGACCACACCGTGATAGTTCACGGTCACGGTGTCGCCCTTACGCACCACGGGACCGTCGCCTTCCACAATCTCCACGCTCTTCAGACCGGCGGGCGCAGTTTCGGTGGGAAACTCGATCGCCGGAGTCGCGCCGAACTCGGCATTCACGCTGGGCATCGTAGATTCGCTCATCGTCACTCCTTGCTTGTCCTATTGCCGCAGGACCACAGTCCCACCGGCACATATAACGTCTCAAAATACAGGGTGGTTCGGACACCCGTGTTCGGCAGCCGACATCAGCGGCACGATATCAGTGCAGCTGAGCGTAGAACCTCCAGAGGAAGAACGCGCCAAGCAGCGCGACGGCCACCACGGCCACGCCGATGGCGATCACCGTTCCCCTCTTCCGCGCAAGCATTGGGGCGAAAATATAGGCAAGGCAATAGGAAACCATGCCGATGATCAGGCAGTTGACCGCGATCATCCAATTGCCGGTTCCCGAGATTTCGGCCAGACCGGCGGGTTTCAAAATCGAATTGATGACCGCGGGGAAAACCAATCCACCCCAGATACCGTACGAGATCATACCCACCGCGCCGTAGCACACCGGCGCCGCCCTACCGGAGAAATTGCGGGAGAGACTTCCGGCCAGCCACAGAAACGCGTAGCCAAGAACGACGACGAAGACCGTTGACAGCAAGCAGGCGACACACGCCCAGGGAAGCAGGGTGAAGGCGCCTCCGGCCAGCGTATTGACGAGCGGTGCCGAAACCAGTTCGCACAGGCACATCACCCCGCCCGCGATAACCCCTTGGGTGACGGCGAGGAATCGGGAATCGTCCGGGGAGGAATATCCCGCAGAGCCCCGGTCCTGCGTGTCGTCCATGATTTCTGTCGAGCGATTCTTGATCAGATGGTTCTCAGTCATGCGACACATCTTTCCACACCTTTGCAACGAACACGTTAGATGCCCATTCCCGGAAAGTGCCTCCAGCGGGACTCGAACCCGCAAGCCGAAGCGGTCGATTTTAAGTCGACTGCGTATACCAATTCCGCCATGGAGGCCAATGCCGCAGGGCCAATGCCAAAAGGCAGATGCCACAGGGCAATAGCAAACATTATGCCACGGACCCGAACCAATGACGGAACCGACGCTCAGGCCGACCGACGAGTTCCGCCGATGGATCCGGGCCGGCCCGTGCAAGGCGGCTAGTCGTTGAGCATACGACGCCCGAGATCCAGCACGATGCCGTCGAGCAGACCGTGCTCACTGGCAACGTAGGAGTTCAGCGTACGACCGTCATGCTCCGCCACGGCGTCCCCGATGCGCCGAAGCACCCGATCCCACACCAGAGCCCCGCCGCCGATCACGTCGATTCGCCCCGGATGGATCACAGGATATCCGCGCCGCTGGCTGCGCGTCATCCGGAGCACACGATCACACGTTTCGCTGGCTTCGGCGAATCCGATTCGAGCGCCGTCGACGGTATCGCGATCATATTCCCTCAGTCCCAGCGCGATGCCGCTCATCGTGGTCACGGTACCGGAAACGCCGATCAGCGTACCGGTGCGGTAGGCCGGAACATGCTCGAACGCCTCATCGATATGCTCGTCGATATCGGCGATCGCCGCACGGATCTCATCCTCGCTGGGCGGATCGGAGACGAGATGCCGCTCGCTCATCCGAACCGACCCGATATTCATCGAGAATGCAGCGACCACCTGATCGATCGGAGCGGTCCGTCCGTCACCGCCGATCACCATCTCGGTCGACCCTCCACCAAGGTCGATCACCGTATACGGAGCGTCGGGCAGTTCGTCGGCGTCATGACGAGCCTCCATCACCGACGTGGCTCCCAGGAAACTCAGCGCCGCCTCCTCGGATCCCGGAATGACATCCGGACGCACGCCAAGCCTGTCGAATACCGAATCCTCGAATTCGTCACGGTTCTCGGCGTCGCGGGTCGCCGATGTGGCCACGAAGCGCAACGCATCCACCGGATGACTCTTCAGCACATCGGCGAATTCGTCTATGGCCGCATAGGTGCGCTTCAAAGCCGCATCGTCGAACCGATGGGTCTTGTCCACATCCTGCCCCAAACGCACCACGCGCATGATGCGGGGAACCTCCACATGCATGCCGTGATCGTCCACCGTTGCGATCATCAGTCGAATCGAATTAGTGCCGCAGTCAATGCCGGCCACCTTCACCGAAGCCATCGGCCTTCCCTTCTTTATTCCCATCCGTTCATGTCATTCGCAGATCATCGGATGATCCGCAAGCCATCCGTCATTCGGCGGTATCCGATCCGGAAGATGGCCTGACGGAGCATCGGCATACGTTCGGATCGAACCGATCCGCAATACGGTCGAGCACCTCATCGCCGATGGGATTCACACCGCTGCCCATGACCAGCGACTGACCGACCAAAGCATGCAGACACTTCACCCTCACGGGCATGCCTCCCGCACTGATACCGCGAATATGACTTTCGTCGTCACCCAGCCGTTCGGCCAGACGATGCCGAAATTCTAAGTACAGGGCATGAGCGCGGACGTAGGCACGGCCGAGCTCCTCATCGGCGGAAATCCGTTCCGTATACGACGCCATGTCTCCCGCGGCCTCGACACGCGACACCGCCTTCACCGCCTCGATTCCCGTCAGATAGCACGTGGTGGGGAACGGGATGCGCCCCTCCACCAAAGGTCTGGTGATCACCGCAAGAGGATTACCACATACGCACCTTGCGCCGACAGCCACCATGCCTCGGGGAAATCTGCCAAGCTGCCGCTGCACCGATTCCACGTCGGCGGGGTCGAGCTCCTTCGATAGACGTCGGTCAAGAATGTCGTCCACCAGGGCGAGATCATCATCGGTAAGCTCATAGGCCGTCATGGGGTCGAGTGTCTGATCATTGACTGATGCCTCTGCATATCCGCTCATAGCGTTTGCCCCTTCCTTAGGATTCGATCGTTCCATCCGTTTGTCCATTCAGCCGCTTTACCGGCCTGTCGTACTCGTCTGACCGTTGTTCGTCTGACCGTCCGTTGTTTCCCCGGTCTGCCCGCTTTGCTCGGAGGCGGCTCCGGATGACTGATCATCCGCCGCCTGCTCATCGGCCTTCTCGAATGACGCCAGCATATCTTTATACCATGGCAGGTTCTGATTGTTCTCCACCGGGGTATCCGTCTGGTTCTCGGTTTTGCCGGAGGAGCCACCGACCGCCTCGGGATGCAGCACTCTGACCGAACGCTCTCCCGGAAACACGAACCCCAAACGTTCGCGAGCCTGTGCGGTGACGTAGGCGCTGTCGTCCCAACGGGCGATGTCGTTTTCCAGACTGGCTTTCTTGGCCACCAACGCGGCTTCCTGATTGCGCAGAGAATTGAGTTCGACGAGATTCAGCGCATAGGTGTGGAAGGTGGACACCAGTTGTATCGTACCGAGCGCCACGATGATCAACGCGAGAAAGAACGTGACCGGAGCGAACGACGCGCCCGATCGCTGGGAAGGACGCTGCCCGGATGCGCCTCCGGTTTTTCCCCCGGATCGGGATTGCGATCCATTCCGCCCAGTTCCGGCAGAACGGAAAGGCCTGACTCCGCCACGACCGGCGCCGCTGTTCGTTTCACCTGCTTTGCCCATAGACATGAAAATACCCGTTGCAGCCGACCTATCGACCACAACGGGTATCACAAAACCGACGGAACCGAACGGTTCGTCAGTTCAACACCTTACTTGGTGTACTTCTTGCAGGCCTTGAAGGCGCTGTAGCCGGCGTACTGAGCGGTGGAGCCGAGCTCCTCCTCGATCTCCAGCAGACGGTTGTACTTGGCAACGCGCTCACCACGGGCCGGGGCACCGGTCTTGATCTGGCCGGTGTTCTTGGCGACGGCCAGATCGGCGATGGTGGTGTCCTCGGTCTCGCCGGAACGGTGGGAAACCATGGAGGTGAAGCCGTTCTTGGTGGCCAGCTCGATGGCGTCAAGGGTCTCGGTGACGGAACCGATCTGGTTGAGCTTGACGAGCAGGGAGTTGGCGGCACCCATGTCGATGCCCTTCTGCAGACGCTTCGGGTTGGTCACGAGCAGATCGTCACCAACGAACTGCAGACGGTCGCCCAGCTGCTTGGTGATCTTGGCCCAGTCTTCCCAGCCTTCTTCCTGGTACGGATCCTCGATGGAGACGATCGGGAACTCCTCGATCAGCTGCTCGTAGAAGTCGAGCAGGTAGTCGGCGTCGCGGTCGGCACCCTCGAAGTGGTACTTGCCGGTCTCCTTGTTGTAGAACTCGGAGGAGGCGACGTCAAGGCAGATGCCGATCTGCTTGCCGGGCTCGTAGCCGGCGGCGGAGATGGCGTCGACGATGTACTTCAGGGAGTCCTTGTTGGACTTCATCTTCGGAGCGAAGCCACCCTCATCACCGAGGCCGGTGTTCAGGCCTTCCTTCTTCAGGACGTTCTTCAGGGTGTGGTAGACCTCGACGCCGGCGCGCAGAGCCTCGCTGTAGGTGTCGAAGCCGTAGGGGGAGATCATGTATTCCTGAATGTCGGTGGCGAAGTCGGCGTGAGCACCACCGTTCATGATGTTCATGTTCGGAACCGGCAGGATGTGGCCGTTGGTGCCGCCGATGTAACGGTACAGCGGCAGATCGGCGGATTCGGCGGAGGCGTACAGAGCGGCGAGGGAAACGCCCAGGATGGCGTTGGCGCCCAGCTTACCCTTGTTCGGCGTACCGTCGAGCTCGATCATGGTCTCGTCAAGAGCGCGCTGATCGGCAGCATCCATGCCGATGATCTTGGGGGCGATGATCTCGTTGACGGCCTTGACGGCGTCGAGAACACCCTTGCCGCCGTAGACGGACTTGTCGCCGTCACGACGCTCCCAAGCTTCGGCCTCACCGGTGGAGGCGCCGGAAGGAACCAGGCCCTTGCCCAAAGCGCCGTCTTCGGTCTCCAGGTAGACCTGAACGGTCGGGTTGCCGCGGGAATCAAGAATCTGGCGTGCGTACACGCTTTCAATTGCTGCCACAACTACTCCTTTTGCAAATGTTGTGCTGACAAGCTACAGAATAATGCGTTTTATGGACGTTGCCCGAACGCGCCATCAACGTGTCGCCCAATTGCAGGTGGAAAACGGCTGAATTTCTTGGCGAACACCCGAAATGGGACCACCCGGCGTCACGCTCCTACAGCACGGTCTCCATGCCGATTCTGTACGGTCGAAGTCCCATATGTTCATAAAACGCCACGGCGCCCGGATTGCACGTCCATACGTTGAGCGTGACGTTATGGCATCCGCTGCGTCTGGCGAACGCCACCACATGGCGGTACAACGCCGATCCCACATGTTCCCCGCGTACGGCGGAGTCCACGCACAGATCGTCTACGTACAAGGTCGTGACGTCGGTGAGAATACTGTCGTGCAGATGATGCTGGAAGATGCAGAACGCATATCCGACCACCGGTTTGTCTTCGAGATCCGCCACGAAGATCGGCCGGGAATCATCGACGATGATCCCGCGAAGCTGATCGTCGTCGTACTTGCGTGCGTCCGCCCTGAACAGGTCCGGCCGCCCGTGGTGATGGACGTCCAGCACCTGGCCGAGCAGGATGCCGATCCGGGGGATGTCACGCTCCTCGGCCCGCCGAATCACGATCGCCGAGGCATCCGTTCCGCTCGCCCAGTCGTTCCCTGTTCCGCCTGCGATATCGCTTCGATCATTGTCTACGTTGCCCATGCAAACAGTGTCGCCATCGGTCTGGACTCGTTCGGCCGATGGCGACGATCCTCCCTTCCGGAAGTCATCACCGAATCCTATCTGTCAGAATCCTATCTGTCAGAATCCTTGCGCGGTTTTGGCGTCCAGGTCAGATCGTCGAGCAGTTGATTGACCCAGACGAGCACATCCTCGCCGTTCATCGGACCGGAACCCATCGACCCTTGGAACGGCGTGGGAATCAGATACTGGTGGGTGAGAGGACGGTACTGCACACCCTTGTAGATTCTGGCGATGCGCATCTGCACGGATTCACGGGGATCGAATTTACCGACGCGGAGGTTGCGCCCCTGCATCACCAGTTCGCTCAGCCCGATGCCACGGGCGCGCGCCCTCAATCTCGCCACGTCGAACAGCAGATCAAGCTGTTCGGGAGGCCGGCCGTATCGGTCGGTGAGTTCCTCGCGAATCTCGGTGAAATCATGCTCGTCGCGCGCCGCGGCGAGCTTGCGGTACGCTTCCAACCGCAGCTTGTCGGAGTCGATGTAGCTTTCGGGAATCGAGGCGTTCACCGGAATATCGATGGTAACGGAGATCGGTTCCGCCGAGCGTTCCGGCTCCTTGACCTGTTCCACGGCCTCGGAGACCATGCGCACATACAGGTCGAACCCCACCCCTTCGATATGACCCGACTGCTCGCCGCCGAGCAGATTGCCCGTACCGCGAAGCTCCAGATCCTTCATCGCCACATCATATCCGGATCCCAGCGCCGTGTTCTGTGCGATGGTGGCCAGCCGGTCATGCGCCGTCTGGGTCATGGTCTTCGTCGGATCGTACAGGAAATAGGCGTAGGCGCGTTCCCTTCCGCGGCCGACGCGCCCTCGAAGCTGATGAAGCTGGGAGAGACCGAACTTGTCGGCGTGATCGACGATCAGCGTGTTCGCATTGGAGATATCCAGACCGGTTTCGATGATCGTGGTGCACAGCAGCACATCGATGTCACGATGCCAGAAGTCGCGAATCACGGAATCGAGCTGCCTCTCCCCCATCTTGCCGTGGGCCACGCCGATGTTCGCCTCGGGCACCAACTCCTTCAGATGCGCGGCGAGTCCGTCGATGCCGGAGACACGGTTGTGCACGTAGAACACCTGACCTCCACGCAGCAGCTCGCGGCGGATCGCCGCGGTGACCTGCGCGTCCTCATAGGCTCCCACATAGGTGAGCACGGGAAGGCGGTCCTCGGGCGGGGTGGCCAGCGTGCTCATCTCGCGGATGCCGGTGATCGCCATCTCCAGCGTTCGCGGAATCGGCGTCGCGGAAAGCGAAAGCACGTCGACGTTGGTGCGTAGCGCCTTGAGCGTCTCCTTGTGCTCCACGCCGAACCGCTGCTCCTCATCGATGATGACCAGACCGAGATCCTTGAACTTGATCTTCGGATTCAACAGCTTATGCGTGCCGATCACCACATCCACGGAACCGTCGGCCAGCGCCTTGACGGTCTCGTTGATCTGCTTCGTGGTCTGGAACCGGCTCATCGCCGCCACATTGACGGGGAATCCCTCGAACCGTTCGGTGAACGTCTCGTAATGCTGCTGCACCAGCAGCGTCGTGGGCACGAGCACCGCCACCTGCTTGGAATCCTGCACGGCCTTGAACGCGGCCCGCACGGCGATCTCGGTTTTGCCGAATCCCACGTCGCCGCAGATCAGCCTGTCCATCGGCACCGGCTTCTCCATGTCGGCCTTCACCTCGTCGATGGTGGTGAGCTGATCGGCCGTCTCCTGATACGGGAAGGCGTCCTCAAGCTCCTTCTGCCATGGGGTGTCCGGGCTGAAGGCGAATCCGCGGGCGCTCTGGCGGGCGGAATACAGACGGACCAGATCCTGCGCGATCTCCTTGACGTGCTTGCGTGCCTTGGCCTTGGTGGCCGCCCAGTCGGAGCCGCCGAGCTTGTTGAGCTTCGGCACGTCGGCGCCGATGTACTTGCTCACCTTGTCGAGCTGATCCGTGGGGATGTACAGCCGATCCGGCGGGGCGCCACGCTTGCTGGGCGCATACTCCACCACCAGATACTCGCGTTTCGACTTCGCCGCGCCTGCGCCGACCATGCGCTGCTGCATGGTCACGAAGCGGCCGATGCCGTGCTGCTCGTGGACGATGTAGTCGCCTTCCTTCAGCTCCATCAGGTCGATGGCCCGACGTCGACGCTTCGGCGTCTTAGACTGAGCCGCCGTGCCGGACTTGCCCGTCAGATCCCGTTCGGTGAGCAGCGCCACCGAGGCCGGAACGTCTACGAAGCCGTCCACCGCGCGGGAAAGCGCATAATGCACGCCGACCACGCCGGCGGTCTCCAGCACACGACGCAAACGGGACAGCGTACCCTTCGCCGCCGCGGTGACGATGACGCGAAGCCCCTGATCCAACAGCCCTTCGATGCCTTGCGAAGCCCGCTGTTCGGAACCACGGAACTCCTCAGGCGCCACTGCGCCAAGCTGCACCCGGCCTTCCTGCTGGCCGTCAACGCCGAACGAGGTGAGGTTCCACACGGTTCTCCCGGAGGCGACGAGCGCATGAACGGCTTCGTCATAGTCGAGGAAACTGGCCTCATCGAAGCTGATGGGCGCGCCGGCTCCCTGGCCGGATGCGGCGACATGCCAGCTTGCGGCGAGGAACTCATCCGCCGTCTTGTTCAGATCCTCCCCGGCTCTGCGCAGTCGTTCGGGATCGCACAGCAGCACCTTCGCCGTCTTCGGCAGCAACGATCCCACGGACACCAGATCGTCGACCAAGGCCGGCATCAGCGATTCCATGCCCTCCACGGCTATGGCCTGCGAGATGGATTCAAGCATGTCGTCGGCATTGGGGATCTTGCCGATCAGCGATCCGGCACGTCTGCGCACCGCCTCGGTGAATTGAAGCTCCCTGCACGGGGTGGCCCATATCCGTTCGAGACCATCGCCATACGTGCGCTGATCGGAAGCGTGGAATTCCCTGATGGAATCGATCTCGTCACCGAAGAATTCGATGCGCACCGGGTGCGCCGCGGTGGGCGGGAACACATCGAGAATGCCCCCTCGTACGGCGAATTCGCCGCGGTCCATCACCAGCTCGGTACGGGCATAGGCGCTTTCCACGAGACGGGCGACGGCCTTGTCAAGCTCGATCTCCTCACCGGTTCGGAACACCAGCGGCTCCACATCGCCAAGACCCGCCGCCACCGGCTGGATCAGCGACCGCACGGGCATCACCAGCAGACGGATGGGCCCGAACATTCCGCTGCCGGCCTTCGGATGCGCGAGACGACGGAACACGGCCATGCGGCTGGCCACGGTGTCGCTGCGGGGTGAGAGCCGCTCATGGGGCAGGGTCTCCCATGCCCGCAGCACTGCGATGTCGGAAGGATTCGCGTCATACCACGATTCCAGAGAGCCTGCGATCTCCTCGGCGTCGCGTCCCGACGGCACGACGAGCACCACCATGCCGTCGTCGTTCGTCGCAGACTGCGTTTCGGCATGGTTTTCGCCGCAGCGCAGCGCCAACGCCGCGGCCAGTGCCGGACGGATGCCTTCGACGGCACCCACGGTAAGCTGCGGCTCCAGTGCGGACGACGAGGGCTCCGCCGTCCCGTCCAGCAGCGAACGGAACGCGGGATCCCGTTCGAGCGCGGTACGGATCCGCCTCATCGTGGTGTCCGCCACCTCCGCGAGGCCTGATTCCTCACCGCGATTGCGTCTATCGACCATTGAACTTCTCCTGAGCCTTGGCCAGTCCGTCGAAGATCACCGTTTCGGCCGCGTCGGCGCCGTCCGCGAGGAATACGGGCAGGTCCTTGCGCTGTGCCGGGGAGAATCCGCCGAGCACCCAGTTGATGGTGTTGTCGTGCGCGTGGGCTCCGCGCTGCGCATGACCGACGCCGAGCCTGACTCGCGCGTACTTCGGCGTGCCCAGCGAACGGTCGATGGACTTGATGCCGTTGTGCCCGCCGGCAGATCCTCCGGCCTTGACCTTGATCCGGCCGAATTCGAGGTCCATGTCGTCGTGGATCACCACGATATGCTCGGGCGGAATGTCGTAGTAGGCGCTGATCGAGGCGACCGCATTGCCCGAGGCGTTCATGAACGTCAGGGGTTTGGCGAGGAAGAACTTCACCCGTCGCCCTCCGAGCGACATCACGCCCTTGCCGAGCTTCGCCAGACCCTTGTGGTCGGAGAACGACACCGACCACCGTTCGGCGAGCACATCGGCACACATGAATCCCATGTTATGCCGCGTGCCTTCATATTTCGCTCCGGGGTTGCCGAGTCCCGTCACCAGCCAGAAATCAGATGCCATCGCTTCTTCTTGCCTTCCTGCGTCCTTAGTCTGTTCTTCTCTTCTTCCCATGTCATTCCCACGGCTTTTCCCATGTCATTCGCATGGCGTCGGCCGCCTACGAAGCCGCCTAATCGAGTTCCTTGTACCAGTAGGCCACGTCAAGGAATCGTTCGCCGTTGCGACAGGCCCGGGGCAGATATCCGTATCGTTCGAACCCGAATTTGTTCATCAATGCGGTGGATCCGGCGTTGTCGGCGAATACGACGCATACGGCGATTCGGAATCCGATGCGCTTGGCTGCGTCGAGCAGCCATCGCACCAGCCGCGTGCCCAGTCCCTGCCGGGCGTACGCCTTGTCCACGTAGTAGCTGAACTCGGTGATCTCGGAGTATCCGGCTCTTGAATGGTATTTCGACAGCGATGCGAAGCCCGCCACCTTGCCGTCGATTTCGATGACCACCACCGGGTACTGGTCGCGGGGATTATGGGAGTACACCCATTCGCGTCGCTGGTCCAGATTGCGTGGGGTGAGATCCGCGGTGCTGCCTCCGACCACCACCGCCATATTGTAGATGCGCGTGATGTCGAGCAGATCATCGTCCTGAGCGTCGCGAATGACGATGGTCCGTCCCTCATGCCGTTCCGTGGAATACGTTTCATTCAATAACTGCACGGGAACAGTGTAATACCAAACCGCGCGACGGAATGCCCTCGCGGCGGACGACGAAACAACGACGGAAAAGCAACGGGAACGCCGGAAACGACGAAGGGGCCGATGCCTCCCGTCTACGGGAATGGCATCGGCCCCCTAATCGCCATGAATGGCCGACGAAGCGGAAACGATCAGCCGATCAGCAGATCAGTTCGATCCGTTGAGCGTCATGGCCTTGTTGATGGCTTCCTGCAGCTTCTTCTGCGCCTGACCGTATGCCGTCCAGTCGCCGTTCTTCATGGCCGTGTCGGAATCCTTCATGGCCTGACCGGCGTCCTTGAGCGCCTGCTGCAGCTGCGGGCTCATCGTCGCGGAACCGGAGGATGACTGCGTCTTGCCGTCGGCCTTCGACTCTCCTGAATCCTCGGCCGCCCCGGTGCCGCCGGCCTGCTGCGACGAACCGTCGGCAGCATCTCCGGCGGAGGCGCCGGAATCACCGCCGAACACCTGATCCAGCGCCTCGTCGAGCGTATCCGCGAATCCGACCTGATCGCCGAACGCCACGAGAACCTTCTTGAGCAGCGGATAGCTGGTGGCGCCGGAGGACTTCACGTACACCGGCTGCACGTACACCAGACCGCCGCCGATCGGCAGGGTGAGCAGGTTGCCGCGCTCGACGTTGGTGCTTCCGGATTCAAGAAGGTTGAGTTCCTTGGACACGTCGGCGTTGGCGTTGAAGTTGTTCTGTGCCTGACCGGGACCGGGCACGTTGGTGTTCTTGGGCAGTTCCAGAAGCCGTATCGTGCCGTAGTTGGGACCGATCTTGCCTTTTTCGCTGCCGGCGTCGGAATCAACCGACAGGAAGCCGGTGAGGATCTCTCGGGTCACCGAGCCTGCGGGGATGTACGAGGAGGTGAGCGAGAAGGTGGGCTCCTCGGTTCCCGGGGTCTGCATGGTCAGATAGTACGGGGGCTGCTTGATGCCCTGCTCCTTCTGGGAGCTGGACTCGGTGGGGTCGGTCGGGGTCTGCCAGAAGTCCTCGCCCGAGAAGAACTGGTTCGCCTTGGTCACATGGTACTGACCGAGCAGCGAACGCTGCACCTTGAACAGGCTTTCGGGGTAACGCATGTGGCTCATCAGATCACCGGAGATCTCGGAGATCGGCTTGTACTGGTTCGGGAAGATCTGCTGCCACGCCTTGAGCACCGGGTCGTTCGGATCCCAAGCGTAGAGATCCACGGAACCGTCGTAGGCGTCGACGGTGGCCTTCACCGAA
The DNA here is from genome assembly GCF_002860355.1 of Bifidobacterium margollesii. Lineage (GTDB taxonomy): Bacteria > Actinomycetota > Actinomycetes > Actinomycetales > Bifidobacteriaceae > Galliscardovia > Galliscardovia margollesii. The sequence goes on from NZ_NMWU01000024.1 coordinate 58,564, forward strand.
TTGCGGATGTAGTTGGCCTCCTGGCTGCCCAGCCCCTTGACCGTGTTGGAGCTGACGGTCAGGGAATCGGTGGTGGCCGATCCGAGGTCGGTCTTCTGCGAGTAGGGGTAGGCGTCGGACGTGGTGTAGCCGTCGACGATCCACTTCACCCTTCCGTCCACCACGGCGGGATACACGCGGCCGTCCAGGGTCAGATACGGGGCGACCTTGCTCACGCGGGTCTGCGGATCACGGTCGTAGAGGATCTGCGATTCGCCGTTGACTCGGTCGGAGAACAGGATCTGGTCTGATGCGAAGCGGATGGCGTAGAGGATGCGGGTGAACAGGTTGCCCAGTCGCGGGCCGCCATCGCCGTTGAACGTGTTGGTCGCGCCCTGGGAGCCGGTCGGATAGTCGAACTCCCATGCCGCAGTGCCCTCGGGCGCGCCGACGATGGAGTAGTCGGGCGAGTTCGGCGAGAAGTAGATGCGAGGCTCGTAGTGCTGGGAGTCGGTAAGAGCCCCGGAGGTGGGGATGTCCTTCTCGAAGAACTGCGGCTGGCCGTCCGCGGTCACCTTGTTGCCGTAGGCCGCGACCACACCGTAGCCATGGGTGTACACCGTATGGTCGTTCACCCAGTTGCGGTTGTCGTTGCCGGCGAGGTTGATGTCGCGCACGCCGATCACCGTATCCTGGCTGACGCCGTTGATCTCGTACTTGTCGACGGCGAGCGTGTCGGAGAAGGTGTAGTACTGCTTGGACTGCTGCAGCTGCTTGAACGTGGGAGAGACCACCTGCGGGTCGAGCAGACGGATCTGCGCGGTGGTTTCGGCATCGGATTCCAGCGCGCCGGACTTGGCCGCGGTGGTGGCGTCATACTCCTCAGTCTTGACCTTGTCCAGACCGTAGGCGGCCGTTGTGGCGTCGATGTTGCGCTGGATGTAGGTGGATTCCAGCTCCTGGGCGTTCGGATTGACCTTGAACCGCTGCAGCAGCGCCGGGTAGATGATGGTGAGCAGCATGGAGGCGACCACGACCACGGCGACGGCGACCACCGGGGTGCGCCATGCGCGCAGGGCCTCGGCCGCCGACGAGGCCGGCGTGCCGGAGTCGAGGGCCTTGCTGGTCATGATCCACACGCCAAGCACGAGACCCAGCACGGCGACGAGCACGGCCATCGCGAAGGTCACGGGAATGGTGGCGTGCACCGAAGAGTATGCGGCGCCGGTGATGCGGTCGCCGGTCTCGGTGAGCGTGGCGAACACGCCCAGTCCGATGCGTACCGCCCAGATAAGGAAGAACAGGATCAGCCATACGGCGATCTGCCTGCGGGCTGGCTTGGTCATGTCGAACAGAGACCGGCCTCGCACCGGCATGGTGAGTCGGATGCCTCCCATCAGGAAGTGGGTGATGACGGAGAACGCGAGTCCCATGGCCAGCAGGGTGAACAGCGCCGCGACGACGAGCCTGAGGCCGGGCAGAACGAACACGTAGAAACCGGTATCGATGCCGAACTGGGGATCCTTCGTGCCGAACGACTGGTTGTTGAACAGCAGCAGCACCTCGGACCAGTTGGCGTTGAACTGGAATCCGAACACGAGTCCGACCAGCAGGGAGATGATCAGCGCGGCACGACGTGCGATCTTGGAGCTCACACCGGAATCGATCTCCATCACCCCGTCCTTGATGCGGATCTTGGAGCCGTCGGCGAAATCGGGCCTCTTGCGAATGGCGAGAATCGCGGCCACATAGGCCACCAGCGCCACGACGATCGCATAGGCGGCCCACAGACCGATGCGCACGCCCACCGTGGTCCAGATCACCTTGGAGAAACCGAGCTGGGCGTACCACATGACTTCGGTGATGAAGTTGGACAGGCCGAAGATCACGGCAGCCACGATCACCAGCGCCACGACGAGGCCGATGAAGATCTTGTTGCCCCTTCCCATGGGGGCGCCGCCCTGTGCGGCCGCTCTCGGAATGCGGGGGAAGTTCGGAGGCACGCGGCCACTGCCGTTGGACGGCTTCGGCCCGCTGCCATGATCATCGCCGTCGGTGGTCACGTTGAGGATCACGGGATCGTCATCATTGCCGGTACCGTGGGCGCGAGCGCCCCTGTTGCGGGGGTCCCGCGGATCACCGTCGGGAAATATGCTGAATATATCGAAGAAAGACATGCCTCCAGCCTACAGTACGAGGTCTCGCTCCCGGCGGAGGCTCATACGCGGTGATTCTCCGAACACCCTGATGACCACCTTGCGATACGGTACGAAACCGCTGCGAATGCAATGCGGAACAGGGGCACAATCGAATCAGCCCGGAGCGAAACACCCGGTTCGCAACGCCTTTGCAGCGCTTGGACCGCTTGGACATCGATGTGGCTCGGATCGCGGTGCGGTCACGCGATGGTGACGTGGGTGCCGGACGGCAGCTGCTCGTACAGCCATCTGGCGTCGGCCACGGTGAGTCGCACGCAGCCGTGGGATGCGGGCCTGCCCAGTTTCTCGGCCTCCGGAACGATGTATCGGCCCGCGCGATCGGTGGGCACCGAATGGAACAGGTATTCGCCGTAGTTGGCCCACGACACCCAGTAGTTCGCGCCCATGTTCTCGGACTCGTTGAAGAAGTCCTCGCCGCGGTTCTGCACGGTGAACTCGCCGCGCGGGGTGGAATCGCTCATGCCGGTCGAGCAGATCATCGTATAGACGACATCGTTCGAACTCATCACGTAGACCTTCTGATCGGCGATCGACACGCGGATATGCAGATTACGCACCTTGGAAAGGTCGATGTGCGTTCCTCCGCTCGCCTGCCGCCATGATCGGAATGCGAACGCCGCGGGAGCCGGAACCGCGGACTTCGAGATCCGTCGGATCCGCTCGGCCCCGTCCGCCTTCGGATCGGATGTGGCTCCGGACGCGGCATAGGCGTTCGTCTCGGGCCCAGAAACGGACCACATCAGCTCGTCGGGACCCTTCGGCACAATCACGCACAGCGACACCGCGATCACCACCGCGCATGCAATGAACAGTATGCGGGTGGGCTTGTCGAACAGTCTGAGAAACGATCCGACCAGCGAAAGTCCCGTCCTCATCTTTTTGGAGGCGGTTTCGGAGTCATGATCCTTCCGATCCTGTGATGACGCCATAACCGATGCCCTGCGTCCTTTCCATACTCCCCTGAATCCTCAACAAGGGTATCACCCCGATTCCCTTCAGCCTGCGGGATACGCCTTTCGGCGCAATGCGGAAGACCTTGCGGAACCGTGCTATCACGGAAACCATGAACATGCACATGATGCACAGGCCTTCGTATGGCCACGGTCGCCATGCGAGAACTCGGGCGCGGTTCGCGATCGCATTCGTCATCGCGATGTCGATGATGCTGACGACCGCGGGATGCGCGGGGCGATCCGCATCGTCGTCTGACACCGGATCCTCACGGTCTCCCGTAGCCTCACAGAACGCGACGACCTCCCAATCCCCCTCAGGCACCGGAAGCGCGAAGGCCTCGGACGAGTCCGGCGGCGATTCCGGCGACCGTACCGATTCCGCCGAATATCTGGCCGGCAGACTCGTCTCCGGCATGAGCGTCGAGGAGAAGGCGGGACAGCTGATGATGGTGCCGTTGTTCTCGGGGAACGCCCCCTCCACCCTCCGCGAGACGATCGTCCGCGATCACGTCGGTTCCGTGCTGCTGATCGGCAACTGGTCGAACGGCGTTTCCGCCACCGCCGATGCGACCTCCACGCTGCGGGGATACGCACCGAAGGACCGCGGACTGCTGATCTGCACGGATCAGGAGGGAGGGCAGGTGCAGCATCTGTCCGGACAAGGATTCAGCGAGATCCCCAGTGCGGTGGAGCAGGGGCGGATGAGCGGACCCGCCCTGCGTCGATCGGCAAGATCCTGGGGCGAACAGCTCGCGCAGGCCGGCGTGAACGTCGATCTGGCGCCCGTGGCGGATACCGTGACCACGCCGTCGAGAGCCGGCAACGCGCCGATCGGAGCGTTGAACCGAGACTTCGGGCTGAATCCGGCCGGTAACGGAGACCATGCCGCCGCCTTCGTGGACGGTATGCGTGACGCGGGGATCATGACCGCCGTCAAGCATTTCCCCGGCCTCGGCGGTGTGACCGGCAACACCGACTTCACCGCGAAGGGCATCGTGGATTCCTCCACCACGCTGCGCGGAGGCTCCGACGATCCGATCGAGGGATTCCGACGTGCGATCGCCGCGAAACCGGACATGGTGATGATGTCGTTGGCCACCTATGCCGCCATCGACGGTTCCTCGCCCGCGGCGTTCTCGTCGAGGATCATGAACGGATACCTGCGGAAAACGCTGGGATACGAAGGCGTGGTGACCTCGGACTCCATGTCCGCCGAAGCCCTTGGGACCATACCGGTCAGGGAGCTGGGCGTACGGTTCGTCTCGGCCGGCGGCGACCTGATCTGCATCGGCGATGAGGGCGACGTCACGCCCATCCTGCAGGGGCTTCTCGAACGGGCCCGGTCGGATGCGGGATTCGCGCGGCAGGTCGATCGGGCCGCGACTCGGGTGATGACGCTGAAGATCCGCGCGGGACTCGCCTGACTCCCGGTCGAGGCCGCGCGGGCGGTTGCGATCGTCATGCCTTCCATCGTCATGTCTTCCTGAGCGCGGCAACGCCCCGTTGTTGCACTCACCCGGTAAAGTAAGAAGAGTTTGATCATATGCCGGGGTTCAGCTTCGGCATCCGTTCCGCCCGTGGCATCGGGCTAAGGAAAAAGAGGAAAGGAGAGCCGTCATGGCATCTCAGGAGGAACTGTTTCTGGTCGTCAAGGTCGTGGACAAGGCCAGCGGCGCCAAGTCGTTGGTCGGCGTCACCTCGAACGTCGGCGACGCGGCCCTGCTGATCGGCAAGGATCACCCGGAGTTCAAGGACGCCGACATCAACTTCATCGGCGAGCGCGAGGAGTTCGGCGCCAAGCGTCAGCTGTTCAACCTGCCGTTCGACGACACGTATCTGATCTACAAGGTGGAAGCCGGCGCCGTGCTGGATCCACTGCTGACCAAGTAACGGCCGCATAGCGGCCGGCATGCGGCCGGATCGGCGGTCGGCTGTCCATTCCGTCCGGACGGTCTGGCGATGCGCGCAAAGGCTCATGGTGTTCCCTCGCGACACCATGAGCCTTTTTCGTCGTCGGTTCACGGTTCTGCCCGCGAACCGTCTATGATCGAAACTATGTTGCCAGCGGAACGGATGAGCGCAGTCGCCTTCGCCGCCAAGAACTGCGCGCTTGAATCAATGATGATCGGCGATCATGCCATCGGGCTCGCCCGGGAATACGAATCGGGGCGGATCCGCATCGATGATGTCGTAGCGGCGTGCTCCGGCGAAGGAGAGGGTCTGATGGACACCTCCGCGGATATGGTGTTCGTGCGGAGCATTCTGCTCGCGGAGCGTCCCGCACGCCCCACCGGTGATCTGCAGGAGCTACGCGAGATCCATCGGATTCTGTTCGAGGGGGTGTTTCCCAGGGCCGGCCAGTTGCGCGAACGTGATACCGCCAGCGAGGTGCAGGGCACGTCGATCGACGATCTTGCGGGCAATTCCCAGGCGTTCTTCCCCTCCTCCCTGTTGGAGACGGGTGCCGCGAACATCGCCGCCGAACTTGCCGACGAGCGGAATCTCAAATGTCTTGACAGGCCGGATTTCGTCCGTCGTCTCGCTCATTTCTACGATGAGCTGGGGTATCTGCATCCGTTCGGCCGGGGCAACGCGATGACGCTGCGCATATTCGCGTCCCGGCTCGCCCATGATGCCGGATGGGATCTCGACTGGGGCCCGGTGCAGGCCGACGAGTATCGCAGCGCGAAACGGCTCGCCTACCGGGGAGACACGTCCGGATTCGAAAAGCTGTTCGATCGCATCGTCCGTCCGGCGAATCCCACGCGAATCTTCCTGATCGCCGGATGGGATCAGGGGCCGGCGCACTGAACTGCGACCAGTTGCCGGCGATCAGTTGCCGCAACGATCACGATGATCATGAACGGGAGGGGCTGTCATGGATGCATCATCCGTCTCACCGATCGAGGCCGGTCATCCGGCCACCGAAAGTTCGGGTCTTCCGGCCGAAGGCCTGCCGTCATGGGTGCGCCACGGCATCTGGTGGCATGTCTACCCGCTTGGTTTCGTCGGCGCGGACATCCGCCCCTCCGGCCCGCGCCGATTCGGTGGCCGCGGTCTCGATTCGCTGATCGACTGGTTGGACTATGCGCGTGATCTGGGGGTCTCCGGCCTGCTGCTCGGCCCGATCTTCGAATCCGCCACGCATGGCTACGACACGCTCGACCATATGCATGTGGACGTGCGGCTGGGCGGGGATGCGGCGTTCGACCGTCTGGCGGAGGCCTGCGACAGCAAGGGGATGCATCTGATTCTCGACGGGGTGTTCAACCATGTGGGCAGGGATCATCCCGCTGTGAGAGCCGCCATCCATGAGATCGAAGGCACGCTCCGTCCCGATGACGAACCCTGGCGAGGACTGGTCCATGCCGAACGGGACGATCAGGGTCGTCCGACGTTCGCCGTGTTCGAAGGGCATGACGGTCTGGTCGATCTCGATCACGGAAATCCGAAAACCATGCGGTATGTGGCGGACGTGATGACCCATTGGCTCGATCGCGGGGCCTCGGGATGGCGGCTCGACGCGGCGTACAGCATACCCGTGGGGTTCTGGGCCGAAACGCTGCCGAAGGTACGGGACAAGCATCCGTGCACTTGGATATTCGGCGAAGTAATCCACGGCGACTATCCGGGGATCGTGACCGGTTCCACCATGGACTCGGTCACCCAGTACGAGCTATGGAAATCGATCCGGCACAGCATGCAGACCGCCAACTTCTTCGAACTCGACTGGAATCTGAACCGGCACAACGGGTTTCTCGACCAGTTCATCCCGCAGACCTTCATCGGCAACCACGACGTGACCCGAATCGCCTCCGAAATCGGGCCGGATATGGCGGTGCTCGCTCTTGCCGTGCTGATGACCGTGGGAGGCGTTCCCAGCATCTACTACGGCGACGAGCAGGGATACACCGGAATCAAACGCGAGTGTCTGGGCGGAGACGACGACATCCGACCGGAATTCCCCGACTTCCCCGCACAACTATCGTCGCTCGGCTCCGCAATGTATCGGGCCCACCAGGATCTCATCGGAATGCGCCGACGCCACCCCTGGCTGATCGCCGCGCACACCGAACACACGGTATTGGAGAACACGCGTTACAGCTACCGGTCGATCTCGACGGACGGCCTCCACGCGATCACCGTCGATCTGACGCTGACACCCGCACCGTCGGTCACGATCACCGATCGAAACGGCCGACGACTCTACTCGTTCCCCGGATGAACCGCACAACCGAGCCGCACAACGACGACGGGGCAGACAGATGATAAGACGGACAACAGAGCGATAGACTGTGCATGTCGTCAAACCGTTACGAGAAGAAAGGCTTACCATGTCGACTCTGGTTCTGGTGTTCCATCCCCATCTCGATGACGCCTCACGCGTCAATAAGCGTCTGGTCGAGGAGGCACGCCGACACGCCGACGAGATCACCGTGGTGGACGAATACGCCGCCTACCCCGATTTCCAAGTGGATCGCACGCACGAACAGCGACTGGTGGAAACCGCGGACCGACTCGTACTCGAATTCCCGTTTTACTGGTACTCCGCCCCCGCACTGCTCAAGCAGTGGGAGGACGCCGTGCTCACCAGCGACTGGGCGTACGGCAACGCCCATGCGCTCGCCGGCAAGGAGATCCAGGTGGTGACCACCACCGGCTCCCCCGCCGACACCTACACGCCCGAAGGTCGTCACCATCACACCATGGCCGAACTGCTCAGCCCGTTCGAAACGATGGTCGACCACATTCAGGCCAAGTGGGTGAAGCCCTTCATCGTCTCCGGCGTGAACGGACTCACCGATGAGGAACTGGATCAGGTGGCAGCCGACTATGTGAAGGCCATCACCGCCTGACGGGCCCACCTGACTATTACGGAGGAGGCCCGGCATCGTTCCGCATGGTTCGATGCCGGGCCTCCGTCGTCCTGCCGTCCGCTCTATCGTCCCATGCGGAACGGCGCCGAATGCCTACGGCTCTTGTTGCGCCGATGCTGCATGGGATTGCGCTCCGAACGCGAACGATCCACGCCGGCGTTCCGGCGGGCGTTCATCCTACGCTCGTGACGCTTGGCGTCCTCACCGCGTTCGTCGCGCACCACGCGGATCGGCTTGCGGTGAATGCGCTTGCCCGTCGATTCGCCATGCCTCTCGGAACGGCGATCGCGTTCGCCCGGCCTACCGGAATCACGACGACGGGAGCGATCGCCCCGCCCCTCGCCGGAGTTCCTCGTCTGGGAGCGTCTGGACGGGGAGCGTTTCGGCTTCAGCGGCGCCAGCTCCCAGTGGTCGACCTTCGCGGCGCGCTCCCCCACCAGGTCCAGCACCTCGGGGGAATCATGGGTCACCGCGATCGGCTTCACCTTGATCTGCGCACGGCGAAGCATGGTACGGGTCTCCCTGCGCTGCTCCGGCAGCACGAGCGTCACCACGTCGCCGGCGTGACCGGCACGGGCGGTACGACCGGAACGGTGCAGGAACGACTTGGGATCCGCCGGAGGCTCCACCTGCACCACGAGCTCCACGCCGCTCACGTCGATGCCTCGCGCGGCCACGTCGGTGGCCACCATCACACGCACCTCGCCGGATTCGAAGGCCGCGAGGTTGCGGTCACGCTGGTTCTGGCTGAGGTTGCCGTGCAGTTCGGCCGCCGGGATGCCGTTCTTCGTCAGGTTCGCGGCAAGCTTCTTCGCCTGGAACTTGGTGCGGGTGAACAGGATCCTCTTGCCGGTTCCGGAGGCCAGCGTCCGCACCAGCTCGTGCTTGTCGGCGCGGGTGGTTTCGAACACATGGTGGGTCATCTCGTCGACGCTGGCGGTGGCGGAATCGACGGCATGCTCCTTGGGATCGTCCAGGAACTTCTTCACCAGAGCGTCGATGCCGTGGTCGAGCGTGGCCGAGAACAGCATGCACTGCGATTCGAACGAGATCTGCGCCAGCAGACGGTCAACCGCCGGCAGGAATCCCATGTCGGCCATTTCGTCGGCCTCGTCAAGCACGGCGACCTCCACGGATTCCAGCGAAAGCACATGCTGGCCGAGCAGATCCTCCAAACGTCCGGGGCAGGCCACGATGATCTCCGCGCCGGCACGCAGCTCACGCTCCTGACGGCTTTGCTTCACGCCACCGTAGATGGTGGCGGTCGTCATGCCGTAGGCCTGGGCCAGAGGGGCGAGCACCTCGTTGATCTGATTCGCCAGTTCACGGGTGGGTGCCAGCACCATGCCGCGCGGATGCGGCGTCCTCTCGGCGCTCACTCGCCTGCGGGACTGGGCGAGGCGAGCCACCAGCGGAATCGAGAACGCCAGGGTCTTGCCGGAGCCGGTTCGTCCGCGACCAAGCACATCTCGGCCGGCCAGGGAATCGGGCAGCGTGTCTGCCTGAATAGGGAAAGCGGTTTTCTTGCCGTCGCGAGCCAAGGCACGGACCAGCGGTCCGGGCACGCCCAGCTGCGCGAACGTGGGGGCGTTGTCCTCCGCGCCATCGGAGGTGTTGACATCGTCATCGGCCGCGAATCCATCGGCGGCATGCAAAGAGGTATTCAAAGTTCTAGTTTTCTTTAGGGGCACAGTGATCTTTCATCTCATCGAATCGCGTAATCTACGCAAACTAAACCACTATACCCCATCAGGGAACAAACCACCATGCGGAGCAGACCGATGTCACCGGAACGCACCGCAAAGGCATTCGGATCATACGAGCTATGCGAACCGTCTGCATGGATCCGCATGGATCCGCATGGATTGGTGGATCCGGTTGGCTCATCTGGCGAACTGAGCCAGATGCGGGTCCACGGAATGCACCACGTCCACCAGATCCCCATTGCTCAGCAGCGGCTTCTGGAACTCCCTCCACTCGTCCACCTTGACCTCCCAGCGCCCGTTCTCCTGATTGAGCACGGGCCTTGCGGTCTGCTCCCAACGCACCCGGGACGAGGTGCGTCCGGTGTTCGGATCCCGCCTGGAGTAGTGGAAGCAGGTGCAGTTGGTGATTCGCCATTCATCCGAATCGGATCTGCGCAGGAACTCCTCGTCGGAGATGTCCTCCAGCGTGAGCATCAGCGCCAGCATGAAATCCCCATGGGAGACGGCCACCACCGATTCGGCCTCGGCCCTGCGGTTGAGGGAGGTGAGCAGATTATGCACGCGATCCTCCGCCACGTCGGCGATGGATTCACCTGCCGGGGGGCGCCAGTACAGCGGGTCGGTGCGCTTGAACATCCAGTTGCGCGGATAGTTGTCGCGGAACACCTGCTGGGTGACGGTGCTGATCTCACCCCATGAGCGTTCGCGCAGCACACGGGTCTCCTCCCACTTGGCCTTGGGCAGCGCCATCGTGGCCGCGGTCTCCCTGGTGCGCACGTAGGGCGACACGAGATACCTGTCGAACAGCTGCTGCTGCGACACCAGCCACCTGCCGATGCAGTCGGCCTGCTTGCGCCCGGTGGCAGTCAGCCGCCACGAACGGTCGGGCACGGTGACGTTGTCCTGCGTGTACAGCGAATCGTCGCCCTGCTGACCGGCCTCCACGATCACGTTCGCTTCCGATTCACCGTGTCGTATCACATACAGATCCAAAGGCATTCCCATGGATGACGCTCCTCGTTCCATCGATCATCGACCCGAAGGGTCCTTCCCGCGGCTCCGACGCCGCATGACTGTTCCCACGGTAACGGCAGTCGTACGGCGAAACCGAAGACATTGCGACGTTCCTGCGAAGAATTCACGCAACGGCAAGACCGGGTTCAGCCTCGAGTGACTGTTTCAGAACACCACGTACGACACCGCGGTGAGGGTGAACAGGCTGGCCAGCGTGGTGATCAGCACCAGGCCGATGGCGTATTCGGGCATGTTCCGCTCCCGTTCGGCGAACATCACCAGCGCGGTCATCGTCGGCAACCCGGATATCAGCGTCATCGTATGCACCATGTCGGGCGCGATGACGCCCAGTCCAAGCATCGGCGGCACCACGGTGAACAGGTTGTAGAACAGGATCGGGAACAGGAGCATCTTCACGGCGATGCCGACGTACAGCTCGTATCGCCGCAGGATGCCGGTCCAGTCGCGGAGCGCGAACAGACCGCCGATGTAGATCATCGACAGCGGCGTGGAAACCGCGCCGACCGTGTGCAGCGGACTGAGCACCTGCTCGGGAACGGGAACGCCCGCGATGATCAGCGCCAGCGCGGCGAACACCGCCACGAGCGCCGGACTGACGAAGCTCAGGAGTCTGCGCCCCCACGAGGCCGCCGGCCGTTCATCCGCGCGGCTGACACGGTTCGCCTTCGGCCTGGTGATCCACACGCCGTACGTCCACAGCAGACACTGGTCGACCACCGACATCAGCGCGAAGTACAATGCGCCCTTGCCGGGGAACAGCGCCAGCACCAGAGGCAGTCCGATGAAGCCCGCGTTGCCGAAGACGAAGCCGCCTTGAAAGATCCTCCCGCGTTCGCCCGGCAGTCGCATCACCTTCGCCAGCAGCCAGAACAGCGTGATGAGCAGCGCATACATGACGACGGTCATGATGATGACGGCGAAGGAGTCGATCAGATCGGCCCTGGTGGTGCCCGAAACCGCGTTGGCGAACACCAGCGTCGGAATGCCGACCTTGAGAATCAGCTGGCACATGCCCTCAAGCGCCTTCTCCCCGTAGACGCGGGTTTTGATGCAGATGAATCCGATCGCCAGCATGACGGCGAAACCGATGAGCTGATCGAGAACGATGAAGAACTGCTGCACGGGTATTTCCACCTTACCTTTCCGGTAGCACTTTACTCCGCGGGCATTCAGCCCCCGGCACATCGGGAGCGTACCGGCTTCGTCTTCCGGTAATGTGGACAGGAACAGCGACTACCAGCCAAGGGGGATGACATGGGATTGTTCGATTTTGCGAAGGGTGCGCTTTCCGACGTGCTGTCTGGAGCGACCGGCATGGCGCAGGATCATCTGTCGCAGGCCATGGACGCCGTACCGCAGGTGCAGGATCTGGTGGGTCAGGTGACCGGCAACGCTGCGGATTCCCTGCAGAACGTGCAGGATCTGGCGGCGAATGCCGTGCCTCAGGCAGCCGAGTCGCTGCAGGGTCTTGAAGGTCAGGCGATGGATGCCATTCCTCAGGCTTCCGACGCGGCGCAGCAGGCGGTTGAGGGCGTTTCCTCGGGATTGACGGATTCCGCGGCGCAGGCGACGGACGCGCTGAACGGTGCGGCTGGCGGATTGAGCGACGCGGTCACCGGTCTGACCGACACGGCCAGCGGTCTTGCGGACACCGGTCTGACCGATCTTGCCGGACACGTCAGGAATCTGTTCGGGAACTGACCTTCAGCCTGCGTTTCGGCAGTTGAAGCTCCGAAAGCAGAATCGCGGCGAAGATCAGGGCGAATCCGATGACGGTATGGGAGGTCAGCCGCTCCCCGTAGAACACCATGGACGCCAGCACGCCGAAGATGCATTCGGTGCTCAGGATGATCGACGCCTGCGAGGTGGGCACCTTCTGCACGGCGATGGTCTGGAACATCTGACCGATGATCGTGGAGCCGATCACCAGATAGGCGAAGCCGGCGATGATCTCAGGCGTGGCCCACGACGCCTGAGGAGCGCCTTCGGTGAGGAACGCGCCGCCGATGAACAGCACCGTGCAGAACACGAACTCCAGGAAGATCAGCCCCACGGCGTCGTGGCTCTTGCCCAGCATGCCGACGATCACCAGATTCGATGCGTAGAACACCGCGGAGAGAATGGTGATGCCGTCGGAGAAGCTGACCTGAAACAGCTCCGCCCCGCCAGTGCCGCTGAGCGACACGAAGCCCAGACCGACGATGCATACGAACGCCGCGACGATATGCTGCCATCCGGGACGACGTTTCGTGATGGCCCAGATCAGGAACGGCACCATCACGCAATACGTGTCGACGAGGAACGAGTTGCGCCCGGGGGGCATGCCTTCGAGACCCTTGAGCTGAAACATGAATCCCAACCAGTAGGTGATGGCCAGCGCGATGCAGGGAATGACGTATCGACGAAGATCGATGCGGCGAAGCTTCGGCAGGGAGATCAGGCCCAGCAGCAGGGCCGCGAACAACATGCGGATGCCCATCATCCACTGGGTGGTGATGGTCGCCTGAATGACCTTGAGGATCGTATAGCCGGAACCCCATACGGCCGCGTTCACCACCAGCATCGCACGCGCCACGCCAGGCGTGATCTGAAAGCCTTTCTTCTCACTCACAGCGCACTACGCTAGCGCAGTCGGGCGGGAAGCCACGCCGAAGAGCGATCATTTCATCCGTCGTACACATCCGCGGCGTGTCGTCGTACAGTGGAGATCATGGCATACGCATTGATCACCGGCGCATCCAGCGGCATCGGAAGGGAATTGGCGGAACTGTTCGCACGGCACGGGCGTGATCTGGTGATCACGGCGCGCAATCAGGATCGACTGACACGGATCGCACGGCGGCTCGAACACGACCACGGAGTCCGCGTGCTGACGGTAGCGATCGATCTGAGCGAGGACGACGCGCCCCGACGTCTGCACCGGTTCACCACGGACCGAGGAATCGACGTGCGGTATCTGGTCAACAACGCCGGGTTCGCCGAATGGTCGGACTTTCTGGATATGAGCCGGGAACGGTTCGATGAGATGCTGCGGCTCAACGTGGGCGCACTGACCGAACTGACGTACCGGTACGGCCGTGACATGCGTGGGGCCGGCGGCGGCCGCATTCTCAACATCTCATCGGTGGCCGCGATGATGGCCGGACCGCATATGGCCACCTATTTCGCCTCCAAGGCGTACGTGCGATCGTTCTCCGAAGCGGTGTCGCACGAGCTGCGCGGCTCCGGGGTGAGCGTCACCTGCGTGTGCCCGGGGCCGACGAGCACGGGGTTCGCCGCCGCGGCGCACATGTCGGGCGTCAATTTCTTCACGCTGACCAAACCCGCCACGGCCCGGCAGCTGGCCGAATACGCCTACCGTGCGATGATGCGCGGACGCACGCTCGCCTATCATGGTCCGACCACCGTGGCTGGCGCACTGGCCGAGCGGCTGCTCCCCCGGGCCGTGACTCGCCGTATCGCCGCATTCATGAATGGCGGGCGGCCGAGCCGTCGACGCTAGTCGCCGTCGACGGCATCCGTCCCATCCAGCGCCGCCTCCCGGAGGAAGGATCTGCCGGTGTCGAGATCGCGATAGGCCACGTAGGCCTTGGTCGCCACTTCGAGAATCTCGGCCGTCTTGCTTTCCGGCGCCGAGACGATGACCTGGAAGCCAAGCCTCGGCAGCACGGACAGCGCACGCTGCGTGTACCGCCCGTCGGCCTTGATCAGCGCCTCGTCGAGGAACAACGTGGCGTAGGTGGGCTGGCCGCTCATGCCACCGCCAAGCAGGTAGATCAACGCCGCGCCGTAGACGAACGAGGTGAGCTCCTGCAGGGCGCCGCCGGACTTGCCTCCCGTGGAGGAGATACGCTCGTCGGGGCCTTCGGCATGATGCACGATCGCATAGAACGACGAACGGCACCTCGGATCGAGGTTTCTGGCGCCGTAGCTTCTGATGCCGTTGGAATCGCGCACCTGGGCAAGCTCCTGCCTCAGCCGTTCGATCATGGGCGCGCAGGAGGAGAAGAGCCGACGCGCATCGTCCCGCGATCCGGATTCAGCGACACCACCCCATGCGCGCAGCCTCGTCATCATGCGCTTGAGCTGCCCCATGAACGCCGGTTCCGGCCTTCTCACGTCGGCGTGCAGCGAAAGACTGCCATGCCGAGGCCCGAACGTCTGCCCGCGAAGCATGGCATTGATGCGCTCCAATTGATCGTCGATGTCATGCGCATCGGTGTCGATCGCACGATTGAGCTGCGTGAAATCCATCAGCAGCTTGTCGAGACAATTGTCGTATTCGGCATCCGTGGCATCCGCGGCGGTCAGCTTCGACAATCCGTCCAGTTCATCACGATAGAAACCGTAGTCCCCGATCCCGGCCGTCAAGGCATCGTCGTAGCTCGCATACCGCTCCCGGTAGGAGGCCATGCGCAGTTCCACCGCGGCCTTCGCCTCATCGGAGCGTCGAGCCAGATCCGCGCAGCGAAGCCGCACCTCATCGCATACGACGTCGATGATCCTCGAAGCGAAAACACCCTCCGAAGCCCCGTTCACGCCAACTATGACGTGCGGCCTGTCCGAAGCGCGCATCACACCGGCGAAGCCACGCTCATACGCCTGCACCATCGACTCCGTCACGGATGCGGGAATCGACGGTGATCCATCCCCATCAGCTTCGGCACCGTCCCGGGCATGATCGTCCAACCATGACCGGAACGCGCCGGTCGCCCTGACGATACCGTCCAAAGCGGTCTCAAGCCGGTTCACCCGACGGTTCGCCTCATCCCGCTCGGCGACGAGATCATCCCTCATCCCGGAAAGGCGGGTCATCTCGGGATCGTTCCTCATGGCCTCCATCCGATCCTCGATCCCTCGCACCCGATCGCGAGCGCCGGCCTCGTTGATCTCCTCCCATGTCGTGTAGTCCAGTCTGTCGGCCAGTTCGTGTTCGGACTGCAGCCGACGGATGCGCTCGCGAATGAGGCGATACCGGCTGTTGCAGTCGTTCAGCCGGGTTTCGACCTTGTCGATGCGATGCTGGAGCTCGTCGAGGTACGTGTCGTTCACGAATCCGATGATCGCGCGCAGCCCTTTCGTGCCGTGGTATCCACGGTCCGCGGATTTGAGCTGCCCGTCGCGCTGGACCTGCCGTCCGCGATCCGCGTCGTCGATGTGGTCCACGCACCGTGCGTCGAAGCGTTTCGACCGCGTCTGCTCCACCACCCAGTCGCGGAACGGGGAGTCTTCCCGGTATCTGAGCTTGTCGGAGAGCATTGCATCTCCGCCCTCCGTCGTGCCGCGCCGAGAACCCCCATCCGCATGGGTGAGGTCGGTGTCGACGAACGTCCACGTCCTGCGTGTCATGAGACCGGGATCGATGGCACTGACCTTCCGGGCGAATCCGTGTTCATGCCGACGGTCCACGAGAATCGTTCCGGCGATCTGACCGTAGGCCACGTTCATGGCGGTGCGCCACTGTTCGTCTTCCTCGCGGACATCCATCAGCTCGGCGACATACGGCAGCTCTTCGGGTTTCAGACCGGTGGCGCGGGCCAGCAGGGCGCGTGACTCGTCCATCGACTGCGAGATGCGGGTGTGCCGGGTCCGCTGGCGTTCACTATCCCGCTTCAGCAGGGCGAGGGTTTTTTCGGTTTCTCCTCGCTCGCCGACGATGGCGTCGCGTTCGTGTTCGAGTTCCTCGAGTCGTGCCGCGTAGTTCCGTTCGTCCGCGGCGGCCTGCCGTCGAACGTCGTCCCAGTCGGATTCGCTGTTCGGCATGTCCTTGCCGATGGAGTCGAACCGTTCCTGCAGTCGCCGGCGGCGCTGGCGGATTTCGTCGACGTCGCGTTTCGCTTGGGCGAGGCTGGTTTCGAGGCGTGTCAGGTCGCCGCCGTCGAGCCCTTGCAGCTGCATGCCGATCTCGTCGATGCGACGTTGGACCTCCTCGGCCCTGAGCTTCGCCTGGTCGAGTTGCTGTGCGGTGTTCTTCCGTTCGTTTTCCTCCGCCGGCAATGCTTCGCGCACTTCGGCCGTCAGCCGGTTCATCGTCCATGCGCGGATGGCGGCGATGCCCGGTTCGGTATCCGGGTTCACCGGGTCGAGGCTTCGGACGAGGCTCCGTGCTTTCTTGAAGCGTTCGTAGGCGTTCCGCACGTCGGTGAGCAGTTCGATCTTCCGGGCCTTCTCCTCCATGCTTCGGAAGTTTTCGTCGTACCGCTCGTAGTCGTCCACCGTGGCTTGGGCCAGTTCGAGTGCTTCGGGGACGCCGAGCACGCCCTGTTTGAAGATGTCGTCCAGTTTCGAGGGCGCGTCGGCGGATTGGATTCGGTGAAGCAGTCGGCAGGCTTCGGCGCTCAGTCCCATGACGTTCCAGATGTGCGCGTGGAACGCTTCGGCGTTGGGGAAGGTCTGGCATCCCGGATACGCGTCCTTCAGCTGGGATGCGGTGAAGGGTGCGCCGCGGTGGACGTCCATGATTCTGGGGTCGATCGGCTGGTTCCATGCGACGTACTGGCGTTTCAGCTCGCCGCGCTGGTCGCCCGCGCCGCAGTACAGGAACTTGCCACAGGAGAGTCGTTCACCGCCGTTGCGGTTCATATAAGTGTCCACGATCGCACCCCACACGGCCTGCGGGGTGCCGTCCGCATCGCGACCGCGCAGATACAGTGGTTCGTCGCCGTCTCCGATGTCGCTCACGCCCAGCATGCCGCGCAGATACGTGTAGTCGTTGCGTTCGGATCGACCGGCGTTCGACGCTTTGTTGAACGGCGTACCGGTGGGGTACAGCAGCGAGATCTGCGCGTCCACCAGCGTGGATTTGCCTGATTCGCTGGCGCCGGCGAGCAGGGTGACCGGCATTCGGGCGTCTACGGATGGCTTGAATTCGTGGTATCCGTCGTAGGTTCCCCAGTTGACGATTCGTCGGCTTTCCAGCATCCACCGGTCGGCGACGATCTGCATCTCCTGTCTCATCGGTCGGTATCCTCCAGCTTCCGTTCGGCCTGTTCCACGGCATTGGTTGTTCGCTCATCGTCCACGGCCTGCGTTCCCAGCCATGAGTCGGCCAGTTCGCGGCCGAGCACCACGGGCACGAGCGCGGTGATGCGGTACATGCCTTCGTTCTCGTCGATTTTTTCGAGGTATCCGTAGGTCATGATGGAGGACACCGTGATCGAGAGCTTCCTCATCACGCCTTCCTCGTCGTTCCTGCCGGCGAGGTATCCGGCTCCGGTGGTCATCGCGGCGCGGATCTCCTCGAAGCTCACCAGCCAGTGGCCGCGTTCGACGTGCACGTTCTCGTATTCGAGCACGCGGATGCGCAGGAACGCCAGCAGTGCGGCCTCCTCGCGCGTGAGGC
Source organism: Bifidobacterium margollesii (assembly GCF_002860355.1). GTDB lineage: Bacteria > Actinomycetota > Actinomycetes > Actinomycetales > Bifidobacteriaceae > Galliscardovia > Galliscardovia margollesii. Next base: position 76,675 of record NZ_NMWU01000024.1, read on the forward strand.
TGACCCGGGTTTTCAGCGAGCGCAGGCTCATGCCGGGCTCTCCCACCGGCGTGGCGTACATGATGCGGTATCGCGTGTCGGTCACGGGGCGCAGCAGGTCGTTGTTCAGCGAACGGGTGACGGCCTCGAGATTGTCCTGAGCGATGTCGTAGAGATCCCCGTTGATGTATCGGTCGCGTTTGAGGGCGATGGCGACCATGCGCGCGTCGGCGGTCATGTCGCTCAGATCACCCTCGAACAGGGCGTTCGTGTCGTCGGTCATGTCATCCTTCCTGTTCGATGGCGTCGAGTTCCTCCATGGTGGCGAGCAGCGGCGCGGTGCGCCAGATGCGCGCGGTGCCGTCCAGCGACGTGCAGTGCCATGCGACGGTTTCGGCATCGGATTCGGTTTCGTCGTTGGTTCCACGGTCGACGTTTGGCCTTGTTTCGCTTGATTGCGTCGGTTCGGCGTGCAGGGCGCCGAGGAACCCGATGATCTCGCTTTCGCGGCGCTCCCCTGCCGGCAGACGGTTGAAGCTGGCGGCCATGTCCACCCGGTTTCCGCTCATGCATGGACGGCGGCGAATCAGCGAGACCATGCGTCGCAGTCGCGGCCCGCCCACTTCGATCATGGAGTGCAGGTCCGGGGTTTCGACGCGATTTGCATCGTCATGGTCGGGCAGTTCGGGAGGCGTGGCGCGCACCATGGTCTTCGCCGGCCTGGTCGGCAGTCCCGACAGGCGTACCGCTCCCACATCGGTGCCGTATGGCGTGGCGGGGTCGTCGGGGTTTTCCTTCGCTTCGGCGTTGAGCTTGACGAACAGACGGTTGAGCCGTCCGAGCATCGTACGGTACCGGGTGTCGGTCTGCTGCCGGACGAGTCGGCTGACCGCCTCGTCGGAGATGCGCATCTGCCGTCGAACGTCTTCGATGCCGTCATAAATGCGGGCCAGTTCGGCTTTGACCTGATTGAGCAGCGCGTTCGGCTCAGCGGTGAGATACGGGGTTCTGGCGATGTCTCGGATCGCCTCGTCGATCTGCTGCCGCCCCTCGTCGGTCACGATCACCTGGAATGCGTCTTCGAATCGTCGGCCACTGTCCGATTCCTTGAACGATCGGCGGTATTCGTCGTGGTAGGCGGTGAGGATCTCGTCCACCGTCATGGAACCGGACTGCATGCGCCGACGCAGCATGTCGCCGTTGTCCCGCTCGGTCAACGCGAGTTCACGCAGATCGATGGGCACGCCGCGTAGGGTGTTGTGCACCACGGCGATGATGTCCTCCACCTGCTGTTCGCCGAGTTGACGATGGTCTTCACCGCTGCGGATGCGGTCGATCTCCCGCTGTCGCGCGTCGATCTCCCGGGTGAGCAGGTCGATGCGTTCGGCCGGGTCTGCGGTCAGTCTCATCCGCGCGTGCTCGATCTCCATGATGATGCTGTTGGCCTGTGCGCCGGACAGCGTTCTGGTGTCGTCTTCAAGACGGTTCAGCGCTTCGATGGCCCGATGCGCCCTCGCGGTGAGACGGTACAGGAATCGGTGGGAGGAGGCGTCCAGCGAGTTCGCCAGCCACGCGTAATCGCCGTCGCCCTCGCGGGAAAGCTCGACGAGGATCCGATGCGCGGCGTCCGTCACCGTCTCGTCGTCCCTGAGCACGTAGTCGCCGGAGTCGATCAGTCCGACCAGACTTTGAGCGAACCGCTCCTCGAGCGTCTCCCTCGGCATTTCGCCGGTCAGCGGATCGAATGATGATTTCAGCAGCGCCACGTAGATCATCGAGTTCTGCCGAAGCAGCAGACGGAGCACTCCCGTCTCGTAGACCGGTCTGAGCCGCTCCATCTCCCGTCTCACGTCAGCCAACGGCCCGTCCTCTTTCTCGAAAATCCCATGTCGTACGGTTCGGCTGCCGAACCGGCGTATCCGCATGATCGTCATATCCGTACGAAACCGTCATAACCGTACAAAGTATAGAAGAAACCCGTGTGCGGCCGTGGATTGCCGAATTCGATTCGCGGACGACCGGATACGGTTCACCGTCGCGGCTCTGATCTTACGGCCGGCCGATCAGTCGTGCAGCACGTTGGCGTCGATCACGGCTCCGTCAAGGAACCAGTAGTCGTGCGGATCGCCTTTGAGCGCGGTGAACGGCGTGAGTTCGACTCCGCGCTCACGGGCGACGTCGATCAGGTAGCCGCGGACGATCCACGGGTATTCAAGCACACCGGATTTCAGGTCGATGATGGTTTCGATGGTGGAGCCGTCAACGCCGAACGCACGGCCGATGTCGTCGGCATCCAATCCGAGGCGCCGCATGTTCTCCCTGAATTCGCGTTTGGTGGCGATACGCTGTCCAAGACTCAGTGACATGACCGATCGATTCCTTTCCGCATGCTCCATGACGGCATGCATGGATCATTCTATGCTTGCGGATCCGGATCAGGCGACGCGTTCACGCTGCGTTTGCCGCCCACCGGTCTCACGGATGAGACCTACCGTTGGTGGCATAATCGGAAGCATGAGTCGTTTTCTTTCCCGATGGCTGGTATTGACGATCGCGGCTGGCGTGATGGTGGCGCTGCTGCCCGGCATGGAGGCGGTTGGAGAGCCACCGATTCTCGGCATCGCCGCGTTCGCCCTGTTTCTGGCGCTGTTCAACGCCTCCATCAAGCCGATCGTCCAGCTCATCGCCTTGCCGATCTCCCTGCTGAGCTTCGGCCTGTTCGCACTGGTGCTCAACTGGCTGTTCATGGAGCTCGCCTCCTGGCTGGCCATGTCGCTGTTCGACGTGGGCGTGATCATCCATGGCTTCCTGTGGGCGGTGCTCGGCTCGCTCATCATGTCCATCGTCTCCGGCATCGTCAACGCCGTCACCGGCGATTGACGTCGCAGGAATCCTCGACAGGCGACCATCGTCATCATGTGCAGAAGATTCGCGCTCGATCTGGATTGGAACGCCATCGCCGACCAATTCGGCGTAGACGACGAGGATGTGAACGTCGACGCGCTGCCGCAACCGTCCTATAATATCGCGCCGAACCACACCATTGCCCTTGTGGCTCAGGGCCAAGACGGGCGGAAGCGTCTGACCGGCGCACGATGGTCGCTCGTCCCCCGGTGGAGCGCCACCGCCGATCTGACGTACCCTACCTACAATGCCCGAGTGGAGTCGGCGGGCGTCAAACCCACGTTCGCGGATTCCACGATATCGATGCGGGCGATCATCCCCGCCTCCGGATACTACGAGTGGCATGGTCGACGTCCGTTCTACTTCCATGCCGCCGATGATGCACCATTGTCGATGGCCGGCCTGTACTCATGGTGGAGGCCGAACGCCGGATCCCCGTGGCTGCTGACCGCCACGATCATCACCTGCGAGGCCGTGGACGGTCCGGCCACCATACACGACCGCATGCCCATGCTGATACCGGCGGACATGGACTCCGCATGGCTGGACCCCGGGATCGACGGCAACACCCTGCTGGAACCGGTTTGCGAGCGCGGCACCGACCTCTCCCGACGACTGCGCTTCCACGAGGTCGCCCCGCTGCCGACAGCCGAATCCCCTGAAACCGGCCGCCGACTGACGGCCCCTCTCCGCCACGACACCCCGCTGCGTCTGTTCTGAGGCGCACGGTTAATGCCGTGCGTCCGCCGCTGTAAGCTCACAGCCCGCCTTCAATGGACTAGACCGCATTTCATGCGAAACGCAGGCTGGTCCATCGTAGACGAAACCTATGAAACTCAGAAACCGCATGATTGCAATGGTTTCAATATCGCGGAAGCCGGAATCCGATGGATTAGACCGCATTTCGGGGTTTTCTCACCGTAATCCATCGCAATCGGATGAATCTCGGCTCAACCCTGATCTCCCTCATCGAAAAACAGACTACAGTCGGAATCGATCCGCCCCGCAATGAAAGCAATGATCGAGATATGACCATGAACCATACTCCCTACAATGATGCGATCGGCGTCGCCCTCGCCGCGCAGTCTCCGCTGATCGTGGACGGGGCGATGGCCACCGAACTGGAGAAGCGCGGCGTGAACACGGCGAACGCACTCTGGTCGGCCACCGCGCTGATCGACCATCCGCAGGCCATCCACGATGTGCACCTGAGCTACTTCGAAGCGGGAGCGAACATCGCGACCACCGACACGTATCAGGCCAACGTCCCGGCATTCGAACGACTGGGCCTGAGCCAAGCCGACGCCGAACGACTCGTCGCGCGGGCCGCCGAGGAGGCGACCGCCGCACGGGACGAATACCGGCGGGCGCAGCGCCTACGGACGCACTGCGACAAGACTGCCGAACCGTGCGGCCGCAAACCGACCGAGGAACGCACGGCACCACCATCGCCCCCACTGCCGCCCGCGCCGCCAACCTCACCGCCAACCTCGATGCCATCCGCGACGCCGGCCGCGGATCGACCGCTGCTGATCGCGGGCAGCATCGGCCCATACGGCGCGTTTCTGGCGGACGGCAGCGAATACACGGGCGACTACGAGCTCACCGACAGCGAATACCGGGACTTCCACCGGCCGCGCATGCGAGCGCTCGCCGACGCGGGCGTGGATCTGTTCGCGTTCGAAACCATGCCGAACATCTCCGAGATTCGCGCGTTGACTGGTCTGCTGGCCGAGGAGTTTCCCGACATGCAGGCGTGGATGTCGTTCAGTCTGCGTGACGCCGAGCACCTGTGCGACGGCACGGATCTGGGCGTTGCCGCCGAAATCGCGCAGGCATCGCAGATCGGCGCGGTCGGCATCAACTGCGTGCCGCTGGACATGGCCGAGGATGCGGTTCACCGGCTTCACGAGTCGACGGACAAGCCGATCATCGTCTATCCGAACAACGGTGACGTCTATCATCCCGAGACGAAAACATGGACACCGCATCCCACCGGGCTGAGTCTCGCCGGTCTCGCCCCGCGATGGGTGGAGGCCGGCGCCTCGCTGATCGGCGGATGCTGCCGCACCACACCCGACGACATTCGCGCTGTTGCGCTCGCCGTGAGCGGCCCAGCCGCCAAGCATGAGTGAGCTGCGGGCCAGACGCTCAGGAGGTCGGCCATTTGGTGAACTCCGGAACGGCTGATGTCCGCTCGGCCTCGTAGAAGGGAGCGGAGCAGCGGGCCCGGTTGATTCGACCGGCCGCTTCCATGCCGCCGTCGCCATACGTCGGGTGCTCCAGGAACTCACGGGTGGGTATTGAATGCTGCCGCAGTTCGGGATGGGTCTGCACGGCGTTCTCCCAGAGGCGTAGTCGTTCGCCCGCCAGCGAGTCGAGTGCCAATACGGCGTGTTCCATGTTCTCGACGTATGCCGTACGATGCCGTTCGAGGATCTGTCCCAGCATATGCGAACGCTTCTTCAGAGCGACGACACCGGAGTCGGACGAGGTCGTGAAATGGTTGACCAACGGCTTACTGACCACGACGATTCGCGGATCACACTCACAGTCTTCCAACGGATCGTTCTTCAACTGCCCGTTCTCCAGCAGTCTGAGGAAGAAATCCCAGTCCGCAGCTTCACCGGTCAGGGTTTCGGCGGTTAGGGTTTCATCGTAGCCGCCGCAGCCACGCCATGATTCACGTCGGAACAGGCAGGTGGCCGGGCAGCAGTTGCGCGGCAGGAAGTCAGGCAGTGTTCCCCCGGTCGGCCGTACCACGCAGTCGAGCACGCCGAAGCATTTGAGCCATCCGGAGACGGCGATGACGGTGCCGTCTGAGCGTAGCAACGGCAGGGTTTCGGCGAGGAAATCGGGAAGCAGCCGATCGGCATCGTCGAGCATCAGCACGTATGGCGTATCGGCTGAGGCGATCGCCTTGTTCCGTGCAGCGGATATGCCGGCGCGATCACGCTTGATCACGTTGATTTCCGGCCGCGGCAACGATTCTGCGTCATATGATTCGGACTCATGCGCCTCGCCGTCATACGGTTCGTCGCCGACCACGATGATCTTCGCAGGCCGTACCGTTTGCCGCAATACCGATTCCACTGCGGCGACCAGCGTCTCACGTCGGTCGGCGCCGACGATCACCGCAGTTACGTCATCGGCCATGTCTTCAGCCATGATTCCAACCTTTCCACACCGACCCCATCGGTTCGCGGGACTATCTCCCACCGGTCCGTTCGTTTGTGTCGGACGATATCGTCTCCTCCCGTGCGGCGACCGCAGCCTCGACCTCGCGCAGTCGATTGCGCAATGCGGATTCGATGTCGATGCCATCCGATTGGGCACGCCGGACGATGGCGAGGATTCCGTCCGCATAGACATCGGCCTCGGTGTTGTCGTCACGATCGGACGTCGCGGCGTCGAACGCTTCGAAGAGTTCCTGCGCGTGAGCCGATTTCTCGATGCGCGACGCCACCTTCGCCGCCCGGGGAAGCGCACCCTGCGCATGCGATATGCCGTCGAGCACGGAATGGCGATGCTTCTCCCGCTGCTTCATCCGCTCCCACAGGGTGAGCACCTCCTGGGGCGAATCGTCGTCCGATGCGCCGGCTTCGGCGTCGTCCGGCGCGAATACATGCGGATGCCGGGTGATGAACTTGTCGACCAGCCGATCGGCCACTTCATCGATGTCAAAGGGATCAGCGTCATCGGCCTCACACAAGCGCGCCTGGAACACGGTTTGCAGAAGCACGTCGCCCAGCTCCTCGCGCATGTTGTCCCGGTCGCCCGTCTCCACCGCGTCGACGTACTCGTAGGTCTCCTCCAACAGATGCTTAAGTAGCGACCGGTTCGTCTGTCTGCCATCCCACGGGCATCCGCCCGGCGAATAGAGGATGTCCACGATGACCTTGACCCGGTCGAGCGCGGTCTTCGCCTCGATCACCGGGCGGAGTTTCGAACAGCGCTCGAATCCTTCCGGAAGCCGATACGTCCGCCGTCCCGTCGTGCCGTTCGCCGTATCACTCGTCACATCGTTCATCGCAAGCCGTCCATCGCATTCGTTGCCTTCCATAACGGTCATGGTAAACCCTCCCCCCGCGTCCGTCGAATCGAATGTTCTGCCGGACCGAATGTTCCACCGTATCCGCCCGTGCCACCGTATCCGCCATCAGATCAGCCGGCCGTCGCAATGATCGATCTCATGCTGGATGATCTGCGCGGTGAAACCGTCGAACCGTGCGGTGCGTTCACGCCAACGCCGGTCGCGGTACGTGACCGTGACGCGACGATACCGGGTCGCAGGCCTCTCCCCCTTCAATGACAGGCATCCCTCGCTCGCCGCATACGGTTCCGCCTTGGCCACGATTTCGGGGTTGAACATCACCATGCTGCGGCCGGTCAGCTCGTCAGCGAAGACGATGATCCGTTTGGAAACGCCGATCATGTTCGCCGCCATGCCCACGCATTCATGCGCATGGGCCCCAAGCGTATCCCTCAGATCATCGGCCACCGGCAGATCATCCTGCGTGGCCGGTACGGAAGGCCTGCGCAGGAACGGTTCGTCGGTCATGATCGGCTGCTCCATGATCACGGCTCCCTTCTCCGTAAACGTCCGGCCCGGCTGGGCGGATCACCCTCCAATGTATCAATCATCCGCACCAACCACCTATGTCAGCCATCTGCGCCAACCATATGCGCCAACAATCTTTCGGAAATGCGCGGCGCGCAATACCGTATGGCAATCCTTTGATACGCTTGAAATCATAATGCTCCGCAACGTCAGCGGTCGCCTGCATGCGGTATCGCAGAAGCCCGCGGAAGGCAGGAATCATGGCATCGGATATTCACGGAACTCCCGAATCACCCTACGGCATCGAATCGTCCTATGGCACCGATCAGCGACCCATCCGTAACATCGGAAACAACCGCGGGTTCTGGAGCAGATGGTCGTGGGCTGTATTCTGCGGATTGTTCACCATCGTCGGAGCGGCCCTGCTGGTGCCGAGCGCCGGAGCCCTGATCAGCGAAATAAACTTGCTAAGGGACTGCACCGAAATCACCGACGGTACGGTGACGCAGCTGATCTTCAATCCGGCCGACCCGTCCGATGATGATTCCTCGGACAGCTGGACACCGGTGTTCCGATACGGCGCATCCGGGAAGATCTACGAGCAGCGATACTCGGTGGCGTCGTCCCCTCCGCAGTACGAGGAGGGAGAGGCCGTAACGATCCGGTATGATCCGGCCGACCCAAACCGGTACGTGGTGGAGGGCAATTATTCCCCGCTGATTCTATACGGCGTCATCACGATCATGTGTCTCGCATTCGCATCCGTACTGCCCGTCGCCATCGTCATCGCCGTAAGAAGCCGGTGATCCGCCGAGGAGACCGGCCATGGCGTCAGCAGGCCATGAGCGGCCCAGCCGAGACGTCGACGGAGGCAGGCCACGCAGGAAACCAACAGACAAGGATGAATCATCATGACCGGATTCGACGACGACCCGTTCCCCGATCCCGACGCCGTGCTGCTCGACGGCGGCACGTTCCGCCTGTACTCGAACCGTATCGAAGAGGATCGCGGCCTGTTCCTCCGCAGCACCGACGTGACCTACTACTCGGACGTCACCTCGGCCCAGCTGTCCGGCAGACTCCTGACCGTCTCGCGCAACGGGACGAGACGAGTCGTCGTCCTCCAGTTCCGACGCAAGGAACAGGCCCGGATCGCCCTGCACATCATCAACCTCTGCAAGCAGTAGCCAAACGACGACCGCGCCCCTATCCGTGTCGCAAACGGCCAGACACCAAGCGCAATCGGTTATTCCCCAAACATCGGAAAACGGCGGATTCCACACGCTTCGGAAAGTCGGAAACGTTGGAAACCCGCCGTTTTACGCGGCTGTTGCCCTCTATTTCGTGACGTTGAACTTGTGAACTCAACCCGACTTGCCTTACCGCAGCAGTTGTTCGTTGAGGATGACGGGGGCGTTCTTGATTGCCGGTCGCAATGCATCAAGCTGATCGGACAATCGCGATTCGTCGACCACCGGCAGGTCGAGCAGAGAACGCGCGGCCGCGTGCAGGTAGTCATTCAGCGCTTCGATGCGACCATGCTCCATTGGATGCGCCGGGTCGTTCTCCAACGTGACGTCCAATGCCCTACGCAGCATCTCATGCTGGCTGGCGCCCATGATGGCCGCGCACTGGTCGCGGAACGTCATGCGCGAGTTCGACGGCTGACGCTCCTCCAGCACCTTCGGCGTCCATGCGCCATGCTCCCAGTCGGAACGCATGTCGTTCTTGAACAGGGACATGTTGTGGTCGAACAACGGGGCCGGGCCGAGAATCCGGCCGGTATGGTTGTCGCGCAGGAACCCGTGGTTGTTGGCGTGGCGGTCCTGATTGACGATGAGCGCGTCGAACGCGAGCATCGTGCGCATCGCCGCGAACGACTCCTCGGACACGGCGCGCGCGGCGGCGAGAATCTCCGGGAACGACGCCAGCTGCGTCGCCGCATAGAACGGCACGAACGACACGTCCTTCGTGTTCATCGAGCCGCACACCGAAGCCAGTTTGCCCTTCCACCGGGCGATGCGGTACTCGACCGCGTTCACGCTGAGCCTGCGCGCGAGCTGCGAGGCGAGGTACTCGGAGTACGGCTCCAGCCCGGCGTTCGCATACCCTTCGGAACCGGCCTTCCACAATTCCAGTCCGCGTTCCGCATGCCGCCACGCCTTCGGAAACTGGCCATCCGTCGTCCACTCGCTCGACAGACCTATCGCATGTTTCTCGCTCGACGTGTACCCGGTGTAGGCCACGACGGCGAGCGCCTCGTCCAATGGATTGTCATACAGGTTGATGTCCGCGAACTTCAGGTTCTCGTCGTCATGTTCCACCCAGAACGAATCGTTGACCGACAACCCCTTGCACAGGTCGATGATGCCCAGCGTATCCGAGATGTTCAATCCGGCCTGCGCGAGGATCTGCGCGGCGAACTCGCGGTTCTTCGGAATCGTGCGCCGCTCCAGCCACGTCGTCAACTTCGCGTCATCCGGCTGAGGGGCCAACGGGAACGGCAGCAACGTCCGCTTCGACTCATCGAACCAACGGATACGTGCCTCAATCTTGCCCGCCAACAGACCCTCGCCGTATGCAGCGTCGAATTGCATCAGCGGATCATCGTACAGACGCAACACGTAACTCGTCATCATCACTCCTCCGACGATCTCGACCAAACCGGGTCTGCCGCCACGCCCTTCGCGCGAACAACTGCCATCAGTATAGACAAGGGCCTTGGAACCATAATGATCCCAAGGCCCTCAGCGCTACCCGACAATCACTTCTTAGACGTTGGGGAGAACTTGAACTCGACGATGTCGCCGTCCTGCATCACGTAGTCGCGGCCCTCCTGACGGAGCTTGCCCTCCTCCTTGATGGTGGCCATGGAGCCGTCGGCCGCGACGAAATCGTCGTAGGAGACGATATCGGCCTTGATGAACCCCTTTTCGAAGTCCGTGTGGATCACGCCGGCTGCCTGCGGGGCGGTGTAGCCCTTGTGGATCTGCCAGGCTCGCACCTCCTTCTCGCCGGCGGTGAGGAACGTCTGCAGTCCGAGAATGTCGAATCCGACGCGGGCCAGCTGGTCCAGACCGGATTCGGAAAGCCCGGCATCGGCGAGCATCTCGCGGGCGTCCGCCTCGTCAAGCTCGGTGAGATCGGCCTCGAACTGGGCGTTGAGGAACACGGCGGGCGCCGGGGCCACGGAGTCGGCGAGCTTCTTCTTCAGATCCTCGTTGGCAAGCTCGTCGTCGTCCACGTTGAACACGTAGATGAACGGCTTGGCCGTCATCAGATGCAGATCGTAGATGTCCGCCTTGTCGATCCTGCCGGCTGCGGCCGCATGGTCGATGGTCTCCCCGCCTTCGAGGATCTCCTTGGCCTTCTTCACAGCCTCGAGATACGCCGGCTCGATCTTCTTGCCTCGCAGATCCTTCTCCAGCTTCGGCAGCGCGTTCTCGATGGTCTGCATGTCGGCGAGAATCAGCTCGGTGTTGATGGTGTCGATGTCGTCGGCCGGATCCACCCTGCCGTTGACATGCACGATGTCATCGTCCTCGAAGGCGCGCACGACCTCGCAGATCGCGTCGGCCTCACGAATGTTGGCGAGGAACTTGTTGCCCAGACCTTCGCCCTCCGAAGCGCCCTTGACGATGCCGGCGATGTCCACGAAGGTGACGGTGGCGGGCACGATCTTCTCGGTGTGCACGAGCTTGGCGAGCACGGGAAGACGGTTGTCCGGCAGCGGCACGATGCCGGTGTTCGGCTCAATGGTGGCGAACGGGTAGTTTTCGGCGAGCACGTTGTTGCGGGTCAGTGCGTTGAACATGGTGGACTTGCCGACGTTCGGCAGTCCGACGATTCCGATAGTTAAAGACATGCCTTACAGCCTACAATCCCGGCACGTCATTACCGTTTCGCCGTTCCTGCCATCGGCCCGCGCCGTCACCGCGGTCCGGCCAGATCACCCCGCTCCAGCGCCTCGCGATACAGCCGCCCGAACACCACGGACCCGTGCACGCCGTCATGCTCGAACTCGTTGGTCACCCACGCATGCGAGCGCCCGATACGGGATAGGGTGTCGAGCTGCATGCCGGAGTCCACGTACATGTCGTCGAAGTACACGGCCGCCTGCAGGGGCACTTCGTTGCGGGCCAGCTGGTCCTCGTCGTAGATTCTTCCGAACCGCGTATCCTGCATCATCAGTTCCACTGCCGGAAGGAACGGTTTCAATGACGAATCCTCCTCGAACATCCAGCGCAGCGCCGCCTCGCCGGTGAACATCAGAGGCCGGGCGTCAACCGCGAATTCCGGGTGCCGGTCCAGTTCGTGCTGCGCGGCCCAGTCGATCGGCGCATCCAGCTCGCCGTCCGCGTAGATGAACTCCTGCAGGGGCCAGTACAGCGGGCGTTCGTATGACGCGGTGCGCGCCAGCACGTTCATGCCGAAGCCGGTGGACAGCGTCACCGGGGCGGCCGACGCTCCCCGCTCCCCGACAGATTCCTCAACCGATTCCCCGGCAGATTTCTCAAGGGGAACCGTGCCGTCGCCGCCGGTGAACGCCTGGTCGATCAGCCAGTGAAGTCGTTCGAAGCTGGGTTTCATGCCGAAATCACTGCCGAGCATCTGCAACCGCCGTACGGAGAACGGGTCGCCGTTGGGCAACGTCACGTCGCCGGACGCCAGTCGGTCCGCGACCGCGGCCACCCGTTCCACGTCCTGCGGGTAGCGCGCGTAGTACTGCCGGGTTTTGGCCGCCATGCGCGGGAAGGTGCGCGCATACACCTCCACCGCGTCGGCCGGCACATGCGGGATTCCGCCCGTGGTGAAGCTCGCTGCGAGACCGCGAGGGAACAGCGACAGGTAGGTCAGGGTCAGGAAGCCGCCGTAGCTTTGGCCGAGCGACGTCCACCGCACGCCGTCGAACTCCTTCAGCCGCAGGTATTCGAAATCCCTGACGATGGAATCCGCCAGGAACAGCTTGAGATGGTCGGCGGCGGCACGCGCGTCGGAGCCGAATCGGGCGATCGTCTGTGCGTCGATACGGGAGGATCGTCCCGTACCACGCTGATCGGGCAGGATCACCCGGAAGTGTTTGACCGCCTCGGCTATCCACCCGTCGTCGGTGGGGCTCACCGGTCTTGGGCATTGGCCTCCTGGGCCTCCCTGCAGAAAGACCAGCAGAGGCAGTTCGTCATGGGCATGTTCGGGCGAGGTGACCACTCGGTAGAACAGGCTGATCGTATCGCCGTCCGATTCGGGCAGTCCATGTTCCATCACGTCGGCCGGATCAGCCCCCCGCCAGTCCAGCGGCACTCGAATGGAATGATCCTCCACGTATAGTCCGGGTACGTAGTTGCGGGCCAGTACACTCATGTCGTCTCCTTCCGACGGTCGCCACTCTACCGTGTCCATGTCGCCGCCGTGTATCGGGAAAAACGGCGTATCGGGAAAACAGCGTCTCGACGAATCGATGTATCGGCGAATCGCCATGGCGACGAAAACGTATCGCGGACCTATCATCCCTGCGATGGAATGCGGTTCGGCCGCGTCTCCACTAGGCTGTCCTTGTGCAACAACCCGGGAGACAATTCACGAGGCCGGTCGACGGAACCGGATTCGACGCCCTCATGGCGTGGATGAAACGCCACGTCATCGTCGGCGATGCGCTGCTGGCCCTGACCATCACATGGCTGTTCTCCGCATTGTCGGGCGGAACGGAGCCCGTCAACGGTCTGATCGTCTCCGCGGGCACCCCCTATCCCCTACTGATGACCTACGCCCAGTACCAATGGTTCTCGAACTTCTGGGTGTGGATCTTCGCGGTGCCGATGATCTTTCGCCGAACCTTTCCCCGGGCCTCGGCCATCGCCTTCGTGGCCCTGTGTCTGGTGCAGATGCTGTTCGGCCCGTCCCTCGCCTACGGTGACCTGTTCGCGCTGGCGCACCTACACACGGTCATCGTCACGGGAACCCGCAGGGACGCGCGGGCGTTCATCGCCGTCGCCGCCGGCATGAGCCTGATCGCGATATCGGTCAACGCCGTGGTGGAGGGATTCGGCCCGTTATCAGTCAAAGCCGTAGTGCGGGCCGGCTATGCGCCATGCGTGGCCTCCGGAGGCGTCATCGCATGGCAGGAATGCGAAACGTCCGTAACGCAGCAGCTGCTGGTCTTCACGGCGGCGATTCTGACGCCGACCCTGGCCACCATAGTCATGGCATACTGGCAGAAGGCCCGGCTCCGGACCGTTCGCCTGATGCGCGAACGCAACGCCGCATTGGAGGCTCGACGACAGGAGGAAACACGCATCGCCGCGCTGGCCGAACGGGCCCGCATCGCACGCGACATGCACGACGTGGTGGCGCATACGCTATCCACGATCATCGTGCAGGCGGACGGCGGCAGGTTCGCCGGTACGCACGACATCGATCTCGCGCGACGCACCATGACCACCATCAAGCAGGAGAGCACGCGCGCACTGCACGACATGCAGCATCTTCTGGACAGTTCCGACGGCGATGTCGCCCCGACCTACGACAACATCGATGGACTGGTCGAACAGGCTCGCGCCGCCTCACCGACCTGGCAACTGCATCGGACGATCGACGGAGACCCCACGCCGGACGATCTGGGAGGCAACGGCGTCGCAGCCGCATATCGCCTAGTCCAGGAGGCTTTGACCAACATACGCAAGTATGCCGGGCGGAACATCACCGTCCGGATCGATGAGATCTGGGACGACGAAGGTCTGCACATCATCATCGTCGATGACGGACGGGGGTCGACGGCCTCGGCGGATGGACACCAGCCCGGCTACGGTCTGATCGGTATGCGGGAACGAATCGAAGCGTTGGGAGGCTCGCTGCATACCGGTCCGCGTCTCGGAGGCGGGTTCGAAGTGAACGCCCGCATCCCGTTCGCCGGAACGCGGATCGATCGGCATGATTCAGAGTTCAGTGGCAATCGGATTCCGATTCTCCGCGAAACGCTCCGCAGCGATATCGGGAAGGCGGAGCCGGACGTCACCGCGACAAACGAGTCTCATTCCCGTCATGACGAAGCACCTCATGATGCGAAGGCGAGCATCGCGGCGTCGAGCGGCTTTCGTCAGATGCTGATCGAAACCTTGGGCAGGGCCCGTCGATCGTTCCGCCGCCAGTGGAGGGACGAGGACTCCTTCGCAGACGCCGGGTCCAATATCGTGGAGCGCATGTCCCGCTGGACCGAACGTCATTACCTGGTGATGGACGCCTTCTATGCGGCGCTGATGCTGTTCCTGGCCAATTCCGGTTTGGTTTCCTCGGAGCAATCCCCCGGAATGCAGATCCTCCTGCTGCTGAGCGATGTCATCGCGGTCCTTCCCCTGATCTGGCGGCGACGTTTCCCACAGGCCAGCGCATTCGCCTTCGGTGTGATCATCATCGTTCAGGCCTGGCTGCTGCCGTGGTTCACGCCGCTCTCGTTCGCCACCGTGCTTTCACTGTATTCAGTGACCCTGTATGGGCGGAACCGTTCGGTGATATGGGTGGCTCCGATGATCCTGGTCGGCTCACTGTCGTTCGCCTTCAAGGTGACGCTGATGACCGACGGCATCAACTACCCTCTGCTCGGAGTGGCCGCGATCGCCGGCCACAACCTCGGCACGGGAGCATCCCTGTCGATGTCCCGCATCGCGTTTCTGCTGGAGATCGGCGTGTACGCCGCGCTGACCGTGCTCACCTGTCTGGCGGCCGTCGCAGCGGGCAAATGGTCGAAGTCCCGCGAATCGAATCTGCTGGTGCTTCAGGCCCGGGAGGATGCGCTGCGTCAGGAGGAGGCCAAGCAGAAGATCCTGGCGGCCAACATGGAACGCAATCGCATCAGCACGAACATCCAGAGCGACGTGACCGACACGTTGCGAGCGGTGATCGCACGCGCGGAGCATGGGTTGAGCATGCTGGACGAAGACCCCTCCCCGGAACGCATATCGAAGGCATTCGAAACCATCGCCTCCGAAGGGCGTGCCGCGCTCAAACGCATGCGTCAGCTGCTGGGCGTGCTGAGGGAGACCGGGTTCAGCGACGAAACGACGCCGACCGCGGATCAGGTGATGCCGCTCTCCCCTGTCACGCCGTCGAATCGATCACAGACCGGACAGACGGAAAAATCAGGGAACAATCAGGGTGTTCCCCCACTGCCATCCTCACGATGATCATTACAGTGGAACCGTGAGTGAAAACAAGAAGAGCATTCAGGTCGGCATCGCCGATGATCAGGAGCTGGTTCGAGCGGGATTCGTGATGGTGATCGGATCCCAGCCGGATCTGGAGGTCGTCGGTCAGGCCGGAGACGGCAATCAGGCGGTGGAGATGGCCGAACGGGAGCATCCGGACGTGATGCTGATGGACGTGCGCATGCCCGGCATGGACGGCATCGAAGCCACCCGCCGCATCACGTCGCTGAAGGAGAACATGACGCGCGTGATCATCCTCACCACGTTCGACCTCGACGAATACGTGATGTCGGCCATCAACGCCGGCGCCTCCGGGTTCCTCCTCAAGGACACGGAGCCCGAAACCCTGCTCGGTTCGATCCGCACGGTGTATCAGGGCAATGCGATCATCGCCCCTTCGGCCACCAAGCGGCTGATCGAGAAGATGAGCCGGGAAAGCCGGGAAAACCGCGACGACGCGGTAAGGCAGTCGGCATCAGCACGGCATTCGTCCCCCGAGGAGACGCAATCGTTCTATCGTGATCCCGAGCTGGATCTGCTCACCGACCGCGAGCGCGAGGTGCTGGTGGAGATCGCCCACGGACTATCGAATCAGGAGATCGCCGACAAGCTGTTCATCGGCCTGCCTACGGTGAAGACCCATGTGGCGCATATTCTGGCGAAGATCAATGCCCGGGATCGAGTGCAGGCGGTGGTCTTCGCCTACGAAAACCGACTGGTGTAGCCATGGACGATGCCCGCCGTTTCACGTCCGAAGGCGTGTCGTGCGGGCATCACTTGATGGTGGTTATAGTCCCGTCTGCTGAATGTTCGCTGACGGAACGGTGGGTGCTGTTGTGATCGCTAGGCTTCTGCCAGCGCCTCGACCGGCGGCGTCTTCACGGCACGTCGAGCGGGGGCGACGGAGGCGAGCAGGGCCGCGATCGCCGCTATGCCGAGCGTCGCCCCGTTGACCGTCCAGTCGAACGGGAAGACCACCGTGCCATAGAGGCTGAACACCATGTAGGAGCCGAGCCACCCGAATCCGGCGCCGAGCACCACACCGGCCAGACCGGAGACGAGCGCGAGCAGCAACGCCTCGATGGCGAGGGAACGGCGCAGCTGGCCTTGCGTCATGCCAATGGCTCGCAGAGTGGCGGATTCCCGGGTGCGTTCGATGACGGACAACGACAGCGTGTTCGCCACGCCTACAAGCGCGATGAGCACGGCGACGGCGATGAGTCCGACGAGCAGCGCCATCATCGCATTGATCATCGTCTCCCATTGGGCCCGTTCGGCGATAGGCCCGATGACGGTGACGCCTGCGGAATCGGTGAATGCGGATTGCACGCCGGTGAACACGTCGTTGAGGGTGGTGCCGGCACCGTCGGCGTCAATGCGCATGAGCAGCATGTGACCGTCGGTCTTCAGGTCGCCGTCGGTGAAGTGCCTGACGTTCACGAAGGCGACAGCGGCGTAGTCGGCTGAGACGCGGCGGTAGTCGGCTTGTCGCACGTCAAGCGTCAGTGCGTCCTTGCCGCCTCCGGTGGCGCCAGCCGCGGTGAGTTCGACACGACCGTTCGTGAACGCGAAGTCCTTGCCGTCGAACGCGGAGCGCTCGGGCATGAGTATCGTGCCTTCTCCGATGGTCGTGCCGCCGAGGTCGGCGTGCATGACCTTGCGCAGGTCGTTCGAGCCGTCCACACCGACGACGAGCGTGGTGATGTTCGCGCCGTGCGCATCCTTCGCGTTCACCGTCGTGATGGGCGCATATATGGATGAGGCCACGCCCTTCACCTTGGCTGCCCGTGCGGCCTGGGCGTCGGTCATGTCGTCGCCGGAGGCGATCATATCGACGCTATATCGGGTGGTGAGCGCTTCGCTCATGGTCGCCTTGCCGCTGGCGGCGCCGGTGGCGATCGTGGAGACGAGGGTGACACCGATGAGCAGCGCAGCGCCGGTGGCTGCGACACGCCGCGGGTTCTTCTGGATGTTGGCGTGGGCGACCTTGGCGCTCGGACCGGCGAGGGATACGAGGGCACCGGCTCCATACAAGGCCCGAGGCAGCCAGTATACGGCGGAGATGATGAGGCCGAGGAAGACCAGCGCGCACCCGCCGATTGCCACGACGAGCACGGTCGAATAGTGGTCGGCGATCATCGAATCTCGTCCCATACCGTACCAGTGCATCTGCCATGCCGCATAGGCGCACATTGCCAGTCCCGCTGCGAGCATCAGCGCGGACAGAACGCCCCGCATGACGCCCGTGCGACGCGTTTCCGACAGTTCTATCGGTCTGAGAGCCTCCAGCGGTGTGACGGATGTGGCGGTGCGTGCGGAGGAGAGTGACGCGATGACCGTCATGACGACGCCGAATGCGATCGGCACGACGAATACGCGCCAATCGGGCACGAGCCGCATGGGCATGCCGATGGACGATGTCAGGCCGGATGCCGTCACCGCACCCATTAGCGCAAGACCGAGACCCACGCCCAATGCGGATGCGACGAGGCCGAGCAATCCCGCCTCGAACAGCACGGAGGCGTACAGCTGCCCCTTGCCGGCGCCGATGGTGCGCAGCAGGGCGAGGGTACGTCGCCGTTGAGCTACAAGTACTTGGAACGTGTTGGCGATGACGAGCGCGGCGACGAGCATGGCGAGCGCGCCGAAGCCGAGCAGGAATGTGGTGACGATGTCGGTGTCTCCGCCGGAAAGCGACTTGACGGCGTCCTCGGCCGCCTTGTCCCTGCTTTGCACGGCAAACCGTTTCGGCAGGATACGGTTGATCGTGTCGATGGTGGTCTTCATGGCGGCCGGCTCGCCGTCGATATCGAGATAGGCCGTGGTGGCGTTCACCCGCCCGAAATCGGCCACGCCGCTTATTGCGGCCATGAGATCGTCGGAGAGCAGCGAGGCGCCGCCGTAGTAGGGGTAGGCGCCGGCGTCGTCGCGGGTGAGTCCGACGACGCGCGCCTGTATATCAGACGATGCGCCCTTCGACGCCAACGTGATGGCGTCACCAATACCTACGCCCAGCTGTTTCGCCGTGGATTCCTGCAATGCGACCTGTCCACCGGCTGCCGGCTGGATGCCTTGCGTGACGGTCACGGGCAGCAGTCCCCTCTCCGCTGAGGTGGTCACGGCGAACATGTTGGCATGGCGGTCACCGTTGGCCGCGACCGCTTCGGCACGCGCCTCGAAGCGCAGCCCCTTCACGCCTTCGACCGCTCGCAGCCGTTCCGGATGGAAGTCCGAGATGGTCCGCGAATACAGGTAGTCCATGTCCGCGTCGTCCGCATCGGCAATGGACGTGTCGAATCCGATGGAGTAGTTGGCATCGCCGTACTGTGCGGTGGTCATGCGTTTCAGGGTGTCGTTCATCGCATTGCCGAACAGCAGTGTGGCGGCGATGAACGCCGTGCCGATGATGATGGCGATGCCCGCCGGTACGAGCATCTTCGCACCGCGTTTCATCATTCCGATGGTTATGGAGAACATTATCGTGCGTCTTTCCTGTGTATGGTCTCGTTCAGCGACTCGTCCGCGTATGCGCCGAGGCGTTCCGGCGCTCCTCCATGAGCAGTTCGTTCATGCGTTCGGGGGTGGGATTCCGCTCGTCGGCCACGATGGCGCCGTCCGCGAATACGATGGCCCGATCGGCGTAGGAGGCCGCCACCGCATCGTGCGTGACCATGATGATCGTCTGTCCCAGTTCGCGGACCGACCGCCTGAGGAAGTCCAGCACCTCGCCGCTGGACACCGAATCGAGATTGCCGGTGGGCTCGTCGGCGAACACCAGCTTCGGTTTGGTGATCAGCGCGCGGGCGATGGCCACGCGCTGCTGCTGTCCGCCGGACAGTTCGCTGGGACGATGGTTCAGGCGATGCTCGATGCCCAGCGTGCGTGCCAGCGTACGCAGCCAGACACGGTCCGGCTTGGATCCGGCCAGCGTCAGCGGCATCAGGATGTTCTGCTCGGCGGTGAACATGGGCAGCAGATTGAAGCTTTGGAAGATGAACCCGATCTTTCTGCGACGTAGCAGCGTGAGCTGTCGATCGTTCATCTCGGTGATGTCCGCGCCGTCGAACAGGATGTGTCCTCGTGTGGCGGAATCGAGACCGGCCATCGTATGCATCAGCGTGGATTTACCCGAGCCGGACGGCCCCATGATCGCGGTGAACATGCCACGTTCGAAGCTCACATTCACGCCTCGCAGCGCATGCACCACGTTCTCCCCCTCGCCATAGTCCTTCACCAGTCCGATGGCCTCGATGGCCACTGGGAGGCGTCCTCCCATAGGCTGGGAATCCATCAAGGTCGGTATCTCGGCCACGCCCCCGCGATGCCTCCCGACCGGATCCTGCCCGTGCGCTGCGAACGTTCGTCGTTCCCCGTTGCTCTTCGGTTCAACAGCAGTATGCCTACCCATCGGAAATCCTCCTCTGCTCTTTGATTCTCGCCATTCCTCGGCGGCATGATCAACGATACGGAAGAGCGACGGTGCTTCCCATCGTGCGCAGGGGTGAAAACATCAAAGGCGGCTGTGCACGAATGTCATCCCGAGGAATGACGTCGGCGCACAGCCGCCCCATAAGTCTCCCGGTGTCGAACCGGGATATCGAAAACGGAACTCACACGTTGCCGCGGGCCTTCTGGTCCGCCCACGACTGAGACTGCACGTATGTCACCGGATCGGCGCTCACACGGGCCGAATCGTCGTGCAGCGCGTCGATGGCGGCCAGCTCCTGCGCGGTGAGATCGAATCCGGCGCTGGCGAGGTTCTGCCTCATGCGTTCCACATGCTTCGACTTCGGAATCACGATGCGACCCTCCTGCGTATGCCAGCGCAGCACCACCTGAGCCGGCGTCACATCATGGGCCTTCGCCGCATCCAGTACAGGCTGCGCGTTCATGTCCGCACCGTGTCCGAGCGGACTGTATGCTTCCACGGCAATGCCGTGTTTTGCACAATACCGCAGGGTGTCCGGCCGGGAGAACCGCGGATGGACTTCGATCTGATTCACCGCGGGGGTCTCCCCCGAATCCGCGATCAGCGCATCGATGTGCTCGGGAAGGAAGTTGCTGACCGCCGGCACGCGAACCAGTCCTTCGTCGCGCAGTTTCAGCAGCGAACGCCATGTTTCCCGATACTTGTCGATTCGGGGCATCGGCCAGTGGATCAGATACATGTCGATCGCATCCACGCCCAGCTTGCGCAGCGATTCCTCGAAGGCGAATCTCGAAGCATCGTAGCCTTGATCGCAATTACGAAGTTTGGTGGTGACGAACACCTTGCCTGCCATGCCGGTGGCCTTCAATGCCGCGCCGACGCCTTCCTCATTGTAGTAGGCTGCGGCGGTATCGATATGCCGATATCCGATCTCCAGCGCCTCCTCCACGGCCCGCTGCGTATCCTGCGCGGGAATCTGGAAGGTGCCGAATCCTATCTGTGGAATCACCGTATGCTGCACATCATTCAATGTCAGTTCCGGTGATTGAAGCTTCTGCGTCCTACCCTCGTCAGCCATGTCAACGTCCTTTCATACGAGACGACATGCTTCACCGATCATGCTACCGTCTCTACACGATCTCATCCTTCCAAAGCGTACGGTAAGCTGTTCACCGTATTCAACGCGGGTATCCGCGAAATCGAAGAAAACGAGGTTGTCATCGGCATGACATTGAACAAGGCACAGATCAAGCAGCTGCGCACATTGGGCATGCAGCTCAATCCCCTGATCATGATCGGCAGGAACGATATCACCGACACGCTGATCAAGCAGGCTGACGAGACCATCGAGAAGCGGGAGATCATCAAGTGCGCGGTGCAGGATGGTTCGGGGCTGACCGCTAAGGAGGCTGGTACTCAGCTTGCCGATGCATTGCATGCCGAACTGGTGCAGGTGATCGGCAACCGGTTCGTGCTGTATCGCGAAACCAAGCGTGACGACGTCAAGAAGATTCGTCTGGTCCGCTAGCCACGGATTGATGCAACGGATCGATGCAAACAGATCTCGCACCTATGCAAAGGCCCTCGCCGAGTATTCGGCGAGGGCCTTCATGCTATGAGCCGTGCGGCGGACCATACTTAGCAGAACCGGTCGGGAGAAAGACGGTTTCAGACCGTAGATGACAGGTTCCGTCGGTGAGGAGCAAAACAAATGGAAATAAAAAAAAAAAATGGGGGTTGCTCCCGTAGGAACAACCCCCACCAAACAAGTGTATGCGGCGGCGTGTTACTCTCCCACACCCTACCGAGTGCAGTACCATCACCGTGCCAGGCCTTAGCTTCCGGGTTCGGAAAGGGACCGGGCGTCTCACCTGGGCCATGACCACCGCAAAACCAAACACACGACACCACCCCAACCAGGAGCGGCACCGGCAAAAACAGTGACCGGCCGGGAACCGGACAGCGGACGCAAGCAACAACACCATCAACCTGATCGCAGTCAACCATATCAGTGCTCCGTGTCACCCGGACAACCCACCGGACCGGCAAAACCAGCCCCGCCACCCGCCTGAAACGACGGGCAAGTCGTGTGATTGTCCTTCCCCCGTTAGTACCGGTCGGCTCCACCCCTCGCAGGGCTTCCACCTCCGGCCTATCAACCACGTGTTCTCCATGGGGGGTACACACACCCGAACGGGCATGAAGGAATCCTTATCTTGGAGAAGGCTTCCCGCTTAGATGCTTTCAGCGGTTATCCCACCCGAACGTAGCCAACCGGCCATGCCACTGGCGTGACAACCGGCAAACCAGAGGTTCGTCCACCCAGGTCCTCTCGTACTATGG
>NZ_NMWU01000025.1 GCF_002860355.1 Bifidobacterium margollesii
CTTTACGCCCAATAATTCCGGACAACGCTTGCGCCCTACGTATTACCGCGGCTGCTGGCACGTAGTTAGCCGGCGCTTATTCGAAAGGTACACTCACTTGCGCTTGCTCCCAATCAAAAGCGGTTTACAACCCGAAGGCCGTCATCCCGCACGCGGCGTCGCTGCATCAGGCTTGCGCCCATTGTGCAATATTCCCCACTGCTGCCTCCCGTAGGAGTCTGGGCCGTATCTCAGTCCCAATGTGGCCGGTCGCCCTCTCAGGCCGGCTACCCGTCAAAGCCACGGTGGGCCGTCACCCCGCCGTCAAGCTGATAGGACGCGACCCCATCCCACGCCGATGAAATCTTTCCCAGAAGACCATGCGATCAACTGGAACATCCGGCATTACCACCCGTTTCCAGGAGCTATTCCGGAGCATGGGGCAGGTCGGTCACGCATTACTCACCCGTTCGCCACTCTCACCCCCAAGCAAGCTTGGAGGATCCCGTTCGACTTGCATGTGTTAAGCACGCCGCCAGCGTTCGTCCTGAGCCAGAATCGAACCCTCCACAAAAAAACCTGTGAAAAGCCGAAAAACGGCTCGAAAAAAAAAGAAGAAGAAAAAAGACGGACGCCACGACCCCCGGCCCAAGACCGGAAACCATGGCACCACACAAAATCCTTCCAAAACCCAGTCCCATCAAACCCCTCCCGGGGACCCGAACCACGCTCACACGCACACGGGCGGGACCGGACTGGCAATCATCAAAAAGTAGTACAAAACACGCTCTTGAGTTCTCAAACCACCACCACACCAGCAAACGAAACCGATCCGAACCGGACCGATCCGGCCGTGCCGGGCAGCGAGTAAGAAACTTACACGAACACACACCACAACGCAAACCGACAAAAATGAATTCACCGTAAACCCTTGAAAAATAAGGCCTCTATCGGCGTGTCGAATTTGACATGGGTGGTCTTTCCCAACTCGTTCCTTGCGAATCAGAATCGTATCCCCGCTTTGGCGAGCTGGGAACGGGCATCCATCGCATTGACGAACACGAAAGACCGCAAACCGGACTCCCGTGCCCCATCCACATTCCAAGGCTTGTCGTCGATGAACACCGTCCGGGCCGGGTCCACGCCAAACCGCTTGATCGCAATCTCGTAGATCCGCCGATCCGGCTTCTTCACCCGCTCCACCGACGAGACCACGACGTCATTGAGCAGCCTCATGGCCGGGTACTTCGACTGCACATACTTCACGGCATCGTCGGTGAAGTTCGTCAAGCCCCACAGGGCGACACCTCGCGTGTGCAACGTCTCCAGCAGAGTATCCATACCGGGGATCATGCCCCGGAACGCCAAATCCCGGTGCTCCAGATACAGATCGAAGGCGCCTTCGCCCTCCTCGCCGCGATGATGGGCCCGGTAGTCCTGCGCCGCTTCGCCTTCGTCCAGGCCGGCGTCGAGCAGACCGTCATAGTGCCAGAAGCCGAAGTCGGCGTCTTCGTCATAGAAATCCCGCCATACCTTGACGCCGTCGGGAAAGCCGTCTGCGAACAGGTCATAGGTCCCGCCCTTAGGATCCCATTGCAACAGCACATCGCAGAAGTCGAAGATCACATTCGGCATATGCAGCCTCCTTTTTTCGTTCACTCTTTTCGACAGACTTCAAAGAGTGAACGGGAATAATTCTCAACAGAACATAAAAACCGCGGAATTACAAGGATTCCAATGTTCGAAAATGTGCCATACCGTTTACATTCAATTCACTCTTCAGAGCATGCTCCAAAGAGTGAATGAACAAGGCCCTCAGGCGGACAGGGCGAGATTCGAACTCGCGGAAGCTTGCGCTTCAACGGTTTTCAAGACCGTCTCTTTAGACCGCTCAGACACCTGTCCATTGTTTTGTGCAACCGCGCAAAAACAGATCACATCATAATGCATGCCGGCGGTTTCGCCAAACTCGCGCCGACACGTCGGAGACACCCACCGCGCCGACGAGACCCGCTGTCGGAGACACCCACCGACGGAATAGCGGATCAGGCACCCGCCCGGGCATCATTCGCCTCGCGTCGCTTGAGATCGCTGTTGAGCCATGCGGCGGTCAGGAACGCCAGCACGGCGAAGATCGCACCGAACGGGCCAAGCCACCGCATGCCAATATGGTCGGTCACCAGACCTCCCACCGCAGAGCCCAGTGCGATGCCGATGTTGAACGACATCGAGTTGAACGACGATGCGAGATTAAGGGAACCGGGATGGGTGGCGGACGCCACGTCCATGTACAGCACCTGCGAGGCGGTGTTCTGCAGATACATCAGGAATCCGAGCATCAGCAGCACGATGCAACCGACCACCGCGTTCATCACGGCGAACGGCAGCGAGATCATGAACACGGCCTGGATCAGGTAGATCGGCCGACCTTTGACCAGCGGCACGACGCCACGCCCGCGGTCGCCCAGCTTGCCGCCGTACAGGTTGCTGGCGAGGCAGGCCACGCCATATGCGGCGAGCGCGAATGAAATGTACCGCGAGGGAATGCCGATCTCCTGTTCGAGGATCGGTGTGAGATACGTGTAGAACACGTAGCTTGACGCTGCGGCGAACACCACGGCGAGGATGCCTCCCCAGATGCGAGGTTCGGTGAAGATGAAGAACTGAGCGAGGAAACGCGACTTCGGCCCGTAATGATTCTTCGGCAGCACCACGCACATGAGCACGATCAGCGCGACGGTGAGAAGATTGATCACGTGGAAGGCCCAGCGCCACCCGAAGGCGTTGGCGATGGAGGTGCCGATCGGCACGCCGAACACCGAGGCGATGGAGAATCCGGAAAACACCCAAGCCACGAATTTGGTGCGGTTTTTCTTCGACGCGACGTCGTCGGCGAAGGTCATGGACACGGCGACCGTGGTGCCGGAGATCAGTGCGATGACGATTCTGGCGGCGACGAGCATGCCGTAGCCGACGGCAAACGCGCACAGCAGGTTGCCGATGAGAAACACCACGGCGAGGAAGATCATGGTGCGGAATCGTTCGAACCGGGAGCTGATCGAGGCGCCGATCGGCGTGGCCGGCGCGTAGACGAAGGCGAACAGCGAGACAAGCCCTCCGACGGTGGTCAGGGAGACGTTCAGTCCTTCGGCGATGTCGGGAAGGATGCCGACGACGATGAATTCGCTCATGCCGAGCATAAAGCTCATGGCGATGAGGGAGATCACCGGCATGGTGAAGAACCGGTCGGGAGCGCCCTCCCCGGCGGCGGCCTGAACCGCGGCCTTGGAGGATTCGCTTTTGACGTTCTTCTGACTGGCGAGATTCGACTCCTGCGTCATCGTTGGTCTCTTCCGAAACGAGGTTTCGCGGCATCGGCGTGACGCTTTGGCACCACGAAACCAAACTACATGGGGCAACAGCAAAGTAACGCCGTCATTCGACAAATCCGGCATGTACGGCACACCATGATTTCCAAGTGATCCAGCGCTTGCCGATTACTCTTCCCAAGCGGCCGCGGCGGGCCGGAGCGGGAAGAGGACGGCAGTGACGAGTGACCGGAGACTACCGAACTCGTTTGATGGTAAGCACCGAGAATCCAGCCACGAGGCTGATGGCGATCGCTACCGGGAACACGGTGTTGTACGAGCCGGTCATGGTGATCAGCGCCGAAGTGATCGCCGATCCCATCGCCTGCCCGGCGCAGGTAGCCACATTAAGGAAGCCGAGATCCTTGCCGGCATCTTCCTTATTCGGCAGGACGTCGACGTTCAACGCCTGATCAACGGCCATGTAGATGCCGTATCCGAAGCCCGCGATGCCGGCGAACAGCAGCATGCCCATGCGTGACGGGAAGACCCACGGCATGGCCAGACCTACCGCATACAGCGCACACGAGAATAGGATCAACGGTTTGCGGCGTTTGATTCGGTCGGAGATCGGGCCGGAGATGAATGGTGCAACGATGGAAACGATCATGGTGATCAGGGAGATGATCTGAATCGTAGCGGCGGATTCCACTTTCGACTGACCGATATGATCCTGCAGAATGTATAGCTGGAATGAGGTGACCATCTGATAGGCAACGATCAGGCAGGTGCGGCAAATGAACGCCTTGTAGAAGTCACCGGCGTTCTTCAGCGGAGGACGGAAAGCCTCAAGAATCACACGCCAAGCGGGGATGTCGGCACGCGGCATGTCTTTGGTGGAGGGGTCCTTCGGCATGAGAGCAACGGAGAGGATACCAGCCGATGCTGCGAACAGTGCCGCGACGACGAAGCCAAGCTGCGTTCGGGTGATGAAGAAGGAGCCGATCAGACCACCGATGCCTTGGCCGATGACGGCGCCTCCTCCGAAGGCGGCCGATACGGTGGCTCGGCTGCCTTCATCCACGCGATCGGAAAGGATGGCCGTCAGAGGGGCGAGCGCCATGTTCAGGCCGAACATCGCGCAACAGTAGGCGATGCCTATGGTCAGACCGGTGGTGGGCAGGCTGATGATCCAGAAGCAGACGCCATACAGCACCATGCCGGAGAGGATCCACGGGCTGCGACGACCGAAACGAGATCGGGTCCGATCGCTCATCGCACCGAAGAACACGTTGAAGAACAGTGAAAGGATCGCACCGACTCCGTTGATGGCGCCGAGCACCGCCGTGGGATTATCCACACCGAGATCCTTGAGTCTCTGCGGTATGAGAATCGACACGATGATGTAGAACGCGATGTTGTTCAGCATCTGATAGGCGATGAAGCCGGCGATGTACCGGATCTTCTCGACGCCATTGTTCCTGTTTTCGACTGTTTCCGAAGATGGGATGTCCAATGTCATGATGTTCTCGTTTCCATGTGTTGCTCATCGGCGATCGTCATCGAATTCGCCGTGGGTAGTATGTTCGCGTCAGTCGAGCTTCATCCACACGCTGACGTCCTGAGGCAGCCGACCGTCCTCGGTAAGGGGTGCAGAGGACAGCAGTACCTTTCCGGCGGGCAGGTCTATCGGGTCCGTACCGAAATTGGTCAGATTCGCCCATCCGTTGGAACGGCGGTAGGCGATCACGCCGCCCGGATATCCGTTGGCCCCGTCGGCCCGGTCGGATGCGCGATCCTCCGCAAACCATTCCACGTCGGCATCCTCATTGCGGTATTCGTGACGCAAGGCCAGCGCCGCACGATACAGGTTCAGCGTGGATCCGGGATCAGCATCCTGCACGTCTACCGCAAGATTCTTGAACCACTTGGGCTGGGGAAGATGCGGTTCGGCGGGGGAGGATCCGTCGGCTTTGGTCTTCGGCGAGAAACCGAACGAAGCGCCGCACCCGAATTCGTCGTTGGGATCGGCGAGTTTCGGGGCATCCGTGGAATCCCACGGCAGAGGCACACGGCAACCGTCTCGGCCTTTCTTGGCGGATGCACGGGTGGAGTTGAACGCCCATGGATCCTCAAGTTGCTCCCAGGGGATATTGGCCACTTCGAACAGGCCGAGCTCCTCGCCCTGATACACGTAGGCGCTGCCCGGGAGAGCCAGCTCCATCAGGATCGCGGCACGGGCACGCTTCACTCCGAGCGCCCGATCCTCGGTATAGGTTGTACCATCACGCAGCAGCCAGTCGAGCGGCAGCTGATGATGTTCGATTGATTTCACCTGCGGCAGTCCGTAGCGAGTGGCCTGTCGGATCATGTCATGATTGCTCATCACCCAGGTAGCCGAGGATCCCGCCTCGCGCGCAGCGGCAAGACCTTCTTCGATGGCCTGATGGAATTCATCACGCAGCCAGTTCTTTTTGGAAAACTCGAAGTTGAACGTCTGCCCCAGCTCATCGGTGCTGGCGTACAGATGCAGTCGTTTCGGATTGACCATGGCTTCCGCCACGGCGAACGTCGGCGGATCGTACTGGTTGAACACCTCTCGCCGCCATTCCCGATAGATCTCGTGGGATTCGTTGCGGTCGATCACGGGATGGGATCCGTCGTCCGGCAATGTGCTGTCGCACCAGACGTGGTAGTTGTCGAGATCGTCACGATCGAGATCCTTGCCCAATCCCTGCGCCACATCGATGCGGAAGCCATCCACACCGTGATCGAGCCAGAATCGGAAGGTCTTCTTGAAGTCCTCGCGCACTTCGGGATTCTTCCAATTGAGATCCGGCTGTTCCTCGGCGAACATGTGCAGATACCACTGGCCGTCCGGCACTCGCTTCCAAGCCGGGTCTCCGAAGTGGCTTTCCCAGTTCGTAGGTGGAATATCCCCGTTGGGCCCTTTGCCGTCGCGGAAAATATACCGATCTCGTTCAGGGGATCCTGGGCCTGCGGCGAGTGCGGCTTCGAACCATTCGTGGTGATTGGATGTGTGGTTGGGAACGATGTCGATGACCACCTTGATGCCCGCTTCATGTGCGGTCTTCGTGAGCCGGGAGAAATCATCCATGCTGCCGAACAGTGGATCAACGTTCCGATAATCATCCACATCGTAACCAGCATCGGCCATGTGCGAGGGATAGAAAGGATTAAGCCAGATCGCGTCCACTCCAAGGCGCTTGAGATATGGGATCTTCTCGGTCACGCCATTGAGGTCGCCCAGACCGCTTCCGGTACTGTCCTTGAACGAACGGGGATACACCTGATAGACCACCGCCTGCTTCCACCATAGCGCCGGATCGGTCGCCTGCTGCCTTGACATCATCGTCCTCCTTGGAATCTCGGCCATACGGCAGATCGTGGTATCACGATCATATCGAAACGCTTCGATTATGTGATATGCCATATTGCCGAAAAGCAACGTTTAATCATCGCGAGCAAACGAACTTTTCCGAATCTCAAGCGCAAAACGCAGTACTTCCTTGCTGATTGCACCATATCGGCATCTCGTCAAGAGAGCCGATGCCGTCGAAACAGTCCGTCACTCATCTCTCTTTTGGAAAGACATCATTATCGTAGCGCTTCGATTTTTATTTGTCCAACTTCCGACACACCAGCTCCCACCGAGTACAGTAAAAGAACAACGAATCCGCACGAACACGAAGCATCGCGCACCCCTCCACCACCGGAATGCGCACAGATGGGGGACTCAGCCAATGGGAAAACCGACGATCATGGATGTAGCAGCGAAAGCCGGGGTATCCCAGTCCACGGCTTCACTGGCGCTTCGAGACAGCAAGCGAGTGAAGCCCGCCACCAAGGACCGCGTTCTCCAAGCGGCCGAAGAGCTTCACTTCACCCTGTCAAAAAGCGCGTCATCCCTCGCCTCGGGCAGAACCATGCGCATCTTCATGCTGGTCTCCCCTGCCATCAACACCTGGTTCAACGCCTCGATTCTTCAAGGCGCATATCAGACACTGCACAGACAGGGATATGATCTCGTCCCCTATGCCGTCCGCAACGACCCGGAGCTATCAGAGTTCTTCGCCCTGCTACGCGGCGGGAAAAACGCAGACGGCGCCATCGTATCCTCATTTGACCTCAGCAGGGACTTCAAGAATCTGCTCAGAACACTCGACATGCCCACGGTAGGATTGAACACCCCCACCACGGACGGATTCGACGCTTCGATATGCATCAACAACGCGAACGCCATGAACGGTGCCGTGCGATTTCTGCACTCACAGGGCCATCGAAATCTGGCTTTCGTGGAAGTGCCGGATTCCGAACCGTTCTCATTCAGCTCCTCGCTTCGATCGCAGGGATTCATCGACTCCGCCCGAACACTGGGCTACGACGATGATGCCGTCACCGTCGTCCGAGGCGAACTCGCAGACAGCTATCATTCACCACAGGATGCCGTATCGCAGATCGTGGCATATTTGATGTCCCTGCCGCAGCGCCCGACCGGCATCTGCGTGGAAACCGACGACTTTGCCATCTCCCTGATGCAGGAGCTGAAACGACTGCATGTACGAATCCCCGAAGACGTCTCGGTGATCGGATTCGACGACAACGCCACCGCCCCGATCGCGAGACTCACCACCATCCATCAGGATCCGGTGCAGCTCGGCCGCCGCGCCGCAGAACTGACGCTGGACCTCATCCGACATGAACCTCCCGAGATTCTCCATCAGACGCAAGAGACCTCACTGGTGTTACGGGACACCACAGCCTCCTTCCAGAAGCCGAATACGACGGGAAAAACTCAGCAGGCATGAAAAACGGTGTGCCCGGCGGGATCCGAAACAACCCCAACGGGCACACCGTCATTCAAGGCAAGAAGCAGCCGCGATGCCAAGGAGCGGCGTCAAACGGCACATAGCCTGAGCGCGACTCAGGCCTCCCACTTCGTCGGCTCGATGACCTCGCGGCCGCCCATGTACGGACGCATGGCCTGCGGGATCACGATGGAACCATCCTTCTGCTGATGGTTCTCAAGAATGGCGACGAGCCAACGGGTGGTGGCCAGCGTGCCGTTGAGGGTGCTCACGGGGCGGGTGCCGCCGTCTTCCACACGCTCGCGGATGTTCAGACGACGAGCCTGATACTCGGTGCAGTTCGACGTGGAGGTGAGCTCACGGTAGCGGCCCTGAGTCGGCACCCAGGCCTCGCAGTCGAACTTACGGGCGGCGGAGGAACCAAGATCGCCGGCCGCGGTGTCGATGATGCGGTACGGCACCTCCACCTTGCCGAGCATCTCCTGCTCCATCGCGAGCAGAGCCTGATGCTGGGCGCGGGAATCCTCCTGCTTGCAGTAGACGAACATCTCCACCTTGTCGAACTGGTGGACGCGGATGATGCCGGAGGTGTCCTTGCCGGCGGCGCCGGCCTCGCGACGGTAGCAGGAGCTCCAGCCGGTGTAGCGCAGCGGACCGTCGGAAAGATCAAGGATCTCGTTCTCGTGCATGCCGGCGAGCGCCACCTCGGAAGTGCCGACGAGGTACTGGTCGTCGGGTTCGCGCAGACGGTAGATCTCATCGGCGTGCGAGTTGAGGAATCCGGTGCCGGCCATGACCTCGGGACGCACGAGCGTTGGGGTGATGGCGAGGATGAAGCCGTTCTGTTCGGCCTGATCCACGGCCATGGTGAGCATGGCGATCTGCATGCGGGCCACGGCGCCGCGCAGGAAGTAGAAGCGGGAGCCGCCGACCTTCACGCCGCGGCGCATGTCGATGCCGGCCACGCCGGTGCCGAGGGTCAGGTGATCCTTGGGTTCGAAGCCTTCGGCCGCGAAGTCGCGGATCTGACCGACCTTCTTGACGACGACGTAATCGTCCTCGCCGCCTTCGGGGGCTTCGGGCTCCACGATGTTGGAAAGCTTCCACATGGCGGTGGTGTATTCCTCGGCTGCCTTGTCGGCTTCG
Organism: Bifidobacterium margollesii; assembly: GCF_002860355.1. Lineage (GTDB taxonomy): Bacteria > Actinomycetota > Actinomycetes > Actinomycetales > Bifidobacteriaceae > Galliscardovia > Galliscardovia margollesii. Next base: position 9,263 of record NZ_NMWU01000025.1, read on the forward strand.
CTCTTGAATTCGGCGACCTTGTTGGCCAGTTCCTTGGTTTCGGCGATGATCGCGGCCTTCTGATCGGCCGGGGCGGAGGCGACCTTCTTGCCCATGGTCTTCTGCTCGGCGCGGGCGGTCTCGAATTCCCTCAGTGCGGTGCGACGGGCTTCGTCGCTGCGCAGAACCTCGTCGACGAGCTCGACGGATTCGCCGCGCTTGCGCTGGGATTCCTTGACGATATCGGCATGTTCGCGAATGAATTGAATATCAAGCATGGCTTTAAGCGTAACGCCGCGAGCCGACACGCGGGGCACCGGCAACGGCCACCGATGATCGTCACGCGATCATCATGCGCTCATCCCGTAATCATCCTGCAGACCGATTGCGACATCGGCATTCCATATGTCGGGAATACGGGGAAATTCGTGCAGAAAACGAAGAAAAACCCCGCATCTTACGGCCGCGAGAACAGCCGGTGCTTCACAATGGGGATCATGCCTATCGGATGGATCATCGTTCTTGTTGTTCTCGGCGTGCTGGCAGTGGCCGCCGCCATCGCCTTCGCCATCCATATCCGCAGGAGGCAACGGCTTGCGCAGGTGCTTGAACAACGCGACGAGGCTCCATTGCAATACGCGTTCATCGTCAACCCCTCCAAGCCGGAGGCCGGCACGACGGTGACCCAGATCCGCGCGTTCTTCCGCGATCATGATCTTGGCGAGCCGATGTTCATCGAAACCCAGCTGGACAAGGACGGCAAGATGTGCGCCCGCGAGGCCATAGCACGCGGCGCCGATGCGGTGGTGGCCGTGGGCGGGGACGGTACCGTGCGCACGGTGGCCAGCGTGATGGCGGGCAGCGACCGCCCGTTCGGCATCATTCCGATCGGCACCGGCAATCTGTTCGCCCGCAACATGAGGATTCCGCTTACGGACGTGGATGCGGCGCTCACCGTGGCCACGTCGCATGGTTCGCGCAAGGTCGATATGGGCCGTCTGCGTCTGATCGACTCCGACGAGCCGGATCGTCGTCATGCATTCCTGATCATCGCGGGCATCGGATTCGACGCCGCGATGATCGACGACACCGATCCGGCGTTGAAGAAGAACATCAGTTGGCTCGCCTATTTCGTCGGCGGCGTGAAGAATCTGTTCACGCCCAGATATCAGGGGGATATCACGATCAGCGGGGAGAACGGCGTGGAACAGACGTCGCGGAACGTCTCCTTCCGCACGTTCATGGCCGGCAATTGCGGTCAGATCCCCGGATTCTCATTGATGCCGGAGGCCGATTACGGCGACGGCATCCTCGACTTCGAGCTTATCGACACCACCGGTGGTCTGATCGGCTGGGCGAATCTGTTCGGCGACGTGCTTCACCAGACCATTACCCACCGCCCCGGGCAGAATCCGCTGTCCACCAATTCGTCGGTGGATCAGACCCAGGGTTCCCGGGCCGAGATCCGACTGGTCAAGCCCGCATTGGCTCAGGTGGACGGCGACATTCTGGGATACACCTCGCATATCGAGTTCACCGTCGACCATCAGGCTCTTTGCATCCGGGTGCCGGAACCGGCCGCCGGTTCCGTCAGTCCTTCTGGGCAGTGACCCGGGAGATGTGAAGGGCGAGGTAGGCGATCTCATCCTCGGTGAGGCTGGCTCCAAGCCGTAGCGAGGCCACGGTTCCGATGAGATAGGCGCAGTTCATGGCCTTCGGATATGAGGTGCGGATCGAGTCGATGATCGGCGACGGCTCGCTTTTCAACTGCTTGCCCCGCCTGATGCGGACGAACAGATACCGCAGATGGGTGATGAAGCGGCCGACGCTGATGCTGTGCTGGTCGAGCTTCATCGAATACGCCTGTTCGATGACGGTGAGCATCTGCTGGATCACGCCCGTCATCCTATAGGTGTCGGAAAGATCGCCGGTGGCGAATCCGGCGTTGACGAAATGGAGCGCCAGCGCGACCGTCTCGCCCTTGGGAAGCTTGTGGTCGAGCCGGCGGTTGAGCTCGTCGCTCAAAGCCTCCGCCTGCGCATACTCCTTCGGGTACAGGGACTGCACTTCGGCCTGCAGCGGATATTCCACGGCGATGCCGTCATGCTCCCTGCGCAGTGCGCCGGTGATATGGTCGGCTAGCGCCATGACCAGAGTGGGCTGCGATTCAACCTGATCCGCAAGTCCCACACTGCTCATGGCGTCGGTCACGATGCGAATGACCTCGGGCGGAATCACCGATAGGAGTTCCCCGATATGATCGGGATCCCGCCCGTCGTCCGGGACGAACACGCGAACGACCTTGGCGTCGTCAAGCTGCATGCCCGGCTTGGCCTGGAACCCCAGACCGCGGCCGGTGGCGATCACCTCGCGATTGCCTCGCTTGGCGAGCACGACATTATTGTTGAAGACGCGAAGTACTTTCACGAAAGTCCCTCCCAACCAATGATCAGCGCTGGATCTCCAGCACCGGATCGCCGACGTTGACGTCGATGCCGGTCTTGGGCATGACTCCGGCCAGAGCCGAGGTGTTCAGCACGGTGACCAGCGTGGTGGTGCTGAATCCGGCCTCCCTGACCTTATCAAAGTCGACGGTGACCAGGGTCTCGCCCGCCTTGACGCGCTGGTTCGCGCTGACCGCGACGGAGAATCCCTCGCCGTTCATCTTGACGGTATCGATGCCGACATGCACCAGCACCTCGACGCCGTCATCGGACTTGATGCCGAAGGCGTGACCGGTATCGGCGACGGTCTGCAGCACGCCGGAGATCGGGGCGACGATGGTGGAGTTCCGCGGCTGGATGGCGACGCCTTCGCCGAGGGCACGGGATGCGAACACCGAATCGCCGCTTTCGTCGAGGGCGATCACATGGCCCGCGACCGGGGCGCCGACGATGTCGGTAGTCACGGCCTCCTTGGTGGCGGTTGCCGTTGCGGCGGCGGTCGTCGTTGCGGCACCCGACTTCGTTTCGGCCTCAAGTGCGAGATCGGCCTTCTCCTGGGCGACGCGCTCCTTGAGCTCGGCCTTCTGCTCGGGGGTGCGGTAGTCGAGCGTGATGATCAGGAACAGGGAGGTGACGAACGCCGCGGCGATGGAGATCGCGTACACCCACATCTGGTCGAACACCGGGATGGTGAGCAGCGAGGTAAAGGCGAAGGCGGTGGTGGTCACGCCGTGCGCGCCGGTGGAGGACGGGAAGATCCATCCGAGGACGGCGATCACGACGCCGCCGACGCCACAGCCGACCAGCATACGGGAGTAGATGAGCTTGTAGCGCAGGTGGATGCCGTAGAGGCTGGGCTCGGACACGCCACCGAGCAGACCGGCGGCAAGAGCGCCGATGGAGGTCTGGCGCATCTGGGTGTCGTGGTCGCGGATGGAGAGGAAGAGCACACCGGCGGTGGCGCCGAAGCAGGCGAAGTTCCACGTACCCATCGGGCCCTGGATGAAGTCGTAGCCCATGGTCTGGATGTTCATCAGCATCAGGGCGTTCAGCGGCCAGTGCAGGCCCAGCGGCACGAGGAACGGGTAGAGCAGCGGGATCGCGATGGCGAAGATGAACGGGGCGTGGGCGTTCATCCAGGACAGGCCGACGCCGATGCCGTTGCCGGCCCAGACGCCGATCGGTCCGATGATGAAGGCGGTCAGCGTGCCGACGATGATCATCGACAGGAACGGCAGGAAGACCAGCTGGATGCTTTCGGGGATGATCTTCTTGAGTCCGCGGTAGACGAGCGCCAGCACGGCGGCCATCAGCAGCGGCACGAACACGTTGCCGGAGTAGTCCGAAAGCTGCATCGGCAGGCCGAAGACCTTGGCGGTGCACTGGGTGCTGCCCATCACGGTGTGGCAGACGGTGTCGGACCAGGTCTTCGGATCGGCCAGCGATGCGAACTGCGGGGTCATGAGCATGGCCATGATCGAGCCGCCCAGCCACGGGTCGACGCGGAGCTTCTTCGCGGCGTTGTAGGCGATCATGATCGGCAGGAAGTAGAACACGCCCTTCCAGATCGCCTGAACGAACACGAGGGTCGCGGTCGCGGTGTCGCTTTCGACCAGCTTCAGCGAGATGCACAGGTTGACGAGCGCGATGATGATGGACGCGCCGAGCAGCACGCCCAGGATCGGGCGGAACGAATCGGCCAGATATTCGAAGAACGCGTCGAGCCATGCGACCTTGCCGCGGGCCTTGGCACGCTCGGCGGCCTTCACGTCGGCGTTGCTGAGGTTGCCGGCCTTGACGTTCGCCATCTCGGGCAGACGCATGATGTCCTCGTACATCGAGGCGACGGTGCCGCCGATGACGACCTGGTAGCGGTTGCCGGACTGCGGTACCGCGCCGAGCACGCCCTTCATGGTTTCCAGTCGCTGCTTGTCGACCTTGCCGGAATCCACGAGCTCGAAACGCAGACGCGTGGCGCAATGCGTCAGACTTCTGATATTGTCCGGGCCGCCGATTGCAGTGATGATCTGCGAAGCGGTTGATTCAGCCATCCCTTGCTCCTTCTTACTTGAATCTTCCATTGATTCCATCAATCTCAGCGTTAGGCGATCCCCCGCAAAAGCAAAAAGACCTGAGGTACGGATACGGCTATCCGCGCCTCAGGTCTTGCGTCTCGAAGACTTGCAACCCTGCAATTGAATCGTGATTTACTTTACATTGTTATCGAATCGTTAACAAATATCGCGTGTCGCACGTCCGCATTTCGGAATGACCCATTGATTTTGTCTAGATCTATAACAAAGTAAAGCATCTTTGGTTGTTCGAATAACTATATCCAAGTTATTCGAATAAGTCAAATCAACCGGCCGAGACACCCCATATCCCATGTCACGGGCACACGGACGACCACCAACGGTGAACGGCGCATAAACACACAAACACCACTGTCAAAACATTCGCAACACGGGGAATCGAACACATGGTTCCCGAATGGACGTATGGCAAAATGGCCTTATGGTTGCTAACAATGCGGGAAAGCCCGCCACCCCAGAAGATCTGATCAACGTCGATGAGGTCATCGGCAAGTACTATGACCTCGTTCCCGATCCGTCCGTTCCCGAACAGCGTGTCATCTTCGGCACCTCCGGCCACCGCGGATCGTCCCTGAAGACCTCGTTCAACGAGGCCCATATCGTCGCCATCTCCCAGGCCATCGCCGAATACCGCAAGAAGGCCGGCGTCACCGGCCCGCTGTACCTCGGCTCCGACACGCACGCACTGTCCGACCCGGCCAAGAAGACCGCCGTCGAGGTGCTCGTCGCCAACGGCGTGCATGTGCGCATCGACTCGCGTGACGACTTCGTGCCCACGCCGGTCGTCTCCCAGGCCATCCTGACCCACAACCGCGCAGCCGACGGCACCCAGCGCTTCACCGGCGAGGGACTGGCCGACGGCATCGTGGTGACCCCCTCGCACAACCCGCCCACCGACGGCGGTTTCAAGTACGATCCGGTCACCGGCGGCCCGGCTCCGGCCGAAACCACCAACGCCATCGCCGCCCGCGCCAACGAACTGCTCGGCGACTACAAGTCCGTCAAGCGCGTGCCCTACGAGGAGGCCATCAAGTCCGAGTACGTCGAAGGCTTCGACTTCCGTGAGCACTACGTGGCCGATCTGGGCAACGTCATCGACTTCGACGTGATCCGCAACTCCGGCGTGCGTCTGGGCATCGACCCGCTGGGCGGCGCCTCGGTGAACTACTGGCCTCTCATCAACGAGAAGTACGGCCTGAACATCGGCGTGGTCCGTCCCGACGTCGATCCGACCTGGCGCTTCATGACCATCGACCACGACGGCAAGATCCGCATGGACCCCTCCTCGCCGTACGCGATGAAGGGCCTGGTCGACGAGCTCAACGCCGGCGCGTGGGACAAGTACGATCTGGTCGGCGGCACCGACCCGGACGCCGACCGTCACGGCATCGTCTGCCCGGACTGGGGCGTGATGAACCCGAACCATTACATCGCCGTCGTCGTGGAGTATCTCTTCGGCGGCAACCGTCCCGACTGGCCTGCGGGTGCGGGCATCGGCAAGACGCTGGTGAGCTCCTCGCTGATCGACCGCGTGGCCGCCTCCATCGGCGCCAAGCTCGTGGAGGTGCCGGTCGGCTTCAAGTGGTTCGTCGACCCGCTGTTCAAGGGCGAGGTGGCATTCGGTGGCGAGGAGAGCTCCGGCATGAGCTTCCTGCGTCGCGACGGCCGCGTGTGGACCACCGACAAGGATGGCCTGATCCCCGATCTGCTGGCCGCCGAAATCACCGCGAAGACCGGCAAGAACCCGGCCGAGCTGCACAAGGAGCAGGTGGCACGCTTCGGCGAAAGCTGGTACAAGCGCGTCGATACACCGACCACGCTGGAGCAGAAGCAGAAGTTCGCGAAGCTTTCCGGCGACGACGTGACCGCTTCGACGCTGGCCGGCGAGGACATCACCGCCAAGCTCACCGAAGCCCCGGGCAACGGCGCGAAGATCGGCGGACTGAAGGTGACGACCAAGGACAACTGGTTCGCCGCACGCCCGTCCGGCACCGAGAACATCTACAAGGTGTACGCCGAGTCGTTCATCTCCCCCGACGCACTGGACAAGGTGCTCGACGAGGCCGAGGACGTGGTCGACAAGGCTCTCGGCGAGTGATCGAGTAGCCGATACCGATCGGGTAGCCGATATTCCATAACCGTGAAGGCGGTGTGGTCATGGCAGAGCGTCCATGACCACACCGCCTTTGTGTTACATCACCTCATCAGTCAGCCTCCGGCTGACAGCTTCTCCTCTCAGGGGAAGCCAAGGAACGGAGCGATGGATCAGGCCGTGACAATCACGATTTGCAGCCTAATCCATCGCAACCCGGTTCTCACAATCGCAGGATCCTTGCAATCATGCGGTTTTGTGATTCCATCCGTTTCGGATTCGATGGATCAGACCGACATCCACGCAAAACGCAGCCTAATCCATCGATACGGCGGGATCGAACGCAGCCGCTTCGCTCATGGCACCTCATCAGTCGGCTACGCCGACAGCTTCTCGGCAACAACGGTCGGCCTATCGGCCGCGTTCCGTCCGCTCGCCTGTCGGCGAGCCTGAACCCTAGAAACGGCTCCGCCGTTTCCTTAACGGGTTCAGCCTAAGGGGAAGCCAAACAAGGTGGGGTGAAATTGAAAAAGGGTTTCAGGCTATTGCCTGAAACCCTCTCTGTGGAGCTAGGGGGATTCGAACCCCCGACCCCCTCCATGCCATGGAGATGCGCTACCAGCTGCGCCATAGCCCCAAAACACTCGGTATCGAGCGCCGATCAAACCGAATCGGAACCATCAATCAGTAACCTGCCCGGTTGATCAGACCTGTGACACTTTACTACCACATGCCGGAAAAATGCAAATTTCGCGAAATTTCAGGCGTGTCGCACGGTTTAATCAACGATTCATCAATGGTTTCGCCACTGGTCCGTCAACGATTCACCCGAGACCGAGAACGCCGATCACCGTCGAATCCGCTCATCCAGCGCTGCACCCGGATCAAGCCCCAGTCTTCGACGGATGAACCATCCAGCACCCAACGGCAACGCACTCGCCACGGCGACGCTACCCGAACCCAGTGCAATGGTTCTCGCATTGTCGGCGATCAGCAAACCGTCGCCCCCCGACGAGGACCCAGCGGAAGCCACAGCGGAATCGGCGGAATCTCCCGCCGCCGAACCGGCGGTTCCGTCAGCAGCACCGTCACCAGTGCCAGCACCATCAGCATCACCATCCGCGGCATCGCCCGTGCCGCCCTGAGCATTGGCGGCCGAGGCGACTCCTCCCAAACCGCCGGAGGAATAACCGGACCCCGACGAGGACGCCGCCCCACCACCACCGGAGCCTAATGCCCCACCGCCGGAAGTCGCCACCGTGGGGCTGCCGGCCGGAGCATTAACCGCGAACGAGGAATCGTACTGCACCGACAGCGGTCGCGCCACCTTGGCGAAATCACGCTGACTGTTCGCCGTGTACCAATAGGCCGACTGTCCGGTCTGCACTTGGAAATCCACGAAACTCTGCGGGAACGATCCCCAGTACGCGGCATTCGTGGCATCCTTTGCCGCCTGGCCGCCGTGGGAGCCGTTCGCGGTCACCTTCACGCCGAGATATTCCGGGGTTTTGGTGAATCCGTGGGAGGCAACGGCCTGCTTCACATCCACGCCGCGGAAGTCGGCGAGATGAATCGTCCGGGGCGAAAGCGTGACCCATTTGCCCGCATCATTCATGTCGGCCCCGTAACCGGAGGCGGTGGCGGTGAGGGATCCGTTGCCGGAGGCGTCCAGCGTGAGCTTCGGATCGGAAACGCTCCAGTAGGTCATGCCGCCGTAATAGGCGACGGTGAAGGAGCCCGACCACGAAATCCGGACCGACCCATCGGCGTTCACCACGCCGGAGCCCTTGGAAAGCACCACCTGCGATTCCGAATTGACGGCGCGACCGTCCGCCCTCTTCTGCATCGTCACCGTGCTGCCGTCCCTTGCGAGGCACCGGCTTTCCCATGACGCGGCAACCCATTTGCCGGACGAGTCGGGCTTTTCGATGCTGACGTTGCCATCCTTGGCCTTGTAGAATCCCGAGGCCCACACCTTGGCCCCTCCGGTGTTGCCGGCCTTGCCCGCGGACATGAAATTGCACACACCGTAGTAGGAGGCGGAATTCGTCTCATCGTTGAGACCCCAGCGCAGCGTGACGTTGCGATACGTCGCGCTTCCCGAGGAGTCCGTACCACCACCGGAGCCACCGTTGCCGCCGGTACCGTTGCCGGAACCGCCATCCGTCGTGCCGTTCGCGGCCGTGGTGATGGTCAGCGTATTCGACGAGCCTCCGGAGCCGAGCGCGTTCACGGCGGCGATGGTCACCTCGTAGACCGTCGAAGACTTCAGCCCGGTGATCACGCCGCTGCGATCATCCCTGTCGAAGGTGGCGGTCACCGCGCTTCCACCGGATTTCGGTCTGGCGGTGGCCACGAATCCGGAATAGGCGGGATCACCCTGATCGTCCGGGGCCTTCCAGAACACTTCGACCCGATCGGCACCGGCAGTGTCATGTCCGGTGAGCGTGGGCGCGCCAGGTCGCGTTCCGGTCGTGGACGACGTCGATTTCCAGGACACGGTGATCGGCGACGCCACCTTACGCGGCTGAATGCTTGCGGCGTCTCCGCTCGTCGTGAACCAATACGACGACTGGCCGGTACTCATGTTGAACGACACCCACGATTGCGGAAACGCTCCCCACCATCCGGCGTTGGCCGAGGTTTTCGCAGCCTGCATGGCGGATGCCGACGCCCCGGTTCTCACGCCCAGATAATCCGGCTGCGCCGTGATCGTACCGGCATCGGTGTCGAATGCGATCTGCGGATCGGCGCCGCTGGCCGATCCGGTAGCGAAATCAGCCAGATGGATGGTCGCCGATGTGATCTTCTCCCATTTGCCCGGATCGTTCATATCCGCACCGTAGCCGGACGCCCTACCGGTAAGCGTCCCTTTGCCGTTCACGATGGTGAGCGTCGGGTCGGAGATCGACCAGTACGTCAATCCGCCGTAATAGGCGATGGTGAACGAAGCGCCCTTCCATGTGAGGCTTGCGGATTTCGTCGCGGCGTCGATGGTTCCCGTTCCACCGGAGAGTCGCACGATGTTCTCCGAATAGGTACGCTGACCGGCATTCGATCCGCTGGCGAAGGTCAATCCTCCGGTGGCGCCGGAAATGTCGGTGCCTTCACGATTGGTGCAGCGGGATGAGAAACCGTCCACCCGTTTCAGCGTGCCATCGGCGGATGGTTTGAGAATCTCGGCGTGAGCGGATTCATCGACCGTCCGATACAGCGCCTTACCGTCGATGCCGGTGGAGGAGGCCGTCCACACGGCGCTCTTCCCGGCGTCACCGGCCGTACCTGCGGACAGCGCATTGCACCCGCCGAAATACGATCCGCCGCCGCTTTCCGGATTGACCCCCCAGTCGAACACGGCATCGGTGACGGTGATCGGCGAATCCGAAGCCGTTCCGCCCGTTTCGGAATCAGCGTTCGACGTTGCGGCCACCGCGGGAGCGATCGCCGCGACCGAACCGGCGCATATGGCCACCACGGAAGCGCCGGCGCACAGGGTTTTCAATATGATCCGACCGATGCTCATCACTGCTCCCCCTTGCCGTTCTCTGTGCCCTTGCCGGTCTGAGCACCCTTGTCATGTTCCGTGCTCTTGTCGCGCCCACCATCGTGCCGGGAGAAGAACCCGCGAAGCGTGGAATCCGCGACCACAGTGGAATCCGAAGCCACAGTGGAATCCTCGGCCAGTGACTGAGCCCGATCGGCCTTGGCCTGCTCCCTGACCAGTCGCCGATACTGCCGACGCCGACGTTTGGCGGTCTTCACCGCTTCACGCGCCCGAACGGCCTCCGCCTTCCGCTCCCGTTTGGCGATCTCCTTATCCAATGCCGCCGGGGAGATGCCGAGCAGCAGCGACTTCGCCGCAAGATACCCCCCGACACCGGCCGCCAGGACGATGACGGCGATACCGAAGATGATGATCGCGGCCACGATCAGCCAGCCTGCAATACCCAGCGCCGGAATCTGTGCGCTCATATCATTTCCCTCCATCGTGTTCCCCGATCCGTCATCGGTATTCGCTGCTGCGGCCGTATCGTTCGCGTTCGCCGCTTCGGCCGCCCGTTGTTTGGCTTCCTCGGCCGCCTTCTTTTCGGCCGCCGCCTTGGCCGCCTGCTGTTTGGCGGCCTCCTGCTTGGCCTTCGCCGCGGCAGAGGCCGAAGCCGAAGCCGCTCCGGACGATCCGCCTGAGGTCGATGCGGCTCCGGACGAATTCCCATCGCCGGCGGCCGCGTTCCCCTGCGATGCGAACCGCAGAGGCGTGAACGTCTCGTTCGCGGCATTCGTCACCCCATGCGCACCGATGGTGATGATGCCGCACTGCACGGCAGTGCAATCCACCGCAATCGGATTGTTCGACCGGTCGTAGCTGGTGAACTTCGCTCCGGGAACGGTGATCTTCGCGCTCCATGTGCCGTTCGCCGCGATCTGCCCGCCGTTCGCCGCCGAAGCCGTGGTGTCTCCCGGAAAGGCCACGAACACGTCATATCCCGCGGGATTGCTTTCGTCGTCGGGCACATACCGGTAGCTTTCGCCGGTCACGCTGCCCCGGGACGGTCTCCACGAGCCGCCCGAAGGATCATTCACCCACCCGAACAGCACGTATATGCCGCCGAATCCACCCTGTACGGACTGGAATCCACTGCCGGAAAGATCGACGACCGTCTTGCCGGTCGGATTAAGCGTTCCACCCTCCACACTGACGTTTACCCGAGCGCCGGCCGCCTGCGCGGGCCGCACGTCGCGTACGACGTCCATCACGACCATCGCCGCGATCATCATGATCGTCGTCAGCATCGCGATCAGTGGCCCCGCAAACCTCGCCGCACGGCCCGACACCGGCCGCCTTCTCATCATCCCGCTCACCGTTCGTCCTCCCGAACCCGTCGATACCCGTAGACGTTGCGCGTCACCGCCGGTCGTTTCGGCAGAATGATCAACCCGCCGTCCGGATGCGGAAGCACCTCGATCTCACACTGGTAGACGTCGCTGAGCATGGTCGAGGTGAACACCTCCTCCGGCGTGCCGATCGCCCGCAGACGCCCCCGCTCCAGCAGCGCGACCCGATCCGACCATGCGGCGGCCGCGTCGAGCGCATGGACGATCACCACCACCGCGCATCCGGCGGCCGCATACTCCCGGCCGATGCGCATCAGCATCTCCTGATGGCGAATATCCATCGCGGCGGTCGGCTCATCAAGCAGCAGAACGGGCGCGGACTGGGCGAGCACGCGCGAGAACGCGGCACGGCCCCGCTCACCGCCCGACAGCGACGTGTACACGCGCCCGGCAAGCGGCGTGACCTCGGTCATGCGCATGGCGGAATCCACGATCATGTCGTCGTCCGCCTCGCCGGCGGTGCCCTCCCACGGCGAGCGCCCCATGCGCACAATGCTTTCCACGTTGAACGGGAACGTCACGTCGACGGATTGCAGCAGCACCGAGCGCCGCATGGCCAGCTCGGCGGCATCCCATGCGGCGAGGGGACGGCCGAACAGGGAGACGTCACCGCCGGACAGCGGCACGTCGCCGGTGATGGCGTTCAGCAGCGTCGATTTGCCGGCTCCGTTCGGCCCGACCAGCGACAGCACCTCGCCGGCGCGGACGTCGAGCGTGACGTCGGAGAGAATGCGGCGATCACCGATCTCGACGCTTACCCGGTCGAGCGCCAGCACGCAGACGCCGGGGTCGGGCATGCGCGGCGTGCGATGGGTGGTGTTCCATGGCGGTCGAATCGATATGCTCATGCCCAGCCTCCTGATTTGGCGCGGCTGCGTCGCAGCAGCCAGAAGAAGAACGGGCCGCCGACCAGCGAGGTGAGCATGCCGATGGGCAGATCGGCGAACCGGATCGTCGTGCGGGCGGCGAAATCCGCGATGGTGAGTAGCAGTGCGCCGCCGAGCGCGGAGGCGGGCAGCAGGGTTCTGTGTTCGGGGCCGAGGATCATGCGCAGCAGATGCGGCACGACGAGGCCGACGAAGGAGATGATGCCGGCGAAGGCGACCGCCGACGAGACGAGCAGCGCCACGGCGAGCATGGAGCCGAATCGGAGTCGCTCCACATTCACGCCGAGGTGGCGTGCCGGTTTCTCGCCGAGGGAGAGCAGATCGAGACGACGAGCCATGAACTGCACGGCGATGATGCCGATGAGACACATGGGTGCGACCAGCGCCACCTGCTGCCAGCGACTGCCGTTGAACGAACCCATCTGCCAGAACACGATCTGATCGCGGGCGTTGGTGGGGGCGGCGAAGGTGAAGAACGAGATGAGTGCGCCGGCGATGGCGTTGACCGCCACACCGGTGAGGATCAGCGTCACGATTTCGGTGCGCCCGCCGCGACGGGCCAGCAGGTAGACCGACATGGTGGTGGCGAGGCCGCAGACGAAGGCGAGGAACGGCGTGGTGAACGCGCCGAGGAAGTTCCATCCCATCAGAATCGAGGCGCTGGCGCCGACCGCTGCTCCGGAGGAGACGCCGACGGTGCCGGGTTCGGCCAGCGGATTGCCGAACACGCCCTGCATGACGGCGCCGGCGACGCCGAGCGCGGCACCGACCACGATGGCCATGACGATGCGCGGGAACCGCACGTTCCACAACGCTTCGTTGCCGAAGGCGCGTGTGGGGCCTTCGAGCCAGTGGATGCCGATCTTGTTGAGCACGGAGCCGATCACCTGATCGAACGGGATGATCAGCTGGCCGAGCGAGGCCGATACCACGGTCATGATCAGCAGTCCGACGATCAGCACGATGAAGGTCAGCGTCGTTCTGCCGATACGCGGCTTGCGGCCTGCTGGCACGCCGGTTCGCCGTCCGACTACGGACGCTTCGGCGTCCGGGGTTGCACTGTCTGCCGCACTGTGTGTCACTTGGTGTTCTCCTGCTTCATCTCGTCAAGTCTCTTTTCCACCGCCTCGGGTTCGTGTTCGGGCTGGTACGACCGTTCGGGCGCGTATACGGCCGTGGCGAGCGCGGCCAGCACCTGTGCGGTCTGCGGCCCGAAGCTCATGATCTCGTAGTCGCTCATATCGACGACGCGTCGATGCTGACCGGCCGGGGTTTCCTTGATGCCCGGCAGGTCGAGCAGCCCGTCGATGCCGCCGGCCGACTGCACGCCGAGGGTCATCGCCAGGATCACGTCGGGTTTGGCTTTGATCAGCGCTTCGGCGTTCGTGGCGGCCATGCCCTTGAAACCCACTTCCTTGGCCACGTCGTTCGCGCCGATGGATTGGATGAGCGAATCGGCGCCGGAGCCTTCGCCGAACCAGTAGTAGATGGATTTGCCTCGCACGTAGAGGAACACGATGCGCGGCTTGCGGCTTTCCTCGGTGGGTGCCATGGTCCGGTTGATGGTCTGTATGGTCTGGCTGATCTCGCTGTTCGTCCGCGTGACGAGTTTGCGGCCCAGATCGGTCACGCCGAGCGCGTCGGCCACGGCCTGGATCTGCCTGCCGACGCCGGCGACCCCGTCATTGCTGGTCAGCGGTACGAACACGACCGGCACGCCGGACTGCCTCAGCTGCATCTGCACGTCGTACGGCCCGATGCTGGTGTCGGTGATGATGACGGTGGGTTCGAGCGCCAGGATGGCTTCGGCGTTGAGATCCATGCCGTTGGCGGTGACCTTCGGCAGTCGGTCCATACCGGAGGAACCGGTGGCGGTGTCGCGGCCCACGAGATTGCATCCGAAGCCGAGCGCATATACGGCGGCCGCGAGACCGCCGTTCTGGTTGAGGGCGAGGATGCGCGTGGTGTCGGTGACGGTTTGCCGCGGTCCGTCGGCGCTGGTGACCGTCACGGGCAGCTTCTGCTGTTCGAAGGGTGCGTTGGAGATCGGGATGATCTGGTCGGAACGTGTGTATGCGGTGGTCGGGCCGGTGATCCGCCTGGGGTCCTTGAGATTGGCGCGGGTGACGTTCGGCAGTTTGGGCGGGTTCGGGGTTTCGGAGGCCGTCGGCACCTCGCAGGATTCCAGTGCGGATTCGGAGATGGTGCCGATGTTGGCGCATCCGGCCGTGAGCAGCAGGCATACGACGGCGATGGCCGCGGCGAGCAGCGCCGTGGCGCTGCGGCGGTGATCGACGATCGGATGTCCGTGGTTCATGGACGGATGTCCGCTGGTCATGAACGGTTCCTTCCGGTTTTTCTGGGTCTATGGAAGCGGTCTGCGGAACAGCAGCGGCTGCGGGGACAGTGTCCGCAGAAAAACACTGCCCGCAGAAAACACTGCCCGGCCGGTTGTGCGGTTCCGGCCGGACAGTGTGTGGTGATCGATGCCGCCGTCGATGATCATTGCCGTCGACGGATCACTGTTGTCAGCGGATCACTGCATGACGGGGTCAGCGCATGACGCGACGGCGCAGCGCGAAGGCGACGCCGGCGCCCGCGGCCAGCAGGACGGTCACGGCGGCGATGCCCATCACGGCGGAGCCGGTCTTGCTCAGGGTGCCGGCCTTCGCCGCGGTAGCGGAGGCGGATCCGGTCTTGCCGGAGGTGGCCGTACCGGAACCGTTGGTGGTGCCGGAGCTGGTGGCCGTACCGTTGGTGGTCGTGCCGCCTGCATTGCTCTGACTGCCGGAGCTGGTGGTGCCGGACTGGCCGTTGTTCTGACCGCCGTTCTGGCTGCCACCGTTGTTGCTGTTGCCACCATTGTTGCTGGCGGCGGCCTTCACGGTCACCGGCAGTACGGTGCTGAGCTCGGTGCCGTCAACGGTCGCCGTGATGGTGACCTGTGCGGTTCCGGCCTCGCCCGCGATCAGCGACTGCTCGTCATAGCCGACGGCGGTCTGCTCGGTGTTCTCGGCATCGGCGTCCTGCGTGGGGAACGCGACGACGTTGGTGTCGGAGGACTCCCAATTCACGGTGACGTCTCCGGTCAGCTCGCCCTGCACAACCGCGTAGACGATCTTCGTTTCGGCGGCGTTCAGGGTCAGCGAGGTGATCGCCTTCTTGTCGGCGTCCGCGAAGGACAGCGTCGGCTTGATGGCCTGGGGCTTCGTCGCGGCGGAAGTGGCGGCCTCTCCGGTGCCGACGGCGTTCACCGCGGCGACGGAAACCGTGTATTCGGAGGTCGGATCAAGATCCTTGAAGGTGGTCTGAGTGACGGGAGCCTTCACGGTGACGGTGCTGGTCTTGCCGTCCTTGTCGGTCAGGGTAACGGTGTAGCCGGTGATGGCGGAGCCGCCGTCGTACGGGGCGGTCCAGCCGGCGGTGAGCTCGTGCACGCCGGCGGTGATCGTCACGCCGTTCGGGGCGGACGGTGCGACGGCCGGGGTGACGAGTTCGCTTGCGGCCTTGACGGCGGCGGACTGCTGTCCCTTGGCATCGACGGCGGTGACGGTGGCCGTCAGCGTGGTGGCGGGCTTGGCCACATCGTCGAACGTGACGACGTAGCCCTGCTGGTCGGCGACCGCGGCGACGTCCTTGGTGGCGATCTGCTTACCGGACTTGTCGGAAACCACCACGGTGTACTTGGCGACCTTGGAGTCGTTGGCCGCGGCGGCGGGGGCCTTCCAGCTCACCGTGGCGTTCGACTCACCGGACTTGGCTATGGTCACATCGCTCGGGGCGGTCGGGATCTGAGCCTTGAGGGTGATGGCCTGGGCTGCATCGAGGCGACGATCGGTCGGGGCCAGCTGGTGTGCGGCGACGGTGCCGACCACGTAGGTCTTGCCGTATTCGAGCTTGCCTGCCGCCACATCGACGGTGGCGGTGAACTTGCCGTCGGTGATCTGCGCGGGCTTCACCCAGGAGACTCCGGCGACCTTGCGGGCATAGGAGAGTTCGAACGTCTGACCGGGCTTCCACAGGGAGGAGTCGATCACGAACGCGTAGGTGCCGTAGGCCGCGGCGCCGCCGGTGAATCCGGTGCCGCTGACGGTGAAGGTGTTGCTCTTGGAGGGATCGATGTTCTCGGTCGGCGTGGCGGTGATGGCCGGGGTCGAGGTCGGGTCGGCGTTCGCCACCACGGCGTTGGATGCGGCGGAGGACTGCGAGGAGCCCTTGATGTTCTTGGCCACGACGGTGGCGGTGTAGGAGACGCTCGGCGTGGTGAGCTTGCCGAACGTGACGGAGGTGGTATTCGCGTCAACGTCCTTGGTCACGGCCTTGCCGGTGGACGGGGTCAGGGTCACGGTGTAGCCGGTGATGGCGGAGCCGCCGTTGTCGGCCGGGGCCTTCCAGTCGATCTTCACCTGATACGGGTCGGCCATGCCGCCGTTCACCGCGGTGGCGGTCGGCTTCGCCGGAGCACCGGGCACGTTCACCACGGGTTCGGGCGCCTTGGCGGTGTAGGCCACGGTGATCGGGGTGGGCGACTTGGCCTTGGCGTTCGCGTCGGAGGTACCGGAGTTGTACCAGTACGACGACTGACCGGTCTTGTCCTGGAAGCTGACGAAGTCCTGCGGCCACGAGCCACCGCCCGGCACTTCCGTGGTCTTGATGGAATCGTATTCCGGCGTGACGGTGAAGCCGTTGTCGGTGACCTTCACGTTCTTCAGCTGGGCGATGGTCTGGTCCTTGGCGACGGGGATGTCGGTCAGCGACCCGGGGTTGTTGCGGTCGGAGGCGTAGCCGCCGAGGTCGGCGGTGAGCGTTGCGGTGCCGTCGGCGTTGACCTTGAGCTCCGGATCCGAGGCGAACCAGTAGGTCATGCCGCCGTAGAACGCGACGGTGAAGGAACCGGTCCACTTGATGTCGGCGGTGTTGGTCTTGGCGTTGACGGTGCCGACTCCCTTGCTGAAGTTGACCGTGGCGTCGGTGGATGTGCCGTTGCCGCCCACGTACGCCGAAGCCTGCGCGCCGGTCGGGGTCAGGCACTTGGTGTCCCACGTCGGCGTGACCGTCAGCTTGCCGCTGGCATCGGGGGCCTTGATGCTGACGTTGCCGTCGGCCGACTGGTATCCGGGCTGCGGGGTCTGCGTGGTCCACACGCCCATGGAGGTCTTGCCGGCGTCGACCTTGCCCGCCTTGCCTGCGGAGAGGAAGTTGCATCCTCCCACCCAGGAGCCGCCGGTGGCCATCTTGCTCAGGCCCCAGCTGAGGCTGGCGTCGCTGACCGTGGAGTCAGTCGTTTCGGCCGCCGAGGCCGCCGGTGCCACAAGGCCCGTGCCGAGCATGGCGAGCGCGGCGATCGAGGCGAATGCGGCCATCCGCTTGTTGTTCGAGAACACTGCCGTTCCTTTCATCTCATGTTCCTCGCCCCGAATCCGCATGCGGTCCACATTGCCGCGAAACGCTTGGAATCACGGGGAAACGTTCGTTCTTCACGGCCGCTTCCTCAACCGATGGTGACTGTGACAGGCCTGCTCCGTAAAGATCGAAAGCAATATACGAGACGAAAAATCGACTTCTCAAGTCTTGATTTCCCCGGAAAAACTACGTAATCGCGCGCGCGATATCAGAACATCATCGGAACATCAATAGGTGTGAGAAAGATCACACGACAGTCGGCCGCTATGCTTGGTAACGGACATCGGGACCATGCCGAACCCAGCGGAATCGCGGTCGAGAACGGCACTGACGGCACTGCGGGACGGGGTTGCGCATATAGACGCACATCGCATATGAACGCACACAAGGAGTAGAACATGACCATCGTGGTATCCACCGACGGCAGCGCTTTGGGCAATCCCAACGGGCCGATGGGCTGGGCATGGGCCGATCATGAGAAGCATACGGGGGGCAAACCGGGACATCGGCATGACGAGCACGGCTATGATGCGGGAGGTGCGACGAATGGCACCAATCAGATCGGCGAACTGTGCGCCGTATTGGAGGCGCTGCGCGCGCATCCGGGGGATGAACCACTGCTGATCGAATCGGATTCCCAGTACGCGATCAACTGTTCGACCAAATGGGTCAAGGGGTGGAAGCGTAACGGTTGGCGCAATTCGCAGAAGAAGCCGGTGAAGAACGCGCAGATCATCAAGGCGATCGATGAGGAGATCGCCAAACGCCCCGGTTCCGTGGATTTCAAGTGGGTGAAGGGCCATGCCGGCAATGCCGGCAACGAGCTGGTGGACGAGCTGGCCCGCACCTATGCCGGCGACTGTCGTTCGGGGGCCCGTGACGGATATCTGCCCATCGAAGGATGGCAGTCGCTGATCGCATCGGAGTATGCGGATGGGCTGGACGTTCCACCGGACGTGCAGCTGGTGCTGGACGGCCAGGCCGACGCCGAATCGCTGCGCACGCAATCGCATTACGCGGATGCCGGTTCAACCGGCGACGGACGGCCGGATGCCGAGCAGTCCGGCGGCAAGCGACCCGGCAAGTCATCGCTTGCCGAAATGCTGACAGAACCGGAAGGCGTACCGGATCTGCAGTTCAGTACCGATCAGGCCGCCGAAAAGAATCCTGACCTGAATACGGGGGTCACGACTCCGGCAGCCGACAGAGCCACGGCAGTCGATACCGCGGAAGCGCCGCAGGCCCCGACAGCACAGGCCGACGCCGCACGTTCATCCGGCGGGCTGCATGCTTCGGGAACCATCCGCATCACTCCCCCACCGTCCAGCTCGCCGGCGTTCCACGGCGGCAGCATCACGATCAGCGGCACGATCACCTTCACCGGCACGGTGGCCGCCGACGGCACCATGCAGCTCGAAGGGCCGGTGACGCTGCACGCCCGCGTCAAGTAGGTCGCCGCACGGCATACCCGTCCGGCACCGCATGACGACGCAGCGGCGTAATATCGGCCGCCTTGCATACACTGATCACAGGAGTGATAAGAACGTTCAAAGTTCGATCGTCCACCATTGATCAGAAGGAGAATCCCATGGATAAGGCACAGCAGGATGCACTGAAGAAGGCAGCCGGCATCGAAGCCGCCAAGATCGTCGAAAACGGGATGGTCGCCGGTCTGGGCACCGGTTCCACCGTGAAGTTCCTCGTCGACGAGCTGGGCCGCCGCCATCAGGAGGAGGGCCTGGAGTTCACCGGCGTCACCACCTCCCGCCGTACGCAGGCTCAGGCCGAAAGCTACGGCATCAAGATCGTGGATGTGGACGACGTCGATCACATCGATGTGACCATCGACGGCGCCGACGAGGTGGACAAGAACTTCAACGGCATCAAGGGCGGCGGCGCAGCCCTGCTGTGGGAGAAGATCGTGGCGATCAACTCCAACAGGATCGTGTGGATCGTCGACGAGTCCAAGGTGGTCGACACCATCGGCGCGTTCCCGCTGCCCGTCGAGGTGATCCCCTTCGGCGTCGGCCATGTGGTCTCCAAGCTGGAGGCCAAGGGATACCACCCCGTGCTGCGCAAGAACGCCGATGGCGTCGAAGTGCGCACCGATGAGAACAACTTCATCGTTGATCTGCATCTGAACCGCATCGACCATCCGCAGGATCTGGCCGAGGATCTGATCAACATGGTCGGCGTGGTGGAGCACGGACTCTTCCTGAACATGGTGGACACGGTGATCGTGGGCGACCCGAACGGTCCGCGCGTGATGACCAACGGCAACAAGTAGGCCGCCCTGCCTTCCCCCACCGGGGGAAGGCAAAAGACTTTCGGTTATACCGGTTGTGTCGACAGCGAGAAACCGGGGGCGGAACCATCGTCCGAAATGGATACGAGGTCGCAGATGTCACGCAGACAGTACATGGCATACAGCGGCAGATAGGTCGTTCCGCCATCCTGCTCGATATTGGAGCGGGACAGCACCACACCCTGAGAGACGTGATATTCGGAATTGGCCAATACAGCGTTGATTGCGGCGTGTGTGCGGTAACTCCGTCCCGACTTAACCTCGAACGGCACTACGGAATTGGCATTCGTGTCTGCAATAAAGTCGACTTCGCCATGTTTCTTCGCCATGTAGTAATACAGCGAAACGCCTTGCGCCGTCAGCTCCTGGGCGATCACGTTCTCATAGATCGCACCGAGGTTCGGAGAGGAATCATCGAGATATGCGGCCTGAGCGGTTGACTGTGGATATCGCGCCATGAGCATGCCGGAATCAGACTGGTATAGTTTGAACTTCGGCGATTGCGAGGTACGTTTCAACGGCGATTTCGGTTCGGTGACACAGTTGGTTTTCAATGCCACACCTGCATCAACCAGCCAGAGAAAATCCTTCTGGTTGCGATCGTACCGGGCACCGGGACTGATGGAAGAGACGGCGAATCTGCCGTTGCCGTCAATCAGCTGAGCGGGGAGCCGGTCAAAGATATCCTGCACCTGCAATGCGCGATTGCCCGCGTACTGCGAGATATCGTGTCGATACTGCCGGTTCAACTCGGTCTGCACCGCGCGTACCGCCGCCAAATCGCCTTTGGTCTCCAGAAAACGCTGGACGACTTCCGGCATGCCGCCAACTACCAAATAGGTACGGAAGTTCGTCATCATCACATCATGAACGTACCTGTCGATCGGTGTGGCCGACCGACAGGATTCCCGGATGCTTTCCAGTGTCGTCTTCCGCACGCCGATGGCCCAGCAGAATTCCTCAAAATCCATGGGACGCATGGTTTTCTCAATGACCGAGCCAACCGGATAGGAGCGCACGCCCCTGAACTCGGTACCGAGCATGGAGCCGGAGAACACATAATCGAAACGGCCGTCGGCCACCAGAAACTTGACCATGGTCATCACGTCCGGCGACTCCTGCACCTCATCGATGAAAATCATCGTACTGCCGGGAACGAGCGGCGAAGAGGAGAACAGCGTCAGGCGACTGATGAACTCCTGCACATCGTTTGCCGACGCGAGCGCGCGGGCCGCCTGCCTGTTTTCGTACAGGTTGATTTCAAGGTAATGGGCATACTCACGCTTGGCGAACTCGCGCACTGCGTAGCTCTTGCCGATTTGTCGAGCGCCGGTCAGCAGCAGTGCCTTGCCAGTGCCGCTCCGCTTCCATTCCAGCAGGTCGTTCGAGATTTTGCGCTCAAGCATGGTTGTTCCTCTCTAAATCCCTTATGAGAGTAACATTTTCCGCCTTGTATGTGCAAAATACCGGATTTTAGAACGGCTTTTTGGTGCAAAATGCCGAATTGTAAATCAGGGATTCTGTGCAGAATGCCGCGCACATGGTTCGTATTACATCCACCTCATCCGACCGGCATTCGCCGGCCACCTTCCCCTAGCAGGGGAAGGCAAGAAGCGGTTAAACCGCCCAGCAGGCCACCTTCACCGCAAGAATGGACGGCCTACGGCCGCGCCTTTTCCGCTCACCTGTCGGCGAGCCCTCAGCGTTGCTTCCGGGCTTCCCCTTAGGCTGAGTCCGTTAAGAAAACGCCAGAGGCGTTTTTAGGACTCAGGCTCGCCGACAGGCGAGCCAGCAAAACATCGGCCGTAGGCCGTCCGCTCTTGCTGGGAAGCTGTCAGCAAAGCTGACTGATGAGGTGGCCCGAGCAAACCATCAGCCCAACAACACCCAGCCTCGCCACATCACCTCATCCGACCGGCATACGCCGGCCACCTTCCCCTAGCAGGGGAAGGCAAGAATTGAACCCGACTCCGTCGGCCACCTTCACCGCAAGAATGGACGGCCTAGGGGGAAGGCAAGAAGTGATCTCCTCAGGGGTTGATATGGAAAGCCCCCGGAACCTCAATGATTCCGGGGGCTTTCCCGTTGGCCGCACCATTACGCGACTCTGCGCCAGAGGCGCTGAAGACTACTTGCGCTGGTGGCGAGTCTTACGCAGCAGTTTGCGGTGCTTCTTCTTGCTCATCCGCTTGCGGCGCTTCTTGATGACCGAACCCATCTCAGCCTCCGTTCCTATACATATCGAAAAGATTGCAACTTGCCCAATAGTACTACGGTTCTCGGACGAACACGACCTTTCGAAAGGATACGGGGCATTGACGGGAGGTTACAGCGGGAATTTCTGGTAGAAATCCAGCACGTCGGCCTTCGGACCGGTGACCTGGAACACCACCGTGTCGTTCTGCCATACGGCGACCGCCTTGGCGTCATCGTCATCGTCGACCTTCACCAGATACGAACCCTTGGCCGCCCCCGACACCTTCACGCTGCCCTGGGCGAGCGTCTCCCCCTTCAGCGCATCGGTCACCTTCTTGTACTGGGATTGCGCCGAGGCGGCATCGGACCACTGCGCGGTCAGCAACGTGAGATCCTTGGCCGTCTGACCGGTGGAATACGTAACCGTGTATTCCTCGATCGGATTTGCGGAAGCCCAATCCTGGGCGCTCTGCGTCTTCACGCGGGCGTAGGCCGTTTCATCCACGGTATCCGGCGCGGCCGCCTTCAGCAGGGCGGTGGCATTGCTCGGCAGCGGCGATGCCTTGATGGTCGGCGTGGCGGGAGCGGACTGCGTCTGAGTGGACGTGGACTGCCCGGTGGCTTCGGTGGACGGCTTGCGCACGGCCCAGCCCGGCCATACGAACGCGCTCAGCAGAGCAAGCACCACGACCACGGCCGCAACGACGATCACAACCAGACGACGGCGGGAAGAAGTAGAAGCGTTATTAGACATAGGGCGATTCTCTCACGGCGTTAGGACGCTCGCCGTGGACTCTCCGAGGCCACCGAAGCCGCTGTCCACATGCGATTCCATGCTTGGGACATGGCGAAATCCTCGACTCAGTATCTTTGTTCGGAATGCGGTTGGAGCGGCGGCAAATGGTTCGGCCGATGCCCCGAATGCGGTCAATGGGGCACCATCGAGGAGTTCCGCGAAGCCCGACCGAGCGCACGCTCCCGAACGGTGGCTGCGAGCGGAGCCAACGCATCAGCCGCCACCGCCGCGACAGCCGGTCGGGGCAGTGGCGGCGGACCGATTCGCGCATCACGTACCGGCGCCGTACAGGTACCCGTTGGGTTCGCCACCCCGATCACCGACGTGGATTCGCATGACGTCTCCCGCGTTTCCACCGGGTTCGAGGAGTTCGATCGGGTGCTCGGCGGCGGCATCGTTCCCGGATCGGTGGCGTTGATCGCCGGAGAGCCCGGCATCGGCAAATCGACCCTGCTGCTGGAAACCGCAGGGCGCGTGGCGCAAAGCGCAGACCGGCAGACCGGTGACGGCGATGAGCCGCAAACCGACCGACCGGTGTTGTATGTTTCCGGCGAGGAGTCGCAGGCGCAGGTGAGCATGCGGGCCGGACGCATCGGGGCGATGAGCGACGACCTGCTGCTCGCCTCCACCACCGATCTGGCCACGGTCCTAGGCCTCATCGAACAGGTGCGGCCGAAACTGGCGGTGGTCGACTCCGCGCAGACGATCGTTTCGCAGGACGTCGACGGCATCTCCGGCGGTTCGACGCAGGTGCGCGAGGTGGCGAGCGCGCTGATCGATGTGGCCAAAACCCTTGATGTTCCGGTGCTGCTGGTCGGGCATGTCACCAAGGACGGGTCGATCGCCGGACCGCGCACACTGGAGCATCTGGTGGATGTGGTCTGCCAGTTCGAGGGTGATCCGCAGACCGCGCTGCGTATGCTGCGCGCGGTGAAGAACCGGTTCGGCCCGACCGACGAGGTGGGCTGCTTCGATATGAGCGGCGAGGGCATCGACGAGGTGACCAACCCCGGCTCGCTGTTCCTTTCCGATTCCGATGCGCCCGTGGAGGGCACCTGCGTCACGTTCACCGTGGATGGGCATCGCAGTCTGCCGATCGAAATCCAGGCGCTGGTCACCAATTCGGTGCTCCCCACCCCCCGACGAGCCACCAACGGCATCGATTCGAACCGTCTGGCCATGCTGGTGGCGGTGCTGTACCGCCACGGCCGTGTACCACTGCTCACCAATGATCTGTACATCTCCACCATTGCGGGAGGATTGGCCAAGGAGCCGGCCTGCGATCTGGCAGTGGCCGCCGCACTATCCTCCGCCGCGTTCCACACCCCCATCCCGCGCGATTGGGCCGCGATCGGCGAGATTTCGCTCACCGGACAGGTGCGGCCGGTTCCCCGGCTCGAATACCGACTGCGGGAGGCCGCCCGTCTGGGATTCACCCATGTGGTGGTTCCCAGACGACGAAAAGGGGTGAAACCGTTGCGAATCGAAGGACTGGAGATCATCGAGGCCGATACGCTGGCACGGGCGCTGAAGGCGATGGGCGTGGAACGGCGGTAGCAGCCTCTACTGCACGGTGCCATCTACTGCACAGTGCCATCTACTGAACAGTGACCGACAGCTGGTCGGATTCGGCTTTCGGCGCGTCACGCAGCGAGACCCGGGCCGTGTATGTGCCGGCGTTCACCTTCGGCAGGTTCGCGTCGGCCACGCATTTGCTGCCGGAACTGTTGGTGTTCCAGACGATCGACTGGATGTATTTGTCGTTGCCGTTCAGCAGCAGCAGATTGGAGTCCGCCGGACACACATTGGATCTCCACACCTCCTCGGCACCGGAGGAGATCGTAAGAACGAGCCCGCTGGTGGAACTGTCGATCAGGCAATCCTGATCGCTCTGATGGTCGATCGCGGCCTTGAACGTCACCGAACCGCCGACGCCGACCACCGCACTCTGAGCGGTGAGGGAAAGATCGACGTCCGCTGCGGTGCAGTCCGGAATACCCGCGGTTTTCTTCGGGCTCTTCGATGAGGACGGGGACGCCGATTGCGATGCCTGATCGTCGGACGATTCGCCGCCGGACTTCGCCGCCGACTGTGAATTCGTCGCCTGTGACCGGGACTGCTCCCCACCGGCCATACCGCGCACCACGCTGATCACGCCGAAGACGATGCCGCCGCATAGCGCAAGCGCCACCACCAGCAGCACGGCCGCCATGATGCGTCGACGTCGATAGATTGCCTGCTGCCGTTTGCTGGGTTTCCTTGTTGTGCGCTTGACCATATCTCCGAGTGTACGGCCACCGGCAAATCAGTCCTGCAGACCGGCGAATCAGTCCGGCAACCGCAGTGATCCGTCGGGCATCATCTCGATCAGCCCGTCCTCGTCAAGCGAGGCGATGCACGCGTCGAGCTGCACCCGATCCTTCCACAGCGCCCGGATCTCCTCACGGCCGATGGTCTGACTCCCCTGCGGTTTGGCGCGCAAGGCGTTCAGTACCAGTCCCCGAACCTGACGGTCCGTACCCTGGAACCGCTGACGGGGTCTTGTCCGACGTTCACCGAGCCCCGGTCTTCCCGCCGCAAGGAACCGGCATTCGGCCGACACCGGGCACCGTTCGCACATCGGCTTCTTGGCGGTGCACACCACCGCCCCCAACTCCATCACCGACTGGTTCCATACCGTCGATCGAACGGCATCGTCCGGCAGCACCCGCTGCGCCAGCTCGCGATCAGCCCGGCTTGTCGCGCCGCCCAACGACTCCCTGCCGTCGAATACGCGGGAAAGCACCCGTCGAATATTCGTATCGATCACCGCGATCCGCTTGCCGTAGGCGAAACTCATCACCGCACTGGCCGTGTAGTCGCCGATGCCGGGCAGAGCCGTCAGCCCGTCGTAGGTTTCGGGCAGATCGTCGTGGCATTCGTTCGCCACCACGCGGGCGCACTCCTGCAATCGCAAAGCGCGACGGGGATATCCCAGCTTCCCCCAGGCGGTGATCACTTCGGCGGTGGATGCGGCGGCGAGCGCGGCGGCGTCCGGCCAAGCGGCCATCCACGACCGCCAGTAGGGCACCACGCGGCTCATCTGGGTCTGCTGGCTCATCACTTCGGAGACCAGCACACCCCACGGGGTGGTTCGTCCGAACCGCCACGGCAGATCGCGGGCGTTGGTCTCCCACCATGCGGCGAGATGCCGCCGTACGGTTTCGCGCGTACCGTCCGCTTCCGTCATATCAACCGTCTCCCCCATGCCGTTTCACCCACCTCGCCCATATCGAATCTTCCTGCCGAATCTCCCTGCCGGATCCTCTCGCCGAATTCCTTCGCCGGACCCCGCAGACTTACTGTACCGAACCATATCGGATGCCGGCGCCGGAGCCGTCGCCGAATCCGCCCCGCTTCCCAGTCGTGTCGATTGGCGTTCTTATTCTTGACGACTGTGAATATGGAGCAGAACCCCGCAGACAATCCCGAAATCAAGGACGTCGATCACGCCGATCACATCGATCACGCCGATCCCGAATCCAAAGTGGAGAAGATGTTCGAGTACGGCTATCGCAAGTCGAACTACGGGCCCGACGAACTGGTGACCGACGCGCACGGCAATCCGATCAGCGTGGTGGACGCCATGCTCTCGGCCGAGAAGGCCGCGCAGACCGAAACCGTCACCCCTCACCTGTGCTACTACTCGCCTCGCATTCCCGGCAACACGGGTTCCGCGATCCGTCTGTGCGCGGTAACCGGCACGATTCTGCATCTGGTGGAGCCGCTGGGCTTCAATCTGCGCGATACGAAACTGCGCCGCGCGGGCCTCGACTACCACGACATGGCACATGTGGTGCTGCATCCGAACTTCGAGAATCTGGTGGAGTCGATGCCGGATTCACGCATCATCGCCTTCACCGCGCACGCCACGAAGCTGTACACCGACATCGAATACCGGCCGACCGACATTCTGCTGTTCGGGCCGGAGCCGGGCAACATCCCCGATCCGATGGACATCATGGCCGGTCCGCATGTGGCCGAGCAGGTGCGTCTGCCGATGCGACCGAGCCTGCGCAGCCTGAACCTGACGAACTGCGCCTCCATCGCCATCTACGAAGCCTGGCGCCAACTGGGATTTGCCGGCGGAGCGTGAGACGCCGGAACCGAAATACGTTGCGGCCGGTAAACTGGATAGGTCTGAGATTTCAGTCGTATCGCAGCCTTCAGAGGAGACTTCATGAACAAGGCAATCATCACCGTCGTCGGTCAGGACACGGTCGGCATCATCGCCCGCGTCTGCACGTACCTGTCGAAGCACCATGTGAACGTGCTTGACATTTCGCAGACCATCATCGACGGCTTCTTCAACATGATGATGATCGTCGACTATTCGGAATCCGACAAGGATTTCAGCGCCATGGTCGGCAACCTTGAGGATCTGGGCGACGACATCGGTGTGCGCATCCGCTGCCAGCGCGAAGAGATCTTCACCAAGATGCACCGCGTCTGATCGGAAGGGATGCACGACATGCTGAACATCATGGAGGTCCATGAGACCAATCAGATGATCGAGCAGGAGAAGCTCGACGTACGCACGATCACGATGGGCATCAGTCTGCTGGACTGTGCGGCCGCGGATGTGGACACCGTCTGCGACAACATCTACAACAAGATCACCTCGTATGCCAGGGATCTGGTGAAGACCGGCGAGGAGATCAGCCGCGACTTCGGCATTCCGATCGTCAACAAGCGCATCACCGTCACCCCGATCTCACTGGTGGGTGCGAGCTCCTGCAGGACGAGTGAGGATTTCGTCAAGATCGCCCACGCGCTGGATCGCGCGGCCAAGGAGGTGGGCGTCGATCTGATCGGCGGCTACTCCGCTCTGGTATCGAAGGCCATGACCCCGGCCGAGGAGCTGCTGATCCGCTCGCTGCCGCAGGCGCTGAGCGAAACCGATCTGGTGTGCTCGTCGGTGAACGTGGGCTCCACGAAGACCGGCATCGACATGAACGCGGTGGAGTTGCTCGGCCATATCATCAAGGACACCGCCGAGCGTACGGCCGACAATGATTCCTACGGCTGCGTGAAGTTCGTGGCGTTCTGCAACGTGCCCGACGACAATCCGTTCATGGCCGGCGGATTCCACGGCGTGACCGAAGGCGACGCGGTGATCAACGTGGGCGTGTCCGGCCCCGGCGTGGTCTCCCGCGCGCTTGACGCGGCCAAGGGCAAGGATTTCGAGTTCCTGTGCGAGACGATCAAGCGCACGGCGTTCAAGATCACCCGCGTGGGCCAGCTGGTGGCGCAGGAGGCCTCCCGCCGCCTCGGCATCCCGTTCGGCATCATCGATCTGTCGCTCGCCCCGACGCCTGCCGTGGGCGATTCCGTCGGTGAGGTGCTGGAGAAGATAGGTCTGGAGCAGGTGGGTGCGCCCGGCACCACCGCGGCGCTGGCCATGCTCAACGATCAGGTGAAGAAGGGCGGCATCATGGCTTCGAGCTATGTCGGCGGCCTTTCCGGCGCGTTCATTCCGGTTTCCGAAGACAAGAACATGATCGACGCGGCCTCCTCCGGATGCCTGACCATCGAGAAGCTGGAGGCCATGACCTGCGTGTGCTCGGTCGGTCTTGACATGATCGCCATTCCGGGAGACACGTCGGCGGCCACAATTTCCGGCATGATCGCCGACGAGGCCGCGATCGGCATGGTGAATCAGAAGACCACCGCCGTGCGCGTGATCCCTGTGGCCGGCAAGGGCGTGGGCGAGATGGCGAACTTCGGCGGTCTGATGGGCTATGCGCCGATCATTCCGGTGAACCAGACCAGCTGCGAGGCCTTCGTGACCCGCGGCGGCCGTATTCCCGCCCCGATCCACAGCTTCAAGAACTGATTCCACCCGGCTTCCCCTTGAGGGGAAGCCGTCAGCAAAGCTGACTGATGAGGTGGCCCGAACCAAACATCAGCCCATCAACACCACACTTCGCCCCCACCTCATCCGACCGACTTCGTCGGCCACCTTCCCCGCAAGAGTGGACGGCCTACGGCCGCGCCTTTTCTGCTCGCCTGTCGGCGAGCCCTCGCCTGAAAACGCCTCCGGCTTTTTCTTCACGGCTCGGCCTAAGGGGAAGGCAAGATCAGGCGGCTTTGACCCGCTCCTTGGCCTTGTAGCCGTTCTCCACGGCCTGGGCGATGTCGGGTTTGCGCTCGTGCAGTGCGGACGAGAACACGAACACCAGCACGATCAGCGCCAATCCGAATACGTAGCCGTATCGGGAGCCGTCCACGAATCCCTGCGCGGGGTTCGTTCCGCCGGCCGCGGTGTAGTGGGTCTGGCCGAGTCCGAGCAGACAGGTGGCGATGGCGGTGCCGACCGCGCCGACCACCTGCTGCATGGTGTTGAGCACCGTGCTGCCATCCGCCGACAGCTCCCGCGGCAGACTCCGCAGCGCCGCGGACTGCGCGGACTGCTGCATGAACGGAATGCCGATCATGATCACGATATGGGCCGCGAGGAACAGCGCCACCGGCGAGGCGACGCCGATGACCATGAACAGCGCGCCGCCGATGATGGCCATCGCCCCGCCGAACCAGACGAGACGCTTGGCACCATGCCGGTCGTACATCTGACCGGCGAGCAGGGAGCACACCGCGTTGACGATGCCGGCAGGCAGCATCAGCAGACCGGCCAGCGTGGAGCTCAGGCCGAGGCCTCGCTGCAGTTCCTGCGGCACGAGGTACATGAACGCCAGCGTGCAGGCGAACGAGCAGGTGACCATAATCGCCGGGGTGCGGAACGCGGCGATGCCGAGCACCCGCAGATCAAGCAGCGGGTTCGCAAGCGTGAGCTGACGGTAGGCGTAGAACGCCAGCACCGCGATGCCGACGACGAGCAGTGCGATCACCGTGACCGAGAAGCCCAGATCGGAGATCAGGCTGACGCCGGCGACGAGGCATCCGAAACCGGTGACGGACGCGAGGACGGAGAGCAGGTCGACGGAGGGACGGGTCCGTTCGATCGGCGTGACGAAGAACACGGCGGTAAGCACGAGGGAGATGACGGCCACGACGGCGAACATCACGAAGATCGCACGCCACGAGACCGCGCCGATCAGCACGCCGGCGAGGGTGGGGCCGATGACGGGGGCAAGCATGACGACGAGGCCGGCCACGCCGTTCGCGGCGCCGATGCGGGTGGGCGGGAAGACGCGCATGATCGCGGCGAACATGGTGGGCAGCACGATGCCGGTGCCGACGCCCTGCAGCATACGACCGGCGAGCAGCACCGGGAAGCTGGGGGCCATCGCGGAGACGACCGCGCCGATGAGGAAGCAGGTCATGGCAAACACCACCAATGTCTTGGCTCTGACCCATTTGAGCAGAAATCCGACGCAGGGCAGCACCACGCCGATGGCCAGCATGTAGCCGACGACCATCCACTGGGCGGTGCCGGAGGAGACGGCGAATTCGTCCATCAGATCAGGCAGGGCGATGTTCATCGAGGTTTCCGACAGCATGCCGAGGAATGCACCGGCATACAGACCGAGCATCACCCGGTGCGGATGACGGAATCGCGGCGCGGATTCCGGAAGCACCACGGTTTCGTGGGATTCAGTGGTTTCGTGGGATTCAGTGGGGCCCGCGGCATTTCCGGCTGCGGGCATGGATGCGGATTGCGATTCAGACAGCATAACCCTCTTGTTGATTCTCCATATGGTCCGGCGATGCACACCGGAACGATCTCGGGTGATTCCCCGCTTCTCATGTCGACTGATGGACCGGCTCGGATCGCCGGCCCACTGCGAAAACAACAAAAACCGCATGCCGTTCGGCGAAATGAAACGCCTTCAGGCATGCGGTTTTGGAAGTCAGCTGTCAAGCTAGCATGTTTCGCGCATCCTCGTAAGTGAATCGGGCGTGTCGCCCGCCGCGCCTCCGATTCAGATGTTCCGGGATGCCGATGCGGACGCCACTGCGGCCAGCGCTCTGGGAGCGTGGAAACCTCGACGTTCGAATTCGTCGGCGATGAGCTGCGCCATCTCCTCGGAGCGGCCTTCGTCCACCAGTGCGATGATCGAGCCGCCGAAGCCGCCGCCGGTCATGCGTGCGCCGTAGGCGCCGTTGCGGCGGGCCACGTCCACGGCCACGTCGAGCTCGGGCACGGTGACCTCGTAGTCGGTGGCCAGCGAATCATGCGAGGCGTTGAACAGCCGGCCGGCCTGTTCGATGTCACCGTCGGCGAAGGCGTGGACGAAGGTGCGCACACGTTCGATTTCGGTGACCACATGGCGCACGCGACGCTTCATGTTCTCGTCGGGCAGGGCGTCCAGCGTCTCCTTGAGCGCCTGGAACGGATCGCCGGCCTTCATGATGCCGTCGGCGCAGTAGCGCAGGTTCGGCACCTTGAGGATTTCGGCGGCCTTCTCGCAGGTGGCGCGGCGTTCGGCGTACTGCCCGTCGTTGAGCTGATGCGGCGCCTGGGTGTCCAACGCCAGCAGTTCAAGCTTGTGGGCCTTGAGGTCGAAGGGCTGCTGGGAGACGTTTTCCAGCGGGGTGAGCTCGGGACGGCAGTCGAGCAGCAGCGCATGGCCTTCGGTGCAGCGCATCGAGGCGTTCTGGTCGAGCCCGCCGGTGGATGCGCCGGCCATGTCGTTCTCCGACTTGATGGCGGCGTTGATCAGGGTCACGCGGCCGGCGTCGGACTGTCCGTAGCCGAGTCCGTACACGTCGTCGAGCGCCAGCGCGGTGGAGCAGGTCATGGCGGCGGACGAGCTCAGGCCGGAGCCCAGCGGCACGCAGGAGACGAATGCGGCGTCGAATCCCTTGACGTTGAAGCCTTTGAGCCGCAGCGCCCAGGCCACGCCCACCGGATATGCGGCCCAGCCTTCCACTCCTCCGGCCTCCAGCCCCTCCAGATCGGCTTCGACGGCATGGTCGGGATCGATGTCGGAAACCACGCGCACCTTGGTGTCGTTTCGTGGTTTCAACGCGATGTACGTGCGATGCGGCAGCGCGATCGGCAGACACAAACCGGCGTTGTAATCGGTGTGCTCGCCGATCAGGTTCACGCGGCCCGGCGCATTCCATACGCCTTCCGGCTTGTTGCCGAACGTGGTTTCGAACAATGCGGTGGCACGATCGACGCCCTCTTCGGCTTCGATCGGAGCGATGAACTGCACTTTTGCCATGATTCTCCTTCCTTGCAGCATGGCTGAAAGAACATGTCGTAAAAATGTTAAGTTTTGTGCGTTATTTGTTTAGTGTAGTGTGGATGCGCCTAACACGCAATCACCACGATCACCCGGCATGCTTGGTGGAAGCCGACGTATGGATCCCGACACACTCAAGGCCGTTCGGCCGGGGAGGCTACGCCTCCCCAAGCTTACGGTCGGGAGCCATACGCCGACCCCAACGGCCGCGAGGCTTTCCAGACAACGCTTGAGCCAGCGCAGAGGCCGGCATGTGTTTCTCGACCGTAAAGACTCGGCCGGAGCGGCCCGGAGCGTGTCGAGAAACACATGCCGTCCGATGCTCATACGCTCGAACATCCTCCAGACGATACCGAACGTCCCCTAGGCGATATCGATGGGGCCAAGCTCATGGAAGCGCTTGGCGATCAGCTCCGGCGTGGTGTCGGAGATCCACGCGGCCATGCCGGACTCCGATCCGGCCAGATACTTGATCTTGTTGGCGGCCCGGCGGAAGGAGAAGAACTGGAGGTTCAGACGGTAGTTCTCTCGACGCGGATCGCGGATCGGCGCCTGATGCCATGCCGCGATGTACGGCAGATCCATGCCCTTGCCGTCGCCCTTGTCGAAGAAGGCATTGCCACGCTTGAGCAGCGTGGAGTACATCTGCGCCAGATCCCAGCGCTCATCGTCGTTGAGCTCGTCGATGGTGAGCACGTCGCGCACCGGAGCCACATGCACTTCAAGAGGCCAGCGCGCGGCGGCCGGCACGTAGGCCACCCAGCTGTGGTTGCGCATCACCACGCGCTCGGCGGCGTCGAGCTCGGCGTTCATGATGTCCTTGAGCAGGTTGCCGCCGGTCCGTTCGTGATATGCCTCGGTATGCTTGAGCTCCTGCTCCATCTTCGGCGCGATGAACGGATAGCAGTACACCTGACCGTGCGGATGCGCCAACGAGACGCCGATTTCAGCGCCGTGGTTCTCGAACGGGAAGATCTGTTCGATGCCTTCGATCTTCGAGATCTCGGCGGTACGGAAGGCCCACGCCTCCACCACCGTGCGCAGACGGCTCACCGGCAGATCGGCGGGCAGACCATGCTCGTTCGGGTCGAAGCAGATCACCTCGCAGCGTCCGACGGCCATCTTCTTCTGCCACAGCGGGTTGTCATCCACGTAGGTCACCGCATCGGAACGATCCGGCACCCGAACCATCGAGGGGAATCGGTTTTCGAAGATCACGACGTTGTAGTCGACGTCCGGCACCTCGCCGTCCTGATACGGATCGCCGGGTTTGCGGGCGGCCAGCGGATTGCCCTTCGCGGTGGCGCCGGGGCCTGCGGTGATCGGCCGGTTCATGCGGGCCGTGGCCATCGGAATCCAGTCTCCGGTGAGCGGGTCGCGGCGCATTTCGGGGGCCGCGTACGGCACCTCCTCGCCGGCTGCGTTCAGCTGGTTGGCGAAGCGGTATGCCAGCGGACGGGGATCCTTCAGTTCACGGGTCCTGGCCCCGGAAACGTATTCGGGGTCATCGTCCAGATAGAAGAAGTCTCGGCCATCCGCCAGCTTGGTCGGCGTGATCCGAATATGCTTCCTCGCATATTCGCCCGGAACATACTGCGCGAAATCACTCATAGTTCTGTTCTCTTTCCTTGTCGGGTTCGCCCTGGGATGCCAGGACGAGTTCTTTCAGCAAATCCTTGGCCTGTTCGGCATATGAACGGTTGAGCCCGTCGTCGGTGATCAGCACGTCGATGTCGTCGAAACTGGCGAACATGCTCAGCGAGGTGTTGTCCCACTTGGTATGGTCGGCCAGTACGATCCTGCGGTCGGCGATGTTGATCAGCGCGGCGTCGGTGGCGGATTCCAGCGAGTTCGGGGTGAGGAATCCGCGCGGCATCGACACCGAATGCGTGCCGAGGAACAGCGTGTTGACTCGCAGCGAGGAGATCACCTTGTCGGCGATCGGGCCGACGAGGGAATTGGATCGGCTCAGCACGCCGCCGGTGACGATCACTTCGGCGTCCTTGTTTTCCATGGCCTGCACGAGTTCGGCCACGGGGATCGAGTTGGTGAGGATCGTCACACCGGAGGAGTTTTCGCTTTCCAGCAGATGCTGGGCGAAGA
Organism: Bifidobacterium margollesii; assembly: GCF_002860355.1. Classification (GTDB taxonomy): domain Bacteria; phylum Actinomycetota; class Actinomycetes; order Actinomycetales; family Bifidobacteriaceae; genus Galliscardovia; species Galliscardovia margollesii. Next base: position 43,645 of record NZ_NMWU01000025.1, read on the forward strand.
TGTAGGCGGTGGTGCCGCCGCCGATGGCGATCACGTCGCCCGGCGACACGTAGTCGATGGCACGGCGGGCGATCGCATCCTTGAGACCGACGTCCATCTGGGATTTGACGGAGAACAGGGGTTCGGCGAGCAATGTGCTCGTGGTGACCGCGCCGCCGTGTACGCGCTTGAGCAGTCCCTTGTCGGCGAGGTCGGCGATGTCTCGGCGGATCGTCATCGATGAGACGCCGAGTTCCTTGCTCAGTGCGGTGATCCGCACCGCCCCTCGCGTGCGAAGCCTGCTCAGGATCACATGCTGTCGTTGTGAGGAAATCATATGAACATTATCGCACACAACCACTCACAAAAGCAAACTCAATGTAACAATCCTCGCCGATAAGCCCGCCCGAAACACCCACATCCACACGCACCCTTAGCAACCATTGGGAAACGCCGAAGCCAAACGGCCATACCCATCACGGACGACCACAACCGTCTCCCCACAACCGACCATGCCCCACGAATCATCCGCCAATCATCCACGCCGGCAGAACAGCCGCCGCAACCCCCATCGCGTAACCCGCGCCATCGCCTCAACCACGATTCCGCCGTTCATCTTCGACACCCCGCGAGCCCGCTGCTCGAACACGATCGGCACCTCGCGGATCACACCACCCATCGCAGCCACCCGCCTGGTCATATCGATCTGAAACACATAACCGCCCGATTCAATGGCGTCGAAATCCATACGCCGCAACGTCTCGGCCCTATACGCCCGAAATCCGGCGGTCATATCGCGCACATTCACGCCGAGCATGAACCGCGCATACCAGGAGCCGCACCGGGAGATCAGATCGCGATACCACGGCCAGTCAACCATGCGACCGCCGGGCACGCGACGCGATCCGATCACCAGATCCGCACACCCCCCACCGATCGCCGCCAGCAGCCGCGGCAGATCCTGCGGACGATGCGAACCATCCATATCCATCTCGCAGATCACCTCGTATCCGCGATCCAGCGCCCAACGGAATCCCGCCAGATACGCCGGCCCAAGACCGTTCTTCCGCGTGCGGTGCAGCACGAACAATCGCGGCTCGTTCCGCGCGGTCCGTCCGACCGGCTCCCGGGCCATCCGCTCGGCCAGATCACCCGTGCCGTCCGGGGAATTATCGTCCACCACCAGCACATGCGCGTCCGGGCAATAGGAGAACACCGCCCCCACGGTAATCGGAAGATTCTCCTTCTCGTTATAGGTGGGCATCACCACCAAGGTCCGCATATCGGCCCCATTCGCCATGCCAATCCCCTTTCGCCATCACCATTCCACTATATTTGATTCACAAATTGACATCTTTTGTCACCGATTGTTCATCTTGGCCGCGCGACGCGCTAGACTATTGACGCCAAGGGTCAGAAAACCCAAATAACGATGACGTATGGAGGTGAGGACCCTCGTGATCCGTGAGTCCAACACGATGGAGGATCAGCGGAACGCTCTCCTGCACACCGCGTTGTTCAAGCAGGTGCGCCCCGAAGAAGCCGATCAGCTGCTCCCGCATCTACAGCGCCGATACTATGCCAAGGGAGACACGATCTTTCGCGAAGGCGATACCGACCATCGCATCTATCTGGTCGAAACAGGCCGGGTCAAGCTCACCCGCGAATCATCCGATCACCGCATCCATCTGCTGTCGATCACCGGCCGCGGCGAACTGCTCGGCGAGATTCCGGTGTTCGATCCCACCGGAGGCCCACGAACCGCATCGGCCATCGTGATGACCAACGGTACCGTCGTCTCCTCACTGGAGCGCAGCGCCATGTTCGAATGGCTGGACGAGCATCCCCGCGTCGCCATCGACATGCTGCAGGTGATGGCCAACCGCGCCCGACTCAACAACGAGCGCATCGGCGACCTCGTGTTCATGGACGTGCCGGGCCGTCTCGCCAAAACGCTGATCGATCTTGCCCAGCGGTTCGGCGAGCCCAGCGAGGACGGACTCGTGGTGCCGCACGATCTGACCCAGGAGGAGATGGCCCAGTTGGTGGGGGCGTCGCGCGAAACCGTGAACAAGGCGCTGATGGAGTTCACGCAACGCGGGTGGATCAGCCGCAAAGGCCGGACGATCATCATCTACCAGCCAGGCAAGCTGATTCGCCGGGCGCATCAGTGAACCAGTAAATAAGCGGGCAGTCGATCTCACCGGCTTCTCTTATTCCACCTCATCCGACCGGCTACGCCGGCCACCTTCACCGCAAGAATGGACGGCCTACGGCCGCGGCTTTTCTCGGCTTCCCCCACGGGGGGAAGCTGTCGAGTGCAACGAGACTGATGAGGTGCCCCAAACACAACACCAGCCCAACAACACCAAGCCTCGCCAAACCACCTCATCCGACCGGCATACGCCGGCCACCTTCCCCTCGGAGGGGAAGGCAGGACGTTCCCGGTCGATTGTCGGTGCTGTGGAGATCGACCGGGAACAAATCAAAGGTAGAGCGGCCAATTTAGAATGGTCACCATGCCCGAAAAGAAACCAAAGACCGCACGTCGTGTGTTCACGCTGCTGCTCGCCTACGTTATCTTCTGTCTCGCAGGCGGTGCGGTGGCCTCCGGATTCCTGCTTCCCGCTGTGTTCGGCGCCAATACCGTGGCCAATAACCTCACGGAGCAGCTCAAGGCCGAGGACGTCAACTTCGATCTCGCCGATCTGCCGCAGCAGTCCCGTATGTACGCCCGCGACGGCAAGACCGTGCTTGCCACGTTCTACGAGCAGAACCGCATCATCGTGCCGCTGAAGAACATCAGCGACCTGATGCAGAAGGCCGTGGTGGCGCGCGAGGATCACCGGTTCTGGGATCACACCGGCATCGATCCGCAGGGCATCGCGCGAGCCTTCGTGCAGACCTATGTCAAGAAGGGCGACACCCAGGGAGGCTCCACCCTCACCCAGCAGTATGTGAAGAACATGCTCATCGACCAGGCGCTGGAAAACGACGATCCGATCGGCGCCTACCACGCGCAGGAGGAGACGATCGCGCGAAAGCTGCGCGAGATGCTGATCTCGGTGGAGCTGGAGAAGAAGTACAGCAAGGCCGAGATTCTTCAGGGCTACCTCAACATCGCCCAGTTCGGTAAAAGCGTGTACGGCGTGGAGACCGCCGCGCAGCGCTACTTCTCCAAGAGCGCCAAGGACCTGAATCTGGTGGAATCCGCCACCATCGCGGCCATCACCAAGAACCCGGCCAGCTACGATCCGACCGTCAACCCCAAGGAAGCCCAGAAGCAGCGCGACATCACGCTTGATCTGATGAGCGAATGGGGCTTCGTCTCCAAGAAGCAGACCGACGCGGCCAAGAAGATCCCGCTGGCGAAGACCCTGAAGGTCAAGGACGTGGCCGTGGGATGCCAGGCCGCGGGCAACGCCGCATACTTCTGCGACTACGCGCTGCGTCAGATCGAAAGCGCCCCCGAATTCGGCAAGACGCTCGACGACCGCAAGAAACTCCTCAAGGAGGGCGGCCTCAACATCTACACCACGCTGGACGTCAACGCGCAGAACGCCGCATGGAACGCCGTACGCAACAACCTGCCGGAGAACGACCCCAGCGGCTACGAGAACATTCTGGCCGCGGTCAAGCCCGGTACCGGCGAGGTGCTGGCGCTGGCCCAGAACCGCACCTATGACGTCAACGGAGCCCCGGGCACCACCCGCACGTCGATGAACTACGCCGTGGACCGTGCGGACGGCGGCGGCGACGGCTTCCAGGTCGGCTCCACATGGAAGCCGATCAACATGGCGGCATGGCTGAGCACCGGACGTTCGCTCAACGAACCGCTGGTCACCTCCACCGCCTACTCCTACGCTTCGATCCCCGGCGCCGGCGGATACTCCAACGTGTGGGAGGTGCAGAACTCGGGCGGCGGCACCGTCAGCCCCGAAACCCCGCTGCAGGGCTTGAACCAGTCCCACAACACCACGCAGGGCGCCATGGCCCAGCAGATCGGTCTGCAGAAGATCGCGGAGACCGCCAAGACCCTCGGATACCACAATGCGAACGGCAACGACATCACCAAGCGCACGATCTGGAACCCCTCCATGGTGATCGGCACCGAGCAGTCCTCCCCGTTGACGATGGCGAACGTGTACGCCACGATTGCCGGCAACGGCGTGGAATGCACCCCGATCGCCCTGACCAAGGTGACCAACAGCAGCGGCAAGGAATACAAGGTGCCGAGCGCCAACTGCCATCAGGCGATCTCGAAGGAAGTTGCCCAGACCACGGCGTATGCGATGAACCTCAACGTGACGCAGGGCATCGCCAAGGACGCGCAGCTGAGCGGCAACCGCAAGACCTTCGCGAAGACCGGTACCTCGGAGCAGAACGCACTGGCCACGTCCGGATTCGTGCCGCAGGTGGCCGCCTTCGTGATCATCACCAATGCGGAGAACTCCGGCACCCCTCTGGAGGGCACGATCAACGGCGTGTACCGCAGCACCTGGTACGGCGCGGACATCGCACTGCCGACGTGGAAGGAGTTCATGGAGAACTACCTTTCCTCGGCGAAGATCCCGGTGGACAACAACTACGGCGATCCGGCCTCCACATTGAACACCGGCTCCGCACCGGCCGCCAACACGGGCAGCACCGGCACCACCGGAACCGCTGGTACCACCAGCGGTAACACGGGCAGCACCAGCGGCAACAGCACGTCGGGCACCGCAGCCGGCAACACGACCTCCGGCACCACCGGCACCTCGGGAACCACCAGCGGCACCACCGGCAACACTGCCGGCAACACCACCAAGAAGCAGCAGTAACACCGCGAATCGAGCCGACGGCTTGTGCTAAAACAGGCGTAGGGGATGAAACCATACCCTACGCCTGTTTTCGTATTCATCTATGGTCTCCGTATTCATCTATGGTTCCGGATCCATTGGTGGGCGAAAACGTCTAAGGAGAGCCAATGGCAAAGAACGTCGACAAGAGCAAGGCCAGTCTGTTCGATCCGATCACGCTTCGCAGTCTGGAAATCCGCAACCGAATCTGGCTGCCACCGATGGATATGTACGCGGTGACGGCGCAGGACGGCAAGCCCACACCGTTCCATTATCAGCATTATGTGTCCCGCGCACTGGGCGGTTTCGGCATGGTGATCGCCGAAGCGACCGCGGTAAGCCCGGAGGGACGCATCTCGCCCAATGACGTGGGATTGTGGAACGACGATCAGATCGACGCATGGCGCTGGATCGTCAGCGACATCCGCGCGGCCGGCGCCGTGGCCGGCGTGCAGCTCAATCACTCCGGCCGCAAGGGCTCCACCGGTTCGTTCACCGTAGGCTATGAGGGCGCGACCGTGCCCGGCGAAGCCGGCGGCTGGCAGACCGTGGCACCCTCCCCCATTCCATTCGGCGACTACGCCACGCCTCGCGAACTGAGCGTGGACGAGATCCACGGCATCATCGACCAGTTCCGCACGGCGGCCCAGCGCGCGCTGCACGCGGGCTTCCAAGTGGTGGAGATCCACGCGGCGCACGGATATCTGCTCAGCGAGTTCCTCGACCCGCTCACCAACGAACGCACCGACGAATACGGCGGCAATCTCAACGGTCGTATGCGACTGCTGGTCGAAGTGGTCGACGCCGTGCGCAGCGTATGGCCCGACGATCTGCCGGTGCTCGTCCGCGTTTCCGCCACCGACTGGGCCGCGGGCGGCTGGGATCTCGATCAGACCGTGGAAACGGCCCGTGTGCTGCGCGGCCACGGCGTGGATCTGATCGACGTCTCCACCGGCGGCATCATCCCCGGCGTCACGATCCCCGTCGAACCGGGATACCAGGTACCGTTCTCGTCCGAGATCCGCAAGCGCGCCGGCGTGCGCACCACCGCGGTCGGTCTGATCACCAAGGCCAAGCAGGCCAACAAGATCGTGCGACGCGGCGACGCCGACGCCGTGGAGATCGGCCGGGCCGCGTTGCGCAGCCCGTACTGGCCTCTGCGCGCCGCCTACAAGCTGGGCATCAGCGCCGAACAGGTCGGTTACCCGCCGTCGTATCTGCGCGGCGCGTTCTAGCCCCTACCCGGCGATCACTTCCCTGCGATCGCATCCACACCGACGGCTTCGGCGACGTTGTCGAAGCCGTCCGCACGCAGCAGTTCCGCGAGCCCGCGCTTCAACGTGGCGATGTTCTGCGGCCCCACATACATCAGCGATGAGATGAACATCACCAGCGATGCGCCGGCGCGGATCTTGTCGTATGCCTGCTGAGGGGTGAATACGCCGCCGATGCCGGCGATGGTGAACCGGTCGCCGAATTCGGCGTAGGTGCGTGCGATCATCTCGTTGCTGGCCTTCTGGCAGGGCAGACCGGAAAGGCCGCCGAGCCAGTCCTTCGGCACGTCCGGCATGCCGGTGCGATCCTTCTGCAGATTGGCGATGCTCACCCCCTGCACATTATGTTCGGCCAGCACGTCCAGCAGCGCCTTGAATTCCGGCCAGGTCTTGTTCAGCGGCATCTTCACCAGCACCGGCTGGCTGCGCGGCACCTCGTCCAGCGCATCGAACAGCCGATCGAGATTCCGCGGATCGGTGTTGAACGGTTCGCCGGCCATGGTGTTCGGGCAGGAGATGTTCACCTCGATCATGTCGGTGCGGTTCGCGGCCCGTTCGAAGGAGATCCGATAGTCCTCGATGCCTTCGTCGATATCACCGGCGAGACGGTCATTGGTGCGGGCGATCGACACCGAGACCCGCATCGACCTCATATTGGTGTATGCCTTCTCGGCGCGGGCGATCACTGTTTCGGAACCGTCGTTGGCCAGTCCGGCATGCACCATCATCGAACCGTATTCGGGCAGACGGTGGAACCACGGCCGCGGATTGCCGGCGCACGGACGGGATGTGGTGGAGCCCACGGTCTCGAAGCCGAATCCGGCGGCATCGAGCACCTTGGGCAGCTGGCAGTCCTTGTCGAGGCCGGCGGAGAGTCCGAACGGATTGGCGAATTTCAGGCCGAGGGCCTCGGTCTCCAATGCCGGATCGGTGTAGTCGAGAGTCTGACGCAGAATCCACATCACCGGCGGAATCTCGCCGAATGCATGGCATCCCCGGATCATCGCCTCATGGGCATCGTCCGGCGGCATCGCGAAGAAGGCCTTCTTGGCCACGTTCCGGTAACCGAATTTGAACAGGTCGACGGCGACCTTGTTGACGGTGTTGTGCAAAGGCGACTGAGACACATAATTCATACCTCCCATTCTTACACTCATCCGCTGCGGAACACCATCATGGAATGCCAATCGCCGATGCCCGATACCATTCACCGGTACCCGTTCCCCCGGCTCTTCGATCCGGCCTCCCGAACACCAGATCGGCTAATCGATCCGGTAGGTCCACGCGGGATTCGAGAACCGTTCGGCGGCCAACGCACGGGCCCTGTCGATGGTGTCGACCGACAGTTCAGCCGATCGCGCGCCCGCGATGTCGGCGAGCGCGTGGCGGCGCAAGGCCTCGACGAAACGCTCACGGCTCAGCGTCGTGTTCATGCGGATCGGCTCCACACGCCTCTTCGCCGAACGCACGCCTTTGTCGCTGAGTTTTTCACGTGAAACACGCAGCATCCGAACCATCTGTTCGGCGTCGATGTCGTAGGCCATGGTGACGTGGTGCAACACGCATCCCGGCCCTGACGAGCCGCGACGGGCGGGAAAGCGCCGCTGTGCCGCACCGCCGATCTTGCCGCCGTCCGGCATGGCGATGTCGTTGAGCGGCTGGGGGACGGCCGGCACGCCCAGCGAGCGCAATGCCGAGAACGCCCATGCGTCGCAGAGCCGGTAGGATTCCTCGGCGGGGATTCCCGCCACGAATGACGCGGGAACGTAGAGCGAGTAGGTGATCGTGTCGTCCGGCCGCACGAACATGGCTCCACCGCCGGTTACGCGCCGGACCACATCGAAGCCGGCCACGGCCGCCGCCTGCGCATCCACTTCGTTGCGTACCGACTGGTAGGCGCCGATCACGACTGCCGGGCCGGCCCATCGCCAGAATCGCAACGTCGGCGGCATGGATCCGGCGGCGACGGCTTCGGCGATGGTCTGGTCGAGGGCCATCTGCAGTGCGGGCGCGTAGGGTTCGGCGTCGAGGATGATCTGTGGATGAAGATCGTGCCATCGTTCGGCGAACAGTCCCTGCCCATCAAGCGATGGAGCATCAGGCACAGCGGAATCAGCTTGATTCGCAGTCACGACACCGGTTCCGGTCGCATCATCGCCCCCGGCGTCGCGGATCGCCCGACCGGTGGCCGTGATGATCGCATCGGGAGAGACCCCGACCAGTCCGGCATGGGGATGGTCGGTCAGTACCGTGATCAGATCAGCGCGAAAGCGATCCGGATCGATCGGCGGCGATTGCCGTTCGATGGTTCGTTCCAGATCGGCGATCAGCGTCATGTCGTCGGCCGCAACGCCCGTATTCGCGTCACCATCGGTGCCCGCACCGGCAATCGCCGCGGGGTCATCGGATGATCCGCGCACGTCGATGAGGAAATCACCGTCCACATGCGCTTCGACGATTCGGATGTCCTCGCCGCCGATACCGTCCAGCCGTACCGAAACCGCCACAAGCTTGCCTCGCGGGGTCTTGCATTGTCCTCTGCCGATCACAGCGCCCATCGATCATCACCGTCCGTCAGCATGGTCCATCAGGCACGATCCGTCAATCCTGGAGCTCGTATCCGTTGGCGTCCTTGTGCCACGGCGATCCGGGCTTGGATGCGATGATCAGAATGCCTTCGATCAGCCCCCAGATGCAGGAGACCAGCGGACCGAACAGCACGATCCATCCGACCAGCGTCAGCAGCAGCTGGGCGATCGCCTTGCCCGTATAGCCGAGGTAGAAGTTATGCACGCCGAAGCAGCCGAGGAAAATACCGAGCAGACCGGCACCGATTTTGGATTTGGCCCCCACGCCGTAGGTCTGGTACGGACCGTACTGCGGGTACGACGGATATTGATCTCCCGGCTGATACTGACCATCCTGTGGATACTGGCCGTTCGGCGGATACTGGCCATCCGGCGGATACGATCCCGCCGGATACTGGCCATACTGGCCGGAGGAATACTGCCCGGCCGGGCCGGACTGGTACGGTCCGGCCTGCGGATACGGGCTCTGCGGATACGGGCCGGGCTGATCGCCTTGCGGATACTGCGCGCCGTAGCCGGGCTGCTGCGGGTATGGACTTTGCGGACCACCCTGATACGCGCCGCCGCGGCCGTAGAACCCATCGTCGGAACCGGCACCGGATGTCGGTACGGCACCGGCGCCGAACTGCGGCTGGGTGCCGGTGTACTGCGCGGCGGCCTGCTCGGCCTGAACGAAGGCGTCCTGCGCCGATTGCGAATACTCGGTTTGCGGTATCGGCTGGACATACGACGGATGCTGATCGCTACGTTGGTTCTGATCACCGTACTGGCTTCGATCACCGTACTGGGTTTGATCACCGTACTGGGTTTGATCACCGTACTGGTTCTGATCACCGTGTTGTGCATCGTCCCCCACGATGCGATTCGGAGTCTCACTATACTTCTGGGGCTCATTGTTGATCATGTGATCCACGTTACCCGGCTGATGCAACATTCCACCGGATTCTGTCGGGATTTGCCGCTCGGCGGATACGCTCGCCGACGGCATGCGGGAAAACGCACAGGCCCTTCCGCGGAAACCGGAATCCGTGGAAGGGCCTGTGCAGCCGTACCGATCGGCACGGAGACGAGACGTCAGAGACGGGCGAGAATATCGTCGCCCACCTGCTTGGTGGTGCGCTGGGTGGAGCCGAGCTCCTCGATGTCGGCTTCCACGGCGGCGTCGATGCGGGCGGCGATGTCGTCGTATCCGAAGTGACGCAGCAACATGGCGGTGGAGAGCACGGCGGCCGTCGGGTTGGCGATGCCCTTGCCGGCGATGTCGGGAGCGGAACCGTGGATCGGCTCGAACATCGACGGATACTCGTTGCTGGCGTTGATGCAACCGGAGGCGGAATAACCCACGCCGCCGACCACGGCACCGGCCTCGTCGGTGATGATGTCGCCGAAGAGGTTGTCGGTGAGGATCACGTCGAAACGGCTCGGGTTGGAGACCAGGAAGATGGTGGTCGCGTCGATGTGCAGGTAGTCGTGCGTGACCTCCGGGTACTCCTCGCCCACCTTGTCGACGATGCGCTGCCACATGTCGCCGGCGTTGACGAGCACGTTCTTCTTGTGCACGAGGGTCACATGCTTCCTGCGCTTCATGGCCAGTTCGAAGGCGTAGCGCACCACGCGCTCCACACCGTAGGCGGTGTTGATGGAGACCTCGGTGGCCACCTCGTTCGGCGTGCCGACGCGCACCGCGCCGCCGGCACCGCAGTACAGGCCCTCGGTGCCTTCACGCACGACGACGAAATCGATGTCGCCGGGGTTGGCGAGCGGCGAGGTGACGCCCTTGTACAGCTTGGTCGGGCGCAGGTTGATGTACTGGTCGAGGGCGAAACGCAGCTTGAGCAGCAGGCCGCGCTCCAGAATGCCGGCCTTGATGCGCGGGTCGCCGACGGCGCCGAGCAGGATGGCATCCTGCTTCTTGATCTCCTCCAGCTCCTCGTCGGGAAGGCTCGAGCCGTCACGCAGGTAGCGTTCGGCACCGAGTTCGAAGTTGGTGTAGTTGAAGTTGATCACGCCTTCGGAGGCCTTTTCGAGCACGGCCTGGGCGACCGGCGTGACTTCCTTGCCGATGCCGTCGCCGGGAATGACCGCGAGGTTCAATGTCTTGATGTCATTTGCCATACCCAACAGGGTAGGTGGCTGCGTCCAAATCAACCTACCCTGTTCCGTCTGGTGGACACCGCCTTATGAACACCACCTTATGGACGGCTTCGTCAATCCTCGATGCCCATGGCGGCGAGGCACCAGGCGTTCTCGTAGGCGATCTCCTGCCAACGCTTGTACCTGCCGGAAACACCGCCGTGCCCGGCCTCGACCTCGATCTTCGCCACGGCGTCGACCTCGGCAGCAGGCTCCTGCAGACGGGCGAGCCACTTGAGCGGCTCGACGTACAGCACGCGGGTGTCGTTCATCGACGTGGTGATGAACATGGCGGGGAAATGCCGGGTGCCGAAGGTCTGCTCGCGTTCATCGGCATCCATCACGTTCTCATACGGCGAATAATCCTTCATGTAGCGATAGACGTTCGAATTATGCAGCGGATCGCCCCACTCGTCCCACTCGGTGACGGTGAGCGGCAGAGAGGTATCGAGAATCGAAGTGAGCGCGTCGACGAACGGCACGTCGGCCTCGATGCCCGCATACAGCTGCGGAGCCATGTTCGCGACCACACCCATCAGCAGGCCACCGGCCGAACCGCCGTTGGCCACGGTGTGCCGCGGATCGGCGTATCCGGCACGCTGCAGGGCGGCCGTGGCGTCGACGAAATCGATGAAGGTGTTCATCTTATGCAGCTTGCGTCCCTGCTCGTACCACGCACGACCCATTTCGCCGCCGCCGCGCACATGCGGCACCGCATACAGCACGCCGCGGTCGAGCAGACTCAGCCTCGGCACCGAGAAGGTGGGATCCGAACTGATCTCGTAGGCGCCGTATCCGGTGATGAACATGGCTCGCAACGGCTTCGAATGAATCCGCTCCAGCTTCTCATCGTCGTCCACGCTTTCCATGGATCGCACGGACTGGCTGTAGGCGGAGTCCTCCAGCGAGAGGGTCAGCTCGCGAGGAGCCTCGATCACCTCGCTGGTCAGCCCCTCGGCGGCCCCTTCCAGAGCCGGCACCGTACCGCGACGCCACACCAACGACACCGGCACATGCTCGCCGTCGCGCACCCGCACCCACAGCCGTTTTTCGGCGTAGTCCGCGGGATTGTAATCGCCCAGCACGGTGGACCGCTTGAGCAGCACGTCCTCGTCGGTTTCCGGATCGTATTCGTGCAGCTCCCCCGGCTGCGTGTAGCTCATGGTGGTGTAGCGCATGCGCGGCGCCTCATACGAGGGGTTGCCACTCATGCCGATCGAATACAGCTTGCCCTCCACGCGCGGCAGAACCTCACCGAACCCCCACTGCCGGTTGGCGAGGAAATCCTCCTTGGCCTGCCGTTTGGGCATCACGGCCAGATGCGGCAGACTATTGGCCCGGTACGACAGCGCCACGAAATGCTTGTACATGGCGATGCCTTCGATGCGCAGCCCCTGAACGTCCTGCAGGACGGCGGGGTTGCGCGGATTCGAGCAGATCGTGCCCACGGACTGGTAGAACGTGGCGCGCGTGGCCGGCGACGGCGTCACGCCGCGCGGCGGCTCGCATCCCGCCGGACTGCCCTGCGCCACGCACATGCCCTCGCCGAGCTTGTACGGCGGCTTATGCAGACGCATATCGATCACGTCGATCTCGAAATTCGGGTTGGAGACGTTATGGATCACCATCGCCACCGGAATGTCGCCGCGCTCATCCTCGAAGCGCGCGAAGCTCACGTCGTACTCCACGCCGGGCTGGCGTTCGATGAACGGACGGAACTCACCTTCCGGGGTTTCCACCGGAAGCATCAGCACCTCGGAGGTGGTTTTGGAACTGGATTCGATGATGATGTGCTGCTCGTCGAACGAAGTGCCGACCCCCACCCAGAACCGGTCATCGGGATCGTGATACACCTCCACGTCCTCGTCGGGCGACGCGCCGATGCGGTGGCGCCACACGCAGTACGGGCGCCACGCCTCGTCCACGCGGGTGTAGAACACCCATCGGCCGTCCGGCGTGATGCATCCGCCGCCGGCGACCTCGTGGATCACTTCGGGGAAATCCTCCCCGGTCCTCAGATCGCGGATCCTCAGATCGTACCGCTCGTTGCCCGCCGTATCCACGCTGTAGGCCAGGTATCGGCCGTCGTGGCTCAGATCAAGCCCGCCGACGTTGAAGAAATCATGGCCCTCCGACTCCACGTTGCAGTCGAACACCACTTCCTCGGTCTGGTCCTCCTGACTGTCGGCCAGCATACCGTTCGCGTTGATGGTCGGCGGATCCCAATCGTCCGCATCGCGCACCGGCACCCGGCACTGAATGCCGTACTGCTTGCCCTCCTCGGTACGCGTGAAATACCAGTAGTCGTTCATGCGGGTCGGCACCGACATGTCGGTCTGCTGGATGCGCGACTTGATCTCCTCGAACAGCGTGCCGCGCAGTGTTTTGAGCCCGGCCATACGACGTTCGCAATACTCGTTCTGCGCGGCCACGTACTGCTGGGTTCGCGCGGATTCCTTGTCGCGCATCCACTCGTACGGGTCGTCGAATACGTCGCCCTGCGCCGCACGACGGCTCGGTTCCTTCACCGCATAGGGCGGTTTGAGCCCGGCCACGTCATCGAAGGCGGGGTCTCCCTGATAGTCCGAAGAAGTCATGTGATTCAGTATCGCACGCCCATACGGACTATGGGCGCATTGCGGCCGCGGTTCATCATAGGGCGCAAGCGGGAAACGCCCGGAATGCGCCGGAATACACCCGGAATACGCCCAGTCAGGCTCAGTCGTGCAGGTTCTTCAGATACGGCAGCATCGTCTTCATCAGATTCATGCCCGTCGTGCCGTAGAACACCGGCACGTCGGTGGCTGGGGCCGGCGGGGTGACCGTGACCCCGGCCATCTTCTGCAGCGGAATGCCGCTCTCCCCCGGATTGAGCTGCCGTATGCCGATCGCCAGCACACGACCCTTGTACCGCTGGGCGATGGTGGCGTAGGTGGTCGGATCCTTCTGGCCGTCATCACCGAGCAGAATGAACTTCATCTGCGGGAAGTCGGCCATCAGCTGCTCCACGAACTCCAGTTTGTGCTGCACGCCGGTCTGGATGAAGGTTTTCGGCCGCGGATCGAGATCCCGCAGCAGCAGAGGCCCTTCCGGGAAGCCGTGGTATTCGATGCAGTGGCGGATCGACCCCTCGACGTTCCACGGCGAGGTGGACAGGTAGAAGAACGGGGCGTCGGGGAACCGCTCCTGAAGTTTGGAGTAGAACACCGACATCGACGGCACCGACAGCCTCTTGCGCGGATTGAGGAGCAGCAGATTGTAGGCGGCCCGCCACAGGATCGGCGCCTGCGTGACCATGATCGTGTCGTCCACGTCGGAGATGATGCCCACCTTGGCGTCGGCGGGGATGGTGTACAGCGTGGAATGCACGGGCTCGCGGCGGGCGACGGTGTAGCTGACGTCGTGTTTGCCGGGTTCGAGTTCCCGTTCGGCGACGAGATCGAGATAGCCCTGCGTGTCGGAGATCGCGTACTTGCTGCTCTGGTCGGGATGCTCGTCCACCGCGTCGTATGCGGCGGATTCCCCCACCTGCACGGTGACCAGCGGCGTGGAGTCGATGCTGATCTTCACCTGCGTGTGCGCGGCGGGCACCATGAACAGCGCGCGGATGCCGCGCATGATCACTCCGGCGGTGCGGCTCATCGGCGCGTACACCGTGCGGCAGATCAGACGGGAGTAGGAGCCGGTGCCGTAGCCGATGTACGGTTCGACGCGCGGGAACCATCCCATTCGCCGGGCGATGACGTTGGAGACCTTCGTCCACACGCCGAACACGCCGAGCACCGTATGACGCACCACGCGAACGCGCAGCGGCTTGGACGAAATACGCTCGTGTTTGCTGGCCGCATCGAAGGTGGTGGTGGCATGCTGGGCCGGAATCAGCTCCTTGCCACGGGCGTCGGTGGGCGTTTCGCTCACCGACGGCGTCTCCCGCAACGGTGTTGCCGGGGTGTGGAGTCGGTGCAGATGCTGCGGATCGGGAAGGTCAGGCATGGGCTACCTTGCCGTATTCCTCGGCGGTCAGCAGATCGGGGGCGTCGTCGTCGGCCGCGATCTTGATGAGCCAGCCTTCGCCATACGGATCGTTGTCGATCACGGAAGGATCGTCGTAGGCTTCCCTATTGACGTACTTCACCGTTCCGGACACCGGACTGATCAGCGGGGAGACCACTTTGGAGGATTCCAGCTGAGCGATCTCATCGCCGGCCTCAACCTGCGAATCGACTTCGGGGAATTCCACGAAGACGATCTCCCCCAGCTGCTCGGTGGCGTATTCCGTGATGCCGATGACCAGCGGATCGACGGAATCGTCCACCCATACGTGATCGGCCGTATAGCTCAGATGATCCGGGATGTCGATGCTCTTGCCGGCGTCCTCGGATGAAAATTCACGCTGTTCGTCACTCATATGCACCAGACTACCCGTGGCCATCGTCCGAAGGCCTGCGGCTACCGATCCACCTCATCCGACCGGCATACGCCGGCCACCTTCCCCTCGGAGGGGAAGACAGGAAATGAACCGGCTACGCCGGCCACCTTCTCCGCAAGAGCGGACGGCAGGTCTCCGACGTCGCATCTCGGCTTCCCCTCGAGGGGAAGCTGTCGAGTGCAACGAGACTGATGAGGTGACCCGAACAAAACATCAGCCCAACAACACCAAGCAACGCCATACCCACCTCATCCGACCGGCTACGCCGGCCTCCTTCCCCTGTGAGGGGAAGGAGGATCGTCAGCCGCGTACGGCGGAGGACGGTGTTCCGCCGACGACCTGCACCTGCGCTCCGAGCGGCAGGAAGTCGTAGATCCACTTCGCGTCGCCCACGTTCATGTTGGTGCACCCGTGGGAGCGGGGTTCGCCCTTGGCGATGCCGTCGGTGTTCCACGGAGCGCCGTGGAACCCTTCGCCGCCGTTGTAGTAGGTGACCCACGGCACGTTCGGCGTGACGTAGTCCTCACCGCGCATGGTCTGCGACGTGTACTTGGTGTGCACGTAGTAGGTGCCGGTATCGGTGGGCGTGCTGGGCTTGCCCGAGGACATCAGGAAGGTGTTCACCAGCGTGGTGCCCTTGTAGGCATAGACCTTCTGCTCGCTGAGGTTGATCACCGCATGGGGGTCACCGTTCGGAATGTCGTAGCGCACCGTACGCGACTTCGTCTCGTACTTGGTGATCTTCGCATCGGCCTTGATCTCGCTGGAGGCGCCGTTCTTCAGCGCCTCGACGACCTGCGTGGCGGTGTTGCTGGTGTCGCTGGCCACTTCCACGCCATTGACGCCCTCCACTTCCACGGCCAGCACGGTGCCCTGGGAGTTCACCACGTTCTGCTCGGCCACGGACTTCTGGTTGAGTTCCTTGGCAAGGGTTCCGGAGAGGTAGGAGTTGATGGCGTTCTCGTCATAGGAGAGCGACAGCGTGCCCTTGGACGGGTCGCCGTTCACCTTGATCCACTTGGCGATTTCGCTGGAGGGGATCGTGAACTGCTTGGTGTCGCCGTTGGAGATCACGATCTGGCTGGCGAGTCGCTTGTTGGCCTCGGTCGCCGTGGTGCCGGCGGTCTCGTCGCTGATCGGAGCGTTCTCGGTCTGCGTTTCGACCACGGCCCTCAGCGTGGTGCCCGGATTGGCGGAGATCTCGGCGACTCGCGACGCGACGGTGTCGAGCTTCGGGGATTCGCCGGACCGGCTGGCGGAGACGGTGAACTGGTTGGATGCGGTGTCGTAGCGCACGGAGGCGTTCACCACGCGGGCGTCCTCACCGATCAGCGTGTCGGAAAGATAGGTGCTCATGGCGAGCTTGTCGGTGCTCGTGGTCATCGGCACGGATGTCTTCTGGAACGGATTGACCTTCGCGAAGACGTTGTCCTTCTTCGCGTTGAGCAGGTCGTTCACGGTCTTGTTCACGTCAACGGTGACGCCGAGATCCTTCAGGCTGGCCTTGGTGGCGTCGCCTCCCTTGAGCGAAACCTGCACGGCGGACGCCGCCACGGCATCGTTCACGGTGGCCTTGAGCTCATCCGCGGTCTGACCGGCCACCGACGTACCGCCGAAGGTGACGCCCGGCGCGGCCTTGTCCTTGAAGTAGTACTGACCGCCGATCACATACCCGGCGAACAGCACGATCACCAGAGCCAGCAGGGACAGGGCGACGATCAGAGCGACCGGCTTCCTCTTCGCAGTGTGACGATGATTCCCCTGCTGCTCGGGCATCGCCTCCATGTTCAGCGGTGCCATAGCGATGGTTTCCGCATTGTCTGCGGCGAAATTGGCGTTATAGCTGTTGTTCTGGTCCATTGTCGTGCTTTCCCCGGTTCTATCGCGGTCAACCCCACTAACTATACGCGACCAACCGGCCAGCGAAAGGAGACCTTTCCGTAACGTTCACCCTTGCCGAACGGCAATGTGGCGAACGCCACAGAATCGTCCCGGGCTCAGACCGGGCTCGGCCCGGACTCGGCCCGCGATCAGTCCGCGTGCGGAACGTCACGAAAGCGGCTGCCCATACCATTCCTCGATCATGTACCGGGCTATCGTGGCCTTGCCGGGCACGCCGATGCGGCCGGAGATCATGGCGGCGGTGAATTCGTCGCGGGTGAACCACTGCGCATCAGCGGTCTCCTCATGATCGACCCGAATCTCGGTGCTGAGCGCCTGAGCCTTGAACGCCATCATCAGCGACGCGGGGAATGGCCAGGGCTGCGAACCGAGATAGCGCACTTCGCCCAGCCGAATGCCGGTTTCCTCCATCGCCTCACGACGGGCCGCATGCTCCAGATTCTCCCCCGCCTCCACGAACCCGGCCGACACGGAATAGAGATTGCCCTTCCACGCGGCATTGTGCTGAAGCAGCAGACGATCCCGCCCGTCAACGATCGCCGTGATCACGGCCGGTTCGATGCGGGGGAAGAGAATACGACGGCCGTCGGCGTCATTCGTGCATCGCTGGGCCCATCCGCCCAAAGCCGGCTGGACGGGAGCGCCGCAGCAGGGGCAGAATCGCTGGCGGTTATGCCAGACGGACACGGTGACCGCACTGGTGGCGAGACCGGCGTCCCGGGAGCCGACATGCGGGGCGAATCCACGTAGATTCACCCAATCGAACCGTTCCGAAGCCTGGGCGATGAGCCCCTCCGCCGCTCCATCCGCAGACGATTCGGCGTCAAAACCGTGATCCGCGCTCATCGTGACCGAATCCGGCACGGCCGAAACCGCCCGGGTGATGTCCAATGCCACGTAATGCACGGGGCCCGCCACGGAACCCATCGTTTCGGACTGCGAGCCGAGAAAAATCGGCACGATGCCCCGGTTGGAGTGCAGCACGTCACGCACGTAGGCGCCGGGAAGCAGCGCCGGACGCATCTTGCCGGCATCGTAGTCGGCCAGCACGCCCTGCCCCTTCGGCACGGCGATGTTGCCGTTGGAGACCAGCAGCACGCGGGTCGTCGGCTCGGCGAGCACGGATTCGATCAGCCCCTCCTCACCGCGACGGTTGACCTCATAGTCGATGGTGCCTTGCGCCAGCGGCAGGAACGGCAGGGTCTGGGTAAGGGCCAATGGCGAGAATGTATTCACGATATTCGACGTCTTTCCGATTAGATTTCCGATGAGGGCGGGCGATGCGCCGGTTCAGGCCCTACGCCACAGTTCGAGGATCGCGCGCGCCACCTCGTCGGGCTTCTCCACGCAGGTGAAGTGTCCGGCGTCCTCGATCACGGTGAACGCGCAGTCGGTGCCGGTCATCCGCTCGGCGATCGGCCTCATGCGATCCGGAGCGCTGGAGGGGTCGAGCGTGCCGGAGATGATGCCCGCCGGCACGGTGATCTTCGCCAACTGGTCGGTTTCGTCCGGACGCGCGGCGGCCATCCGTTCACGCCACGCCACGCCACGGGGATGCTGGCTGCGAATCCAACCGGTGAACAGCGAAACCGCCTCGGCCGAACGCTTCCACGCCGAGTCGCCGTCATGGGGCTCGGCGAAGTGCATCACCGGGTCCACGGTGTCGTGCTCCTCGCATTCGGCTGCGATGGCCACACGGTTGGCCCGGGTGGCGGGACTATCGCCTTCGGCCTTGGTGTCGCACAGGATGATGCCGGCGAACATCTCCGGGTGCAGACGATGCAGTTCCAGGATCAGATACCCGCCCATCGAAATGCCCACCCACACGGCCTTGTGGAATCCCGTGGCACGGAACGCTTCGGCATACGACTCGGCCATGCGGGTCATGGCTTCGGGATACGCACCGTCCTCGGCAACCGGACCGGTCTGTTCGACGGTCGGCACCGGACATTCGCCGGCGCCGGGCATTTCCAGCGCATAGATACCGAAGGCCGGGTCGCCGTCTCCCTCGGAGCACTCGCGCAACCGGGTTGCACACACATCCCAGATCCGGTGATCCACCGGAAACGCATGGACCAGCACCACCGGAACGGCTGCCGGGTCACCCTGACGATAGGTGGTCTGCAGAATGGTCATGGTCATGACGAATCATCCTTTCAATATCGGTCTAGCCCAGATCGGTCTAGCCCAGCGAGGCCCATGCGAGCGCCCGGCGCAGTACGGTGCCGTGGCCGTTGCTCAGCTGGCTGATGAAGTCGGGGCGCACGGCATCCTCGGCACTCACCCACTCCACGTCGAGCGTTTCGTCCTGCGGCTTGCAGTCTCCGGCGATCGGCACCACGTAGCACAGCGCCACGGCATGCTGACGAGGATCGTAGAACTCCGAAACACCGGGAGTCGGGAAGAATTCCGCCACGGTGAACGGCTGCAGGCTCACCGGGAACATCGGCAGGGCGATGTCTCCCAGATCCTTGGAGATATTGCGGGCCACGGCCTCGCGCAACGATTCGTGGAACAGCACACGGCCCGTGATCAGAGTGCGTTCGATGGCCCCGTCGTCGCCTACGCGCAGCAGCGTGCCCACTTTGGCGATGCGTCCGAATTCGTCGGTGCGTACCGGCACGATCTCCACGTACACGATCGGCAGCTGATGGCGGATGTGGTCGATATCGAAGGCATCCAGCCATCCCGGAGGATTGCCCGCTCCGGAACCGCGGATGAAGTCGTCGGGGGTGATGTTGTCGAACTCGCCCCGGCGGCGTGAGGCATCGTAGTCGCCCTCGTCGGGCACTTCGTCATTCAAAACCGGCATGTGGCCATTATCGTTCCCCGACGTGACCTTTGCATGACATGTCCACGCAATCAGCCGGCAGAGGAACATTCGCGCGGGCCGCCCATCCGTGAGATGCTTGACAGCAGAGTATGTTTGCTTGAGGTGCTTCCGCGCGCCCGTGCATCGGCACCCATGCATTGAAAGGGGAACGTCATGGCCACTCACGAGCTGAACGCCGCGAACTTCGAGGAGACCATCAAGAACCATCCGCTGGTGTTCATCGACTTCTGGGCCACCTGGTGCGGTCCGTGCCGCGCCTTCGGACCGATCTACGAGGCCGCCAGCGAAGCGCACGACGACATCTGGTTCACCAAGGTCGACATCGATCAGGAGCAGGGTCTGGCGCAGGCCGCGGGGATTCAGGCCGTGCCGACGCTGATCATCATCCGGAACGGCGAGGTGGTGTTCAAGAACGCCGGCGCCCTGCGCGAATCCGATCTTGAGGAGCTGATCGGCAAGGTCACGGCCGACTCGTCCGCCGCTCCGGCAGCATCCGCCGAGTGATCCAACGAGTGATCCGCCGTCGCAGACGTCCTGACCTCGCGATCAGCGTCCTGGTTCCGTGATTGGCGCCTTGGCCTCGCGGCCAATCGGAAAAGCCGTCAATATACCACCGACATGACGAAAACGCCGGCATCCTGCGCCGGCGTTTTGCATAGGTAACGATCGGCCGGTAAGATGTGGAAATTGTGTGAGCCTGTTTTGTGCCGTCGTAAGGAGATTCATGGCACGCCATCGTAAGGAAAAAACCTTTGTTCTTCAGCGTTTCACCCGCCGTCAGTGGATGGGTGTGGCCGGAGGCCTGACCGTGGTGGCCCTGATGGTCGGCGGCGGCCTCGCCACGCAGAACTTCTATCGTCGCGAGAACGCCGGAACCGGTTCCACGATCACCGCCTACTCCGCCACGAAGAGCGACGAGGTCAGCGCCTTCCAGGCGGCCTCCCGTGGCGACGTGCGTACGGCCATCAAGGAGGGTCGCGGCGGCGCCGACGCCAATACCTCGTATGTCAAGGTCGTTATCAACGGGGATTCGCGTGTGGTGCTCGGCGAGAACTTCACCACCGTCAAGTCCGTGCTCGAACAGGGGGGCATCACTTTGGAGTCGGGGGACACCGTTTCCCCGTCGCTGACCACCAAGGTGAGCGAATCCACCGTCATCAAGATCGAACGTTCCGGGTCGACGGTGGAGACCACGGAAAGCGAGATTCCGTTCAACACCGTGGAGGAGAAAACCGATTCGCTGCCCGCCGGCACCAAGCAGGTGAAGACCGAGGGCAAGAAGGGTGTAATGGCCCGCACGAATCTGGTGACCAAGGCCGGCAGCAAGGTGGTTTCCAGCAATACGATCAGCTCGTGGGTGAAGACCGCGCCGACCAACAAGGTGGTGCTGGTGGGCACGGGCGTGGCCTCCAGCAGCTCCGGTTCGTCCAACTCGGGTAGCTCGTCCGGCGGTTCGTCCGGCTCGACTTCGGTGGGCACCACCGCTCCGGTTGGCGAGATGCAGCAGTGGGCGCATAACTATCTGATTTCCAGCGGCTACAGCGAGGCTGATTTCACTGGACTGGTGTACATCATCAACCATGAGTCGGGTTGGGATCCGCATTCCACGAATCCCTCTTCCGGCGCCTATGGTCTGCCGCAGGCTCTGCCGGGCAGCAAGATGGCCTCCGCCGGCCCTGACTGGCAGAACAACTACCAGACTCAGCTCAAGTGGTTCATCAGCTACTGCAACGAACGCTACGGCGGCATTCAGGGCGCCTACAGCTTCTGGCTCTCGCACAGCTGGTATTAAATCGGCCGGTTCGCCGGTGTGCCGCGTGTATCCGTTGGCGTGCGGCACGCAAACCGTGAAGCGCAACGCATACAAAAAGCGACCTTGCGATTGGAGATGATCGCAAGGTCGCTTTTTTTGCGGCTCACAGAGGTGTGCAGGAGGTCGCGGGCTTCACTGCTTTCGTGACTTTCGCGGCTTTACGGCGTTTCGTATCGTCTGCGGCTTCCATGGCTTTGTGACGGTTGTGGATTTGGTGACTTTCACGACCTCTGTGGCTTTTGCGGCTTCCTCGAGATTCGAGGCCTGTCAGACTGTCGTGGTGTTCACATTTTGCCGTGTATGGACCGTGCATGGACCGTGCATCACCGTACATCGTCGTGCATCGTCGTGCATCACCGTACATCACCGTCACGCGGACTATTTCACGTCACACGGAATAGGTATTCCCTGTGACGCCCCCGTCAGAACGTTGAAATTTCAAGGATCCACTCACTGCGTCACATGGAATAGGTGACCCCCGTGACGGTACCTGGACCGCGTGACGGTATCTGGACCGCGTGACGGTACGATACCCGCACTGCTCGGCCTTCAGGGGGAGGGCAGAAGGATAGACCGACTGGGGGGCTTCCCCTTGAGGGGAAGCTGTCGGCGGAGCCGACTGATGAGGTGATGCAAGCGGCTTCGCATCGAATCCGTATCGAATGGTGCTTCGTTCGGGGCACCTCATCCGACCGACTGCGTCGGCCACCTTCCCCTCAAAGGGGAAGGCAGGAAGTGAACTCGGGGCCACCTTCACCGCAAGAACGGACGGCCTGCGGCCGCGGTTTCCGCTCGCCTGTCAGCAAGCCCTCGACGTTGCTTCCTGGCTTCCCCTTGAGGGGAAGCTGTCGGCGGAGCCGACTGATGAGGTGATCGACGACCAGCAACTGAACTGCGCCCCAATTGTTAGACGCGGTTTATTAAGGGTACCTGATCAGGCTGCGAGGGACATACTCCGGAATTCCTCCGGGGTGCGTCCCTCCAGCCGTCTCTGGCGTCGTCTGGTGTTCCAGTGGATGATGTACTCGTTCAGACCGGTCTCGAACTCCTCGTAGGAGGCGAACTCGCGGCCGGTGTAGAACTCGTCCTTGAGATGGCCGAACACCTGCTCGGTCGCGGCGTTGTCGATGCAGTCGCCCTTCCTGCTCATGGACTGGCGTATGCCCAGTTCCGCGAGACGGTCGCGCCACCACCGGTGCTGGTACTGCCATCCCATGTCGCTGTGGAGCACGGGATCGACGCCCTCGGGCAGACGGTCCTCGAGCATGGCGAGCAGCCTTCGCTGCTGGGCGAGGTCGGGACGCCGGCTTACGTCCCAGGCGACGATCTCCTTCGATCCCATGTCGTAGACGGGCGCCAGGTACGCCTTGCCGCCGGCGACCCTGAACTCGGTGACGTCCGTGCCCAGCTTCATCCAG
>NZ_NMWU01000026.1 GCF_002860355.1 Bifidobacterium margollesii
TCCCGATGCGCGTGCCGATCGCCGACCGGCCCAAGCGCGTGGACTCGCGCCGCGGGTTCGGTCACTTCGAGTCCGACACCGTCGTCGGCGCGTCCCCGTCGAAACGGTGCATCGACACGCAGGCCGAACGCAAGAGCCGCAAGCTGTTCGCCCGGTTCATCCCCGACAAGAGCGCGCTGGCGACCGCGCGCGCCGAATACGACATCTACAGCCGGATCCCCGCGCCCGCGCGCATCGACCGCACGTGGGACAACGGCACGGAGTCCTCCTGCCACCTGCTCGTGGACGAGGCGCTGGGCATGCTCACCTACTATGCGGACCCGTACTCCTCGTGGCAGCGGGGCACGAACGAGAACCGCAACGGCAGGATCCGGCGCTACCTGCCCAAGGGGACCAGCTTCGACGACCTGTCGGATGCGGACCTGCAGGCCATCGTCGACGAGATCAACGACACCCCGTTGAAGGTCCTGGGCTGGGAAACGCCCAACGAGGTTTGGTACCGCGAGCTCGGCAAGGTAATGTCAAAGACAAGCCACCCAGAGACGAGTGTTGCACTTACAAATTGAATCCGGGTATCGTTGGGATCGTATCGACACCGTTGGGATGATTAGGCACCGTTGGGATTGGACTGTGCGCAACACACGGAGCCTGGTCGATCTTCAACCTGGCCGATCTTCGATACTCGGTCAGCGTATTGGCCGTGTACGCCGGTGTTTGCCGCCGACGATGGACTAGATTTAGGAGAGTGCGGCGTCCGATCGCCGCGCATGGTCCGGCGGACATCGTATGCGCTCACGTATGCGCATGCCGCCGTATGCACATGCACAAGGAGGAAAGCCATGGGCAAGCGTATTTGGGTTGAGCGGAACAAGGACGGTTCGTGGGATGCGTTTTCGGAGGACGGAGCGCACATCAAGTTCGGCAAGGGCAGGGGTCTGTTCACTCCGGGCGATCTGATGAAGGTCGCCTTGGCCGGTTGCGCCGCGCTGAGCAGCCAGTTCGCCGTGGAGAACGCGCTGGGCGAAGGCAAGGGCGCGAAGATCTTCGTGGACGGCACTGCCGACCAGAAGCACAACGCCTACAGTGATTTCAGCGAAAAGGTGGAGATCGACGCTTCCGAGGCCGGTCTGCGCAAGGCTCAGGTGGATGATCTCAAGGAGCGTGTGCGTCGGCACATCGAAAAGGGCTGCACCGTGCAGCACACCTACCAGCGTGAGACGCCGGTCGATCTCACCATCGACATCAAGGAGTAGCGTCCGGCATCAAGGAGTAGCGTCAGCGCACGCGACCTCGCCGGATGCATCTCAGTCGAATACGTCGAATATGGCGGAACC
Organism: Bifidobacterium margollesii; assembly: GCF_002860355.1. Classification (GTDB taxonomy): domain Bacteria; phylum Actinomycetota; class Actinomycetes; order Actinomycetales; family Bifidobacteriaceae; genus Galliscardovia; species Galliscardovia margollesii. The sequence goes on from NZ_NMWU01000026.1 coordinate 1,335, forward strand.
TCCCCGATACGAAGGGGAGGTTCCGCCATATTTAGTCATGTCCGGATATCAGGAACCCGGAATACCGAAAACCCGGAATATCTCAGAACGGTGATTTCGCCGTTACTCCTTATGCTCGGGATCGATCGCGGCCTCGATGGAGTGGGCGGTCTCCACATCGGCGGTGGGCACCGACACCTCCTGCACGCCGGAGATCTCGTCGATGGACTTCGGGCTGACGTCGGCCGGGGATGCCGGAACGGTATCGAGACGGGACTCCGCGGCCTCCACATACTTGCGGGGCACCACGTAGACCGGTCCCACCGAATGCTGCAGCAGACCTTGACTGGTAGAGCCGAGGATCAGACCGGTGAAGCCGCCACGACCGCGGGAGCCGACGACCACCACGTCGTTGTTGTGGCTGGCTTCGGTGAGCGCGGTGACCGCGGAGCCGGGCACCACCGATTTGGCGATGACCAGATCGGGGTAGCGCTCCTGGATTGGGGCGATGCGCACGTCGAGATCCTCCAGATAGGATTCCATGATGCTGTTCGCCTCGGCACCGCCGGAACCGCCCGACGCGAACATGCCCATGCCGCCGAAACTCGGTACGGCGGACAGCACCGTGAGCTGGGCTCCCCACTGGTGGGCGAAGTCGGCGGCGATGTCCAACGCCTTGAGACCCCACTTCGATTCGTCGGAGCCGACGACCACACGGGTGATGGTGTTGTTCAGGTGCATCAGGTTGCCATCGTCGTCGGTGTACGGCACCACGACGATCGGACAGTAGGCATAGGCGGGCAGACTGGAACTGGTGGTGCCGAGCAGCCGTTCGGCCAATCCTCCCTTGCCGCGGTTGCCGATCACGATCAGATTGTAGTTGCGGGAAAGCTCGACGAACACGGAGCTCGGGTCACCGGTGACGATCAGCGTGGCTGCCTCCACGCCCTGTTCGTCAGCGATGGCCTTGGCTTTGGACAGAATCTCCTGCGCATCGGTGTGCGCCACATTGTCGTCCCCCATCGCCGTATAGGTGGCGTCGAATGATACCGCGGCATAGCTGGGCAGTGAGTATGCGCAGACGATCTGCAGAGTCAGACCGGCGTGCTTGGCGTAGTTCGCCGCCCACCATGTGGCCTTGTAGCTGGCATCCGAACCGTCCACACCAACAAGAATGGCCTTTTCGTTGACAGTCATGATGACCTCCCCTTGAGAACCATGAGCCCCGCGCCTATGCGTGGCTCTTACCTCCTAGGATAACGCCCGGGGCAACGAAACGCGTATAGCAAAACGCCCCCACCGCATGAGGCAGGGGCGTGAGACGATAGCGATTGGCGCCGTCTGGCCGAATCAGGCCAGTGCGCCTCCACCGATGAACGACATGGTGCTCACCGCGCGAACGGCGACGCCGCCACCGGCGGAATCGACCATCAGACCATTGCCGATGTAGATGCCGACGTGGCCGGGATGACGTCCGGCGTAGTTGAAGAAGACCAGATCGCCGTAGGAGAGCGAGCCGGTGTCATGCTTCAGGTTGCCGGCGCCGCCAACCTTGGCGTACAGTCCTTCCGGCGTGTTGGAGTTGGTGGGCAAACCGAGGGCGTAATCGACCAGACCGGAGCAGGTGAACGCGGAGCTGCTGGTGCTGCCCGTCCACACGTAGCCGCTGGAACGGTATGCCGAGCCGATCACCGACATGGCTCGGCCGACGAAGCTGTTGTCGGAGTCCGTAACGGTGGAGGAGCTGACGGACGCCGACGACTCCGCGGAGGAGGACGAAGCGGACTGATCCGTTGATCCGGCGTATGAGGAGTCGGAAGTCGTTTCGGAGGAGTCGGAGCTCACCGCCCCGCGTTCGGCGGAACGGCTGGCTGCCGCGATGTTCTGTTCGGCCAGCTCCTGTGCCCGCTGCTTTGCCGCGGCGGCGTCCCTTTCAGCCTTCGACGGGGTCTTCGGTACGTTGAGGCTTTCGATGCCGCCATAGCTGGCATCGGTTTTCACGGATGTGGAGGTGGATTCCTTCAGCAGAGTGTTGCTACGGGTCTTCTGAGGGGTGAACGAGCGGGAGGACGTCACTTCACCGTCCTCCGCGGCGGAGGCGGTGGCCCCCGTAAACGAAATCAGCGTACCGCTCATCGCAACGGCGGCCGCAACGGAAACGATCCTACGCATGTTTGTCATCGTTTCCCCACAGTACCGCAATCCGAATCCTCGGAAGCGGGCAGGAACCGGATTTTTAGGGAATTTTAAGGTACGGCGAGGAATTCTGTAATGCAGATCACATATGAACGCACTGTCACGATTGAACGCACTGCCACGATTCCACTCGAATAGTCCGAATATCCCGAATACGGCAGGTACTCCGAATATGAGGAAGCGCCTCCGAAGAGGCGCTTCCGATCATCAAAACCGTTTGGCGGACGACAAACGATATGTTGCCTGAGATGGCTCAGAGCACGCGGCGGATGGCGTAGTTGCCGCCCGGGAAGCCCCAGCTTACCGGAGTGAGCTGCGTGCCGCGGCTCGGGTTGAGGGCGTTCATGATCATGCCGTCGCCCACGTAGATGGCCGAATGGGTGCTGTTGGCGAGAATGTCGCCGGGCTTGGCCTCGGCAAGGCTGGAAACGGGCGTGCCCACGGCGGCCTGTGCGCCGGAGCTGTGCGGGAGGCTGACGCCGAACTTGGCGAACACGTACATCAGGAATCCGGAGCAATCCCAACCGGAAGGGGTGGATCCACCGTACACATACGGGGCTCCCTGATACTGCAGGGCGGTTTCCACCACGGCGGTGGCGGTGCCGCTCGCCGTCACGGTGGCAGCTGCGGAATCGGTGGCGGGAGCAGCCGCTGCCGCGGACTGCGATGCGGAGGAGGAAGTCGAGTTCGAAACCGTGCTACGCGACTGGGAACGGCTGGCGTAGGTCGTGGCGGCCTGCTGCTGAGCGGCTTCGGCGGCGGCCTGAGCCTGCTGCTGAGCGGCCTGTGCGGCGGCCTTGGCCTGCGCCTCGGCGTCCTTTTCTGCCTGGGACTTGGTCTTCGGCACGTTCAGGCTTTCGATGCCACCGTACTTCGTAGTGCTTTTGACGGTGGTCGAAGTCGATTCCTTCAGCAGCGCCGTGGTGCGGGACTCCTGACCCTTGAAGGACCGGGAGGAGGTCACGACGTCCGCGTCCTGCGCCATCGCGGCTGGAGCCACGAAGGCGGAGAGCGAAACAACGGCGGCTGCGGCCGCGATAATCGAAACAGGCTTTGTAAATGTCATCAGTGCACCACCATACCAGCTGGACGGTAAATCGGTGATTTCCCGTCCGGAACCATTGAACGCGAAAGGATTGTCAACAACAGGAAAGGCGGTTCCGAGGAACCGCCGAACAGATCAGTAATGAATGTACTGGAAATCGCTCACATTGGAGAACGTGCGCGTGAAGGACTTACCGTTGTAGGTGGCACCGCATTCGGAGGTGATCACCTTGCCGTCCTTGATGGCTTCGACGATGGCCACATGACCATAGGCGGAGCTGGCGCCCTCCTGACCTCGCTGGAACACCATGATGTCGCCGACGCGAGGGGTGTTGTCCACCCAGTAGCCGAGCTCCTTGGCCGAATTGGCCCAGTCCGCGCCGTTGCCGAAGTACGAGCCGACCGGCAGACCCAGCTGCTGGCGACGGGTGTAGGCCCACCATGTGCACTGGGAGAACGCATAGGCGTTACCGGTGTCGCCGGTGGCGTGGTTCGGGTTGAAACCCTGCGGAATGCTGCCCGCATCACGATCCATCAGCTTGGCGACGTGCGGATTGTTGGCCAGGGACTTCGACATCTGTTTGGTGTCGATGCGATCGACGGCCGACGAGATGTTCCACTCTGCCGACGTGTCGGCTACTGTGGTTTCGGCGGGGACGCCGCGCTCCGCGGAACGGGAGACCATCACGCCGTCATCGTTCCCATGCTCGGACGCGTTGGAGATCGCAGCCGTGTTGGCGTCGGCGATCACCGAGGACTCGGCCTTATCGGCCAACGGCGTATTGGAACGGGAGGCGTTGTTGGACGAAGCATAGACGAAGCTTCCCGCCGTAGCCGCAAGCAGTGCCAGCGACCCTGCGGTCACGAACTGCTTCTTGTGGGCGCGCTGGCGGGCGGCCTGACGGATGGCGCGACGGGTTTTGGGAGCCGCCTCGTTGAGCATCCGGGCCACTTCGGGAACCAGAACAGTCATAGGAGCGTTGGCTTCCACCACAGACGCCGTGTGGGCGTTCCGCACCGCACCGGTACGGCCCATCTTCACCACAACGGCGTTGCGCTGGGCATTGCGTGCCTTATGCGCCGCATGTCTCATTGCGAATCACTCCTTGGATACTTTTACCAAGTCGAAATAATAACCGTCCGGTATTGCGATGACAAATCACGATAACCGATCGGAAGGCGAGGCCGATCATTGTTCAACCAACCAACGTTAAGCAGACGTTCAGGTTTTCTCCAGATTCACCGACTTGAGATCCGACGACCCCGGTACCGAAAAATCCAGTGATCATTACGGATAACTCCACCAATTCATCACCAATGCGAACAGTTTCGATCAGCCATCGATATCCATGACCGGCACACCGCTCAAACATGGAGGAAATCTCATTATTCGAGAAGATACACTGGTCTGACTACGCTCGGCACCATGATCGAATCCGTGAAAATTCCTACCTCCCTACTGCCCGAAGACGGTCGTTTCGGCTGCGGACCGAGCAAGATCCGCCCGAAGCAGGTCAAGGCCCTGGCACAGGCCGGCACCACCCTGCTGGGCACTTCACACCGTCAGTCCCCGGTCAAGCACGTCGTCGCATCCATCCGCGAGGGACTCGCCAACTACTTCGACATCCCCGAAGGATGGCAGGTGGCGCTGGGCAACGGCGGCGCCAGCGCATTCTGGGAGATGGCCTGCGCCTCCCTGATCGCCCGCCGTGGCGCCTTCGGCTCCTACGGCTCATTCAGCGGCAAGTTCGCGGCCAGCGCGGCCAAGGCACCGTTCCTGGAAGAACCCGTTATATATAAAGGTGAATACGGCACCTGCGCGTTGCCCGAATATACCGACGACGTGGACGTCTACGCTTGGGCGCACAACGAAACGTCCACCGGCGTGATGGCCCCCATCCGTCGCGTACGCGGCAGCGTGGAACAGGGCGCGCTCACGCTGATCGACGCCACCAGCGGTGCGGGCGGCCTCCCCGTCGACATCACCCAGACCGACGCCTACTACTTCTCCCCGCAAAAGGTGTTCGGCTCCGACGGCGGGCTGTGGATCGCCATCCTCTCCCCCGATGCCATCGAACGCGCAGCCAACGTGGAGCAGAGCGCCCAGCTGGAAGGCGCGCGACGCTGGGTGCCCCCATTCCTTTCGCTCACCCAGGCGCTGGAGAACTCCCGCAAGGATCAGACGCTGAACACCCCGGCCATCAGCACGCTGGTGCTGCTCGACGAACAGGTGAAGTGGCTCAACGAGCACGGCGGACTGGACTGGGCCACCAAGCGCTGCGCGAAGTCGGCCGACATCCTGTACTCGTGGGCCGAACGCTCCGACTACGCCACGCCGTTCGTCAAGGACACCGCGATTCGCTCCAACGTGGTGGTCACCATCGATCTCGACGACTCCATCAAGGCCTCCGCCGTGGTGTCCGCACTACGCGACAACGGCATCGTCGACACCTCCGGATACCGCAAGCTGGGACGCAACCAGCTGCGCATCGGCGTCTTCCCCTCGGTGAAGCCCGACGACGTCGAAGCCCTCACCCACTGCGTGGACTACGTGGTGGAGCATCTGAACTGAAGACTTCGGGATCACGGGCGGACCGCGATCCCGAAACCCCTTAGATACCGGTGGAGGCCAGCAGAATGTCTCCACCGGTTTTTTCGTATCCGACCACCCTTAGCAGACCGTCCGACGCCGGTACGAACATGGCCTTCCCACAGGTGAGCACGGCATCCGTGATCCCGCCAGGGCGTTCCGTCCGACATTGCACGGCACCCTTCACGCACACCACGATTCTCGGACGATCCTGCGCCAGCATCGGCAACGGCCACTCGGCCACCCTGCCGCCATCCACATGCCCATAGATCAGACTGAACTCGTCGACGCACGGATGATAGAGAGCCATGCCCGCACGTTCCACGCCTTCATCGGCATAACCCCCGCCAACAACCCGACCACCACCGAGCAGACCACCGACGACACGATCACCGCCGAGACGGCCGGCGATTCCGAACGCCCGATCACCAACCACATAGGGAGCAGCCGGCGGAGTCGGCATCGCGTTCAACGACCGTAGAAGATTCGGCAGATCACGGTATTTGACCGTCAGACCCGCACGCAGCACATTGTCGGAATTCGTCATGATTTCGGCGGCCAGACCATGAAGGTAGACGTGCGGGGTTCCCGGGGCGATCGATATGGATTCGCCCTTGCGCAGCCGCACCGGATTCATCATCAGCAGGCACAGCGCGCTCGCGTCCGCAGGAAACGACTGCGCGGCGCGCATGGCGTTGGACAGCATCAGACGCTCGGCATTCCCCTCGACGCAGCCGGCGGCGGCATCGAGAAGGCCCACCGTGCCGATGTCGCCGCCATAGGAGGCCGCGAGCGCGAAGGCGCGAAACACCCGACGAGCGGTCTGCGACCACACCCGAGCCGATTCGGGCATCATCGCATCGATGCGCGGCGTCGAAGGCTCCCCTGATTCGAGGATATCGGCCATGCGTTGCGGCAGGGGATGCGTCACCGACCGCAGTGCGCGGATCTGCCGGGCGATGGGCGCGAATCCTACGGAGGCCGCGAACGGCTCCAGCGCCACCACCATCTCATGCTTGCCGCGCGTGTCCCTGAACGAACGATCGGGGGCCTGCAACGGCACACCGGCATCCTCCTCACGGTGGAATCCCCGACGAGCCTCGAAATCCAGCGGATGCACCTGCAACGAAAGCGGCTCCCGAACGGCGATCACCTTCAGCAGATACGGCAGCATGGGCCCCCACTGTCGGGATGCCACACGCCCCAACAGTCCTTCGGGATTCTGTTTCAGCAGGTCAGGCAACGCGACCCGCCGCACCCCGATGTTCCGATCGCCTTCGGCACTCCTGCTTTTCTCTTCGCCCTGCCCGCACGATTCCTCGCGAATCAATGCATCGGAGGCCATCGGCGTCCCTCCCGGCAGTTGCTCATGCGCACTGAACCACATTTCGGCCAGCGGACCGGATCCCTGCGTCACCGACGTATCGCCATCGCCGAACATCGTCTGCAATCGATCCAGCGAGCCCCAAGCATATCGCTTCGGCACCGGTAGTATCGGGATCATCATTCCCCCCTGAGCCTCGCCGATTTCGATTGCCGACCCATCCGGGCCTCACACAAGGTTACCCTGAGTTGTAAGGTGTTGCCTATGAAATTGGCACCGATTCTCGACCCAAATGCGCGCAAGCCGGGTCCCAAGCCCGCGCAGGTGGATCTTCATAAGGTGTTCTTCATCGGCACGTCGCTGTGGCTGCTGCTCGGCATCGTCTGTCTGGTTCTGGTGATCACCGGCCATCATCTGGTCAATGCGCTGGTGATCTGCATCTGCGGCATGATCATCGGCATCCTTCTGCTTATTTGGGAGCATTTCAACCGATGGAACTACCGTCGTCTGGCCAATCAGCGGCAGTAGCAGCCGTCACTGCCCCGGCTTCGCCAGCGGCAGCACGAACGTGAAGGTGCTGCCTTTGCGCGGCGCACTCCATACCGACACCGATCCGTGATGGGTCAACGCCACATGCTTGACGATGGCGAGACCGAGCCCCACACCGTCTCGCGTTCGGGACGTCTGGTTGTCTCCGCGATAGAAGCGCTCGAAGATGCGCGACTGCTGCTCCTTGGCGATGCCGCAGCCTTGATCGATCACCCGCACCATCGCATACTTGCCGTCCTTCGCCGTGCCCACCGCAATGCCGACCGACGAATTCTGCGGCGAATACTCGATCGCATTCTGCACGAGCTTGACGAACGCCCCTTTCAGCTGATCGGCGTCACCGTTCACCGTAAGACCTTCGCCGCCCTTGACCACCAGCCGCACATGGGCGTCCCGAGCCTCGTCACGCATCTCCGCAACGGCCGCGTTCACCTGTTCCAGCAGGTCGATGCGATTGTCGTCGTCGGGCACGATCCGCCCCTGCGCCTTGATGAGCAGCAGCAGATCGGACACCAGACGCCCCAGATGCTCGGCATATCCGTGAACCAGGCTCGCGCCGATCATGATGCGGTCGATGTCCACCTCATCGTCCTCAAGGTGTCGCCCCAGAATCTCCAGTTCCCTCGTGGGCTTGAGCAGCTGTTCGGTCACATTCGCCACGAAGTCGTCACGCACCTGCGCGAATCGCCTCTCCTCGCTCACATCGTTGATCAGCACCACCGCCATCGTCTTGGAAAGCTTGCCGACCGTCACCTCCAGCCAGTTCGGCCGGGACAGGGAATCACCTCCGCCCTGCCAGGACTCATCGCCCCGCTCGCGGGCTTCGACGGCATCCACCATCGGATCGACGTACTGCGGGCACGTCTGCGTCACCACCTCCAGCGAACGCTTGCCGCCGTCGCGCAGCACATCGTCCACCGCACGGGCGATCTGCTCGTCGACGATCCGATCATCGGCAACCACACCCAACCGATACGCTGCAGGACCGGTGCGCAGCACCTCACCGTCCTCGTCCACCACCACTGAGATCGAAGGAACCAGTGAAAGCAGGCGAATGGTCTCGTAATCCATCTCGTCGTCGTCCTCGTCGCGCTCATCCCTGAAACGTCGAGGTCTACGAAAGCTGAGCACCGCACGCCAATGTGCGATTCTGTCCGCATTGATATGTTTTGAGAGGTATGGGTAACATATGTTGTACAACCGAGTGATCAAGGCGAAGATCGCGATGAGGATCATCACCCCGAAAATGGCGAGGATCATCATCGAGGCTGCATCGAGTTTGTCTGTGGTCACACATCCATTGTGACACGCATCAAAGATGAACATGCAGTGAACAAAGGGGTGAACACTCAGACAACTGGTGGTTTACTCTACGGGTCCGTCAAGGGCAGTATGGCGACTTCGTCTAGAATTGGGAGAGGTTGCACCCAGACTATATGGAAAGGCAATGAGAACATGCGCGTTATTTTCAACGAGGAGCTGAAGCAGGTGGCCGACGACCTCGATCGTATGGCGCAGGAGGTGCGTACGGCGATTCTCGGTGCCGGCAAGGCACTGCTGGAGTCGGATGTCGAGGCCGCCCAGAACGTTATCGACGGCGATCTTGAGATCGACGCTCTCGAAACCAGCGTAATCAACCAGTGCGTCCAGCTGCTGGCCAAGCAGGGACCGGTCGCCACCGATCTTCGTGTGGTCGTCTCCACGCTGCGTCTGGCCTCCACCTTCGAGCGTATGGGGGATCTGGCCCGTCACATCGCCGAGATCGCCCGCCGCACCTACCCGGAATCCGCTCTGACCCCCGAAACCCGTGAGATCTTCGCTCAGATGCAGTCGTTCCTGAACACCGCCACCCAGAACCTGATCACCGCTCTGTCCACTCGTGACGAGAAGCTCGCCGAGCAGATCATCATCGACGACGACAAGCTCGATGAGCTGCACCACCAGATCTTCGACATCGTCAACGGTGCGAACTGGAGCGGCAACACCCAGCAGACCATCGACGTGGTGCTTCTGGGCCGCTTCTACGAGCGTTTCGGCGATCACGCCGTCTCCACCGCCCGTCGTCTGGTCTACATCGTCTCCGGCTTCGACCCTTCGAAGGAGCCGAAGAGCAAGGCCGACGCCGCTAAGGATCCGTACCTGAACGCCGAGTGATCCTGATCTTCGTCTCATAAGGCAAGCCGAAAAATCCTCCGTGAACATTGAGTTCATGGAGGATTTTTCATATTCGGATACGGCAGGAAGGCCACGGAAGACCTGAATGCAACAAGGCCGCATCCCCGACTCGCTTCGGGAATGCGGCCTTGATTTGCTACCGTTCAGCGCAAACGCCTACCGGATGGCGATTCGATGAATCACTTGCCCTGATTGGCGACGGCGGCGGCACCGGCGGCTGCAGCCTCCGGGTCGAGGTACTCGCCACGCGGCTTGATCGGCTTGAAGTTCTCATCCAGCTCGTACAGCAGCGGGATGGCGGTCGGGATGTTGACCTTGGAGATCTCCTCCTCGCTCAGTCCGTCGAGCATCTTGACGATGGCACGCAGGCTGTTGCCATGAGCGGCGATCAGCACGGTCTTGCCGGACTTGAGCTCGGGAATGATCTCGGACTCCCAGTACGGGGTCACGCGGGTCACGACGTTGGCCAGAGCCTCGGTTTCGGGAACCGGATCGCCGGCGTAACGCGGATCGTTGTTCTGCGAGTACTCGTCGTCCGGGTTGATCTCCGGCGGCGGGGTGGCGTAGGAGCGACGCCAGATCATGAACTTCTCGTCGCCGTACTTCTCGCGGATTTCCTTCTTGTTCTTGCCCTGCAGAGCGCCGTAGTGACGCTCGTTGAGACGCCAGCTGCGCTTGACGGGGATCCACAGGCGATCGGCCTCGTCAAGGGCGATGTTGGCGGTGTTGATGGCACGACGCAGCAGCGAGGTGAAGACGATGTCCGGAAGGACGTTCTTCTCCTTGAGCAGCTGGCCGCCGCGCTTGGCTTCGGCTTCGCCCTGCTCGGTCAGCGGGACGTCCACCCAGCCGGTGAACTGATTGGTCTTGTTCCATGCGCTCTGTCCGTGACGGAGCAGTACTAGTTTGTAAGACATATGGCCCAGTCTAGGCGACCGATGGGACGAGCGAAAGCCCTGATCTCGGACCGCGGAACCGCTCGATGACAACACGCGCAACAGTTTCCTACCATTCGGTGAACATGGTGACGAGCGGCGTATCGGGCAGTCGGTTACCGCAGAAACGACAGCGTCCAATACATGGCGGCCAGAACCAGCGACGAAAGCGTGCACAGCGGCAGCGCCATGCGGAATCGACGCCGATGCACAGTGAGGATGGCGGCCACGCACATCGCCGCGAACAGCACGAGCAACACCACGGATGACCAATACATGGCCACATCGAGCTGATATTTCCAGACATCGCATACCTGCACTGCATGATCGAGATCACCATCGGGATACCACACGCCGCAGTCCGGACCGATCGCGATGTTCTGCCATGAGGCTCCGGAAAGAAGGAACAGCAACGCCGAAGCGGCCGCGAGCGACAGCAGCACGTCGAGCAGCACGGTACCGCCCCGCTCCCCCAGACGAACCACCCATGTTCGCTTGCCGTGGAGTCGATCCTCATCCACGTCGCGCAGATTGTTGACGGTAAGCACCGCCACGGCGACGAGGCCGATATTGACGCCGCCCCAGATGCCGGACAGCGACACCGTGTCGGTGAGCGCGAACTGCGTGCCGACGGTGGCCACCAGACCGAAGAACACGAAGACGAACACCTCGGCCCAGCCGTGGTAGCCATAGGGATGTCTGCCGCCCACATAGAACCATCCGGCGAGCAGACATGCGACGCCGACGAGAACGAGCCACCAGTAGCCGGTGAGCACGGTCACCGCCAATCCGGCGACGCAGGCCAGAGCCGCGCTCACGCCGGCGGCGACCAGCACCCTTCGCGGATGCACGCCGGACGCCACGAGCCGGGAGGGCGCCCTACCGACTCCCGAAGCATTCCCGTCCGGCCCTCCGAGGGCACCGGTACGTCCGCGATCAGCGCCTTTCACCCCGTCGGAGTAGTCGTTGGCGTAATTGACCGCGATCTGCAGGAACAGCGCCACGCAGACGCACAGCACGGATACCGTCAGGAACCATCCCATGGAGGTGACGCACGCTCCGTGCACGTCGTCGTAGTGGCCGTGGGCCTCCGGACGGCCGCCGAACGTAGGGCAGGGCAAGTGCCGGTCGTATCCGCCGCCCTGCGAGTATTCGAAGACCCCCATCCACGACTGCGCGACGCCGATGAGCACCGGCGCGAGGGCCAGCGGCAACGTCTGCGGGCGCATGCCCTTGATCCACATGGAAACGCTCATATGGACCGAGTATACGAAACGAGGCCGCTGCGCGGACCGGACGCGGCAACGCCGATCGTCATCTGCACAGCAGCCTCACACGGATGCGATCCCATCCGCATCGATCACACGAACGGACGGGATACCGCCCACGGCATACGACCGCCCTTGAAGATGTTGTTGACGCTTACCCGCGGCACGTCGGCCTCAATCACCATATTGTTGCCGAGGTAGATCGCCACATGGCCGGGATAGAAGATCAGATCGCCACGCTGACGCTGCGAAAGCGGCACGCGCGGGAACCGATGGTCCCCGGAGAGGTTGTTGGCATCGTGGCTGTGCCACGGATCATACCAATGGTTGTACGGATTTAACTCGGCCATGTTCATGCCGGTGGCGTACAGCGACTGCATCACCAGTCCGGCGCAGTCCACGCCCACGCCGGGGGCGAGCGCGTAATTCCATACGTAGGGCGTGCCCATGTAGTCGTAGGCGCGGCTGATCATGGCTTCGATCGCATCATGACGGCTTGCGGTCACGCCGATGCGGGACGGACTGGCGTAGTTCCACGGTGCGGGACGGTTGAACGTCACGCTGCGCGAGCTCACCTGGAAGTACTGCGGCGGATTCTGCCATCCGTATTTGTCGGTCGCGCCGTTCTTCGGGTTGAACCAGCGTCGGTACCCGTCGATCATATGGGTTCCGGACAGCCGTGCGCCCGTCCGCTTGTCGAAGTAGCAGTATCGGTTGCCGATCTTCTGCCAGCCGGAGTGACGGTATCCGCTGCCGGATTCGAAGTAGTACCAGGTCGATCCGATCTTCGTCTCGCCGAATCGCTTCCTGCCGGTGTGGGGGTCGAAGTACATATATCGACCGTTGCCGAGCCTCACCCATCCGACGTGACGGGCGCCGGTGCGGTTGTCGAGGTAGTAGACGCCTCCGTCGATTCGCTGCTGGCCTTTGAGCGTCACGCCGTTTTCGACGTAGTACCATTTGCCTCCCACCTGCTGCCAGCCGACGGTGGTGGATTCCGATCCGCGGCCGGTCGGCGTGTTCGGCTGAGCGTAATCGGTGTTGCCGGTGCCTTCGCTGCCCTTGCCGTACTCCAATCCGGAAGATGCGGCAGAGGAGCTTCCCGACTCTTTCGGCGATTCCGCTGTGCTACCGGCATCCGCCGTGGCACCGGATTTCTCCGCGCTGCCGGATTTCTCCGCGGCATCACCGGCATCCGCGGCGTTCCGATCCGACTGCGTCGGCGTTGCGGATTCGGCCTGATCGGCGGATTCGCCGGTCTGTCCGGTCTGTGCAGTCTGCTCAACCTGTGCGGTCTGCTCAGCCTGCACCGCGGTCTGTGCGGCGTCGTTCTTCGTTTCACCGTGCGTGCTGTCGGCGAGGGCCGACGGCAGCAGCACCGACAGCGCGCAGATCGTGATCACCGATGCCACGGCGGCGCGTAGCGTGTTCCTGCCCGATGCCGCTCCCCTAGGGTTCCGACGTGCTCTCATAACCCCTGTTTCCTTCCCCTTCGTTTCGAATGTCATGCTCCGGCGGTTCATCGGCCGGCCGTGAACATGAGCTGTACGCCGACATTGCCGTTGACCGACCACGTCATCGTCACGCCGTCCCACGAGGCGGACTGCAGCCCATCGTTCATGCCGGAGGCTTCGACGCGCTGCCTCACCTCATCGGGCATGCGGGTTTCACGGATCACGCACTGGTAGACATGCCGGTCGGAATCCTTGCCGGACATCAGCGTCAACGATCTGCCGCCGGATTCCCCGATCAGGGATTCGGTGGCGGTCGATCCGGTGAAATCGACGTGCGGATCGCAGCCCTGATCGGCGTGCGTCAGCAGATCAGCCCCGGAAAGACCCGCCGCGGTTCCGGCGGATTTCGTCGCGGACTGCGAAGTCCGCCGACCGGCCGATTGCCCGTCGGCCTCCCCGGACCGACTTTGGGATGTCGCGGACGAGGCCTGAGCGGATGATGCCTGCGCTGACGTGGCCTGACCGCTGGCCGTACCACGATCGCCCCGCGTGGCGGCGAAGGCGAATCCCATGCCGATTGCCAGCACGACGATGATCGCAACCGTCACGACCGTGACGATCACCATTCGTCTGGATGCCATGATCTTCTGCATGTCGCTCACCGCCTAGTACAGCGAGGTCCACGCCACATGTTCGCCGCGCCAGCCGGCACGGACCACGGCGTTGTATTCGCTGAGGCTGGTGGTGTAGACGTGTTCGCCGCTGTTGCGGTTGTAGAGGCGGTACACGTTACGCACGCCGTTGGATGGCACTCGCCATGCCACGCCTTCGGCACGCCAGCCGAGCCTGACCAGATGGTTGCGTTCGGCGAGGTTCATCGTCCACAGATGATTGCCGTCATGCCGGTTGTACACGCGGTACACGGGCTTGCCTCCCTGGCTTACTGCCTTGAACGACACGCCTTCGTACCGCCAGCCGAGCCTGACCAGCGAGTTCTTCTCGCCGGCGCTGGTGGTGTAGTGGTGGAGTCCGGAACGACGGTTGTACACGCGGTACACCGGCACGGCGAGCGAGGAGTCCTCCTCGTCGTAGCTGACGGCCAGACGCGCGGCCGACCCGGAGGCGTTGATGCCGCGGGCGGTGAGGGCGATGGTGATGGTGGCGTCGGCGTAGCCGCCGTTGTGGAAGTAGATCCAGTTCGATTCGGTGCCGGCGGCCGCACGGCACAGGCTGCGCGGGCATATGTCGGCGGAACGGTTGCCGAGCACGTAGTCGCCGTACACGCCCTGCGTGGCCCGGTGGGTCAGCCATGACCCGAAGCTGCCCGTGCCGGCCCAGGTGGGCGCGCCCTTCTGGTCGCCGAGGAAACCGGCGTACGTGTAGCTGCCGGCGTTCTCGCCGCCGTTGAGCTGCCCGTAGGCGGAGATCACGAAGGCCGGTCGGGTGCCGCTCATCGTCTGGGCGCTGGCGATGCGGAACTTGCCGGTGTGCCGCGGCTTGAGGGTCACGGTGTAGGTACGCACGCTCTGCGGCTGGTGGTCTCTGGGCGAGGTCACCATGCCACCGGCGGCGTCGGCCTGATACTGTTCGCGCAGACCGTTCCGGGCGGCGACCGTTCCCGCGTCACGCAGCGTCGAGACGCGGCAGCCGGCGTTGGACGCGCAGTTCATGGCGCCGGTACCGTGCTGCTGCAGGTACGAGGCATAGGTGGAAACGCCGGAGGCGAAGTCCCTGACGGAAGCCCATGTATTGCCGGCGGCGGACGAACCGCCGGCCGCAGAACCATTGTGCGCAGCACCGCTGTCGGTGGCATCGTTTCCGGCATGATCCGCGGTGATGTCACCTGCTGCTTCGGCGGTCTCCTCACCGTTGGCATCGGACGATCCGACGACCACGCTCAGTCCTTCCGATGGGAATGCCGGTGCCGTTTCGGAGGCCGAAACGGCATCGTCCGGCACGGTCAGGGTCATCGACAGCAATGCCGCGCACACGGCGAGTGCGCCGACGATCTTCGCGGCATGTCCGGCTCCGCCGCCAACGGCCGCAGTCCGACCGAATGCTCCGCTTGGTGTTCTGCCTGGTGTTCCGTTGATTGCTCCGCTTATTGTGGGGAAGCGGAATCCGTCCCTCTCGTTCTCGCTCACGAAACGAACATACCCCCTCACCACAGACATCGTCCACCAATAGGACAAATAGTGGTAAAGGGGTAGCGAAAGATTGTTGATATATGTCTCGACTGCGGGTGCAGCCGTCAGCGGGTGTTGCCGTAGGAGCGGAAGAACACCCCCATCAGTGTTACGTATATCACACCCACGGTCATCACCAGGATCGCACCGAGCTGCATACCCATCATGTCGGAGGCCAGACCCATCAGCGGCGGGAAGATCGCGCCGCCGATCAGGCCGATCATCATCAGACCGGAAACCTCGTTCTGCCGCTGGGGCAGGTGCAGCAGGCCGGTGGTGAGCATGATCGAGAACACGTTCGCATTGCCAAGGCCCACGCAGGCCAGACCGGCGTAGGCCAGCCACACCGGCATGCCGTCAAGGCCGGAGAACAGCAGGAAGCACACCGACGAGGCCGCCATCAGGCCGCCGCACACGCGCAGCATGGCCTTGCGGCTGAACCGTTGCAGCAGCACCGAGCCGGACAGACAGCCGAGCGTGCGGAAGGCGAAGTAGACGCTGGTGGCGCCGCCGGCGACTTCGAGACCGATCGAGGAATGCTCCATCAGGATCTTCGGCGCGGTGGCGTTGATACCCACGTCCACGCCCACATGGCACACGATGCCGAGGAAGCACAGCAGGATCACCGGGTTCCTCAGCAGCGCGAAGCAGTCGGCCACGCTGGTATGGCCGGAATCGGGCGCGTTCTCGTTGATCTCGTCGAATTTGAGCATCACGAAGGAGAGGATGGCCACCACCAGATAGATGGGGTACAGCAGCCACCACCTGCCGAACATCATGGCCGCCCAGCCTGCGATCAGCGGGGCGATGAACGAGGCGATGGCCTTGACGAACTGTCCGAAGGTGAGCATGCCGGCGAGTTTTTCGTCATGGGCGAGGTTGCCGACGAGCGGGTTGAGGGAAACCTGCATGAAGGTGTTGCCCACGCCGAGCAGACAGAAGGAGACGATGATGAACGCCAGCTGGGCGGGCTTGGCGGGGATCAGATAGCCGATGATCGGCAGCAGGCAGCCGAGCGCGGTGATGGCGATGCTGACGAGCACCGTGTGGCGGCGGCCGATGCGGTTCATCAGCATGCCGGCCGGAACGGAAAGCACCAGGAACCAGAAGAAGGTCATGGTGGTGAAGATGTTGCTCACCGAATCGGAAAGTCCGAAGTCGGACTGCACGTAGTTCGATGCGGTGCCGACCAGATCGACGAAGCCCATCACGAAGAACGACATCAGGACGGGTACGAGTACGGTGAAGGGCGCATTGCCGAGCCTGTCGGCTTCTACGGCCTCGACCTCTTCGGAGGTCATGGACTGAGAGGTGCTCATGTATTGCTCTCTTCTCTTCGGTTTCCGTGATTCCGCAGCCTCGGATTCCGGGCTTCCGATCCGTCGGATCATTGCGGAACGTATGGTAGATATGATGCCGGCATTGCCTGCCTTCAACCTCGACTGCCCAATGGGCACAAGGGTTTACGCAGTAAAGCCGTCAATCGATTAACGGAGTTTATTAATAGAACGTTCAAACCGCAAATCGACACACCGAAAACGAAAAGACCCCGCCGAAGCGGGGTCCATATGAAAAGGCAGACGATCATATCGAATGGATGAGAACCGGGGGCGCCTTACCTCACCGGTAAGATCATCCGCGAGTTCACCGATCACCTCATCAGTCAGCCTACGGCTGCCAGCTTCCCCTCAAGGGGAAGCCTTTTTCTTGCCTTCCCCGTAGGCTGAGCCTTTTTCTTGCCTTCCCCTTGAGGGGAAGGTGGCCGGCGACAGCCGGACGGATGAGGTGATCATCAGAGATCACTCCGTCAGGCGACCAGCAGCGTTCGCCGCGTCAGGCGACCAGCGGCTTGACCAGCGGGAAGGTGATGGTTTCGCGAATCGTGGCACCGGTGAGCGCGATGAGCAGTCGGTCGATGCCCATGCCCATACCGCCGGCCGGGGGCATGCCCACGCCGAGGGCCTCGAGGAAGTCCTCGTCGATGTCGCAGGCCTCCTCATCGCCGGCGAGCGCATCCTTGGCCTGAGCCACAAAACGCTCACGCTGCACGACCGGATCGTTGAGCTCGGAGTAGCCGGTGGCCAGCTCGAATCCGCGCACGTAGAGATCCCACTTCTCCACCACGCCGGGCTTGGTGCGGTGGCCCTTGACCAGCGGGGAGGTCTCGACCGGGAAGTCGCGCACGAAGGTGGGTTCGTAGAGCTTGTCCTCGTAGAAGTGCTCCCACAGGTGTTCGACGAGCTTGCCGTGGTTCTCCACGTCGTCGCGTTCCACACCGAGCTTGTCGGCGATTTCACCGAGGTGCTCCACGGAGGTGCCGGGGCTGTCGGGGCCGCCGTTGGGCACGATCTCCTCGCCGAGGGCCTCGGAGAGGGAGCCGTACATGCTCATCGTCTTCCATTCGCCGCCGAAGTCGTATTCGGTGCCGTCGAGCAGCGTCACCTTGTAGGAGCCGAACACGTCCTTGGCGGTCTTCTGCACCAGTTCCTTGACCAGCTGGCCGATGGTGTCGTAGGTGCCGTAGGCCTGATACGCCTCAACCATGGTGAATTCGGGGGCGTGCGTGGCGTCGACGCCTTCGTTGCGGAAGTCGCGGTTGATTTCGAACACGCGGTCGATGCCGCCGACGAGGCAGCGCTTGAGGAACAGCTCGGGGGCGATGCGCAGGTAGAGGTCGAGGTCGAAGGCGTTCATGTGCGTGGTGAACGGACGGGCCGCGGCGCCGCCGTGCACTGTCTGCAGCATCGGGGTCTCCACCTCGATGAAGTCGTGATCGTCGAAGGTGCGGCGCAGTGATGCCACGGCCTTGGAACGGTTGCGCACCATGTTGCGGATCTTCTCGTCCGCGATCATGCCGATGTACGGCTTGCGAGTGCGGGTGTCCTCGTTGAGCTCCTTATGCAGGGCGGGCAGCGGCTGCAGCGCCTTGGAGGCGATGGACCATTCGGTGGCGAACACGGAAAGCTCGCCGGTCTTGGAGGCGATCACGCGACCGCGGATGTACAGGTGGTCGCCGAGGTCGACAAGCTGCTTGAACTGCTTGAGCGAATCGGCACCGATCTCACGCTTGGAGATCATGCCCTGGATCTTCGTGCCGTCGCCTGCGGAAAGCTGCACGAAGCACAGGCCGCCGGCGTTGCGCAGGAACAGCACGCGACCGGCGATGCCGACCACGTCTTCGGTCTCCTCGCCGGCTTCGAGCTTGCCGTCGTACTTGGCGCGCACCTCTTCGATGGTGGCGGTGACGTCGAGGTGCACCGGGTAGGGGGCGAGGCCGGAGTTGAGCATCAGGGCGCGCTTGGCCACACGCATCTGCACCTGCTCGGAATGGCCGAGCGGGCCGAATTCCTTGCCGGAGGGATCGATGGCGTCGTCCAGGGAGGAACCGTTCCTCACGCGCTCGGTGATGGCGGCGTCCTGCCTGAGCAGCATTTCGGCTCGTTCGACGGTGGTCATGTGCGGGGTGGCGGATTCCTGTTCGGTCTCGGAGGAATCGGCCGTGGCGGTATTCTCAATCGACTCAGTCATATCAGTACAGTGTAGCGATGCGGCGATACAGCCCGTCCGCTATGTCAACAGCCCTCTCCCCCACGGTTTTCCAATGCGACACGCCGCATTTTTGCCGGGTTTACGAATCCGTGTATTATCTATCGAGGTTTTACGGGCTGTAGCGCAGCTTGGTAGCGCGCTTCGTTCGGGACGAAGAGGCCGCGGGTTCAAATCCCGCCAGCCCGACCAGTTACCCCGCTCATTGCGAGCAGGGTTTTTCATTATGCATTGGCAATTCATTGGCAGAACCATTCATCAACGACCCGAAAACGTCCTCTTCATGATCGGTTTCGCCAATTAACCCAGATGCCACCAAGTATGGCCAGTCAGGCCATCGAGCAACATCTCCGCCAATGGCCCCGAGTGTCCCGACCGCCGCATTATCATGTTGCGGTCAAACGATGCTCACAGCATTCCACGCAATTCAATTACCATAACAACGGAGCATACGAAGAGCAGAATATGAAGAAGAGTCTTATCGCGCTGGCGTTCGGAGCCTTCGCCCTCGGTGCCGCGGAATTCGTCATGATGGGCATTCTCTCGCAGACCGCTCACGACATGGGCGTCACGATCCCACAGGCGGGCCACTATATCTCCGCCTATGCGATCGGCGTGTGCATCGGCACGCTGATCCTGGTGTTCGGCCGCCGTACTCCCCCGAAGAACCTCATCATCCTGTTCATGGTGCTGGTGGTCGTGGGCAACACCATGTCGGCGTTCTCCACCGGCAACATCATGCTGATCGTCGCCCGATTCATCTCCGGCCTGCCGCACGGCGCGTTCTTCGGCACAGCCACGCTGATCGCCAAAACCGTGGCCGACAAGGGCAAGGAGGCGCAGGCCGTCTCCGCGATGGTCACCGGCCAGACCATCGCCAACATGCTCGGCGTTCCCGCCGGCACCATGCTGGGCGAATTCCTCTCCTGGCGCCTCGCCTTCGGCGTGCTCGCCGCATGGGCCGCGGTGACCATCATGCTCGCATTGCTGTGGATCCCGCAGATCCCCGCCGTGCCCGACAAGGGCCTCGCCGGGCAGTTCCAGTTCCTGAAGAAGCGCGGCCCTTGGATGATTCTGGCCGCGGTGTTCCTCGGCAATGGCGGCGTGTTCTGCTGGTGGAGCTACGTTTCCCCGTGGCTGACCGGCGTGGGCGGATTCCCCTCCGGCTTCGTGCCCGTACTGATGATGCTGGCCGGTTTCGGCATGGTCGTCGGCGGTCTGATCGGCGGCAAGGTCTGCGACTCCTGGCGTTATGCCGGCACCGCGGCGCTCGGTCAGGGGATTTCCATGATCGGCCTGCTGGTGATCTTCCTCGTGCCGGGCGGCAACCTGCCGTGCGCGATTCTTACGTTCTGGGTGGCGTTCGGCCTGTTCTTCATCTCCTCACCCCAGCAGCTGCTGATGGCGAACGCCGGCAAGGGCGGCGGTGAGCTGATCGGCGGCGCAACCGTGCAGGTGGCGTTCAACTTCGGCAACGCGGTCGGTTCGATGATCGGCGGAGCGGCGCTGAACGCCAGCGGCATGAACTACCACTACCCCGCTCTGGCCGGCGTGCCGCTGGCACTGCTGTCGGTGATCTGCCTCGTCACGTATTCGATGAGGCATGAATCCAACACCGGCGCATACGAGCGGATGCGCAAGATTGAGGTGTGATGTGGGAAACCTCACAGCCCTTTTGTGATCGAAGCTCCTTTTCATATGCCCTCAACCGCCTAGACTGAATGAAGATTGGGCAGTGTCGACAATGCAAACGTCGATACCGCGACGCGGCCGTGCGTTGCGGACGATGAAACGAGGATCAATATGAGCGCTTTCGATGTCAACGGGTTTCTGAAGGGTCTGGATGCGATCTTCTCCGCGCATGACGCGGCGACGAAGGCCGAGCCATACCTGTTGGATGCGCTGAGCCGTGCGCGCGAGGCGCAGGACGACGGCGCCCAGCTCACCGTGATCAACGAGCTGCTGGGATTCTACCGTTCGCAGGGTCGGCACGCCGACAACCTGCCGCTGGTGAAGGAGTCGCTGGATCTGGCGAAACGCATGGGCCTTGAGGGCAGCGACGCGTGGGCCACCACGCTGATCAACGCGGCCACCGCCACGCGCGCGGCCGGCAGGTACGACGACGCCGAACAGCTGTATCGGCAGGCATTGGAATCCAGTGAGAAGACGCTGGCGCCCACGGACCGCCGGCTCGCCGCGCTGCACAACAACCTTTCCATTCTGTATTCGGAGACGAACCGGTACGACGAGGCGGAATCCGAACTGCGTGAGGCGCTGCGGATTCTGGAGTCCTCCAGCGTCAACGCCACGGAGGATGTGGACGTGGCATCCACCCACACGAATCTGGCGCTGATTCTGATGAACGAGAACCGTGACGACGAGGCACTGAAGCATGCGGCCGAGGCGCTGCGCATCTACCGGCGCGGCCATCTGGAGAACAGCGCGCATTTCGCCTCGGCGCTGGCCGGCTATGCGCAGGCCTGCTTCCACGCGGGCGATCTGGCGAACGCGGTTCGCGCCTACCGCAAGTCGTTGGCGGTGATCGAGGAATGCTACGGCCACAACGACTATTACGCCATCACCAAGGAGAATCTCGAAGGCGCAGAACAGGCCGCAGCCAAGGCCGGTGTGACCGTTCCCGCCGACGACGGTTCGGATTTCTGGGATGCCGAGGGCTCTCGATTCGCGGATGACTCCCAGACCGCCACCAAGATCGCCGGAGCGGCCCAGTCGTTCGACTGGCATATCCAGCCTGAGGATCAGGCGATGACCTCGTCGGCGGCACAGGCGGGTCCGGGCGCGAACCACACCGATTCCACGGCGAACGTCGGCGGGGCCGGTACGGCCACCACGCCGACATCCTCCCCCGCAACCCAGTCCTCCCCCGCAGCCCGCCCGGACATCACCGGTCTGGCCTTGGCGAAACAGTACTGGCTTAACTGCGGCAAGCCGATGATCGCGGACCGATACCCCGAATATCAGGGACGGATCGCGGCCGGTCTGGTGGGTCACGGTTCGGAATGCTACGGATTCGACGATTCGATCTCCCAGGATCACGATTTCGGCCCGCGATTCTGCCTGTGGCTCACCGATGACGATTACGCCGCGATCGGCGAACAGCTGCAGCATGATTACGAGACGCTGTTGCCGAAGGAGTTCATGGGATTCACGGTGAAGAACGCCGACTCCTCCACGCCGCGCGCGCAGGGGGCCTCACGACGTGAGGGCGTGTTCTCCGTGGGCGGTTTCTTCGAAGGCATCACCGGATACCGCGAGGCGCCGGGCGACGACCCCGCCAAGGCGCACGAATGGCTGCTGCTGGACGAGGCCACGCTGGCCGCGGCGACGAACGGTCAGATCTTCGCCGATCCGCTGGGATTGTTCTCGAAGACCCGTCAGGGATTCAAGTCCATGCCCAACGATGTGCGGATCGCATTGATCTCCCGACGTCTGGGCATGATCTCCCAAGCCGGGCAGTACAACTTCCCCCGCATGATCGAACGCGGCGACGGCGCGGCTGCATGGCTGTCGATCAACGAGTTCGTCAAGGCCGTCTCGTCGTTCGTGTTCCTGCTCAACGAGCCGATCACCGTGGGGTACCTGCCGTACTACAAGTGGCAGTTCGCCGCGCTGCGCAAGCTCAGCCGCGGCATGTTCACGCGCATGAGCGATGCGTGCGAACAGCTGGAGAGCGTGCTGCGGCTTTCGTCGGCGGCCTGCTTCGGCGGTGCCGGATTCGGCGAGGGCGGCAAGGGCGCGGGACCGGCCGTGGACGCCATCAACCAGACCATCGAGCATATCTGCGACGAGGTGGTCAAGGAACTCAGGCGCGACGGACTGACCCGCAGCGACGAGCGGTTCCTCGAATGGCAGCGGCCCTACGTGGAGGAGCGGATCGCCAACCCCTGGCTGAAAAGCCTGTAGCGGATGGCACCAAGTCCGCCGCGAACGAACGACGAGACGATGCATGGCAGCGAAACGAAACAGCAAGACGAAACCGAGGAAACGGTATGACGACATCACCCAGCAACAATGAAGCGGACAAGGCCGCAACCGAAGACACCCATATTCTCAGCAGGACCCTCTGGTACGACACTCCGGAGGACGTGAACGATCAGGCGCACAAATCCGAGCTGATCGTGCGACACGAATGGTCGCAGTTCCAGCAGGTGAACAATCAGGGAGGCCGCGCCAACTGCCAGGGCAACTGGCCCACCTTCCATCAGATGCGGCTGAGTCAGTTCCTCACCTGGCGTCTGGAGATGCTCGACAGCTACGCCGAGGATCTCGACGATGCCGATGCCACCGGCCGCAATCTGCTCACCGAAAAGTACGCCCGCATGATGGAGTCCACCGAGCCGGAGCGGTATCACACCGAGCTGGAGCCCCACATGCCGAAGCTGGAACCGGAGCGCGTGAAGGCGCAGGAGGCGGTGATCGCGCAGCAGGTGGCATGGGCGCGGGACTTCCGCGAGCACTTCCCGAAGCTCGGCGAGGCGATGCGCGTGCTGACCACCGACGAGGACGTGATCGGCACCACGTCGTTCGAAACCTATCTGCGCGGCGAGCTCGGCACGTATTCGAACCGCACGTTCGCGATGTACGCGCAGATGATCGTGGATCTGACCGGTGCGGGCGTCAATCTCACCGAGGAGACGCTGCGGCTCACGGTGTCGTTGGGCGGGTTCTCATCGCTTGAGGAGGCCGAGGCCGCCCAGTGACCTCGTCGCCGCCCGGCGAGGTCGCACCGCCCAGCGATAGGACTTTCCTATATCTGGAATAGGTATTCACACACAGGCCCGGTTGCCCTATGATGAGGGTGTTCATCAAGCAGAGTCCCTCGGCACGCCCGTACGCCCGCCATCACAGTTGACGACCCCGGCGCCGCGGTTGCGTTTCGATTGGCTCATGATCAAGGGAGAACATATGTTCACCAACGAGTACCTTCAGCGCGTCTACGCCCAGGTCGAGCAGCGCGATGGCGATCAGCCGGAGTTCCTGCAGGCCGTGAAGGAAGTCTTCGAAACCCTCGAACCGGTTGTGGAGAAGCACCCGGAGTACGAAAAGAACGGCGTGCTGGAGCGCATCGTCGAGCCCGAGCGCGTGGTCAAGTTCCGTGTGGCCTGGGTGGACGACGAGGGCAAGGTGCAGGTGAACCGCGGCTACCGCGTGCAGTTCAACTCCGCGATCGGACCGTACAAGGGCGGTCTGCGCTTCCACCCGACCGTGAACGAGGGCGTCATCAAGTTCCTCGGTTTCGAGCAGATCCTGAAGAACAGCCTGACCACGCTGCCGATGGGCGGCGGCAAGGGCGGTTCGGACTTCAACCCGAAGGGCCGGTCCGATGCCGAGGTCATGCGCTTCTGCCAGGCGTTCATGACCGAACTGTGCCGTCACATCGGCCAGTTCACCGACGTTCCCGCCGGCGACATCAACGTGGGCGGCCGTGAGATCGGCTACCTGTTCGGCCAGTACAAGCGCATCCGCGACGAATACTCCGGCGTGCTCACCGGCAAGGGTCTGGAGTTCGGCGGCTCGCTCGCCCGCACCGAGGCCACCGGCTACGGCGTGTGCTACTACACGCAGGAGGCCCTGCGCGTGCTGCGCAACGATTCGTTCGAAGGCAAGACCGTCGTGATCTCCGGTTCCGGCAACGTGGCCATCTACGCCGCGCAGAAGGCCGAGCAGCTGGGCGCGAAGGTCGTCACCGTCTCCGATTCCAACGGCTACGTGTACGATCCGAACGGCATCAACGTCGACGTGGTCAAGCAGATCAAGGAGGTCGAGCGCGGCCGCATCAAGGAGTACGCCGAGCGCGTGCCGGGTGCCGAATACCATGAGGGCTGCTCCGGCGTGTGGACCGTGAAGTGCGACATCGCCCTGCCGTGCGCCACCCAGAACGAGATCAATGAGGAGTCCGCCAAGGCTCTCGTCGCCAACGGCGTTCAGGCCGTGGTCGAGGGCGCGAACATGCCGAGCACCCCCGAGGCCATCGCCGTCTACCAGCAGGCCGGTCTGCTGTACGGCCCGGCCAAGGCCGCGAACGCCGGCGGCGTGGCCGTCTCCGGTCTGGAGATGAGCCAGAACAGCTACCGTCTGAGCTGGACCTTCGACGAGGTGGATGCCAAGCTGAAGAACATCATGGAGACCATCGTCGCCGAATCCCTGGCCGCCGCCAAGGAGTACGGCCATGAGGGCGATCTGATGCTCGGCGCCAACGCCGCCGGCTTCGTCAAGGTGGCCAACGCCATGGTCGCCCAGGGCATTCTGTAAACGATTCCGCCTGTCCGATCGAGCCTGGGAACAACGCCTCCGCAGTGTTCTCAGGCTCGTTCTCTATCGCTCTATCGATCGTCCATATCGAAGTCTCTCACAGACAATGCGCCATGTACAGCGGAAGTTTGATGCGTTCTCCGTCGCTTTCAAGCTGCCGTGGATGCAGCACATACTCCTTGCCCAATTTACTGCCGTATATCCTGCGGAATTTATCCAAGGATGACGTGCCGTATCGTTTCGTGGATTTCACCTCAACCGGACTGATGCGAGGTTTCATCGCGGCATTGTCATATTCTCGGACAATAAGAAAATCGATCTCCATGGTTTGAGAGGCGTCATTTCGATTCGTTCGAGAGAAGAAATACAGCTTTCTCCCATTCGCACGAAACTGTTGCGCCACGGCGTTCTCGACAAGCATTCCCTCATTCAACGACAATTTGTCAAACAAAATATCGCGGTATACATCGTCAGGGGTGGTTTGCCGGTCCGCGAATGTCTCCGATACCAGCAATCCCGTATCCGACATATAGCATTTGAATGACGAATTGTCTTCATACAGCCCCAAACCCACTGATGGATCAGTTGAATTACGACAAATATTGACCAGCCTTGCATCCTCCAGCCAAAAGAACGCACCGTCATATTCCCGCGAACGCGCATTGGTGCTGATCGACGACAATGTGAACTTCTTTTCGTGTTTGGATAGCTGCCCGGGAATCTGCGCGAAAATGCCTCTCACACGTCCTGCGTCCCCATTGGCGAACTTGCCGATATCATCGCCATAAAGCTGCAGAATGCCTCTTTTGATATCATCCACTTCACCGAAATCACGATTCTCCACATATGCGGCTACGGCTTGTGGCATGCCACCGACCAGAAGATATTCACGCCACAGCCTCATCGCGCGCTTATGAAGGGCATCCGGCAACGGATCAAGCGCTTCGAAGGATCGCCGAATCGTCTCCGCAAGCAGATCTTCACCCATTGCCCAGCAGAATTCCTCGAAGTCCAACGGACCCATGTCTATTTTCCGTTCCTCCGAAGGAATAACGATATTCCGAACATTCTTTTTGATGGAGATCAACGATCCGGTTTCCACATAGTCGTATCGCCCATCTGCGACCAGATATTTGATCAGTTCACGGGCGGCGGGATACTGCTGGACCTCATCGAAGACAATCAACGAATCCCGTTCGTACAGGCGCGTGCGATAATACGTCGACAGCATTAGAAAAAACGTAGTGAGGTCATCACGCTGTTCATCGAATATCTCGCGCACGACATGAGGCAATCGCGCGAAATCGATGAGTATGAATGAGCGGTATTGGGTACGTCCGAAAGCCTCGACAATGGTACTTTTGCCCACACGACGGGCCCCTTCAATCAGCAGAGCTTCATGCCCGTCGGACCGTCGTTTCCAGTCGATAAGTTTGCTCATCATTTTTCGCTTCAGCATACGCACCACTCCGATTACACGAAAATGCCAGTATATACATTTCCAAATTTACACGAAAACAACGATTTAAATAAGTCTCAGATACACGAAAACAATGATATGGAAGCGTTCGAAGTGCACGAAAACAGCAGCGGACAATACATCGCGATCATCCACCCACCCCTATAATTCCACGAAGATTCAGATTGAGGACGCCGTGCATTCAGTTTGGCAAACCGCGGACATTAACCTCATGGATATACAGTGGAAGCATGACTCTACGATTTCGCGGGAACGGCACATTTCGTGTGCTGCAGATGGCCGACATTCAGGATGGACCGAACGTCAACGAGGATACGATCCGCCTGATCAGGGAGGCGATCGCCGTGGCCGAGCCGGATCTCGTCGTGCTTACCGGCGATCAGATCCGCGGCTATGATCCCGCCTACATCGACACGTTCCTGCGCCGCCGCGGGGACACACCCGGCGAGCACATCCGCTCCGTCACGAAATTCGAGGCCAAGGTGCAGGGCCTGGAACCGGAGCACGTCGATCTCGACACGGCCATGGAGCACACCCGCGACAAGGTACGGGAGACCTTCGCCTCGTTCCTGGAGCCTCTGATCACCGCCGACGTGCCGTTCGCCGCCACGTATGGCAACCATGACTTCCAGTGCGGCGTGCTGGCCGACGAGCAGGACGACATGTACCGAGAATTCCCCGGATGTCTCAATCCGCGCGTCCCGGCCGACACCGCGGATGCGAACGCCGTGGATGCGAACGGCGATGATCCGCTCGCCTGCGAGGCGGGGACCTTCGCGCTGCCGATAGAATCATCCGACGGCAGCGGACGGATCGCCATGAGCGTGATGATGGTGAACTCCGGCGACTATGCCGGCGAGGTGGGCGGTGAGGACGGCGAGCCGGGACCTTACGTGGAGACCGACGCGCAGGCCAAGGCCAAGCATCCGATCACCTTCAGCCTGTATTCGCAGCATTCCCGGGCGATCGATCTGGCGGACAGCGCCGGCTACGGTTCTCCGAGCGATCAGGCACTCCGATGGCTGGGCGACGTGCAGCGTCATCTCGGCGAGCGCAACGGCGACGGTCTGCCGGTGCCGGCGATCGCATTCCAGCATATTCCCCCGCAGGAGTTCTACCAGTGCCTGCGCGAAGTGCCCGCGTGGACGCCGTACGCCGTCGAGGGTGCACGGGCCTTCGCCGGCAAATGCTATCTGCTTGACGAATCCAAGTGCCGCCCCGGCTCCCTGCTCGGCGAGTCCATCGGCTGCGCTGACACGAACTGCGGCGAGGTGGATGCCATGCGCAGGGCTGGCGGATACTTCGCCCTGTTCGCCGGGCACGATCATAAGAACGCCTTCGTCGGCCATGTGGACGGCATGGATCTCGGCTATGCCCCCACCTGCGGCTTCACACCGTACGGCCCGAAATCGGCGTTGCGAGGCATCCGCCTGTTCACCTTCCATGAGGACGATCCCGCGATGTACGACACTCGTATGCTCACTTGGGGCGAGCTGATCGGCGAACCATCCAGCAACGAGCTGCGCGTGTTCGTCGGCGATCACCTCGTCACCGACGGCGCATCCTTCCGCAACGAGCTGCGCAAACCCCCGGTTTTCGCCACCCTCGCCCTCAGCGTGGCCACACTGGCCCACGTAGCCTGGCATTCCCTCCGCAAACGACGTCGTTGACGATACTGCCAACTGATTATTCGGCTGAACGTTGGGTTTTCCAGATGAGGTAGGCGGCCAAGGTGATGCAGTCCATGATGTCACCGGCGGCGATCATCTCCTCGATCTCCTCCTCGGAGAGCCAGACGAGACGTGAGTCCGTATCGCCGGCAACGGTAACATCGGCGTCGGCGGTGGCGGCATCGACGGCATCGGCATCAGCGCCAGCGGGCGAGGCCGGACCGTCCACGGTGAGCTCCACCACGGCGATCGAATCGCGCAGCTTGCAGGAGTCGGCGTGCACCGACTGAAGGATTCGCCGCGAGGAAGCCCGCACGCCGGTTTCGCGCAGCAGCTCCTCCTCGGCCACGGCTCCCGCGGTCAGCCCCTTCATGCCCATCGAACGCGGAAACTCCCATTCATACGAATCGGTGGCGAATCGCCAATGACGGGCCAGCAGCAGCATGCCATCGCGTACGGCGACGCACACCACGCCAGGCATGCCGCCCTTCACCTGCGCGAACAGGATCGGCATATGCTCGCCATCCTCGGCACGGTCCCCGGTCATGCTCACATCGGCCTCGATCACCGTGAACCCGGATTCGTCACCCCCTTCGAACACTACGCGTTCGCCGTTGACCACGAACTCGGTCTCCAACCCGGACCGCACCGACGCCACATCGTTGTCCACGCCTGTCATCTTGTTCCTCCAAGGTATTTAAACAACAGATTGTTCTAATCTATCCCGTTTTTCGGTTGCTATCCATATCGACGCACGAAAATCCCAAATACAGCGACGTTCCTTCACAACCATCCAATAACCCCCTATTATGATTTCGCTATATTCCGATTGCCTTTACCGAATTTTCGTTTTCACCCTTTACACTGGGGACATTGATGGAACAGTCAACGAATATTCTCAAGCCCATATCATCGTTTTCGGGAAGTAATCCGCCGATACCGCCTGCACCGGCAAGAAGCAACGCCTCGCCGGACGATCAAATCTCGGCAGACGATCGACCTCGGCCGATCCTCAGCGACCTTTCCGACATGCTGCTGTATCTGGCATTGATCACCCTGCCGGTGGACGGCACGGCCGTCGGCATCCAACTTCCCTACTGGAGTCCGATCGCCCCTTGGTTCTTCCTCGCCTACTCGGTGTGGAACTGGCGGTATCTGCGCCTGACGCTGCGACGATTCCTGCCGTTCTTCCTGTTCCCGATCATGCTGGCGCTCACCTCGATCTACGGGTGGCAGACCATAGCCGTGCATGGCATGGCATTAACGAAATCCTTCGTTTCGATTCTGCTGGGTCTGGCCTGTCTGACGTCATTGGATATCGCCTTCATTCGCAAGCGTCTGTCGTGGAGAACCGCGCTGAGCGTGCTCATCGCCGCATACTGGGTGGCGTTCGCCACGGGGGTTCTGCAGTATCTCGCGCAGGGCGGCCATCTCAATTGGAAGCCGGTACGGGCGTACTTCGTCAATCTGCTCCACCGACCGTACATCTGGACTCGTCCGCAGTTTCTGTTCGCCGAACCCTCGTACATCGGCATGCATCTGTTCGGCGTACTGCTCCCCTGCTACTGGATAACGCGCGACCGTCGGCTGGCCGTGCTCATACCGACGTTCGCGATCGGTTCGATCGCCATGGGGGCAGGCACGCGCATCATCATCGATTCGGCCGTGGCATTGTTCCTGTGGATGGTGACTTCGGTGAACTTCCGCGATCGAAGGGCCACCTGGGGTTTTGTGGGCGGCATGGCTGCCATCGGCATCGGATCGATCGGCGCGATGCTGTTCAATCCTCGGTTGAATTCGCTGCTCACCCATGGGTTGTTGGCCGGCGACGGGTCGATGTCCGCGAGGATCTTCCACGCACTGGCCCCGATGTGGTCGTGGCTGCACGATCCGGCGCATTTTCTGCTTGGGTGGGGTGCCGGCAACATCTCGGACGCGGTGAGGAACGGGTATCTCGGCGCCCGGCGCTGGTATGACGCGCATGGCGGCATCGTGGGCTGGGAGATCCGGAGTCTGGCGGACCCGCCTGCCGACACCTTCACCATGAGCCTGTATTCGAGTTTCATCAGCGAATTCGGCATCCTGATGTTCGCCGTGTTTCTGCTGATGTCGGTGATTCACGTCACCCGTCATCACGCGTGGAATCGCACCGTCGTGGTGTGGATGGTGCTGATCGCGTACCTGTACATCCAGTTCGAGTCCTACGCCTTCTACGCCATCCCCCTGTTCATCTGGACGGTCGGCAACCAGCACGGCTGCGGACTGTTCGAAAAAGACGCTTAGGCCGTGGGTTCACGACGGCATCACAGCAATACAATTTGCGAATATTTCGTTTACATGCCATACTGAACATATTCACACATCCACCGCAGGGTATTCAGCATGAAAGGAAACGCACATGGGAACGCAGAGCATTTCCAAGGATTCCGCGACGTATATGCCCAATGCGGAAGATCGCAAACAACTCATCGACATCAAAGAAGCGTTGGCCAGCCTATCGGAAGACAGAGCATCCTTTGATCACGAATTTGATGGCATAACGTCTCAAAAGGACTTTCCAGTAGCGATGCTTAAAGTCCCCGGCGAAAACGATCGCCCACTTACCCCGGAACTTGCGGATGTACTGCTGAAGGTCGCCGATCAACTGGCAAAGGGAAAGGCCGTATTTGTCGCCCCATATGATACGAGACTCACCACTCAAGACGCTGCGGACTTTCTCGGCATATCCCGACCGACTCTGGTGAAGCTGCTGGAGCAGGGGAAGATTCCTTTTGAAAGGGTAGGCCGTCATCGTCGCGTTCTGTTGTCTGATTTGCAGCAATACTCGGAGACTCGTCATCGTGATAATCTTCGTATCTTCGACGATATCGCTTCGGATGAAGATCCGAAGGCAACACTGGACAACCCGCTGCTGTCATAACAACGATAATCTGCATCGAGGAGGACGGCAGTCATGAGCTTTCCGGATTAAAGCAGTTACATAGCAGTGGAGGGGTGGAATCGGTTGGATTCCACCCCTCCACGGTTTATGTTCCGAATTCGACGGGATTCAGGACAGTCAGCGCCTGCGCTTCTTCTTGCCGTGGCCCTTCTTGTCGTCTTCGTAATAGTAGTAATAGTAGTTCTTCGAATGGGTCTTCTTCGGGTCGGCGAAGTTGAACACGAAGCCGAGGATCGGCACTTCGGCGGTTTTCAGGGACTGCATGGTGTTCTGCAGCTCCTTCTTCTCCACCACGCCCTTACCGGTCACCAGCACGAGACCGCCGGCCATGCGGCCGAACACCGTGGCGTCGTTGGCCACGGAAAGCGGGGCGGTATCGATGAGCACGTAGTCGTACTGGGTGAGGGCCTGATTCACCAGTTCGGTCATCAGATGCGAGTTGAGCAGGATGCTGGCGTTGGCCGGACGCTTGCCGGCGGGAAGAATATGCAGGTTCTGCTTCCAGTACTTCTGCACCACGTCCTTCGGCGTGGCCTGGCCGGACAGCACATGGGAAAGACCCACATGGCCTTCGATGCCGAGCTTGTGCGCGACGGAGGGGTGACGAAGATCGGCGTCGATGAGCAGTACGCGCTTGCCTTCCTCGGCAAGGGCCACGGCGATGTTCGAGGAGATGGTGGTCTTGCCTTCGGAGGGATCGGTGGAGGTGATGACGATCAGGCGACCGTGCTCGTTCTCATCGGTGGTGAGGAAGGAGAGGTTCGTACGGATGCGGCGGAACTCCTCGGCTTCGCGTCCGGCGGGCTGGGCCACGATCACCGGTCGGCTCTCGTCCAACGTGGCGTTCTGCGGAATCGTGCCGAGCGAGGATGCGTGGGTGATGGATCGCACGTCATCGGAGCTGTCGACCTTGGTGTTGAGCATGTCCTTCAGCAGTGCGACGCCGATGCCGGCGACGATGCCGAGCACGACGGCGGCGGCGAGGAACATCGGAATGTTCGGGGAGCTTTGCTGGGAAGGCACGCTGGCCTTCTTCACGACGGAGAGCTGAACAGGGGATTTCTGCTGAGGCTGCTGCGCGTTGCTGTCGCCGGATGCGCTTGA
The DNA here is from genome assembly GCF_002860355.1 of Bifidobacterium margollesii. Taxonomy (GTDB): domain Bacteria; phylum Actinomycetota; class Actinomycetes; order Actinomycetales; family Bifidobacteriaceae; genus Galliscardovia; species Galliscardovia margollesii. The sequence goes on from NZ_NMWU01000026.1 coordinate 34,049, forward strand.
CGACACGTATTCGGAAAGGCTCTTGGCGACGGCGTTGGCGATATCGGACGACTGCTGCGGATCCTTGCTCTCCACGGAGATGTCGACCATGAAGGAGTTGGTCGGGTTCGACACCGTGATCATGCCGGCCAGCTGATCGGCCGTGTAGTTCAGACCAAGATCGCTGATCACCGGGTCAAGAACCGCTTCAGTCTTAACCAGCAGAGGATAGGTCTGAATCTGCGTGGAAAGATATGCGGCACCGGAATTCATGGCGGATGAATTCTGCGTGGCGTCGGCCACGGAAACATTGTATGAGGCGTATACCTCGGAGGTGGCGGTGTATTTCGCCGGTGCGAGGAACGTATAGGCGACCACGGCTCCGCAGACCACGGCGAATGCGATGATTGCGGTAATGATGCGCCGGCGAATCATCTGAAGAAGATCGGAGATGCTCAATATTCTTCCCTGTTCTTAGACAAAGATTTATATACATCATGCAATGTAGCACACCCTGTTGATTGCCAATCGGGTTGCGACGGACCCTCACAAAACATGACCGCGCGGGAAAACACGGCAAAGGAAAAGCCCCCGAATCGTTATGATTCGGGGGCTCATGCCGTTTATGGCAGGTGCGCAGTCGAGCTTCCCCTACGAGGGGAAGCTGTCGAGCGAAGCGAGACTGATGAGGTGGAGGGACGAAGCAATCAGGCTTCCCCTACGAGGGGAAGCTGGCAGCCGAAGGCTGACTGATGAGGTGGAGGGGAGAAGCAATGAACTGCGCCCCAACCCCCTCATCAGTCGGCTACGCCGACAGCTTCCCCCTGTGGGGGAAGCCCCCATACGGGTACGTGAACTTCCACCGTCCGTTTCCTTGGCTTCCTCCACAGGGGGAAGCCAAGAAGGGCCAGCTAGATCACAGGCTTCTCCACGCGACGCCCTCGCCGCGCCAGCCCGCCTTCACCACCGCACGGTACTCGCCGTAGCTCGTCGTGTACACATGCTCGCCGGAATTACGGTTGTACAGACGGTACACCGGCCTGCCGTTCGAGGGCGCGTACCAAGCGACGCCCTCGTCCCTCCAGCCGAGGCGCACCAGCATGTCGTGCTCCCGCTTGTTCAGCGTCCAGTTGTGGTTGCCGGAACGCCTGTTGTACTCGCGGTACACCGGACGGGCGCCGGGCGTACCCCTGCCCACGGTGACGAACGACGCGCCCCTGCTCTCGTCACGCCAACCCAGACGAACCAGCATGTTCCGCTCCGCGGCGCTGGTCGTGTAGTGGTGCAGACCGGAGTTGCGGTTGTACACGCGGTACACCGGCACCCGCTTCACGGTAGGCTGCGTCGGCGTCGCGTTCTTCGTCCACTTGGCGGTCAGGGTGATGTTCGCGGTCACGCCGCGGTTGAAGTCCCACTTCGCATTGCCGTAGTACCAGCCCGCGAACGTGTAGCCGCTGCGGGTCGGATTCGCCGGCTGCTTCACCTTGCCGCCGTTGGCCACCTTCTGGGCCGCCACCGCGGAACCACCGTTGCTGTTGAACGCCACGGTACGGTACACCACCGGCACGGCGCTCTTCGTCCAATGCGCGGTCAGGGTGATGTTCGCGGTCACGCCGCGGTTGAAGTCCCACTTCGCATTGCCGTAGTACCAGCCCGCGAACGTGTAGCCGCTGCGGGTCGGGTTGGTGGGCTGCTTCACCTTGCCGCCGTTCACGACCTTCTGGGCCGCCACCGCGGAACCACCGTTGCTGTTGAACGCCACGGTACGGTACACCACCGGCACGGCGCTCTTCGTCCAATGCGCGGTCAGCGTGATGTTGCCGGTCACCGCACGGTTGAAGTCCCACTTCGCATTGCCGTAGTACCAGCCCGCGAACGTATAACCGCTACGCGTCGGGTTCGCCGGCTGCTTCACCTTGGCACCGTTGGCCACCTTCTGGGCCGCCACCGCGGAACCACCGTTCGAGTTGAACGCCACAGTGTAGGTCGTCACCACCGGGCCGGTGCGGGTGCCGTAGACCGAAATCTCGTGCAGACCCTGATAGATCGGCTCCTTGCGGCTCGTGGCCTTGTAGTTCTCCTTGATGCCGGTCACGGTAACACGGACGTATCGGGCAGAGGCCGTGCTCGGAAGCACATTCGGAACGAATCCGATGTACGGGTTGTTGGCTTCAGCCTTATACGTGCGGTAGCTGTTGCCATCGAGGCTGTACTCGATCTTGTAGTTGAACGTAGCCTGATGGTAGACATTCAGTCGAGTGGTGAAATCAATCTCGGAAACCGCAACGGGACCACCGAGGTCGACGGTCACGGAATACGGCGGATTCTTCTCTTCCGCGTACTTATCAGAGTTCGCGGTATCGCCATCGGTGAGCACATTCACGCTCTGCTTGGCGGAATCGGTAGCAGGCCGACCCAGGGAAACCAGTCGGGCATTCTGCACCGGCACCGCGCCATACTGGGAATCGACATCAACGCCTTCATACCAGCCGTATGCCAGATACGATCCATTCACGGCAATCGGGAATTCACGCTGAACCGTTCCGATCGGAGTGTGAGGAGTGCGGTAGGCGGCAGCACCGAAGTGAATGCCTCGTGAGGTGTATGTGGTACGCAGGGAACCGGCATCGGTACGCACGCTCACCTGCTGGGTATCGTAGGTGGCGGTATCGCCGATCTCGGTGGTGGAGGACCAACCCGACATCATCGACTTGGACCACTGGTACTTGGCCTGTGAAGGATTCTGCATGGCGGAACGTGAAGTCAGCAGATAGTAGACCCCATTCTTCTTGAACACGTACGGGGCCTCTCCCTGCTCTCCACGAGCGATGTACAGAGGCTTCACCGACGAATCGGCATCGGTCCAACGGCCGTTCAGCTTGACAATGCCGGTATCCTGCTGGTTGTTCGCAGCACCAAGCAGATAGGCATTATTGCCATCGGCAAACAGCGTCACATCATAGACAGGGAACGATTTGATCTTGGCGCTGATGATCACCGGTTCGACCGAATCCATTTCAAGAATGGCGGTACCGTTGATCGCGCTGCTGCCCTTGTTGGGGATGATGTGCGAAGCTGCGATGCTGTTGTGGGTCTGCGGGTTGACGACATTGTGGTTGCCGACGTTGTAGATCGCATTGTCGACTCGCCATACCTTGCCGCTGGTGGTCATGGTGTTGGTCCACTGGCTGTCGTAGCAGTGACGCACGTAGGTCTTGCCGTTATGAACCCAGTCGTACTCCCACCAGGACTTGTGCTGCAATACCACATAGGGTTTGCCGGTGGACTTGTCCGTGGCGTTCACCCACATGTACTTCGTCTTGTACGGACGAGCGTTCGCCGGGCAGTTGGGAGAGGTGAACCACGCGGGACGTCCCTTGGAGTTCAGAGACGAAACGCCGTTCGGAATGTCGGAAGCTTCGTCACTGCCGGGTTGAGATCCCTTGATGTTGCTCATGCTACGGGTGATGTGCGTCGGCGTGAACGGGGTCACCACGTTGGAGGTGGCGGTGACGTTGCTCGGCGAGGCCTTCACTTCGTAGGTGTACTTGGCTCCGACCTTCAGACCGTAGTCGTCGATGGTGTGACCGGTGGTGGTGCCGATCTGGGTGCGAGTGCTACCCTGCACACGATACACGGTGAAGGAGGTCGCGCCGTTGACCCGGCTCCAGTAGATCTTCGCGTTGGTCGCGGACTTCTCGTTCTTCAGTCGGAATTCCTGTGCTGCGACCATCAGGGAACCGCTCGCCGCCGAAGACTCGCCGGTTTCGGCCGCGGGGGTTTCCGCCGCATTGGCCGCTCCCGCAGGGATCAGGCACAGCAGCATGCTGGACGCCGCAATAGCCGCAAGCAGGCGCCGGCCCCTACCTTTCTCGATTAAAGGAATACGCATAGTTTTCTTCCTTACTGTATGCTTCCGCCAAGGTGCCCTTGGCTGTGAAAACATCTGCGGCTCGCAGACATCGAACCGCAAAACCTCTCACTCTGTCAGCATACCTCGAAGAGGCGAATCCCCCCCCCTATGGCAGCACGTTGCAATACGAAACGTTAATGCCGGACAACGGAAGGTAAACAAAAGACCACAAAGCGGTGAACCATTCGATCGGTCCCACTCCCGGACGAAGACCGCACGGAGATATTCCCCTACCGGATCTTCTTCAATGCCTTGACTACATCCGATATGATATGCCGATTGAATACGCAATACAGACCATAGGCCACGAGAACCACGGCGAACGCGGGAAGCGTATCCAGCATCAGCGCCGCGAATACGAAGACCGCAGTGAACATCAGTTCTGAGATCTGCCCCAATACGGGGGTTTTCACATTGAGATCGCTAGCCAGAATATGCTGGGTGACCAGATACCGAACGATCAGGGTCACGGCACCGGCCCCGATCACGGCATTGGGCGAATGAAAGACGATCAAGGCCAGCAGCACGAGGCACACGCTCAATGCCACCGCGGCGACGTTCACGGCAAGCAGGATCTTCTCCTTGCGAAGCACCTTGAGGTACGTGGTTCCCAGCACGTTCATCTTGCTGTCGAACACGCAGATGGGCAATACCAGCGCGAAGGCGCTCAGACTTGACTGATACTGCGGCAGCCATAGCGCCAGAATGATCACCAAGGGGAAGTATGCGAGATACAAAGCCGGCAGCACGATATCCATGCAGTTGCGGGCACGTTCGTAGAAATGGATTCGTTCCTGCCTTGTTCCCTGACGAAGCGCGGGGAACAGCACCATGCTTACCTGCGTAATAAAGGACAGGAAGAAGTTGCACATCGACAGGGCGAAGGAGATCTTGCCGAACACCTCGATTCCCCATGTGTGGTCGATGACGACTCGGGCGACACCGAGGATAGCCAGACTCGCCACACCGGCGATCATCACTTTGATGCCTATGCGCACGCTATTGATCGTCTCGACGATGGATTCGCGAACGCCGAAGCATTTGGCGGCGAGAAAATCACGTCCCTTCCACAGGGTATAGAACAGGGAGATGATTCGAGTGATCAGATATCCGATGACATATACCTGAAACAGGTGTTCCTTGGCCAGAAGCAGAAAGATCAAAGCCACAAGAAACAGGAACCGGTCGATAAGCGTTGCGATCGAAAACAGCTTCGTCTCGTTGATGGCCTGAAACACGAATCCCAAATACCATGCGATGTTGTTGATGAACATCCACAGCGCAAACACGATGATCACGAATCGTCTGTTGGGATCGGGCTGGCTGATGAACGCCAGTATGCCGATCACCACGGCGAATATTCCCTGGGCGACGGCACCGACCACGAACTGCGACTTGACGGAGTCCTTATTCACCTGGTTGCGACGCTGACCGCCGATCAGCAGGTAGACGCCATCGTTGAGACCCAAATGGAAGATGCCCGCATACGTGGTATAGAAGATGAACAACTGCCAGTATCCGAAGGCGGCCACTCCAAGCACCTTCGGCACCAGCAACGTAGTGGCGCAACTGGCCAGAACGCTGGTGCCTTGGGCCAGAACGGCGACGCCGAAATTCTGCAGTATCTTTTTGTAGTCCATGAGTAATCAGCCACCAGTCGATGATCGGGATAACGTTGAGCCAACCACGGTTCGTGTTTACCAGAACATGTTCTGTTCCAGAATCGGATAGAACCACATGTCAATCGTATGCATGGTGGTCAACGCCCAGAAATTCACACCGCACAATGCAACAAGACCGAAGGACAGCATCAGTCGTTCGCGATCGTCGTGGTTCATGTTCAAAGGTTTGAGCTCGTATTGCGCGACGAAGAAAGCGGCATATTCCATGTAGAGCAGACCGCGGAACAGTCGATAGCAGCTCGGCACGTCGAAGAACAGTAGGATCAGGATCGGCAGGCAGAGGTAGTTCATCCGTCGAATAAGTTCCAGATACGCGATCTTTTTGCTCTGCCGGTCCAGCGTTCCTGCGTTGAACGCAGCCTCGTTGGCCTGTGATGTGTATCCTCTGGACGACAGCGAATACTCGATGAAGAGCACCATACACAACACCAGCAGCCATGCCAGAACAACTCCCAGACTCTGGGATTTGCCAAAGTATGCGCTTGCTTTTTCTTCGGTGGTCATCGACTGCAGCAGCTTACGCATAACGCCAGTGGGAATCAACAGCAAGGCGAAAAACGTTCCACCGACGGCACAGTACTTCAGATGCTTCTCGTTGAGGAATCGAATCACCACAAAGAACATGTAGTACAGCGTCGAAGTATGGAATAGTCCTGCGACGATCACCGCAACGATATAAATCGGAATGCCGTATTTCTTATCCTTAAGGAGAAACCGGGAAGCGAACAAGCAGATGGCGGATGCGAAGAAGAACCGGTACTGCGTGATGTTGATAATGAATGGCACGAAGAAAAACAACGCCAATACCGCCGACACCGACTCCGTGATATCCATCACCGTCAGCACCACCAGAATGATACCGATCAGGAGCAGGAAATTACGGTAATCGATGAACGGCAGAGAGAAATGCCTGAACACCGTCATCAGGAACTGGTAGCCATGCTCACTGGCGCCATAGAACTTCCACAGAGCGGGATTATTGTACTGGGTGAAGAACATGGGGAAATCGGCGTTACCGGTATTTCCCAGTCCAATTATCAGCATAAGTCCGATCAGAACAACGCTGAAGAATCTGGACTTTCTGGCTACAAGACCACAGAAAGCCGCCACAGCCGCAATAGAAAAAACTACCAATTTCGTTCCTTATTCAGTCCCGAGACTCCACCGTCAGTACAGTCCGAGCATGACGAACACCCGGAACGCCGCTCGTTCTATCCTGCTCTGCGGATACAGCCCCGACCGGAAAGCCAACCATCTCCTTGCCGCTAGGCTCCTTCGATAACCTGCGATCCTCTCATAGAAAGCACGCTGATCGTCATTCAGCATATCCGAATAATTGCGCAGCAGGTACGCAGCCGGATTCGGGAAATGTCCTTTGTCAAACATCCGCTTGAGCTTCTGCATCTGATTCGTGAACAGATTACCGGTATCGGACACATTACCGCCATGACCACCGTGGATGACATGATACAGCAACGGCTCCGGCGTGTAATAGACGTGTCCGAACAGATATCCGAGCAAACCGACCCAGTAGTCATGCCCCCAGTTCTCATCCAACGGCATGGACCGAACGACGAGATCCCGCAGCTGTTTGGTCATGACCAAGGCACAGCCTTGCGCATACCCATTCAGCGTCGCCCACTGCAATGATGAGGGGGAAGGAATCTTGTGCTGCTGACGCGGCCATTCCTTCAGATCATCATCCACCTTCAACTTATTGCAATGCGCAAAGCTGAGGCCGGAACGCTGATTTTCGGGAATGGTTTCAATGGTGACTCTGATCTTCTCTGGCTTCCAGATATCGTCCTGATCGGAGAACGCATAAAAATCAGCCACAGGCGCCTGCGAGAGAGCGGTCAGGAAGCTGCGTTTCCATCCGACGTTCTGCCCGGCGATAAACGCCAGACGCGGCTGATGCTCCGCATATCTGCGCAGCAGCGCAACCGTGTCGTCCGACGAGCCATCGTCGCGAACGAAACAGTCGACGTCCACTCCCGTCTGGGCAAAGATGCTATCGAGCTGACGCTCCAAATACTTTGCGCCATTGAACGTGGACATCACGACCACCACATGAGGCACCTGCATCGGTTAATCTCCTTACCATACTCAGCCAATACATATTCGGCCAACATGACGACAATACGCGATATCCGGAATCCGAGTCTCAGCACTTGACATGAAACGGAATCCTCGTCGGCCGATGCCGCGCATACCATGAGCCAATGGCATCATCGCCTCACACAATCGGGGTGCTCCGCAGACGATGCGGATCACCCCGATCACCATAGAGTCCGGTCGATCAGCCGTAGTACTCCTTGTACCATTCTGCGAATCGGCGTAGACCGGTGCGCAGGGAGGTCTGTGGCTTGTAGCCGAAGTCGCGTTCGAGGGCGGTGGTGTCGGCGTAGGTGACCGGCACATCGCCGGGCTGCATGGGCACCAGTTCCTTGTGAGCCTCGAAGTCGTAGTCCTCGGGAAGCACCTTGGCCCGGATCAGCTCCTCCTGCAGAATCGTCACGAAGTCGAGCAGGTTCTCGGGATGGGAGTTGCCGATGTTGTAGATGCGGTACGGCGGCAGAGGCAGTCCGTCCTCGCCGTTGACGCGGTCCGGGGCCTTCTGCATCACGCGCAGCACGCCTTCGACGATGTCGTCCACGTACGTGAAGTCTCGCTTGCAGTTGCCGTAGTTGAAGATCTTGATGGTCTCGCCGTTGCGCAGCTTGTTCGTGAAACCGAAGTAGGCCATGTCGGGGCGGCCCGCCGGTCCGTATACGGTGAAGAAGCGCAGGCCGGTGGACGGGATGTTGTACAGCTTCGAATACGCATGATCCAGCAGCTCGTTGGACTTCTTCGTGGCCGCGTACAGGCTGACGGGGTTGTCCACCTTGTCGTCGGTGCTGTACGGCACCTTCTTGTTCGAACCGTAGACCGAGGAGCTGGAGGCGTACACCAGATGCTCCACGCCGGTCTTGCCGCCATCGTAGGAGTGGCGGCAGGCTTCGAGGATGTTGTAGAAGCCGATGAGGTTTGATTCGATGTACACGTCCGGGTTGGTGATCGAATACCTCACGCCGGCCTGAGCCGCCAGATTCACGACGACCGACGGCTCGTAGTCGGCGAAGATCTTCTCGATGAGGGAACGATCCGCTATCGACCCCTTGACGAAGGTGAACGCGGGGAACTCCTCGAGTTCCTTGAGGCGCGCCTCCTTGATGTGCACGTCATAGTAGTGGTTCATGTTGTCGATGCCGATGACCTTGGCATCCTTGAAATCCGACAGCACGCGTTTCGCCAGGTTCGATCCGATGAAGCCGGCGGCGCCGGTGATCAGGATCGTCCTGTGCGACAAGTCAATAGCGGTCATTTCATCTCCAGAAATAGTGTGCGAATATTCGTTGGCGATCAACCGTACGATCAGTCGCGCTTGAACAGGTCGCGGGTGAAGACCTTGTCGCTCACGTCGGCGAGGTCCTCGTTCCAGCGGTTGGCCACGATCACGTCGGCCTCGGCCTTGAAGGCGGCGAGATCGTGGGTGACCTTGCTGCCGAAGAAGTCGGGGGCGTCCAGCGTGGGCTCGTACACCACCACGTTGACGCCCTTGGCCTTGATGCGCTTCATCACGCCCTGGATGGAGGACTGGCGGAAGTTGTCGGAGCCGCTCTTCATGGTCAGGCGGTACACGCCCACGACCGGGGACTGCTTGTCTTCGACCTGCTTGAGCACTTCGTCGGCGATGAAGTCCTTGCGGGTGCGGTTCGCTTCGACGATGGCGCCGATGAGGTTCTGCGGAACCTCGGCGTAGTTGGCGAGCAGCTGCTTGGAGTCCTTCGGCAGGCAGTATCCGCCGTAGCCGAAGCTCGGGTTGTTGTACTGGTTGCGGATGCGCGGGTCGAGGCACACGCCCTTGATGATCTCCTGGGCGGAAAGGCCACGGGCCTCGGCGTAGGTGTCGAGCTCGTTGAAGTAGGCGACGCGCAAGGCGAGGTAGGTGTTGGCGAACAGCTTGATGGCCTCGGCCTCCGTGGTGCCGACCACCAGCTGCGGAATGCCCTTGCTGCCGTCCTCGTTGGTGCGATCGTGCTCGGCCGGATCGGCGCCCTGCGCCAGCAGGTTGGCGAAGGTGTGGGCGGCCTCGACGGCTTCGGCGTCATCACCGGGAGCACCGACGACGATGCGGCTCGGGTGCAGGTTGTCGTACAGCGCGTGGCCCTCACGCAGGAACTCCGGGGAGAAGATGATGCGCTTGTCACCCAGACGCTCACGCAGGTCGGCGGTGTAGCCCACCGGAATCGTGGACTTGATCACGATCCACGCGGTCGGATCCTGCTCACGAATGGCGGCGATGGCGGCCTCGACGCTGGAGGTGTCGAAGTAGTTCTTCTTCGGATCGTAGTTGGTCGGCGTGGCCACCACGGCGAAGTCGGCGCCCTCGTAGGCCTGCTTCGGGTCGAGGGTGGCGGTGAAGTCCAGGCTCATGGAACCGTCCTGCTTACCGTCAAGGAAGCGAGTGATCTCCGTGTCCACGATCGGGCTCTTGCCGTTGTTCAGCAACTCCACCTTTTCGGGCACGATGTCCAGCGCATGCACCTCGTTGTGCTGCGACAGCAGCAACGCCACGGACAATCCTACATAACCGGTACCAGCAACTGCGATCTTCATAATCTCCCCCGTACTCTCCTATTCTTGAGGCGTGATTACAAACAATTCGATCATAGCCGAACACCCGCCAAATGAAACATCCCCCCACAATGTTCCCAAAACCTGACATTCTCCGTTCCATAACGGACCGAACTGTCCGGCAAGGAACAACGACGACAATTCGTACTACGAATCAACAAATGCCGGTGAAGAGACATCTTCAGTAGAAGAGCGCCCTCACCGGCATACCAGCAATGCGTTTCAGGCAACGCCAATCAAATGCATCGTTTTATTTCCCCACAGCCCGATGCTCGCACAGCGTGCGCAGCTTGCCGTAGAACTCCTTGCGACGCTGGCTGAGAATGTCGTTGTGGTATTCCAATGCCTTGTTGTAGTTGCGATTGCTCTGCTCCACCATGCGCGGCCAATCGGAAAGCAGCTCGCAGATCTTGTCGGCGTATCCGTCGACATCCCACCAATCGACCAGATAATCGTCGGTCAGCAGTTCCGGAACGCCATCCACCGGACTCGAGATGCACGGCAGCCCCTGAGCCATCGCCTCAAGAATCGCGCGCGGCAGCCCCTCCGCCTTGGTGGGGAATACGAACAAGTGGGACTTGCGCAGTTCGGCGAACAGATCCTGCTTATGCCTGATCAGCCCACAGAACGTGCACTGCTTATCAATGTGCAGATCCCTAGCCAACTGCTCATACTGCGGCCGGAGAGCTCCATCGCCGATGAACTTCATCTCGACGTTGAAACCGCGCTCCACCACCTTTTGCACGGCTTTAAGCACATAATCCTGGCACTTTCGACCATCATCCATGAAGCCTGCGTGCACAAGCACGAACTTGTCCGGCTTCCGATTCGGATCCCAATGCTGCTGGTAGTAATGTTCGTCCTTCATTTCGATGGTGGAGAACGATCCGGTGAAGTAGTCGGGGTTATCCGGCTCAACCATGGCACGGCACGGATAATCGTCCTGCAGAATATGTTCCGTCACATATGACACGCCGTTCGCTTCCATGCAGATCTTTTTCAGATATCGATCTACGCCCTTGTTCAGGATGTTAAACGGGAAACCGCTTTGCGGGAACATATGAGTGCCGGAAAGCGCGACGTCGATGGAGAACGGCAGCCCACTGTTCTTGATCTCGTTATACAGCAGGAAGGTCATCATGGACGGGGCACGTACAATGATCGCGTCCTCGCCGGCGAGCGCCTTTTTGAAAATTCTCTTTGTCTGCGGCAACTTCGCCAGCGTGGCCTTCACTCCCTGGGTATCGGGAAGTTCGACAAAATCCACCCGCGGGCCACTGAGCTTCAGCAACGAGCCATCATTCTCCTTAATAGTGGAGATTCGGGCACAGACACTGATCTCGTCGAACACCGACAGGTAGCGATCCAGGTACTCGTAATCGATAAGTCGCTTGCTCCAATACTCACCGTTCCGATCACGGTAAAAATGCAGTTCCAACAGAACCAAAGCCTTCACGGCAAGACCTCCATACCATACCCTTGGTCATGAGCAGATTGATTGATTGAATGATTGAAGGGACAGTCCTTATAGATGAGCGATATATCCTCCGGTCAGGGCTTCACCCATGCACCGGACTGCACATCGTATTGTTTGATGATCTTCGCCGGTACACCAGCGATCACACTGTAATCCGGAAAGTCTCCCGCCACCACAGCATTGGCACCAACGATGCACTGCTTGCCAAGGTGTGACCCCGGTAGCACCACAGCACCGTATCCGATGAAGCAGTTTTCACCGATCACCGTCTCCTTCTCGATCATCTCCTGATGCAGTGCATCAACGTCGATCTCACGATATCCGTGATTCACGTTTGAGATAAACACGTTTCCGGAAATGGTGGTGCCACGGCCGATAACCAACCGACTCGAATAGGATACGACGTGAAAATTCTGTCCGATAGAGACGTTATCTTCGATCACCACGGATGCGGTGCTTTCCGGCACTTCCAATCGCATTCCGGGATAGATCCTAACGTTGTTGCCAATGGATAGCGCCTTCGTGCGCTGCAAAAACAGCGGCTTCGCGATATAGGAGTGTCCACCGACGTGACCATACCGGAATCTGGTCAGCTGCGTCTTAGCAAACCACCAAGCTTTCTGCACATTCATGGTTTTCCTCTCATTCAATTCAGATCATCACCGCGAGAACAAATCAATCGGCGATATCCGTAACATGCAAGCAACGTCACTTCCCCAACAGTTCGGTTAGCCAGCTGTTCAGCGAATACTTGCGGTAGATCGCTTCGTCGATGTCGGCGAAGTCCTCCTTGAAGAACGGCGAATCGAAGTCGAACACGCCGTCGTACACATACACGTTGCGCTCGTCGTAGAAGTCATAGTTCACCACGTCCTTGTTCGTCGTGATGATCTTGCGCTTGGCGCCCAAGGTCTCCAGCACGCGCATGGTAAGACCCAGCTGACCATCCTGCGGAGAATCCAGAATGCACTTGGATTCGGCGAACAGACGATCGAGCTCGGCGCCCTTGATCGAGGTGAAGTGGAATTCCGAATATTTGGCGTGCTTGAACTCCGGGTTGCGCAGCTTACGATACACATACACCAGCCGCGAGGGGAAGAAGAAGTAGATGAACTGCTTCGGGAACACCGGCCGGAGCTTCTTCGACATCTCCGAGACAAAGCGGTACTTCTTCGGATGCGCGGTACCCACGAACAGCACGTCGTACTTGTAGCGTGCAGGGCGACGCCGGCCGATCTCCTCGTATTTGCGCGAGTAGAACAGCGGCATGAACCTCCAGCGAGCATGGGATGCCACATCGTCGCGATCGAAGGAATAGCAGCGATCGAAATGCTTTTCCACCGTATCAATGTATGGGAAGTTCGCAACGCTGTCCCACTGGTACAGCACGAACTCCGCCTGAGGCTGACTCTTCTTCAGCCGGACGATCATGTCCTCGGTGAACGACAGCGACTGGCCGGAGACCAGCAGCACCTTGTCGTACTTCTTTCCGCCGATGGACTGCATCACACGGTTGAAATACTGCCTGATCACACTGTTGATGGTGTCCTTGTTGATGCGGATGATCGCCTTGATGAACGGGTTGGTGCTCGGACGGTCGTCGAACCAATCCACGTCGTGGCCCATCCTTCGCAATTCATCGCAGATCAACTGCGGATAATCGAAGAAATTGGGGGTGATAAGCAATACTTTCATTGTCGTTCGAGGATCTTCCTTCTCGCCGTCCCAATCGGCATCGGTATCGGTCGTTCCGTTCAGCCCTTCAGCCCCTGCATGATCTTCTCGATCTTCCCGGTGTTGCCCCATACGGCCTTGGAATCATACGGACGATCGGGGAATGCACCATACTTGAGCGCAATATCGTAATGATTCTCCTTGATGAACCGCTCCACGCGGTCAGCCAGCTTCTCCGGTTTGCCGGAACCGATGTTGATGATGCCGGTCACGGCCTTCTGGGACACCGCGGCCGCCACCTGATCGCAGAACTCCGGATAGTCCACGAAATCATACTGATTCTGTCCCATGGTGAAGGGGAATTCCTTCTTCCCTTCATGAACAGCCGCGGTGATCTTCGAGAAGATGGAGCTGCCGTACTCCGAATTACCGACGATGTAATAGCCGCGAAGCCACTGGAACGTCACGTTCTTCTGCTTGCAGAGCAGCTCGGTCGCCTCACGCAGCGCGTTCTTGCCGATGCCGTACATGCTCATCGGATTGCAGGGGGTGTGCTCGTCGATGCTTCCCTCGTAGAAGCCGATCTCGTGCATGCTGCCCATCACAGCGACCTGAGGGATACCGGATTCGATCATCGTCTTGATGAAACGGTAATGCTTGGGCAGATCCTCGATGTGAGCATCGGAATTGTGCACGAACCCATCACGCCACGCCATGTGCAGCAACGCATCCGGCTTGCCGAAGTACTCATACGGATCCTCGATGCCGAAGCAATCGCAATCAATGCGCTTGGCCCGCTGATCGACATGGTCTGTGGCGAAATCGGCGGCGATGACCTCGTGCCCCAATTCCAAGAGGCTCTTGACAACGCCCTGCCCCAGATATCCGTTGGCTCCAGTTACCAGAATTCGCATTACACGCTTCTTTCTCTATCGATCAGCCCCTGCATTCCCGCATAGAGACACGGTCACGGCCGAAAACTAGTAGACACTATACCGACAGGGGTGTCCCGCGCCAAGATATTTATCAGACCCCTTGCATCATCATGAAACGGGGGTCTATACCGTATGGGCGATTTCACGAAGGAGACCCTCCGCCCCATCCGCAATCATTCCGTGATTCGCACGGGATCCCATCGGCTGATGACGCCATCCACTACAATGTTGGCCGTACAGGTTGGAAGGCGGCTAACCTCTGAGCTTCATTGCCCGTAGAAGATCCGCTTCGCCATCCACGGACAGTTCGGACAATCAGGCCTGTCCGGGGGCGCAAATCCCCCGAATAGCGACGATCAGGCCGGCGCCAATCGTTGACGAGGTTGAAGCAGATGCAGGTTGCCAATCAGATTCCCACGCCTCCCACCGCGAAAGACAGGGGGCGCGATTACCGGTACGAAACGCTCCGCATCATCGCCATGATGCTCATCGTGGCCTGTCACTTCGTGGCACACATCGGCTGGAATCTCGAAACCTCCGGCGGCGTATCCCAGGCGGTTGCCTATGCCATCGATCAGTACGGCGGACAGATCGGCGTCTGCATCTTCTACATCATCTCCGGATACTTCCTCGTCAACAAGGGGTTCCGCGTGGAACGGGTGCTGCGAACCATGCTGCAGACCCTCGTCTACACCCTGCTGTTCTTCGTGATCGCCGTGGCACTGTCATCGCATATCAGCGGGACCACACTGTCTCTCGCGCACCCCACCTCGCTGGTCAAGGGGCTGTACCAGTCGATGCTGCCGACGTTCAACGGCACCTATTGGTTCATCACCTCATACGTATTCCTGCTGCTGTTCGCACCCCTGCTCAACATCGCCGTGCATAATATTCCGCGCCGGGGCTTCACGCAGATACTTATCCTGCTACCCCTGCTCAGCATCATGGCCGTTGTTTCACTTGGACAGCTGCTGTGGACAAATCTCACCTACGCCATCACCGCATACCTTTTCGGCGCATACATCAAACTGCACGGCAAGAACATTCGCATCGCCCGACACATACGCCCTTGGCAGGTGATACTGCTCATCATATTCTCATTCGTGACTATCGCCGGATTCTACTATGCGCTGGATCTGGTATCGATCACCAAACAGTTCCGCCAAAGCAATCACCATGTCGTCGGCACGGTGCCGATCCTCCCTATTCTCACCGTTTCGGCAATGTTCATGATGCTGCATAACGCCCGCCCCCGGAAACATGTACGACGATCCGCTTCTCCGACCGCATTGCAGAAGCTCATTGGCAAACTGGCCAAAAGCGTGTTCGGCGTATATCTCATCCACGAGAACCCGTTCATCAAGGAGCCGCTGTGGGCGTTCGTCTCGAACCTGCTGCCGGATCCGCACCCGGCCCTGCTGATGATTCCGATGGGGGTCGCAGGCGTGATCCTCGTCTACGTCATACTGCTACTGGTCGCCTCCCTGATCGATACGGTTCTCGTGCATCCGCTCGACAGGCTGATCATTCCCCGCGTTGCACAACAATTTCACAACAGTTGATTCTGAATCAAGAATTACCTCGCATTCCCGTATACACAACACGATATAAGTCAGGTGGCGAACCGGTCGGAACGTGGGTATGGTGACTTCTAAGATGGCTTAGGCGTGCAGCTGCACGCGACGGAAGTGGAAGACGATCGGGAGAGTCAATGGTCGACAAACAAGACGACAGCCCCAACGAGGACAGGCGGAAGATGGATCTGTGGTTCCCCATCGACGACGAGCCGCAGACCTCCGGGACCAACGGCAACGCTTCCAACGCCGATGCGAACAATGACAGCGGCGATGCCGAGGGCAACGCATTCGCCGGCATCACCCCATCAGGCGACTCCGAGCAGACGGCCGGAGAAACCCCCGACAGCACGAACTCCGCCGACACACCGGCAACCGGAACCGGTAATACAGCCGCGCCCCAGACCGCGATCAAGCCTCTGGCCGAAGGGGATGTGGTCAACACCCAGTGGGATATCCCCCCGATCACCTTCCCCGCTCTAGTGGAGAAGACCGGCCCCAAGCATACGGCGGACGGAGCCGGCAGCGCACAGCCCAGCGCTCCCGCCCAGACCTTCGGCCCGGTGATTCCCGCCGCGGACGTCACGAACTCCGGCAACGCTTCAACCAATATCTCCGACGATGTCGACGCGTCAGCCATGGCCGGCGACGAACCCGATGAGGAGAGCGGCCGTACGATCGTCTCCGCCACCCCGCATGACGGCGGCGATGATCTCGTCGACACCGCCGTCATCACCCCGCTCAACGCGGGATTCACGCCGAAGAACCCGACGGTCGCGGCCGCCGACCAGCCGGCTGACAATACCACCACAGGCAGCACCGAAGACACGCCCGCCAATCTGACAGTCGACACGAATGCCGATCCGAACGATACAGGCGACGATCACCCCGAAAGCGGCGTGGAGCAGCTCGCCGAAACCGTCGCCGAATCACCCGAAGAGGTATTCGGAGATGCGGTGCATCAGCCGATCAACTCAGCCGCCACCATCAGCATGCCGGCGGTCGGCGCCGCAACCACCGTCACCCCGACCACCGACGCTCCGACCATCGCCTTCCCGGCAGCCACTGCCGAACCGGGTACCGCAGCCGAATCGGATACCGAGAACACCGACGAACCGGCGAATCCGGAAGCCACCATGGCCTTCAACCCGCTGGTCGATCCGGACGACAACGGCGGCGACAGCAACGGCGACAACGACGACGCGGCCGAAACCGTGGCATTCACCCCGGAGGACGTCAAGGCCGCGCAGGCCGAAAATCCGACCGGCACGGCCGCCGACCAGAAGGCGTCGATCTTCCCGGACAACATGGATCCCACCGCCAACACCTTCCAGCTCGCCGGACTTCCCCTGCAGCCGGACAACGCGGCCGACCGCGAACGCGCGAGGAATCTCAGCGCCATCGAATCCCTGGAGCCCAAGCCGGGAGAAAAGGATCCGCTGGCTCTGGTGCCGCCGGATCAGCAGAAGAAGCAGCCGAACCGCAAGCCGATCATTATCGCTGCGGTCGCCGCGGTGGCGGTGATCGCCCTGGCCGTGGCCGGCGTGATGGTGGTGCGCAACCGCAACGCAAACTCCGGCACGACCGACAATCAGTCGCAACAGGAGCATCAAACCGCACTGACCGCATGCCTCGCCGCAGTGGACGACTACAACAGTGCCAAGAAGTCGCTCGACTCCGCGGTCAGCGGCGTCAGGAGCCAGCTGGGCATCACCGCCGATCAGGTGACGGACGCCAACACCGTAAGCAATCTGAAGAAAGCCGTGGACGCCGCAGGCAAGATCGAGGACGCGAAGAGCTGCGACACCGGCCTTTCCGCCAACGAACTCAAGTCCAACACCAAGGACACCCAGAAGCTCACCTCCACCATGAAGAGCCAGGCCTTGGCGGTCACCGCCGCGGCGAAGTCCGTGACGAGCAGCAGGGACGCCAAGAACAAGACCACCACCGACAACGCGAAGCAGAACCTGCAGACCGCCGTCGACAACGCCCAGGCGCTCTTCGAGAGCAGCCGGTACAACGTGGCCGACGATCAGACCCGCGTCCAGCTGCAGATCGCGCTCGGCACGGCCAATACCCTGCTCGACCAGGACAACCCCGATCTGACCGAGGTACAGAACGCCATCAGCGCGCTGTCCACCGCCTCCGCCAACGTGGAGGCCTCCATGCAGCAGCTGCAGAACAACACCGCCGCCAACTCCACGCAGTCGAACGACGGCACGCAGGGCGGCACGACCACTAACGGCGGCAACGCCTATACCAACAATTCCAATACCAACAATTCCAATACCACCAACAACAACGCCAACTCCAATACGACCACCAATAACAATGGCGGAGGCAACACCAACGGGGGCGGCAACGGCAACACCAATAACAATGGCGGAGGCAACACCAACACCAACGGAGGCGGCAACGGAAACACCAATAACAATGGCGGAGGCAACACCAACACCAACGGAGGCGGCAACGGAAACGGCGGCGGCAACACCGACAACGGCAGTAATAACAGTGGTACCACCGGCGATGATGGCCCGGCCATCAAGTGAACAAACGGCGAATCCGTGATCAACAATCCCCCCTTCGTCGTTTATCGCTACTATGCTCTGCTAAAGAAGAAGTTTGAGAAATCATAAGGAAAGACAGAGGGAGGGATTTCGCCGTGGATGACAAACCTTCGTCAAACAGCGAGTCCCTCGCTCCCGCAGGGGGTTCTATGACTGCTGAGCACAGCAAGCCCGAAACACCGCCGACGCCGCCTACAGCGGCAAGCGGAAAACCATTCGGCTCGTCAACACCGCGCAGCGAATTCAAATTCACCAATACGCCGTTCGAGGATTCGATCGACGACTATCGTCGCTGGGGATTCAGGCAAACCCCGCGATGGCGTTATCTGTTCGTGCTGAGCATGATCGTCACCGACATCGTGGTGATGCTGGTCTCGATGGTCATCGGCTTCGCGGTCAATCCCCCCGCCTACAACACCGTGCTGCGTGCCATGCCGATCTCCCTGTTCATCGTGATCCTGTGCGGCATCTGGCTTCTGGCACTGCTCTTCGCCGGCGCGTATCAGCGCCACGGCATGGCCGAAGGCTACGGCATCTACACGAAGATCATCAACGCCACGGTGTTCACGATCATTCTGGCCAGCTGCATCGCCTTCATGTTCGATCTGGAAATGCCCCGCACCAGTCTGATCATCGTGCCGATCATCGCCGGACTGATCGAAGTGGTGGCCCGCTGGCTGCTGCGCCGATCCCTGCACCGCAATCGCAAGAAAGGCGACTGCAAGTACGCCACCGTCGTCATGGGATCATCCGAAGGCATCAACAAGGCCCTGCGCACCATGCAGGACTACACGGCCCTCGGCTACGCGCCCATCGCCGTATGCCCCATTCAGGTGAACCCGCATGACCCCAACGTGGTGATGAGCACCCAGTACACGCCCGACCCCTCCATCGCCGGCGCGGACAAACTCGAAATCGTGACGCTCAACTCCCGCTTCCCCCGCACCGCGGAACGTCTCGGTGCCCAGTCCATTCTGGTGACCGACGTGCTCACCCGCGATTCGCCGCTGCTGCATGCCCTGTCGCTCGGCGTGGAATCGCTCGGCATCGAACTCGCCGTGTCCGTCTCACTGGCCGACATCGGCGGCCATCGCCTGTATCTGCGCAACACCACCGAACAGCCGGTGCTCACCGCCAGTCTGCCGCAATACCGCATCACCACCTACGTGGTTAAGCGCATCATGGATCTCATCCTCTCCACCATCGCCATCATCATCAGCTCGCCGATCATGCTGATCGTGGCGATCCTCATCAAGCTCGACGACGGCGGCCCGGTGTTCTTCACCCAGACGCGCATCGGCATGCACGGCATCCCGTTCACCATGTACAAGTTCCGTTCCATGGTGACCAACGCCGAGGAGATCAAGAAGAAGCTGGCCGAGGAGTCCGGACAGTCCGACCGCTTCATCTTCAAACTCAAGGACGATCCGCGCATCACCAAGATCGGCAAGTTCATCCGCAAGACCTCGCTGGACGAGTTCCCGCAGTTCTTCAACGTGTTCAAGGGCGACATGTCGCTCGTCGGCCCGCGCCCCGCACTGCCCGAGGAGGTGGCCCGCTACAATTCCCTGTACGCCACCCGACTGCTCGTCAAGCCCGGCATCACCGGCCCGTGGCAGGTTTCCGGCCGTTCCGATCTTTCGCAGGAACAATCCGAATACCTCGACGTTTCGTACATCGAGAACTGGTCGATCACCGGCGACATGGCGATTCTGGCCAAAACCGTGCTCGTGGTATTCAAGGGAACCGGATCGTACTGATCGCTACCGGGAGATCCAGGATTCCGGTCGATTTGTAGAGATCATGCCCGTCGTGGAAAATTTCACCTCCACGACGGGCATTATTGATAGTTGTAGTTCGAGGCTTCCGTGCGGATGAGTCGAAAGCCGTACCGTCATATCGAGGGGAGCGAGCATTGGCAAGACACGTTCAGGGATCGGGACGCAGCGCATCGAGCGGATCCTCACAGGCCGGCAACGGCACTGCGGCCGCGGACTGGAATTCGATCATGCAGCCGGAATCACGGTCTGCCGGACCTCGCTCCGCACGCAATGGGGGCGGACGTCGCGGACATCGACCGGCGAAGAAGCGGCACACCGTACGCAACGTGGTGATCACGATCCTGCTGATCCTCGTGGTGCTGGCCGCGGTGGGCGGATTCCTCGGTCTGAAGTTCTACAAGCAGGCGCTGCAGGTGCGCGATCATGAGACGCAGGCCGTGCAGGCGGTGGCCTCGCTGTCCGATCTTTCCGGTCTCAAGGACACCAAGACGCTGAACAACGCCATCGCCCAGGCGCAGACCCACACCAAGGCCGCCAAGGAGATCGCGAACGGATCGCTATGGAAGGTCGCCTCCGCGGTGCCGGTGTACGGCGATGACGTGAAAACCGTGCGCGGCATGACCGACGTAATGGACGCCATGGTCTCCCAGGCCCTGCCCAGTCTGAGCGACAACGTCTCCACGCTGATGAACGCGAACCTTTCCGCCGGCGACTCCCAGCTGAACCTCAAACCCCTGCAGGACGTGCGATCCAGCTTCGGCAAGACCAACCAGCTGATCCAGCAGCAGAAGCAGACGCTGGACGCCCTCCCCCAGCCACACGTCGGCATGGTGAAAACGGCCTACGAGCAGAGCCGCACCCAGTTCGACACCGTGGCCGAGAAAATCGACCAGATCGACAACTCGCTGCAGTTCCTGCCCAGGTTCCTCGGCGCGGAAGGCAACCGCAACTACCTGCTCATGGCGCAGACCACCTCCGAATCCCGTTCCAGCGGCGGTCTGGTCGGCTCGCTGGGCTCCATGAGCACAAGCAACGGCAAGATCGCCATGGGCAACTTCCACCCGAACACGGAGTTCAACCTCAAGGGAGTGCTCACCGACGAGGAGACCAACGTGTTCAGCGAACTGGAGGTGACCACCGATCCGCGTAACGCGCCGGTGCTGCCGAACTTCCCGCATGTGGCCGAGATCCTCAACAAGACCTGGCAGGCCTCCCCCTACGCCGGGCAGGTGGACGGCGTGATCGCAGTGGACCCGGTGTTCATCCAGCAGATGGTGAAGATCAACGGCAGTGTCAAACTGCCAGACGGACGCGTGCTCACCGGCGACAACACCGCCGAGTTCATGCTCAACACCATCTACAAGGAGATCCCCGAAGAACAGCAGAATGCCTACTTCGAATACATCGTGAGCACCGCCATCAGCCAGATGTTCGCCAACATGAACACCTCGAAACTCATGCAGGTGGCCAACAGCATGGGCGATCTGGCCTCCAACCGCCACCTGTACATGTACAGCTTCCACGAGGACGAGGCGAAGAACTTCCAAGGCGCCGGACTGGCCAAGGGCACGCCGAGCAGCGAGGAGAACCCCGAGCTGGGCGTGTACGTGACCGAGATGAAGACCTCGAAGATGACGTGGTACATCCACCGCAAGACCACGATCACACGCCAGTCGTGCAACGCCGACGGCTCGCAGACCTACCATGTGCGCGTGACGTTCACCAATACGGTGCCCACCTCCGACGTGAAGGCCGAATACGAGTACATCGTGGGCAAGAACGATCATTACGGTCCGATGGGCACCGCGCACGACGCGATGCTGTTCTACGCGCCGAAGGGCGGCTCGATTTCGAACATCACCACCAATGCGGATGAGAAACCGAGCCAAACCAGCATCGACGGCGAAACCGCTTGGCTGAGCAAGACAAACATTTCACCCGGCTCGACCGTCTCGTACGAGTTCGACGTGACCACCTCCACCAAGGCGAAGACCGACCTGAAGCTCGACCAGACCCCGATGGGATGGATGGATCCGGGCGTGACCTACGATACGGCCGCCTGCGCGATCTCGAAGCAGTAGCGTGAAACGTATCGGAATGGTGAAGCGGCGTGGAACCGATTAGGTATCCGCAAACCCGAACGGGTATTGTGGATAAGGTATTTTCCACGCCTTCGTCGTTGAGCATTGTTGCGTGACGTCGATCGCCGACCAATAAGACAACGCAACAGGAGAAGAGTATGCACAACCCCATGCACATCATGTTCGTCTGCACGGGCAACATCTGCCGTTCCCCGATGGGCGAACTGCTGATGGCCGCATACCTGAGCAACACGTCCATCCGCGTTTCCAGCGCCGGCACGCATGGTCTGCCGAGCGAACTGATGGACAAATCCAGCGCCAAACTCATGCGCAGCGTGGGAATCAACCCCTACGAGTTCCGCTCGCGGCGACTCACCCCGGAACTGGCGGAGTCGGCCGACCTGATCCTGTGCTTCGAAAAGTCGCAGCGCAAGGACATCGTCACCATCGCCCCCACCGCCGTGAAATACACGTTCCTGCTGCCCGATTTCGCCAACATGTGCGAATACTGCAAGACCAACGGACTGGTGAACGGACTGACGATCCAGGAGCGGCTGGAGTCGGTGATCGATTCGGCCGCGATGATCCGACCGGCCGTGCCGGAGGCGCAGGACATCGAGGACCCGCACTACAAGTCGTTCCCGAAGTTCCAGAAGGCCGCCGAGCAGACGAATGCGGCGATCCGCAAGATCCTGACCAGCATGAAGAAGCATTGAGGCTTCCCCTACCGTCCGGCTTCCCCTATGAGGGGAAGCTGGCAGCCGAAGGCTGACTGATGAGGTGGATCAGACGAACTATGCAATCACGCTTCACACCGGAAAGCTCGCCCGTCGGCTCGAATAACAACCGACGCCCTGCCCAAACCCCTCATCAGTCGACTATCGCCGACAGCTTCCCCCAAAGGGGGAAGCCCCATACGGGTAATGCGCCTCCTACCGTCCGGCTTCCCCTATGAGGGGAAGCTGGCAGCCGAAGGCTGACTGATGAGGTGGATCAGACGAAGCCACGCAAAAAAGGTGGAGCCCCTTGCGGTGGCTCCACCTTGGCGATCTCTATGCGATCTCTATGCGATCTCTAATGGCGAGATCTCGGCAACCGGTTTACAGCTCGCCGCCTTCCACGACGATGTCGTCGGGGTTGACCTCGTCGCCGTACACCGGCTCCAGAGTCTGCTGGTAGTCCTTGTGGAAGAAGTTGTCCTTGCCGAGCTTCACGATCTCGTCGTTGACGAAGTTCAGCAGCTCGGTGTTGCCCTTCTGCACGGCCGGAGCGATGGTGTCGGTGTCACCCAGCTTGGTGATGCCGACGGTGAATCCCTTGTTGGCCTTCGCCCAGGCGAGTACCTCGGTGTTGTCGGTGGAGAAGGCGTCACCGCGGCCGTCAAGCAGTGCGTTGTAGGCGTCGGCGTACTGATCGTACTTCTGCAGCTTCACGTCCGGGTAGTTGGTGCCGAAGTAGGTTTCGGCGGTGGTTCCCTTGGCGATGATCAGCGTCTTGCCCTTCAGCTCGTTCACGTCCTTGATCACCTTGCTGTCCGGGGAGACCACGCCCAGCGCCACCTTCATGTACGGCTTGGCGAAATCGACCTTCTCGGCGCGCTCATCGGTGACGGTGAAGTTCGCAAGCACCAGATCCACCTTGTTGGAGGTCAGCACGTCCACGCGGGCCGCCGGATCCACGGACGTGTATTCGGGGGTCACACCCAGATCCTTGGCCAGCTGCTCGGCAAAGTAGACGTCGTAGCCCTGATACTTGCCGTCCTTGTCCACATAGCCGAAGGGGGCCTTGTCGGAGAAGACCGCCACCTTGATCTTGCCGGACTTCTTGATCTCGTCGAGGCTGCGGGCCTTCGTGGCGGAGGTGTTGCCGCTGTTCGCGGAGGCGGTGTCGCCGGCCTCGCTCGGCGTGGACGCGGTGGGACCGCACGCGGCGACGGACGCCAGCATGGTGATCGCGGCCCCTGCGGCGATGACGGCGCGCGTGATGCGGCCGAAGAGTTTCGTGGTCATGGTTTCCCTTCTTTCTGTGTGGTTTCCTTACTGATTTGATTGACTGATTTGATTGACTGACTGGCTGATCGGCCACTCAACTGATCTGCTGATTGCCTGACGTATCGGCCTGCGTAATCCCGACTGTGTAATCCCGACTACGCGATCCGACCGCCGCAATCACTCGTGACGCTTGAACTGGAAGGTCTGCAGGAACTGCTTCGCCCTCTCGCTCTGCGGATCGGTGAAGAACCGTTCGGCGTCGTCGGACTGCTCCACGATATGCCCGCCGTCCAACAGCACGATCCGGTCGGCAATGGCCCGGGCGAACGCCATCTCATGCGTGACGATCATCATGGTGAGCCCCTGATCGGCCAGTTCGACGATCACGTCAAGCACCTCACGCACCATTTCCGGATCAAGCGCCGCGGTCACCTCGTCGAACAGCATGATCTCCGGGTGCAGGATCAGCGCACGGCAGATCGCCACACGCTGACGCTGACCGCCGGAAAGCTCGTGAGGCCAGGCATCCCGACGATCGGCCAGACCGACGCGCCCCAGCAGTTCCAGCGCCTCCCGTTCGGCTTCGGCCTTCGGCCGCTTCTGCACGATCGTGGGGGCCAGCGTGATATTGCCCAGCACGGTTTTGTTCGGGAACAGATCATAGCTCTGGAACACCATGCCTACTCGCGTGCGCAGTTCGGCGCTGCGCTGCTGGCGACCGGACTTCGCGCCGCCGGATTCTCCCCGCGCGATCACCTCGCCGTCCAGCGCGATCTCGCCGCCCTGAATCGGCTCCAGTCCGGCCACCGTACGCAGCAGCGTCGACTTGCCGGAACCGGAAGGGCCGAGCACCACGGTGACCTTGCCCGCGGGCACGGTGAGGGTGATGTCGTTCAGCACGGGCTTGTCGGCATTGGCATACTGCTTGACCAGATGCCGGATCTCAAGGTTCTTGCCAGTCGATACGTTCCCGCCTGTCGATTCAGTCCGCTCAGCCAGTTCAGTCCGCTCAGTCGGTTCAGCCTGCTGAATGATCTGCTCAGTCATGAGCCCACCTCTTTTCCAGTCGACGGGCCACGATGGACAGCGGCCAGCACACGATGAAATACATGAAGAAGATCACGCCGTAGATCCACAACGTGGCGGTCGGGAATTCGAAACGATGGGCGTCGATGATCTGCTGGCCCACCTTGATGACCTCCACCACACCGAGCAGCACGGCCAGCGACGTGGTCTTGACGATTCGGGTGGCGAGGTTCACGCTCGCCGGCAGCAGACGACGCACGGCCTGCGGCAGGATCACGCGGGAGAACGTCTGCCACGGACTCAGGCCCAGCACATACGAGGACTCATACTGGCTCTTCGGAATCGATTCGAGCGCGCCGCGCACCAGATCACCCAGCTCGGCGCCGCCCCACAGCACGAACACCAGCACGCAGGCGCCGGTGGCGTCGAGATTCCAGCCCCACGCCTGGGCAAACCCGTAGAAGGCAATGAACAGCAGGGCCAGCTGCGGCATGATGCGGATGAAATCAAGGTAGATGCGCATCAGGATGCGGATCAACGGATTGCGCAGGGTCATCAGCCAGCCGACCAGCAGACCGACCGGAACGGACAGGCCGACCGACACGCCGGCGATCCAGACCGTGACCCACAGGCCCTGGAGCAGACGGGGGAAGACGCCCGGCTGAAGCAGGATCTCAGCGCCTTGCATAGTCGAACCTCCTTTCCAGCAGCGTACCGACGATGGAGATCGGCAGCAGGATCACCAGATAGGTGATGATCAGCAACGTCAATGATTCGTAGGTGTCGTAGTACATGCCGATGAGATCCTTCGTCACGTACATCACGTCGGCGAGCGCGATGGCGGAGACCACCGACGATTCCTTGACGAGGAAGATCACGTTGGCCACCACGCCGGGAATGGCGGTGGACAGGGCCTGCGGAAGGATGATGTGCGTGAACGCCTGGGCCTTGGTGAAGCCGAGCACCTGGGCGGATTCGTGCTGCACGCCGGGCACGGCTTCGAGGCCGCCTCGCAGGGCTTCGGACATGTAGGAGCCGCCGAGGAAGGCGAGGCCGACGATGGCGCAGGTTTCGGCGGACCAGACGACGCCGAGCTTCGGCAGGCCGAAGAACAGGAAGTACAGCTGCACGAGCAGCGGGGTGTTGCGGCTCAGTTCGATGTAGGCGCGCACGATCTGGTAGAGCACCGGGATGCGGGCGATCTCCACGGCGGCGCACAGCAGGCCGAGCACGATGGAGAGCAGCACGCCGAAGAAGCTGATGAACACGGTCATGTAGCCGGCGTTGACGAAGTAGGGGGCGTAGTGGGTGATGAATGCCCAATCCATGGCTCTCCTCCTCGTGTATTGCTGAGTGTACTGCTGACGCCGTTCGTTCGACGGCGTTCGGGCGCAACAGCCCGTAGGTAAGCATAACGGAGAGCGGAAGCCGGCTTGGCCTGTTCGTTATACGGAAAACTTATAGACGGTTCGGATCATTCGGACGGCTCGGCGTGCTCATGCCTTGCCGAGGACGGTGAGGACGACCAGCAGCACGTTGAGCGTGATGATCAGCACGGCCACGGCGATGAAGATGGCGTGCTTGACGGGCCCGTCCGCCCACTTGCCCATCAGCTCCTTGTCATGCGTGTAGCGCATGAGCGGGATGATGGCGAACGGAATGCCGATGGAGAGGATCACCTGGCCGACGACCAGCGCGTACGTGGGGTTGTCGCTGAACCATAGGATCACCAGTGCGGGCACCAGCGTGATCACACGGCACGCCCACATCGGGGCGTCGACGTGCAGCAGACCGTGCATGATCTCCTGGCCGGCGTAGGTGCCGACCGACGTGCTGGACAGGCTGGAGGCGAGCAGGCCGATGGAGAAGATCGTGCCGATGACCGGGCCGAGCACCTGCACGACGGCATGCTGGGCGCCTTCGATGGTGTCGGTGCCGGGCATGCCGTGCAGGGCGCTGGCGGCGAGCAGCAGCAGGGCGAGGTTCACGCTGCCGGCGAGCAGCAGCGCCCAGACCACGTCGATCTTGGTGCCGAACAGTTCGCGTTTGATGCCGGGGCGGTCGTTGCGGCCTTCGTAATGGTCGTTGACCAGCGTGGAATGCAGGTAGATGGCGTGGGGCATGACCGTGGCGCCCAGCATGGAGCTGGCCATGAGCACCGAGTCGGCGCCGGTGAAGTGCGGGATCAGGCCGCCGAACACCTTGGACGGGTCCGGCGGGTCGATGAACAGGCCGGCGATGAATCCGAAGGTGATAACGAGCAGCAGGGCGATGATGAGCTTTTCGAATACGCCTTGCGTGTGGCCGCCCTGGAAGCGCAGCAGCACCGTGGAGATCGCGCCGATGATGCAGCCGCCGACGAACAGCGGCAGGCCGAACAGCAGATTCAGGGCGATGGCGCCGCCGATGACCTCGGCAAGGTCGGTGGCGATGGCGATGACCTCGGCCTGGGCGAAGAACAGGAGTCGGCCGCCCGGGTTCATGCGGTTGCCGAGCAGGGCGGGCAGGGACTGGCCGGTGACGATGCCGAGTTTGGCGCTCTGGTATTGGATCAGCACGCTCATGGCGTTGGCGAGCACCAGCACCCAGACCAATAGGAACCCGTAGCGGGCGCCGGAGGTGATGTTGGCGGCCACGTTGCCCGGATCCACGTAGGCGACGGCGGCCACGAACGCCGGGCCGAGCAATGCGGAGAGCTTGGCCTTGGCCCCCGTATGCGGGGTGGCGAGCTTCGGAACGCTGTGCATGTGCTCGGTGTGGGGATGGCCGCTGGCGGCGAGGGCGCGGGCTTCCTCGGGATCAAGATGCTCGAAGTCGGGTTTGTGCTCCACCTCGGCGAAGCTATCGGATTCGGCGGAACCACCGGATTCGGTAAAGCCATCGGATGGTTGCGTGGTGACGATTGTGGATTGTTCGGAATCCGAATCTTTCATTCGTAGGTGCCTCCCAGCGGTGTTATAGCACGGCGGTATGTCACGAAGACGTCACGCCACCGAAGCATCGGTACATTCCCGGCTTTGTTCGGCCACCTCATCCGGCCGACCGAGTCGGCCACCTTCCCCTCCCAGGGGAAGGCAGAGCCACGTTCGTCTGTCGGCGAGCCTGAACCCACACCCCGCCCCCGCAGTCTCAGGACATTTCTGGCTTTGTTCGTCCACCTCATCCGGCCGACCCTGTCGGCCACCTTCCCCTCCCAGGGGAAGGCAGAGCCAACACCCTTCGCTACCGGACAGGCAGGGGCTGGCCAGGGCAATCATGGAGGACCTTGAGCATGGCGGTTTTCTCGCGTCCTGTCACGGTCAACCCGTATTTCGATTTCACGCCGATCTGACGGGCCACATACTCACAGCCGAAGTCCTTGTTCGGCGGCATCCAGTCGGCCGCGTTGGCGTCGCCCTTGTCTTCGTTGGCCGGACCGTCCACTGCCAGCAGATTGTACGGATCGTTGGCGAACTCGTACCGCCGGCGGGTGTTCCATGTACTGGCTCCCGATCGCCATGCGTCGTTCAATGCCACCACATGGTCGATCTGCACGGCGGCGCTGGTTTTCGCTCCCCTGCGGAATTCGATGGTCCTACCGGTATATGGATCGTCCAGGATGCCGGAATCCACCTTGCAGCGTTCGGCATTGCGGTAGGTCACGTTCTTCAGGTCGCGGGCGAGCACGTCGTTGCGGGCGTCGCAACCGTTGCCGTCCGGATCGTATTCGCGAAAGCCGAAGGCATCACGACGATACTGGGAGTTCGGCTTGGGAGCATCCACCACGGTCAGCCGCCCCAATGCGTCCGCAGCACCACCGGTGGCCTGATACCGGCCGACGACCCTGCCCACGGTTTCGCTGACGTACGGCAACAGCAACCCGGCACTGATGCCGATGATGACGGCGATCACGATGAGGATCAGGAAACGTTCCAACGGCAAGGAGCCGCTGAATCGACGACGTCGGGCCATGACGATCAGCGCTCCTTCCGCGTTGGATGCCATATGGTTTCGGTCAGTATGGTCTCGGTCAGTATGGTCTCGGTCAGCTGTAGGAGAAGGTCATCGGATCGTGGCCGGCGCGGGTCGGACCGTCGAGCGCGTCGATGGCGGCATGCTCCTCCGTCGTGAGCGCGAAGTCGAACAGGCTGGCGTTCTCGATCTGCCGCTCCCGATGCGTGGACTTCGGTATGATGATCGTGCCGTTCTCGATGTGCCAGCGCAGGATGATCTGGGCGTTCGACTTGCCGTGTGCTTCGGCGATGCGCCGGATCACGCCGTCGCCGGCGTTGAGGTCGGCTCCGCGGGCCATCGGCGAGTAGGCCTCCACAGCGATGCCATGCTCCTTGCAGAATCGCACCACCTCGCGCTGCTGCCAGGTGGGATGCAGTTCGATCTGATCGACCGTCGGATATTCGCCGGTCTCCTCGTGCAGCTTCTCCAGATGCTCCGGCAGGAAGTTGCACACGCCGAGCGTGCGGACCCGCTTCTCATCACGCAGCCGCACGAAGGCGCGCCACACCTCGTCGCTACGCCAGTCGAACGGCGTGGGCCAGTGGATCATGTACATGTCCACGTAGTCGGTGCGCAGCAGGCCGATCTGACGATCAAACGCCTTCAACGCGGAATCATAGCCCTGTTCGGAGTCGCGCAGCTTGGTGGTGAGAAACAGCTCCTTACGCCGCTCACCATTCGCATAGCCGGAGGTCACCAGCGCCTGTCCGACGCCACCCTCATTGTGGTAGCCGGCCGCGGTGTCGATATGCCGGTAGCCGGCCTCCAGCGCTGACTCCACCACCGGAGCGGTGTCCGCATCGTCGATGCGCAGCACCCCCAATCCGATCTGCGGAATGGTCACCCCGTCCGACAGGGTGATGTCGGGAATCGGCCCAAATACCATGTCATGCTCCTTCGTCGATTCAACGGCATACGTTCATGGCCAATCATGCGTTCGCAAATCAGCCATGCATACACGTCCAATACCTGTCAGCCTATACCGCGCCGATCGATACCATGCCCATTCAGACACCATGCCTATTCAGGCATCATGCCCATTCAGATACCATGCCCGCCATGCCGATCCGGAATTCATGCGCACGCGCAACACCGAACAGGCCGGTACGCTCAAGGCATCACCGACCGGAACTTCGCCATCAGGCCCCCAGCCGCGCCAACCGTTCATAGATATCAGACGGCAGATGACGGTTGCCGAAACCCTTGATCTGGATTCCTTCAGGCACTCTCCGATAGATAATACTCATATCCGCTCGCGCTCCTTGGCAACGATGATGCTGGAAATGGTAG
Organism: Bifidobacterium margollesii; assembly: GCF_002860355.1. Taxonomy (GTDB): domain Bacteria; phylum Actinomycetota; class Actinomycetes; order Actinomycetales; family Bifidobacteriaceae; genus Galliscardovia; species Galliscardovia margollesii. The sequence continues at coordinate 64,689 of NZ_NMWU01000026.1, forward strand.
GAACGCCAACCGGCTAATCCGTATTTCAGTTCCGCACCCTCCACATGGTTCGACACCAGCAACGTCAATGCGCGGCGCACACTGGAAACAGCCTGCTTGAACTCGTCATCATCCGGCCACACGTAAGCGAGCAGGATCACGTCATCGGCTAGAGTACCGGCATCCATCCAAGCGCCACGCACCGAGGCAATCACAGCAACCGCCTGAGACAGCAGCACTTCCGATACCGCCATCAGCGTTCCCCGTCGAGAAACTCCCGGACGGCGTCCGCACGTCGTCGCAGACTCTCCTGCGCCTCTCGTTCGAGCTCTTCACCGGCCTTCCAGTCTTCACGCTCGCCTCGGGCAACAAACAGCTGCTGGGCCGTCACCCGCTCGATTTCGGATTCCAACGCATTGATGGAATCCAGCATGTCGTTCATCGCTTCGACGGACACCAGATACGCAGCCGTGTCGGTACGGTCCACAATCTCCAGCAGACCCCGTTTCTTCAGCGTCGATCGCCACGCACTTGATCGGGCCAGTTCGGTCAAGCCGATGCGCGATCCAGGTTCCGCCGCCTCCCGCATCACTTCGGCACGATCCTTCACATTCGTCATCACGACCCTCCTTTCCGCATCACCAATACATCACAATTATCACTGTAATTATATGCAGTGATAATTGTGATTACGGTACCGGCGCGTCTCCTCGATCGCATCCTCATCACAGCGAAGAGAGTGCCCTCCGATTCAACGGACTTCGACCAGACGATCGACGATGCGCATGGCGGACCGGCGATGGGACACCATCACCACGGCGGGTCCTTGCCGCCCGTCAGGATCACGTCGCCCGGCCAGATCGGCGATGGACCGCAGAATAATGGCCTCGTTAAGAGCGTCCAATCTACTCGTCGGCTCGTCGAACAGCACCAGATCCGCATCCCGCAGGAACACCCGGGCCAATCCGATGCGCTGCCGTTCACCTTCGGAGAGTCGGTCCCCCAGCTCGCCTACCGGAGTGTCGATCCCCTGCGGCAGCGAGTCGACGAACTGCGCCACCGACGCACGCTCCAAAGCCGCACGCAGCCGATCATCATCGGCCTGCGGGTCGGCGACGAGCAGGTTCTCGCGGATGCTGCCGTCAAACAGATAGGTCTCCTGCGACATCATCGTCTGCATTCGCCGACGATGATGAGCATCCAGATCACGCAGATCGATCCGCTGCGAGACCGCCGAATCGGCGATGCCGCCCACCCTGGTCTCACGACCAGAGTCTTCGACCACAACACGGCCGGAATCCGGATCCCAGTAGCGCATCAACAGCTTGAGCAGCGTCGATTTGCCGGTGCCGGACGGCCCTTGAATGCCCAATACGCCGGTCCGCGGAACCTTCAGCGAAACGTCGTCCAGCACACGGGAGGCATGGCCGTCGCGGCCGTCTCGACCCTCACCGGACCCGCCACGATGACCGTCATAGGAGAAGACGACATGATCCAGACTCATCCCCGCATACGCGGCATTCTTCGTTCCACGCTCATCCACCGCAGGAGTCTCATCCATAAGAGCGAACAGACGACGGGCGGCGGCGAACGTCTGGGTGAGATTGGCGGGCAGGGCGCTCAGAGCCAGCGTCGGGCCGAAGGAGCTGGCGATCAGCACCACCGACGCCAGGGATTCCGGCACGGACATCGGTTCCGGCACCGCACACAGGATCGCCACCGTGGCGGCGAGCATCGTGAACAGCTGCACCAGCAGCCCACCGATGCCGGCGAACCGGCCGTTCACGTCACTCAGCTTCGACCGCACCGAAGTAAGCTCCCGGGTCCGACGAGCAATCTCCTCCACCCGGCGGGAACCCCGCGCGAACCGAATGGTCTCGTCGATGCCGCGCATGCCGTCGAGCACATAATCATCCAAAGCGGCCGAACGACGGCGGATGTCCGGGCCGATGCCGGAAACGCTGCCGGCGAACAGCTTCGGCACCAGCACGCCGACCACAAGGTGCGCGCCGAGCAGCACCAGCGCCATCCAAGGATTCAAGGCGGCCAGCACGACGGCGAACGTGAGCGAAGTGATGACCGCGATCGACACCGGCGAAATCGTGTGGGCGAAGAAGATCTCCAACAGTTCGACGTCCGTGGTGATCAGAGCGATCAGATCGCCCTTGCCGCGGCCGGTCAGCTTCGCGGGCGCCAGACGACGCAGAGCCGCAAACGCCCGGTCACGGAACAACGCGAGCAGACGGAACGCCACGTTGTGGTTCATGTACTGCTCGGTGTACCGCATGATGCCGCGCAGCACCGCGCAGATGACGATGCCCGCAACGGCCGCGGGAAGCCCCATGCCCCAGACGGGGTGCCCCGCGACGGCGAGCAGCGCGAACATGCCGAACACCGGCAGGAAGGTCGCCGCAAGGTGGCCGATCGTACCGAATACGGTGGCGCAGACCATGAATCGGGTGAGCGGACGGGCCACGCCGAGCAGACGTCGGATCAGCGCGAATGTTGATGAGGACGGGGCTTCAGGGGTGGCGGGTTCGGTGCCATCGGTGCCATTGGCGCCATCGGTGGTTCCATCAGTAGTTCCACTGGCGTCGCTTCGCAGCGGCAGAATTTCAACCGTGCGGGAGCCGAGATCGTCACCGAACGACTCCACGGCGTTCTGGGTGCGGAACAGTTCGGCATACCGGCCGTCGATCGCCATCAGCTCATCATGGGCGCCGGTTTCGACCACGGTTCCATGGTCGAACACCACAACCCGATCGGCCTCGACGGCGTTGGCCATGCGATGCGTGATCATCAGCACGGTCTTGGTCTCGGCGAGCGCATGAATGGCCTGCAGAATCAGCGACTCGCTTTCCGCATCCACGTTGCTGGTCGCCTCGTCGAACACGTAGACGGCCGAATCATGCAGCAGACCGCGCGCCAACGCCAAACGCTGCTTCTGTCCGCCGGAAAGATTCGCCGCACCCTCCTCGATCATCAGGTCGAGGCCCTGCGGCTGCTCGCGCACCCAGTCGGCGATGTGCGCCCGATCGAGCGCATCCCACAGTTCTGCGTCGGCGGCGTCGGGCCGGGCCATCAGCAGATTCTCGCGAATCGTGGCGTGGAACAGGTGGCTGGACGCTGAGACGATGGTCACTTCGCCGAGCAGGAAGTCCCTGGCGCAGTCGCGCAGTTCGACCGTCGCGATGCTGTCGGCGGTGCCGTGCGGCTCGACGGGAGCCGAAGCGGCGTGCCTGAAGGAGACCGATCCTTCGTAGCCGGTCAGTCGCCCGGCGAGGATGCCCGCCGCGGTGGACTTGCCGGAACCGCTGACGCCGACGACCGCGGTCAGGGTATGCGGGAGGACCGTGAACGACACGTCGTGCAGAGCGTCACGGGGGCTGTCGGCTTTGCTGCCATCGCCGGTGCCGTCGACATTGCCCTCGGTGTCTGCGGTGGCGTCTTTGCCGGCGGAATCGTTGCCGGTCTGCGAATAGCGGTATCCGACGTGGGAGAACACGATCTCGGCGTCGTCGATGCTCGGCGCGTGCGCCTGCTCGACGTCGCCGATCCTGCCCGATTCGGGTATGTCGAGCACGGCGAAGATCTTCTTCGTGGAGGTCATGCCGTTCATCGCCACATGGAAATAGGAGCCGAGCTGACGCAGCGGAATGAAGAAGTCGGCGGAAAGCAGCACGATCAGCATGCATCCGGCGAGGGACAGCATACTCGTGTCGGCATGCAGATACTGCGTCACGGCGACGATGATGCCGGCTGCTGTGCCGCCGTAAGCCACCAGATCCATGGCGGTGAGCGAGCGCAGCTGGATCTGCAGCACCTTCATGGTCATCACGCGGAATTCCTCGGCCCGACGGTTCATCCGATCATGGGCACGCTGGTCGGCGTCGAAGATCTTCAGCGTTTCCAAGCCCTGCAGGTCGTCGAGGAACTCCGAGCCGAGATCGGTGTATTTGCCCCAGTATTTCTTGAACACGCGGGCGGCGCTCATGGCCACGGCACCGACGATCAGCACGATCAGCGGCGCGCAAACCAGCAGCGTGACGGCGGCGGGCACGCTGATCGGCAGCACGACCACGAACAGGGTGATCGGAGCAAGCACCGAGTAGAACAGCTGCGGCAGGAACAGTTCGAAGAAGGTCTGCACCTGCTCCACACCTTCGCCGGCGAGCTGCACCACATCGGCGGTGCGCACCTTGCTCGAGTAGTCGGGTCCGAGGGTCAGCATCTTGCGATACAGCCTGGTGCGCAGGGCGAGCTTCACCCGCTCCGAAGCGAGGAATCCCAGATGATTCGCGCCTTTGGTGGCCAGATACCTCACGAGGAGGATCACCGCGAATGCGACGGCGTAGGCTCCGATGCGGGCCGGCGTCCAGGTCATGAACTGCGGCAGTTCCGGCAGCAGGTCCGACCTGTCGAAAGCGACGCAGCCGCCATTGACGTGATCGACCCTGCACGACAAGGGTATCGGCCCCTTGCCGTCGACCGCGTTCAGCAGGTCACCGAGCATCGATACCAGCGTGACGGCGAACGCGATGTTGCTCAGCAACGTCAGCCACAGCATCAGCACCTTGCCGGCGACCAGACGGCCGATTCCCGGTGCCAGACGCAAAAGTCGTTTGTCGAACATGCATACCTCGCTTGTTGTTTTGGGCGTTCTCAGAAAATCACAGCGGTTCGGGTTGCGCAATAGGCGAATTCCGCTGACCGCTGATTCACTCTTTGCGGCGACCTGCAAAGAGTGAACGAGCGATCACCGAATGACGAGGTACAGCAGCACGGATGCGACAATGACGACGAGCCCGATGGCGACCACCGCGACCAGCGCAGGCCGGAAGCCTCCACGATCGCCGGCACGCCCGCTTTCCAGCAGCGCGGAGAACGCTCCGAACGCCACGAGCAGCGAGCCCATGAGCATCAGCACCATCAGGGCTCGTGTCGGGAACGTCAGACCATCGCCCAGCTGAATGGAGGCGATGACGAACGATATGATGCCGGCGAAGAAGCCGATGAATTCCAGCATGTCGATGCGCTCGTTGTCGAAGCGCCGGCCCAGCTCGTCCATCTTGTCGTCCAGCTCGCGCGCCCGCTCCCGCTGCGCGGACTGCGCATCGTCGATCACCGACGACAGCGAGCGCATGTTCGACAGCATGTTGCAGGTGTTGCGCGCGTCGAAGATCTCGTTCATCTCGGTCACATAGGTGCTGGCCTTGAGTCCGCCGCTCCGGGAACCTGCGGGGTCGGAGGACTCGCCACCGGAGGACTCGCCACCGGGGCCGCCGGCTTCACACCACTCGTTGTATTTGGCGTTCTCAAGATCGACGGCACGGGAGAATTCGCTCTGAGCCTCGTCGTACCGGCCCAGGCAGGCGAGGATGCGGCCATAGCTCGTGTGGAAGATCGGATGCCACGTCTCGCGCGGCCGCTTGTCGAACAGTCCCATCAGCCGTTCGAGCGCCGCCCGATCCTTCTCGTCGGGCATCTGCCGCCCCGAGGAGATGAGCTGTCGTTCCACGCGCCGCAGAATCTGTTCGGTGTAGGCGTTGAGGAACCCGATGTGCTTCGGCGCGATCTCAAGGGCCCGCAGCGCGGCGGCTTCGGCATCGCGCTCCTCTCCGCCGTACAGATGGAACATGGACAGCGCATACTGGTAGAGCGCGAACTCCCCCAGGCAGGCTCGCAGCAGCGGCACGAACCGTCGCCAGTAGAGCATGCGCCGGTCGGCGTCGAATTCGCAGCGATGGAACCATTCGAACGCGACGAAGAACGCCAGCAGCAGTGCCGCATCCCCTTTGTGCCTCGCGCTGACATCGAGCACGGAGTCGCTGATGTCGATGGCCTCGCCGCGGGTGAACACCTCATGCTCGATCACATCCTCGCGCAGGTAGCGCTCAAATTCCGGGTCGTCCGGCGAAACCGCGGCGAGATGCCCGTAGACGCCACGCAGACGATCGATCACGTCGTCGGATACCGGGAATTCCGAGCCAGCGAGCTCATTCAACAGAACGTCGGCACCGGGGAATGCATGATCATCGGCCATTGGTAGGACCTCCGCTCGAACTCATATAATCGCCATTGACATTCAGTGTATCGTCGGGGAAACAGCGTCGGCGCACGGCGATCGAGAACCAGCAGGGAAAGGCGATGTCAATGAAACCCGTCGTGGCATTGATGATGCAGTATTCGGAGACCGTACCCGGCACGTTCGACATCGACCCTGGATATCTGCGTCTGCTGGAGTTCGCGGGGGCGAATGTGCTGACCGTGGATCCGTCCGACGACGACGGGTATCTCAAGTCCATGCTCGACCGCGCGGACGGCCTGATGATCCCGGGCGGCAACGACATCGACCCGTCACTGTACGGCGGACGGCATCTGCCGGGCATGGACGAGCCGGTGCCGCTGCGCGATCATGCCGAGGCGACGCTGCTGAGAGCCGCCTACGACCGGCGAATGCCGTATCTGGGCGTATGCCGCGGCCTGCAGATGATGTGCGTGCTGGCGGGCGGCAACCTGTATCAGCAGATCGCCGACGATATCCCCGGAGCACTGAACCATTGGCAGCAGGCGCCGTTTAACAAGCCGTCGCATGAGGTGAGCATTCTGCCCGGCACTCCCCTGCGCAGGATTCTCGGATGCGACGAGATCAGCGTCAACAGCGTGCATCATCAGGCGGTGCACAGGGCCGGCGAAGGCGTGCAGATACAGGCCACGGCCCCCGACGGCATCATCGAATCCGCGTACCGCCCCGACCGCGATTTCTTCATGGCCGTGCAATGGCATCCCGAGCAGACGCCCACCGACGAGCCAAGCCAACGTCTGGCCCGCGCCTTCGCCGAAGCCTGCCGCGCATGCAGCAAGCATCATGCATGACCAAAAAGACCTCAACGCCGGATCTATGATGGACACGAGATGACGGTTATTTAACTGCCGGCAACGTGTCGCATGTCAGCTGGAAAGTCGGGGGTGGAATTGTGACGTCGGTTCCCATCGAAGACGTGTATGCGCAGATTCGCGAGTTCGCCGCGGCTTGCGATGCCTCCCGAGTGATCCTGTTCGGTTCACGTGCGAAGGGCACGAACCGTCCGAAAAGCGATATCGATCTCGCCATCGAGGGGTGCGCCCAGTTCAACCGATTGGAACGAATGCTGCAGGATGATCTGTGGTCTCTGCTCAAAGTGGATGTCATCAATATGGATGACAATATTTCCAAGGATCTGCGTCACGAAATCAGGGCCACAGGAAAGGTGCTCTATGAGAAAGTATGAAAACTACAGTTTGGCTTTATCCTCACTGCGAAAAGCACCCAAACAGGATCTGACCAACGAATTCGTGCAGAGCGGCATCATTGACAAGTTCGAGCTTCAATTCGAACTGGGATGGAAGTTGCTGAAGGCTCTTCTGGCATACGAGGGTGATCCGGTCTCCGCATCCGGATCACCACGCGACGTCTTGAAGGCCTCATTCCAGTATTATTCCTTCATGAATGAGCAACTCTGGCTGCGAATGCTACGGGATCGCAATGATTCGGCCCATATCTACGACGCCAGCAAGGCATTGCGACTGGTGAATTCCGTAATCACGGACTATATACCCGAATTCGAACGGGTGGAGCAGGGGATTGAACAACGGTATGGCGATCTGCTGAATCAGTAAGACGTTCATCAAGCAGGCCGCTCGTACAAACTGGATCTTCTCGCATCTTCTCGCAATTTTGGGAGGTAAAAGCCGCCGCACACCATCACGAACTGGCCGCGGCGATATGCCGGACATATCCAAACCGGAAGAGCTGACAATCTGATATGCCCATACGTTGTACACCCTTACAAGGGCGGACGGGGAAGTTGGTGGGCCGGGACAATGGCGACCGGCACTGTTCATGCGTAATCTTGAGGATGGATGATTGGCCGTTCGATCCCGCCGACTGCATGGCACGGCGGGATCGAACGGCGGGATCGATATGACGGAATGACGACGGAACCAGACGGAATGAGGGCTCAAGGCATGATCAAGGAATACACGGCACCCGGCGAGATCGAGGTGCGTGACGACGAGACACTGTACTCGCTGCTGACCGACCGTATCGAACGCACCGGCGAGGACACGGTGATCGCCAGCCGTAAGACCGGTCCGGGATCGTGGGCGAACATCACGACCGGCGAGTTCCACAGTCTGGTGCGCGCGGCGGCCAAGGGGTTCATGGCGTTCGGCGTGAAGAAGGGAGACGCGGTGACGCTGTTCTCCCCCACCCGCTGGGAGTGGGGCGTGCTGGATTTCGCGCTGGCTGCGATCGGTGCGGTGAGCGTGCCGATCTACGACACGGATTCCGCGATGCAGGCGCGCAACATTCTGTGCGATTCCTCGGTGACCATTGCGATCGCGGACAATCAGGAGCGGTTCCACCGTCTGTATTCGGTGATGGACGACTGCCCGGATCTGCGTCGCATTCTGATGCTGGATTCGAATGCGCTCGGAGCACTTGAGGGCGTGGGCGTGACCGTAACCGACGAGGAGCTGGAGGAGCGGATCGCCTCGGTGAAGGCCGACGATCTGGCGACCATCGTCTACACGTCCGGTTCCACGGGAGCTCCGAAGGGCGTGGAGCTGACCCACCGCAATTTCCTGTCGATCGTGCGCGCGGGATTCGTGTGCATGAAGGAGATGATCTGCGACGATCATCCCCGTCTGCTGCTGTTCCTGCCGCTCGCCCACTGCTTCGCCCGATACATCCAGTACTGTTCGATCGGTTCGGATGACGGTGTGGTGGGGTATCTGCCCGACACGCATTCGCTGCTGCCTGATCTGCGCAGTTTCAAGCCCACGTATCTGCTGGGCGTGCCGCGCGTGTTCGAGAAGGTGTACAACGCGGCTTCCCGCAAGGCCGGCACGGGCTTCAAGGGACGCATGTTCGGCAAGGCGGCGGAGGCTGCGCGCGAATGGTCGCGTATGGAGCAGGCCGGCGAGAAGCCGACGCTGTCTCAGGTGGGCGAGCATGCGATGTACGACTCGATGGTGTATCGCACGGTTCGCGGGGCTCTCGGCCCGAACATCAGGTATGTGGCGTGCGGCGGCGCTCCGCTCAGCGCCGATCTGGCTCATTTCTTCGCCGGCATCGGTCTGCCGATGATCCAGGGGTATGGCATGACGGAGACCGCGGCCCCGTTTACCGTGACGCGTGTGGCGGATAATCGCATCGGCACGGTCGGCCAGTGCGCACCCGGTTCGTCGGTGAGGATCGCGGATGACGGCGAGGTGCAGGTGAAGGGCGCGAACGTGTTCCGCGGCTACCATAATCTGCCGGAGAAGACCCGCGAGGCGTTCACTGCGGACGGTTGGCTGAAGACCGGCGATCTGGGTTCGTTGGATGACGATGGCACGCTGACGATCACCGGCCGTAAGAAGGACATCATCATCACGGCCGGCGGCAAGAACGTTTCGCCGATTCCGTTGGAGGAGATCATCACGAAGTGCCCGATCGTGGAGCATGCGGTGGTGGTGGGTGATGGCCGCCCGTTCATCGGCGCACTGATCACGTTGGATCCGGAAGGCTTGGAGGCGTGGCTGCCGACCCGGCGTCTGCCGGCGTCGATGCCGTTGGCCGAGGCCTCGCAGAACGATGAGGTGCGGGCTGAGATTCAGACGTATGTGGATAAGGCGAACGCCACGGTGTCTCGCGCCGAGTCGGTGCGCAAGTTCGTGGTGCTGTCGGATCGGTTCACGCAGGACAACGCCTGCCTGACCCCGTCGTTGAAGGTGGTGCGGCCGAAGGTGAACACGGTGTTCGCCGACGTGATCGACCAGCAGATCTACAACGGAAAGCGGTGAGCACGGATCGGCTGACGCCGGGAGACATGGGTTTTCGGCTTCCCCTTGCAGGGGAAGCTGTCGTCTGCACCAACGTCGAAAGCCAGCCGCCGACCCGGTTCCGGCTTCCCCTTGCAGGGGAAGCTGTCGAGCGCAGCGAGACTGATGAGGTGGTTGGGGCGAGGCGCGTATGTGATATGCAGGCGGGCCATGTTCCAGGCACCTCATCCGACCGGCTGACGCCGGCCACCTTCCCCTCAAAGGGGAAGGTCTGAGTGGGTTGAGCCGATCGCCGGTCACCTTCCGTATTGAGGGGGAGGGTCTGAGTGTATGAAAAGGGGGTATTCGATCGGAACCGGACTGCGTTCCGATCGAATACCCCCTTTAGCGTCTCTGGCTTGCATGTCCGGCTCGTCGCCGATTGTCATGCAAGCAACCGGAGCTGATTGACGCGTGCGACTTCAAGGCGCGGGAGACGAAGGCGTACGAGGGTACGTCGAGCCTCCCGCAACGAAGAAGGCGCTCCGTCAATCAGTGACGAAGTCATTACATAACGTGTGTGGCTTCGGTTCGCTGGAAGATGAAGGCGTACGAAGGTACGTCGATTCTTCCAGCGGGCCGAAGACGCTCCGTTATTTAATGACGGTTGTTGAGGCGGTGGTACATTTCGCTCAACTCCAGTTCCTTCTCGAACTGGCGAGCGGTGGTGTTCTCGTCGATGACGGCGAGTTCGACGCCGGCGATGCGGGCGAAGTCTTCCCAGGCTTCACGACCGACGGAGGTGGTCATGCAGGTGTGGTGGGAGCCGCCGGCGGTGATCCAGCACTGGACGGCGGTCTTGAGGGAAGGCTGCGGCTTCCAGACGGCGCGGGCGCAGGGGAGTTCCTTGAGGGAGCCCTGGGGCTCGACGACGTCGACGACGTCCATGAGAAGGCGGAAGCGTTCGCGCTCGTCGGCCATGGAGACGACGACGGCATCCTTCTTGGGGGCGCCGGAGAAGACGAGGCGGACGGGGTCGGCCTTGCCGCCGATGCCGAGCGGGTGGATTTCGAGCTTGGGCTTGGCGATGGTGCCGATGGCCGGGGAGACCTCAAGCATGTGGGAGCCCATGTCGAGCTCGTTGCCTTCGGTGAAGTTGTAGGAGTAGTCCTCCATGAGGGAGGCGCCACCTTCGAGGCCGTAGCCCATGACGGCACCGATGCGGACGAGGACGGCGGTCTTCCAGTCGCCTTCGGCGGAGAAGCCCCAGCCGTACTCGGAGGGGAAGCGCTGCGGGCCGACACCGGGCAGCTGCGGGAGGGCGCCGAGGTCTTCGAAGTTGTCGACGCCGGCGGTGCAGCCGTTGGCGCGCATCATGTTGACCATGGCGGCCTCTTCCTTGGCGGCGATGAAGAGGGAGTCGTACTTGGAGTCGAGCAGGGCGGGGTCGACGTCGTACTTGGCCTTGTAGTCTTCGATGATCTCCTTGACCTGATCGTCCTTGACGGCGTCGTAGGCGGCGACGAGCTCGTTGACGGCCCAGGTGTTGATGGAGGCGCCGAAGACGCGCTCGGCTTCGGTCTTGTCGCCTTCGGTGACGGCGACGTTGCGCATGTTGTCGCCCCAGCGCATGACCTTCATGTTGTTGGAGGCGTCCCAGCCGGCGCAAGCACGGGCCCAGGTGCCGACCTTTTCGGCGACTTCCGGATCGGTGTAGTGGCCGACGACGATCTTGCGCGGGATGCCGAGGCGGGAGACGATGTAGCCGAACTCACGGTCGCCGTGGGCGGCCTGGTTCAGGTTCATGAAGTCCATGTCGATGGTCTCCCACGGGATTTCCTTGTGGTGCTGGGTGGCGAGCTGCAGCAGCGGCTTGGTGAGCACTTCGAGGCCGCGGATCCACATCTTGGCCGGGGAGAAGGTGTGGCACCAGGTGATGACGCCGATGACGTTCGGGTTGGCGGAGGCTTCGACCATGAATTCCTTGACGCCGTCGGAGGACTTCAGGGTGGGCTTGAGGACGATCTTGGCCGGGATCTTGCCAGTGTTGTTCAGGTAGTCGACCATTTCCGCGGAGTGGATGGCGACCTGACGCAGTGCTTCCTCACCGTAGAGGTCCTGCGAACCGACGCCGAACCAGATCTCCTTGCCCTCGAAGGGGTTTTCGAATGCCATAATTGGCTCCTTTTGTTGTTACTTCGTTGTGTTTTCGGGATTAAGTGTTCAGTGCTGGCCGTAGACGTTGGTGTAGCGGTCGTTAAGCTTGGCGATATCCTCGTCGCTGATCGGGATGATGTCGCCGAGCTGACGGGCCGCCCACATCGTGTGCGCCACCTCCTCGGTCATGGCGGCGGCCTTCACCGCGCCCTCCGCATCCTTGCCGATCGTGAACGGACCGTGGTTCTGCATGAGCACCGCCGGCGACTTCGGGTACTTCTTCAGCGTCTCCACCACGCCCTCGCCGATGGCCTCCGAACCGATCAGACGGAACGGGCCCACCGGCACCGGGCCGCCGAACTCGTCGCCCATCATGGTCAGGCCGCACGGAATGTTCTGGCCGGTCGCCGCCCACGCGGTGGCGTAGGTGGAGTGCGTGTGCACCACGCCGTACACGTCGGGCATGTGACGGTAGATGTAGGCGTGCGACGCGGTGTCGGAGCTGGGCGCCTCGGCGCCGTCGACCACGTTGCCGTCCAGATCGCACACCACCATGCTCGACGGGGTCAGGTACTCGTAGCGCAGGCCGGACGGCTTGATGACCATGAGGTCGGCGGTGTGCAGACGCTGCGACACGTTGCCGGCGGTCCAGACGACCAGATTCCACTTGATCAGCTGCTCGTGCAGGGCGGCGACGACCTCGCGCACCTGCTTGACCTCGGCGCGCACCTCGGGACCGTAATCAGCCAACGTAGCCATAATTGATTCCTTTCGATTTTTCCTACATTTCGTGGCCTCCTCATGAAGAGGAGGCTGAAATTCTTCGATATGCCGACGAACTACTTGCTTTCCAGATCGATGTTGCGCACAGCGCTCTTTTCGATCGCCAGTCCGGACTGGAAGCGGGCGAAGAAGTCCTCGAAGCCTTCGACGTCCTTCGGATCCGGGTTCTCGGTGGTGGACTGGGCGTCCTTGAACACGCGCTGGTCAAGGTAGTCGGCCAGCGGCCACGGGGTGTGCCACAGATAGTCGGCGAGCACGGCCATGCCCCAGGCTCCACCTTCGGCGGCGGTGGACATGACCTTGATCGGGGTGTCGAATGCGGCGGCGAGGATCTTCTGCGCCACCTTCGGGGTGGTGAAGATGCCGCCGTGGCCGACGAGGGAGTCGATCTTGACCTCTTCGTCCTTGGTCATCACGTCCATGCCGATCTTGACGGGGCTGAACGCGCTGAACAGCTGGGCGCGCATGAAGTTCGCGAGGTTCATGCGGGCTTCGGGGCTGCGGGCGAACAGCGGACGGCCTTCTTCGAGGCCGGCGAGGAATTCGCCGGAACGGAACGGGTAGTTGAGCAGTCCGCCGGCGTTGGAGTCGGCCTGATCGCTGATGGCGAGGCGGAACAGCGTGCCGTACAGGGCGCCGGTGTTGACCGGCTGGTCGATGGCCTTGGCGAATTCGCCGAAGAGGCCAACCCACGCGTTGAGGTCGGAGGTGAAGTTGTTGGCGTGGCTCATGCCGGCCAGATCGCCGGCCGGGGTGGTGACGAGGTCGACTTCGGGGTGCAGGCGGGCGAGCTTCTTCTCCAGCACGACCATCGCGAAGATGGAGGTTCCGGCGGAGACGTTGCCGGTGCGCACGCGCACGGAGTTGGTGGCGACCATGCCGGTGCCGGCGTCGCCCTCCGGCGGGGCGAGCACGATGCCGGGCTGCAGGTTGCCGGAGGGGTCGAGCAGCTTGGCGCCTTCGGCGGTCAGTTCACCGGCGGGGGTGCCGGCGACCAACGGTTCGGGCAGCAGATCTTCGATGTTCCACGGCTGGGCGGCGACTTCGGGCAGCGCGGAGAACTTGGCGAGCAGCTCCTTCTCCCAGGTGTGGGTGGTGGGGTCGATCGGGAACATGCCGGAGGCGTCGCCGACGCCCAGCACCTTGCGACCGGTGAGCTTCCAGTGCACGTAGCCTGCGAGCGTGGTGAAGTAGGCGACCTTGCCCACATGCTCTTCCTTGTTGAGCACGGCCTGATACAGATGCGCGATGCTCCAGCGTTCGGGGATGTTGTACTGGAACAGGTCGGAAAGCTTGAGGTGAGCCTCGTGCGTGTTGGTGTTCTGCCAGGTGCGGAACGGCACGAGCAGCTCGTCGTTCTTGTCGAAGGCGAGGTAGCCGTGCATCATGGCGGAGAAGCCGATGTGCCCGACGCGGGTGAGCTTTTCGCCGTAGGCCTGCTCGACGTCCCAGGCCATGGCGCCGTAGGCGCTCTGCAGACCCTTCCAGATCTCCTCCTGCGAGTAGCTCCACAGGCCGTCCTCCAGATGGCTGGCCCACTGGTAGTCACCGGAGGCGATGGTGTTGTAGTTGTCGTCGATCAGCACGGCCTTGATTCGCGTGGATCCGAATTCGATGCCCAGCGAGGTCTTGCCGGCGCGAATCTTCTCTACGATTCCTGAGATATCCATCTCGGAAGCATCACTCATGCGTTTACTCCTTTGATCGGTCTTCGGGCGACGCGAAATGCAATCGCCACCGTTCGTGCCAACGTCATCGTTGCGCCTTCACACCCCTTGCGGAGCCCGCAGGCGTCTCGTCGGAATCACAGATTGTGAACGCTCACATTCTGTTTACCATCGTACATCCCGACACCCACGCCACGCAACGAAAACCCGGATTTTTTCGACGCGTTATTCAATTGTTATATGAGTCGCCATATATCCGGCTTATCGGGAAACCGGACAGGACAGGCCACCGAACCTCCCGCGGAACAGCCCATCGAACCGCACGGAACCCGGCCATCTCGCCAAAACCCGCTCACCGTGAAGCCTCGGCCGTGGACCGCCGCACGACCATCCGCGCGCGCGACACCTTCACGCCGTGGACGGAAGGCAGATCGGCCTCCATGCCCGAATCACCCTCAGCCGCGCTGCCATCGCCGGACACGTCACCGATCTTCGGCAACCCTTCGTATCCGAGCTGCGTGAACAGCGTGGTCATCGCGGAGACGCCGAGTCCCGCGAAATCCGGATGCACGGTGGTCAAAGGCGGAATGGCATTGCACACGGCGGGCATGTCGTCGAATCCGACGAGACTCACATCCTGCGGCACGCGGATCCCCCGTTCAAACAATGCACGGTTCACCCCCATGGCCTGCAGATCGTTCGCCGCCACGATCGCCGTGGGCAGATCAGCCTTCGGATCATCCAGTGAATCAAGATATCGGTTGAACTCGTTGTAGGCCAGGGACGACCCCCAATCGGCAAGCTCGATGACCTGAGTCTGCATGCCGGCACGCTCCGACTCGCACAGCCAGGCCAGTCGACGGGTCTCGGCATCACGCCATTCGGAGGGACCGGCCAGATACAGGGTCCGACGATGACCCAGATCGGCGAGATGGCATACGATATCGCGGATCGCGCTCCACTGGTCGATGCCAAGGCAGGCGATCGTGGGATCCGCAGCCAAATACGGTTCCACGTCCACCTTGCCATGCGAAGAGGTGAGCACCACTCGCGGCACGCGAAGCCGGGCCTTCAACGCCGCCTCGACCATCGGATCGGTGGGCGCGACGAAAACGAACGCCTCCACACCCTGATCGAGACAGGCATTCGCCACCTGCTCGAACGCCTCCTGCGTGTACTCATGATCGTTCATGATGGCGATCGACACATACAGCTCATGCTTGCGTGCCATGGCCTCGATCGAACTGATCGTGGACAACGGCCCGAAATAGCTCATCCCACCGGCGATCAGCGCAATGGTACGGGTGCGGCTGGTGGCGAGCGCGCGAGCGGCCCCGGACGGCCTGTAGCCCAGCTTGTCGATGGCCGCCTGCACCTTGGCCCGCGTGGCCGATGAAACGTTCGGTGAATTGTTGATCACCCTGGAAACGGTCTGATGGGAAACGCCAGCGGCCTTGGCCACTTCGAAGATCGATACACGCTTACCGGTCATGGTCACTACTCCTTGCACATCATCCGATCCGGTCGCCGTCGTCCGACGTCGCCGCTGCGCCGTTCTCCAAGCCATCCATGCCCCGGGAAACAGGAGCTGTTAGCGTTCACAGACCGAACGTTCCCATCCTACCCGACCGTTCCCGCACAATCACACTCCACCCTGATCGCGTGTCATCCGCACGCGACTCACCATCCATCGGAGAAAACATGGCCCATCAGATGAAACAACCACCCTCTATTACAGTCGGTGTGGCAGTATTGGTGGGGTTGCCGATCGGGAGGAGTGTCATATGCCGGGTTTGTTGAGCGCCATGCAGGGATTCTGCGTGATCGGCATCGTGATCGCGGTGGGCTATGTGGCCGCCCGCATGCGCATCGGAGGGCCGAGCGCGCAGATGGTGCTGAACAAGTTCAGCTTCTTCGTCTCCAGCCCGTGCCTGATGTTCGCGATCCTGTCCAAGGAGCCGATCTTCGAGATCTTCCATTCGTCGATCATCGTGGCGTTCTTCTCCGCGCTTCTGGTGGGCGTGGTGTTCCTGATCCTCAATCGGCTGTTCTTCCATATGGGAGCCGCCGACGCCACCATCGGCGCGCTGAATTCGCTGTACCTCAATTCCAACAACATCGGCCTGCCGATCGCCACCTATATTCTGGGCAATCCGGCGTTGGTCGCGCCGATTCTGGTGATGCAGCAGGCCATCTTCACGCCGGTCGGCCTCACGGTGCTCGACGTGACCACGAAGGGCAAGGTGACGGTGAAGGAGATCGCCAAGCAGCCGCTGCACCAGCCGCTGCTGATCGGCTCGCTCGCCGGCATTCTCGTTTCGGCCGTCACCGCGAAGATCGGCTACTTCCCGATTCCGAAGTTCATCTTCGATCCGATCGACATGATCGGCGATTCCGCGGTGCCGATGATCCTGATGGCGTTCGGCATGTCGCTGCACGGCACGAAGCCGATGCAGAAGAAGGGCGACCGCACCGCCACGATCGCCGTGGCCGTGCTGAAGAACATCGTGATGCCGATCATCGCGTTCCTGCTCGCCTACTTCGTGATGGGCTTCCGCGACGCCACGCTGTACGCCTGCGTGGTGCTGGCGGCGCTGCCCACCGGCCAGAACGTGTACAACTACGCGGCACGGTACAACGTGGGACTCACCTTCGCGCGCGACGGCATCCTGCTTTCGACCATGACCTCCCCGATCTTCATCGCCATCGTCGCATTTTTGCTGAGCTGAAGGCGCCGGCCAGGAAAAGGCACCGGAAAACCCGGCGAAACCCAGTGAGATTCCACGGGACCGGCGAAGATCAGGGCCCGTCGGCTTACGACGATGGACTAAGGCGCATTTACCTCGAAATGCGCCTTAGTCCATCGAGGATCGACATCACGGAACAACAAAACCGCATGATTGCAGCATTTCCGAAATCAGCCACGCTGAATACCGATGGACCAGCTCACAAATCGCGATTTGTGCAGGCTATTCCATCGACCAACTGGTCACTTTACCCGGGTTCTAAATAGAAGCGCAACACCTGTCTAAGGTTGGAAGTGTTCAAGTCCACAACCGAAGAGAAAGTGCTGCGCCCATGACGAAAGTGTATTCCCACCTGTCGGCCGAGGAACGAGTCCGGATCGACGAACTGAGGAACCGAGAGGGGCTCGGCGTGCGCCAGATCGCCCTGAGGATCGGCCGGGACAAGTCCACGGTCAGCCGCGAGCTGAGGCGCGGCCTGTGGTTCGCGTCCAACGAGAACGACTCCTACCGTCCGTACAGGCCGAAACGCCTGAAGACGGGCGCATGGACCGCGCGCCCGTTCTACTCGGCCCTGACCGCGCAGCGCAAGGCCGAGACCCGCGCCCGCAGGTCGCGCAAGCCCCTGCGCATGGCGTACGACCCGCTGCTCTCCTGGGTGATGGACGCGCTGCGCAAGGGATGGACGCCGGAGCTGATCGAGGGACGGCTCAAAATCGAATGGCCCGACGACCCGCGCATGCGGATAAGCCACGAGTGCCTCTACCAGTGGATCTACGCCANACCCCAGAAGGCGCTGGACCTCAGGCAGTACCTGCCGCGCGGCAAGCGGCACCGCACGCGTTCGAAGGGCAGGAGGGCGA
>NZ_NMWU01000027.1 GCF_002860355.1 Bifidobacterium margollesii
CGATCAGCTCCGGCGTCCATCCCTTGCGCAGCGCGTCCATCACCCAGGAGAGCAGCGGGTCGTACGCCATGCGCAGGGGCTTGCGCGACCTGCGGGCGCGGGTCTCGGCCTTGCGCTGCGCGGTCAGGGCCGAGTAGAACGGGCGCGCGGTCCATGCGCCCGTCTTCAGGCGTTTCGGCCTGTACGGACGGTAGGAGTCGTTCTCGTTGGACGCGAACCACAGGCCGCGCCTCAGCTCGCGGCTGACCGTGGACTTGTCCCGGCCGATCCTCAGGGCGATCTGGCGCACGCCGAGCCCCTCTCGGTTCCTCAGTTCGTCGATCCGGACTCGTTCCTCGGCCGACAGGTGGGAATACACTTTCGTCATGGGCGCAGCACTTTCTCTTCGGTTGTGGACTTGAACACTTCCAACCTTAGACAGGTGTTGCGCTTCTATTTAGAACCCGGGCAATCGTGCATTCCGGCATGGGTGCGGTATGGTATCACCGGACGTTGGTGTCGGATACGGCTAGGAGCGTCCTTGATTGGCGAGGAAGACAACACGACAACGGCGGGGATGGATCATGGAAAAAATCGTAGAACCGGTGGTGTTCCTGTGCATCATCCTGCTCGGATACGGATTCAAGCGGATCGGCTGGTGCAAAACCGACGATTACCGCATCCTGCAGAAGATCGTGTTCAACCTGCTGCTGCCGTCCGCCGTGATCGTGTCGTTCATCGACAACACGCACGACATGAGTCTGCTCTGGGTGGCGCTGTTCGGCTTCTGCGCCTCGGTGATCCCGATTCTGGTGATCTATCTGGTCACCGGCAAAACCCCGCTGGGCAGTCGGGCGTTCTACATGCTCAACGGTTCCGGATTCAACATCGGATGCTTCGCGCTGCCCGTGGTGCAGGCGCTGATGGGGCCCGGCGCCGCGGTGGCGCTGGTGATGTTCGACATCGGCAATTCGGTGATGATGTCGGCCGGCATGAACGCGGTGACCACGCAGCTGCTGCGCATCGACGAGACGCATCCGCTCAGTGAGGAGGAGCAGGCGAAGCCGCTGGGGCCGAAGCCGCCGCGCAAGCCGATGGATCGTGACGCTCGATGGCTGCAGCGTCGCGCGACGTTCCACCGGATCGCGCGCAACTTCTACAGTTCCCCGGCGTTCATGACGTACATGCTCATGCTGCTGGTGATGGTGTCCGGCTTCGTGATCCCGCAGTGGGTGGGCACGATTCTGCAGCCGTTCTCCAATGCGAACGCCTTCTGCTCGATGTTCATGGTCGGCATGCTGATGGACATTCCGCGCAACTCCACCGACGCGAAGCGCGTGGGCACGGTGATCGCCTGGCGGTGGCTGTTCGCGTTCATCTTCGCCGCGGCCGCATGGTTCCTGCTGCCGATCGACCCCGAGCTGCGCAAGGCTGTGATCTTCGTGTGCTTCGCCCCCGTGGGCGTGTTCTCCACGCTGTTCACCGACCGTGTGCTCGGCAACGCGCGTCTCGCCGGCCTGTGTCTTGCCGCCACCGGCGTGCTCGGCCTGATCGCCATGACCGTCGCCAACATCATCATCCCGGTGTGATCGGGCGTTGGCCGGTGGGTCACATGGCCAGTCAGGCGCGCCGCGTGAGCAGCTCGTGATATGGTTCCGCATTTTGACGCTCTTGAACTCTACCCCCCCCCCATACGATGGGATATATCTCAATGGCAGAGATACGGGAAGGGATGGAAAGTACCATGACAGAGAAAAACAAGTCTGACAATGCTTCGTCGAGGAAAACGATCACGCTTTCGTGGCTCCAGATGATTATTGCGTTGGCGGTGGTCGTATGCTTATCCGTAGCCTGCACGGTTACCGTAACTATGGTGATCAATGACAATAAGCAGCGTGCCACGACGTCGGCCAGCTACAAAAAGCCGGAAACTGCTACGACAACTCCGACATCAACGTCCACGCGAAGTGAACGTGGATACCTTGTGAAGCATATCGGAGATAAGGCAGCATATACGAAAAGCACTACTGACCGGACTGAACTGGCCTCATGGACTGCGACGAATATCACGCTGGATGCGCCATGCCAGCAGGTACCTGATAAGTACAACAACAATGGCAAGCCAGAGAACGGACATTTCATTGCCATTGATTTCACCGTGCAAACCACGCCGCAGCTTAAGGAAAGTAGTAATGGCTCCATCTACCTTGGATCATCGGGTATGTGGAAATACATTGAAAAAGATGGTACGCAGTGGAATGGTGATCCGGGGAGTTTAAGCGCCATTAACTGTATTCCCAAAGGTAAGCAGCTGCCCAGTTCGATAGGGCCTTCTGTGAAAGCACAGGGAATGATGATGTTTGATTTGCCTAGTACCGATGGGTATTTGGTGTTCGACAATGGATTTGAATATCCGCTGGGTTAGTAAAAGCAGTCAGTCTGGATTGTATTAGACCGTAGCGTGCTGACTTTCACGTCGTTATTATTCTCACGAGTATTATACCCGTGAGAATAATAACGACGTACGTTCACTCTTTGCGGCCGGGGTGCAAAGAGTGAACGGGAATGATTCTCAACAGAACATAAGAACCGCGGAATATCAAGGTTTTCAATGAGCTGAATTGTGGCGTATTGTGCGGATTTAATTCACTCTTTGCGCAGCTCTTCAAAGAGTGAACGGCCGGGCAAAGAAAAAGGGCCTCCCGCGGTGGAATGCGGAAGACCCCGAGTGGAGCTAAGGGTAGTCGAAACCCCGACCTCTTCGATGCGAACGAAGCGCTCTACCAACTGAGCTATAGCCCCGTGGATGTTGTTCTGCCTTCGCAGGACAACTCGCCCTATATTAATACGGGCCTACGACTCATGCAATTCGTGTCCACACAGTGTACACGGGGCGTTCACATTGTGACCGAGAGCGACCCGAGTCGCAGGCTCCGGCGAAGTCACGCGGCGGCATGCTTCGGCGCGGCCGTGCCCGCCACGCCGAGCTGGCCCGAGTCGGCCCCGGCGTCGTCGGCGCCGCCCTTCTTCTTGCCGAACTTGGCCTTGAGCAGACCGATTACCGTCGGCAGCAGCGAGACCGCCAGAATCAGCACGATCACCAGCTCGAAATGCTTCTGCACGGCCGGGATGTTGCCGAAGAAGTAGCCGAGGAACGTGAACAGCGACGACCAAGTGAGTCCGCCGAGCACCGAGAACGGCGTGAAACGGCTCCAGCGCATGCCGGAGATGCCGGAGATGAACGGCATGAATGTGCGGATGAAGGGGAAGAATCGACCGAGGAACACGGCGAGCGGCCCCCATTTTTCGATCATGGCTTCGGTTTTCGCGATGCGTTCCGGGGTCATGGCCTTCACCTTGCCGGACTTGATGATGCGACGGCCGAAGAAATGGCCGATGAAGTAGTTGCACTGGTCGCCGATGATCGGGGCCGTCCATACGACGGGCAGCAGGATGTGCAGCGGCAGCGCGGACTGGCCGGTCACCGCATCGGGGGCCGCGAACACGCCGGCCGCGAACAGCAGGGAATCGCCGGGCAGGAACGGGAAGAACACCACGCCGGTTTCGATGAAGACGATGAGGAAGATGAATCCGAGTGCGACGCCCGGGCCCATCGCGATCCAGGCCGCGATGGCCGCACGAGGGTCCTTGAGCAGTTCGATGATGAAATTGACGAAGGCCATGCTGTGCTGTTTCCTGCCGTATCTCTCTATAGTGTCGATAAGTGCTTACGTCATTGCCGGTCGTGTCTGTCGTATTCGCAGACCATGCATCGGCAAATCACGGAACGGCGGGCGGCGGCCCGCGCGGCTCCGCAAAACCAATATCACACCCTAGCAGCGGCGTGATAACGGGGGAACACGCCGCAAACGATAAGCACAAGCCTCACAAAAAACGGACAATTGCGAACGAACTGTCGTATCGGCGTGGACTCCCGTCATTGCCTATGGGCTGCCTCTTGGGTTGATTATGGGTTCGACTTCATATTCCGGCATGATCGCTAAGAGCACCCTAAGAAACACCGGTGGCGCGAATGCGGGTCCGGCCATACTGAACCGCTCGGCTGGATCCATGCGAATGGTACGAATGAAAAACACCTCGCAGAACGATCCTTGTGGGAGTTCTGCGAGGCGTTTCGGTTGGAAGGGGCGAAGCGGCCGGAGCCTACTTCACGTTCTTGATGCTCATGATGAACACGCAGCCGATCAGCGCTACGGCGATGGCGACGGGGAACGCGAACACATAGCCGGCGGACAGCACCACGGTGCTCATCACGATCGGCCCGCACATCTGGCCGAGCGTGGTGGCCATGTTGAGGATGCCGAGATCCTTGCCGGCCTCCTCCTTGCTGGGCAGGACGTCGACGTTCAGCGCCTGATCGACGGAGGAGTACACGCCGTAGCCGAGACCGGCGATGGTGGCGAAGAGGTACATGCCCATCGAATTGGGGATGAACCACGGCATGGCGATGCCGAAGGAGAACATCACGGAGGCGACGACCACCGGCACCTTGCGGCGGCCGATGCGGTCGGAGATCGGGCCGGAGACCAGCGATCCAAGCAGGGAGACGATCATGGTGATGATCGACATCACGGAGATGGTCTTCGCGGATTCGGCCACGGACTGGCCCACGTAGTTCTGGATGATGTACAGCTGGTAGGCGTTGATCATCTGATAGCTCAGCAGCATGCAGAAGCGACCGACGAACGCCTTGTAGAAGTCGTGGGCGCCGTGGAAGCGCGGCGGTCGGAAGCTGGCGAGCACGTCCTTGAGGCTGCCTTCGTCCTTGGGCAGGAAGTCGGCCGAGGATTCGCGCGGAATGATGACGATGGAGACGGGGCCGGCGAGGAACATGAGCACGCCGGCAATGGCGAAGCCGAGCGTCATGTTGTTGATGAACGTGGCGCCGAGCAGCGTGCCGATCGGCGCGCCCACCACGGAACCGGCGCCGTAGAAGGCGGAAAGGCCGCCGCGCATGCCTGCGGGGACGCG
Organism: Bifidobacterium margollesii; assembly: GCF_002860355.1. Classification (GTDB taxonomy): domain Bacteria; phylum Actinomycetota; class Actinomycetes; order Actinomycetales; family Bifidobacteriaceae; genus Galliscardovia; species Galliscardovia margollesii. Next base: position 4,972 of record NZ_NMWU01000027.1, read on the forward strand.
GTCGGAAAGCACGGCGACCAGCGGGGCGATCATGGCGTTCAGGCCGCACAGGCTGGCGCAGTACAGCACGGTGAGCAGCACGGGGTTGCTGGTCATGCCGGTGAAGAACAGCAGCACGCCGGCCACGACGGCACCGCCGAGAATCCACGGGGTACGACGGCCGAAGCGTGAGCGGGAACGGTCGGAGAAGTTGCCGAACACCAGATTGGACACCAGACCGGCGATGGCGGAGCATGAGTTCACGATGCCGTTGAGCGCTTCGGGGGTGATGCCTTGGATGGTTTTGAAGTGCAGCGGCATGAGGACGGCGAACGCGATGTTGAGGCCGGCCATCCACAGCACGCCGAACATCAGGAATCCGGCGCCGAACCGCAATACGGTGGTGCGGGACAACGGCTTGCCGGTTTCCGGGCTGAGATTCGGGTCCTGTTCCGCGGCTGCCACGGCGGCGTTGTATGCGGCGAGTCGCGCCTCCTTGGAATCCGCTTGTGGTGCGGGTGCGGTGTTTGCGGCGGTCATATGTTCTCCTGTCTTCGCTGACGTGAGCCGACGGATGCCGGTCGCTACGGTCGCCGGCCTCCAACTGGGGGACGGTCGGCAACCGAGCCGATGTCGATAAGCACAAGATAGGAATCGGCAGGAAACCGGTCAAATTATTCTCTCGTTTGACGAACTGAAAACCGTTGGATTATCAACCATTTCGATATTTTTCGAAAGCGAGGTAGTGTGGGTGGCACAGACGATGTCGCAGGGTGGCAACGACGACGTCGTAGGAACACGACGACGTCAAAAAGACGCAGACGACGTCATAGGGTGGGAGGCGGTATTGACCGGTATCAAGGATGTGGCCGCACGGGCCGGCGTTTCGATCAGCACGGTGTCGTACGCCCTGAGCGGCAAGCGACGGATCTCCCCGGAGACGCGACAGAAGGTGCTGCGGGCCGCGCGTGAACTGGGATACTTCCACCACGCCGGCACGGTGGTCTCCTCGGGCCGGCGCACGGGATTCCTGGCGGTAAGCGATCCGATCCACTCCACCACCACCGAGCGCAACTACGCGGGATTCCTCATGCAGATGGTTAAAAGCGCCCGCGAACACGACTACGATGCGATCGTGCTTACCGGTTCGGGCGATCAGGCCGAAACCCGCTTGAATCAGGTGATCGACGCCGGACTGGTCGACGGCGTGATCCTGCTTGACGTGGAGGTGGGCGACGACCGCGTCGGTCTGGCGGCGACGTCGCCGGTGCCGTACGTGGCGGTGGGCGTGCCGAAGGACACCGTCCACCTCGTCTGCGTTGACCTCGACTTCGAAAAGGCGTGTCGTGCGGCCGTGGATCGGCTGGCACGGCTCGGCCACCGCGAATGCATCTTCTTCGGGTCCGCCCCCGACGAATATCGGCGTCGATCGAATTTCGTGATGCGCTCGCTGGGATCGCTGCAGCATTACGCGCGCAAACACGGCATGACGCTTAAAGGGTATGCTCCGCCAAACGAAGGCATGACTCATGCGGGCGGGGCCGGGCAGTTGGTCGGATTCGGCCAGTCGGGCGTGCCTGGCGGTTCCGGCGTCTGGTCGATGGGCGTGATGATCTCCCTGCTCGACAAGGCGTTCGCCGCTCAGCCGGAGGCGACGGCGATCATCGTGCAGTCCGATCTGATGTTTCTTGAGGCCTTGATCGGTCGTCTCTCCTCGATGGGCAAGCGGATTCCGCGGGATGTGTCAGTGCTGTCGCTCACCACGCTGGGCGATGCGGACCGCCTGTCGGTGCCGATCGACGAACTGCCGCTGCAGCCGGAACGCACCTGCGCCCGCGCGGTGGACATGATGACGGGTCTGCTCGCCGGATCGGGGATGCCGTCTGGCACGGTGGAACGCATGGAAATCCCATATCTGGATCGCGGATCGGTCGGCCCGGCGGGGAGGGCCTGACCGGGGCTCCGCGCAGACCGACACGGATCGACACAGACCGACACAGGCCGACACAGACTGGCACGGACCGACACAGACCGACACAGACTGGCACGGACCAACACAGGCCGATAATCGAAATCAATCGAAATTCGGTGGTGTGGGCGAACGATCATCGATTACCGTGGCGGACATAGGCAATGGCCGTGGCCGCAGACGGGATCGACGGCCGGACCAAGCCGGACCAGACAGGACCAGACAGGACCAGACAGATCAAGCAGCAAAGGAGCGGCTGACATGAAATTCACCAACGGCTACTGGATGAACCGTCCGCATGTGGAGGCGCTGTACGCCCGCCAGGCATACACGCTCGGCGTGGGCGACGACGGCGAAAGCTTCGACGTGCTCGCTCCCACCCGCGAAGTGAAGGGCCGCAACGACACTCTGAACCTCGGCACGTTCGAAGTGCGGGTAAGCACCCCGGCCGAAGGCGTGATCCGCGTGCAGTCCGCCCACTGGCTCGGCGCGGACGTCACCCCCGGCTTCCCGCTCAACGTGGACCAGCCCGGCAACCGTGACTACGTTTCCGTGACCTGCGAAGGCAACGGCGACGGCGAGGTCGGCGAGGACGGCGCCAGCGTGACGCTGAAGACCGGCGATCTGGAGGCCACCATTGTCAAGGGCAGCCCGTGGAACCTTACGTTCAGCGCCGGCGGCCGCACCCTCACCTCCAGCCGGGGCAAGTCGCTCGGCCGTTTCCGGCTCGACGAGCTTTCCGCCGTCACCACCCAGCCGGTCGGCGAGTTCGGCGTCTCCAAGGACGGTTCCGCCTTCGACGAATCCGACGTGTTCAGCGCCATCCAGCTTTCTCTCGGCGTGGGCGAAACCGTCTACGGCTTCGGCGAGCGGTTCGGCGCGTACGTGAAGAACGGTCAGACCATCGACGTGTGGAATCAGGACGGCGGCACCGCCTCCGAACAGGGATACAAGGACATCCCGTTCTACATGACCTCGAACGGCTACGGCGTGCTGGTGAACAACCGCGGCCACGTCTCCTTCGAGGTCGGCAGCGAGAACACCGACGCCGTGCAGTTCTCCGTGCCGGGCGAGGCCCTTGACTTCCTGGTGATCTATGGCCCGACCCCGAAGGAGATCCTGAACCGGTACACCGCGCTGGTCGGGCGCCCGGCGAACGTGCCGGCGTGGAGCTACGGCCTGTGGCTCACCACCTCGTTCACCACGAAGTACGACGAGAAAACCATCAATTCGTTCATCGACGGCATGGCCGAGCGCGACATTCCGCTCAGCGCCTTCCACTACGACTGCTTCTGGATGCGCGAATTCCAGTGGACCGACTTCGAATGGGACAAGCGGTTCTTCGGCGACATCGAATCGACGTTGGAGCGTCTGCACAACGACAAGGGGCTGCACATCTGCGCGTGGATCAACCCGTACCTCGGCCAGCGCGGGCGGATGTTCGCCGAAGGCAAGGAGAAGGGCTATCTGGTACGCAAGCCCAACGGCGAGGTGTGGCAGACCGACATGTGGCAGGCCGGCATGGGACTGGTGGACTTCACCAACCCCGACGCCCGCGAATGGTTCAAGAACAAGGTGAAGACGCTCCTGAGGCAGGGCGTCGACGCCATCAAAACCGACTTCGGCGAGCGGATTCCGCGTGACGTGGTGTGGTTCGACGGTTCCGCGAAGCTCTCGATGCACAACTGGTACACGGAACTCTACAATCAGACCGTGTTCGAGGCGATCGAGGAGGTTCACGGCGTCGGCCGCGCATGCCTGTTCGCCCGCTCCGCCACCGTCGGCGGCCAGCGGCATCCGGTGCATTGGGGCGGCGACTGCGAATCCACCTTCAACGGCATGGCGCAGACGTTGCGTGCGGGACTGTCGATCACCAGCTCCGGTTTCGGCTTCTGGAGCCACGACATCGGCGGATTCGAAGGGGCTTTCCCGGATCCGGCCGTCTACAAGCGCTGGGTGGCGTTCGGTCTGCTCGGCTCCCACTCGCGTATGCACGGTTCCACCGTCTACCGCGTCCCGTGGCTGTTCGACGAAGCCGATGAAAAGAACGGCGTGAAGCTTGTCCCCGGCCAGACCGCCGTGGACGTGGCCCGCGAGTTCACCAAGCTCAAGCTGTCGCTGATGCCGTACCTGTATGAGGTCGGTCTTCAGCCGCATCGTGCCGGTACTCCGGTGATGCGTTCGATGTTCGTGGAATTCCCCGACGACCCGGCCTGCCGCACGCTCGACCGTCAGTACATGTTCGGCCCATCGCTGCTCGTCGCTCCGGTGTTCAGCTACTCCGGCGACGTGGAATACTATCTGCCCGCAGGCGTGTGGACCAACTGGTTCACCGGCGAGAAGGTGGAAAGCGCCGGCCAGTGGCGCAAGGAGAACCACGGGTACGACACCCTGCCGTTGTGGGTGCGCGACGGTTCCGTGCTGGTCACCCGTCCGGGCGCCGAGACCCCCGAATACGAGTACGGTCGTGATGCGCTGGTCTCCGTGTTTCTCGACGGCGTTGATGCCGCCGAGACCGTGGTGGAAAGCGAATCCGGCGACAAGGTGACGTTCTCGGCCCGCCGTACCGACGACGGTGTGGAGGTCGTCAGCTCCGACGGTCGTCCGTTCCGCGCTCGTCTTGGCTTCGGCGAGATCGTCGAGGCGGCTGACGGCAAGGCCATGCTGCACTAGGCGGTTTGCAATCCCAGGCTGCGGCAGGAATCCCTGATCGCAGCGGCGGTGAACCGGATCTCATCGGGGGTGAGCGGACGTCGGAACGTCAACCGCAACGCGGATTTGGCGATCGGCTCCGGCACCCCCATCGCCAATAGGGTCGGCGGAATCTCATGACGGCCGATCGCGCACGCCGAACCGGATGAGCAGGCGATGCCGCGCGCATCAAGATCGACCAGCAGCGCCTCGCCGGTCACGCCGGGGAAGATGAACGACGCGTGGCCGGGCAGACGATGGTTCGGGTCGCCGGTTAGTTTCGCTTGCGGCACGGCCTGTTCGATGGCATGGATCAGCTCGTTGCGGGAGACGACGAGCCGATCGTGCTGCGCGGCAATGCGCGCGACGGACTCATGCAGTCCGATCGCCAAGGCCACCGCGCCGGCCACGTTCTGCGTGCCGGATCGCAGACCACGCTCCTGGCCGCCGCCGCTGAGCACCGGTTCGATCGGCGTGCGGCCGCGCACCAGCAGCGCTCCCAGCCCTTTCGGCGTGCCGAACTTGTGGCCGGAGACGCTGAGCGCGTCCAGATCCCAGTCGTGCATGCGGATCGGAATCTGGCCGGCCGCCTGCACGGCATCCACATGCAGCGGTACGCCATGGGCGTGGGCGATGCGGGCGATCTCGGCCACCGGCTGGATGGTGCCCACCTCGTTGTTCGCCAGCATGATGGACACCAGCGCCGTGCGGTTCACCGGTCGATTGCCGTGATGATCCGTGCCGCTGTGCCAGGCGCCGGCATCCGGATCATCCGGCAGATCGGCTTCGGCCAGCCGGCTTTCCAAGGCGTTGAGATCGACGCGGGCCTGCTCGTCCACCGGAATGCGGACGACCTCGAACCCAAAGTATTTCGCCATCCAATCCGCCGATTGCGCGACCGCCGGATGCTCGATGGCGGAGATGATGATCCGGGGTGTGACGGCATTGGCATCGGTGCTGGTGTTGGCCGCTTGGCGTCGGATCGTCGCCATGCGGGCCAACGCGATGCCCTTGACCGCCAGATTATCCGCCTCGGTGCCCCCCGAGGTGAAGATCACGTCGTCGGCACGGGCACCGAGATCGGCGGCGAAGGAATGTCGTGCCGCATCCAGTGCGCGGGCCGCGGTCCTGCCCGGCTGATGCACGCTCGCCGGATTCGCATACGCCTCGGTGAGGAACGGCATCATGGCCTGAACCACCTGCTCGCTCACCGGTTCGGTGGCCGCGGCGTCGAGATACAGTTCGCCGTCCATGACGGTCCTCCTCACATATCCAATCCCAGATCGATGCTGCGCACGCTATGTGTGAGCGCACCCACGGAGATCACGTCCACGCCGGTCGCGGCCACGGCGGCCACGCGGTCGAGGGTCATATTGCCGCTGGCCTCCACGATCGCCCGTCCGTCGATGAGATCGACGCCGCGGGCGGTATCGGCCAACGAGAAGTTGTCGAGCATGATGGTGTCCGCGCCGCCCGCCAGAGCGGCGGGAATTTGGTCGAGACGATCGACTTCCACCTCGATATGCGTGGTATGGCCCACCCGCTCCCGGATATGCCGGATCGCGCCGGCCATGTCGAGACCGGCCGCGGCCAGTGCGGCGAGATGATTGTCCTTCACCATCACGGCGTCGGAAAGACCATACCGGTGGTTGTGCCCTCCGCCGCAGGTCACCGCGTATTTTTCGAACGGACGCAGACCCGGCGTGGTCTTGCGGGTATCCGCGATGCGCGTGCGGGCGAATGTTCGGGGCGTGCGGACCGGCGCGGTGGATTCGCGATCGTTGGTGTTGGCGCGATCGTTGGTGTCGGCGCAATCGCGGTAGATGGCGTCGACCCGATCCACGAAAGCGGCCGTCATCGTGGCGATGCCGCACATACGCTGCGTGAAGTTCAGCGCCACACGCTCCGCCGTCAGCAGATCACGCATCCGTCCGGAAACCTCGGCCAGCGTCTGCCCCGCCTCAAACCGTTCGCCGTCCCTGACGAGGGCGGTGACTTCGATATCGGGGTCGAGCGTGGTGAACGCGGTCGCAAACACGCCGATGCCGCTCATCACCCCTGTTTCACGGGAAACAAGACGTGCCGTGCCGGTCTCCTCCGCGGGAATCGTGGTCTCCACGGTGATGTCGCCATATGGCGCATCCTCTTCGAGCGCGGCCTCCGCGGCCCGCCGAATCACCTGCTGTGTGAGCATGGCTCAGCCTTCCTTACCTTTGGACGAATATGGCCTTTGGTCGAATATGGGTGAACGGTTCGCCCGACTATTGCAGACGGTAGGCCACGGAATGGGCCAGACTCGGATTGATCTGCGGGAAGTCCGACCGTGTGTGCGCGCCGCGGGATTCGCAGCGGTTCAGCGCGGCCACGGCCTCCACGTATCCGATGGTGAGCAGATTGCGGTTCTCCAGAGCGGTGACCGTACCGTCAACGGTGATGTGACCGGATTCGTTTGCGGTTGTAGTCGGGGTGACCATTGCCGCATTCGCGTTGCCGATTGCCGCATTCGCCGTGGCCAGTGCTTCGGCAAGACTGCGGGCTGTGGCGTCAAGCGTGTCCGCGTCGCGGATCAGACCTACCCCCTTCCACATCTCCTGCTCGATCCTGTCGCGACCCCACGGATCGACCGTGGACCCTTCCGGAAGCGTCGGAGTCTTCAACACCATCGGCTGCTGATTCACCGGCATGCCGGCGATCGCACTGTTGCGGAACGGTTCGGGGTTGAACGCCCAGCCATGCGAAAGATCGTCACGCACGGCGGCGAGTCCGGCTCGGCGGCCGTAGACCAGACCCTCCAGCAGTGAATTCGAGGCCAAGCGGTTCGCGCCCTGCACGCCGGTTCGAGCGCATTCGCCGGCCGCATACAATCCGGGAATGCTGGTTCGGCCGAACAGATCGGTGCGAATGCCGCCCATCCAGTAGTGCGCGGCGGGGGCCACGGGGATCGGCTCCCTGCTCCAGTCGAATCCGAGCGAACGGGTGTAGGCGTCGATGGTGGGGAATCGGTGGGCAAGGAACGCCGCCAGATCGGGGTTTTCGCGGCGCATCGGCGAGACGTCGAGCATGACGGGGCGGCCGCCCTGCGCCTGCATGGTACGGAAGTTGGCGCGGGCCACCACATCACGCGGGGCCAGCTCGGCACGGGGGTCCACCTTCGTCATATACCGGTTGTCATGTTCATCGAGCAGCACCGCGCCTTCGCCTCGCACGGCTTCGGAGACGAGGAAATGCTCGCCCACGGCCAGTGCGGTGGGATGGAACTGGTAGAACTCCAGATCGGCCACCTGAGCGCCGGCGCGTAGGGCCGCGGCCAGACCGTCGCCGGTCGCCACCGCGGGATTCGTGGTGTACGGGTAGAGGCGTCCCGCGCCGCCGGTGGCGAGAATCACCTTGTCGGCGGGAATCGTCTTCTCTTCAGTCCTCTGCCGCTCGGCTGTCGGCTCCTCGGCTGCGTTGTTCGCGTCGGTACTGTTCGCGGCTGCGCTGTTCGGCGAATCATGATCGTTGATCAGCAGTCTCACGCCGGCCACACGACCGTCACGGATCACCAGATCCTTCAGAAACGCATGTTCCATCACGGTGATGCGGGGATTCTCGCGTACCATCTCGGCCACGTCGAGTTCCAGCACCTTGCCGGTTGCGTCGCCGCCCGCATGCACGACGCGGGCACGGGAATGCGCGGCCTCCAGACCACGCAGGATATGACCCTGCCGGTCGCGGTCGAACCGTACGCCGGCCTTGGCGAACTCGCGCACACGGCTCGCGCCCTCCTGCGTCAGAATCGCCACGGCCTTCGGATCGCACAGTCCGTCTCCCGCGGCCAACGTGTCCTGAGCATGCAGATCAGGTCCGTCGTCGTCGAAGATCGCGGCGGCGATGCCACCCTGCGCGTGATAGGTGTTCGACTCGGTGAAATCGGTTTTGGTCACCAGCAGCACGTCGTCCACCTTCGGCCCGTCGGGCAGAGAATCCGGGCCGGCCGATCCTGATCCCGTCAGACCCTCACTGCCGATACGCAGATCCCCGGCAGCGGCCAACGCCGCGGAAAGACCGGCCGCCCCGGCTCCGATGATGACGATCACGGGTGCACCTCCAGCATGCGTTCCAAGGCCACGCGGGCATCACGGGCGGTGTCGTCGTCCACGGTGATGCGGTTGACGATATTGCCCTGTTCGATGTTCTCCAGCGACCACGCCAGATACGCCGGGTGGATGCGGTACATCGTGGAGCACGGGCAGACCACCGGGTCGAGGCAGAACACGGTCTTGTCCGGGTACTGCGCGGCCAGACGGTTCACCAGATTGATCTCGGTGCCCACGGCGATGGCCGAACCGGCCGGGGCGTTCGCGATCTCCTTGACGATGTATGCGGTGGAGCCCACGCCGTCGGCCGCGTCCACGGTCTGCATCGAGCACTCCGGGTGAACGATCACCTTCACGCCGGGGTAGGCCTTGCGGGCGCGTTCGATCTGATCGACGGTGAAGCGCTGATGCACGGAGCAGAAGCCCTTCCACAGAATCATCTTCGCCTTGGCGTAGTCGTCCGGATTGGAGGCGCCTCCGCACGGTTTGAACGGGTCCCACAACGGCATTTCGCTCAGCGGGATGCCCATCGCCCGGGCGGTGTTGCGGCCCAGATGCTGGTCGGGGAAGAACAGAACGCGTTTGCCGCGGGCGAATGCCCATTCCAGCACGGCATGTGCGTTCGACGACGTGCACACGATGCCGCCGTTGCGGCCGCAGAACGCCTTGAGTGCGGCGGAGGAGTTCATGTAGGTGACGGGGATGATCTGCTGGCGGCCGTCCGTGTCGGGAGTGCGGCCGCAGATGTCGGCAAGCTGCTCCCAGCAGTCCTCGACCTGATCGATGTTCGCCATGTCGGCCATCGAGCAGCCTGCGGAAAGATTCGGCAGGGTCACGGTCTGCTCGGGCTTGGAGAGAATGTCGGCGGTTTCGGCCATGAAATGCACGCCGCAGAACACGATGTGCTCGGCGTCCGGGCACTGCGTGGCGTTCTTGGCCAGCTGGAACGAGTCGCCGACGAAATCGGCGTGCACGATGATCTCGTCGCGCTGGTAGAAGTGGCCGAGAATCAGCAGCTTGCCGCCGAGACGGGCCTTGGCGGCGCGAATGCGTTCCTGAAGCTCGTCGTCGGAGGCGTTGCGATACTCCTCGGGCAGCATCTGCTGGCGGGGGGCGTTCTTCGGGATCAGATTCAGCGCGTTGGCGCCGGGGCCGTAGCCGGGCTTGACGGTTGGGGTGTCGAAATGCCACGGGTCTTGGGTCAGACCCGCGTCGCAGGTGCTGGTGGCGCCGAGTTTGGCGATGATCTCATCGACCGACGGGGCGGTGAATGCTGCGGTCATATTGATTGTCCTTTCAGGGATTGTTCATTGACGGCTGTTTGACGGTGCTGGTCTGTTCGGTGGTGCTGGTCTGTTCGGTGGTATTGGCCGAGGTGGATGCGGTGTGCCGGGAGGGTGTTCGCCGGGATGCTCATCGGGACGGGACCAGTGCCGCAAGAGCTGAGTTGTCGTGGCTGTCGGTGGATGGCGCGACTTCGATCGGCTGGAATGCTTCCTGGCGTTTGACGAACGGCGGCCAATCGCCCGTTGATTCGGGGCCGGGGGCATACCGGTAGGTTGCCGCGGGACGATGCCGGCCCTCGCGACGTTTACGGCCGGTCGGTTCCAGTTGGCCGGACGCGAGCATCTTGCGACGGAAGTTCGCCAGATCGATCGGCTGACCGGTGATGGCCTCATACACGCCATGCAGTTGGGCGAGCGTGAATTCGTCGCCGACGAGCTTGGTGGCCACATCCGGATACTCGATCTTGGTGCGCAGACGCCACAGCGCATAGTCGATGATCGTGCGATGGTCGAAAGCCAGCGCGGGCAGATCGTTTTCGGGGAACCATCGGACGTTGTCGGCTTCGGCGAAATCCTTGGTTTCCGCCTGGCCGACCAGTGCCCAGTAGACGATCGACACCATCGGCAGGCCGCCGTGCGAACGTGACGGGTCGCCGAAGGTGTACAGCTGCTCGAGGTAGCGCGGATGCAGGTCGGTGGTGGATTCCAGCGCGGCGTAGGCCGCCTGTTCCAGTGAGTGATCGGCTCGCAGTCCGCCTCCAGGTAGCGCCCAATCGCCGAGGAACGGTTGGCGGATGCGACGGACCAGAGGAATCCACAATGTGCTGTTTGCCGAGGTCGGATGCTCCGCGGATGCCGGCCCGAGCGCCAGAATCACCACCGAAACGCCGATGGCGGGCGGCTGCGCTCGCCGTTCGGAGACGTTGCCCATGTTCATGCCGCTGCTCCTTGCCGGATCTTTCCTCGCCGGATCTCGATATCGCACCGAGCATAGCACTTATGGTCAAAATGACTAAAAACGGTCAGAGTGTTGTTGTAGTGGGTGCGGATGGGGTGGCTTCGCGTATTGCCCCTCATCAGTCTCGCTGCGCTCGACAGCTTCCCCCAGTGGGGGAAGCCCACCAATGTGAGCACGATCGTGGTCAGCGGTGCTCGACAGCTTCCCCCAGTGGGGAAGCCCACTGGGGGACTAGATCCAGCTGCCGAACCACATGTGCGACAGCCAGAACTCATACGGGACGGGCATGGCCGTCCAGATGGGGTAGAAGAACACGGAGATCACGGTGATGACGAACAGCACGCCACCCATGATCCACCAGAACGAAAAGGCGCTGAGCACGCCATGCAGCCAATCCGCCATATAGATGAAGCCGAGGATCACCCACGGCAGAATGGCGATGGCATAGAACGTGAATGTGGTGCGGTTGAGATACTGCGCCCACGGCAGCCATCCGCCGAGGAAGCCGGCCAGTACCGCCCAGATCTTCCAATCCCCACGCTTCACCGCCACGGCGATGATGATACCGACGATCACGCAGGCCGAACCGATCCACCAGATCAGCGGATTGCCCAGTGAGGTGACGGCCGAAATGCATTTGGCGTTCGGCGCCAACGAGCACAGGCCGGGATGCTGATCGTCCGGGAATTCGTACCAGTAGAAGCTGGTGGGGCGCTGTTGGATCGGCCAAGTGAGGGGATTGGCCTTGTAGTCGTGAGGGGCGTCAAGCGTGGTATGGAACTGCCACATGTCGATGTGGTATTGCACGAACGAGCGCCACGTTTCCGGCAGCCAGGAGACACCCTCGCCGGGATGGTTCTCCGCCCAGTGACGCATATAGGAATCCGAGTGGATGAACCAGCCGATCCACCCGGCCAGATAGGTGGCGATATAGACCGGCACCATATATAGCGCCGCCAGTATGCCGTCCTTCCAGATGCCGGTGGTCAGCCAGCCGCGGAAGCCGGCCCTACGGCGCTCCCAAGCGTCCCACAGCACGCTGATCACACAGAAGACGGCGAAGAAATAGGCGCCCGACCATTTCACCCCGGTGGTGAGGCCAAGCAGCACGGCCGCGGCAAGTCGCCACCATGAGAAGGCGATGACCGGACCGCTGGCGTCGAGCTGCAGCCGAAGCCTTCCATGATGATCGGCCACGGGAATCCACTTGGCATGACGCTGCTTCGCCTCATGGGCATAGGCTTCCCGGAGTCTGCGCTGCGCCCAATCCCGGTGGGCGAGCAGACAGAGCAGTGCGGAAAGCGCGAACAGCATGATGAAGTTGTCGAGCAGGGCGGTGCGGCTCAATGTGATCGCCATGCCGTCGATGGCCATCAGGAATCCGCCGACCAGGGCCAGCGGCAGTGAATGGAACAACCTCAGAATCACCCGGCAGAGCACCACGATGGCGATGGTTCCGGCGAGTGCGGTGGAGAACCGCCATGCGAATGGATTGCTTGCTCCTCCGAACAGTTGCAACCCCACGGCGATCAGCCATTTGCCCACGGGAGGATGCACCACGTACTCCGCGGATTGCAGCCAATCGGTGAGATGCTGCCCGTTGGCGAAGAATTCGTCGATTTTGACGCCGCCGATGATTTCCGGCCAGTTACGTGGCTCTCCGGTGCGCAGCATCGTCCAGGCGTCCTTGACGTAATACGTTTCGTCGAACACCACGGCCTTCGGGGATCCCAATCGGATGAATCGCAGCAGTCCGCCGAACACCGCCATGAGCATCGGCCACACCCATCCTGCTACGCGTGGGCTCAGCCGCGATATGGCATTCCGCGTCATGTCGCTTCGGGGCGTGACGGAACGTGGCGGGCGCGTTCGGCTGATCTGCTGCGTCCCGTGTCTGCTGTTCGGCGATGCGGTGCTGTTCATGATTCCAGCCTATTGCCACTAAAAGAAAGTCGGTAGATATCTACCGACTTTCTTCGACTCTCGTCGTGTCGCTACTTGGCGAACGGTGCCGAAGCCGCGTCAAGCGCATCGATCTCGTCCGCGGTCAGATCGAGATCGGCGGAGGCGAGCAGTGCGGGCAGCTGTTCGGGGATTCGTGCCGAGACGATTGGTCCGGCCACCTGCGGGCGGTGACGCAGCCATGCCAGCGAAACCGTCGCGATCTGCGCATCATGCGCCTTGGCCACGGCGTCGAGCGCGTCGATCAGCTTGAAACCGTCGTCGGTGAGGTAGTCGGCGACCATGCCCTGGCGCGCCTTGCCCTCCGCGTCGGCGGCGGAACGGTACTTGCCGGTCAGGAATCCGGCGGCCAGCGAGAAGTACGGGAACACTGCAAGGTTCTCGCGCGCCGCGAGCGGAGCGAGCGTGCGCTCGTAATTGCCGCGGGCCACGAGATTGTAGTGCGGCTCCAACGCCACCGGCAGCGCGTAGCCGTGTTCGCGGGCGATGCGGAACCACTCCTCGATGCGCTCGGCCGTGTAGTTCGACAATCCGATCGCACGGATCTTGCCGGCCTTCACCAGCTCGTCGAATGCGGCGACCGTTTCCTCCAACGGCGTGTTCCTGTCGTCGAAGTGCGCGTAATACAGGTCGATCGTGTCGATGCCGAGCCTCAGCAGGGATGCGTTCGCAGCGGCGATCACATTGTCGTGCGACAGACCCTTGTACTGCGGATGTTCGCTCACCTTCGTGGCGATGACCATCTCGTCGCGGTTGCCGCGAACCGCCAGCCAGCGGCCGAGGACGATCTCGGACTCGCCGCCCGCGTTGCCCGGCGCCCACGCGGAGTAGACGTCCGCCGTGTCGATGAAGTTACCGCCGGCCTCGACGTACGCGTCCAGCACCTTGCGGCTCGTGTCCTCGTCGCTCGTCCATCCGAACGTATTGCCTCCGAGAACCAGCGGGAACACCTCCAGATCGCTGCTTCCCACGTTCACGCGCTGATCGGCCATATCAATCTCCTTTCGCAAAACGTCTCATCGCGTCGCGGCGATGTCGTCCTTTCGACGTCACCGCGCCGATGCCGCCTATGTCGGTTGATGCGATCGCAACGATGCTGCATCGCAATCGGTCACGGTTCGCGCTCGCATCCCTTTTATTGTCCGACGGAGTTCGGTGCGGGAAAACGGCACGCCGAGGATTTCCCGCTCGGCTGATTGTCCAAGGAGTGGACTTTTGGTCATTTCTGTTTGGTGTGGGGTCTCGGACGCGGTGCTGGGCAAACCGGGATTCCACTGGCGCGAACGGTGTGTTTATCATGAATCCGATAGGGCCGGATTGCCGTGCGTCGGGCGCGGGGAAGGATATGCAATGGTCGGTATCGTCGATGATATGCGCTCGTCGTTCGATGATTTTGGGGTACGGGCGTTCACTGAGGTGGACAGTCTTGCGTTGTCTCAGCTGGCATACTGCCGTATGCCGTCCGTCGTGCCGCACTATCCCGCGTTCGCCACGGTGCCGTTGCGGTCGCTGCTGCGCATCGAGGACTACGATGATATGTTCGGCAAGGTGTGGTCTCCGCAGAGCAACGTGGATCTGATCAGGACGATGGGGGAACATCCGCGTTGGAGAGACACGAAGGTCGGCTGCTATGTGAGCGAATCCGATCCGGAGACGTCCAAACAGTTTTCCGCCAGCGCCTTCGATTTGGGGAACGGATTGTTGTATATCGCGTTCCGGGGTACCGACAGCTCGATCATGGGGTGGAAGGAAGACTTCATGATGGCCTTCCGGCGCCCGGTCGCCGCACAGGTGGCGGCCGCGAGGTATGTGAGGGAGATCGCCGCGCATTGGCATGGGGCGCTGATGCTCGGAGGCCATTCCAAGGGTGGGAACCTGGCGGTGTATGCGGCTGCGGTCGCCCCCGCCGAGATTCAGGATCGCATCGTCGCCGTGTACTCCCACGATGGTCCGGGATTCGACGAATCGTTTATGAAAACGCCGGGATTCGGGCGTATTGCGGATCGTATGCATAAAACGGTGCCGTCGTCGTCGATTATCGGCATGTTGTTCGAAACGCGTGCCGATGCGACGGACGGATACACCGTGATCAATAGCGATGGCATCGGCATCATGCAGCATTTCGCGTTGAACTGGCATGTGGACCACGGTGATTTCGAAAAGGCCGATGGTCTGTCTTCCGGTGCCCGATACATGGCGGATGTGATCAACGGGTGGATGAATAAATACGATGATGAGCGTCGCCGATTGTTCATCGAAAACCTGTTCGCCATCCTTGAGGCCGGTGGCTACGGTACGTTCGGCGAACTGAGCGCGCATTGGAGGCAGACCGTGCCGACGATGATCCGGGCTGCCGGCAATGTGGATTCGGATGAACGCGAGGCCATGATCGCGGTGGTCGGTGGTCTGGTGGAGTCCGCGCTCAAACCGGGGGAGTAGCGGGGGTCGCGAGCCTTGGCGTGTCGTGCGAGAATGGGCGGAATTGAAGTCGGCGGAATCCCTCCTCTGGTGAGTGCCATGCACCTGCGGTGTCACCGACGACGCGGGGGTTTGTCGTCGAGTCGGGTGTGATGGTCGTCGATGATGTCCGCCAGTGTGATGGAGCGCATGGCCTCGGCTGTGGCGTGCTCGACCTTCTCGTAGGAGGGGGCGAGCGTGGCGTGCCCAACAAGGCGTTCGCCGAACGCATGCGACTGCCGTTCGTCAAGCGAGTGCTGTTCTCGCTCGCCGGATCGAAGCTGGACAGGAAGGCCCGGTCGCAGGGCAAGCGGTACGAATTCATCTTCGTGCAGGCGGACGGCGAGCAGCTGCGCCGCATCACCGACATCGTGCGTGACCGCAACGTGCACCCCGCCGTCGATCCGCACATGTTCCGTTTTGACGACATACAGACCGCTCTCAAGCTCGTCGCTGGAATGGGAGGGCGTGCGTCGGGCAAGATCGTGGTCCGATTCTGATCGTCGGGCAATCGACGAACATGGCTGAAGGAAGGAGATCGGCAATGTCCATCGCCATCATCACCGGTGCGAGCTCCGGCCTTGGCCGGGCCTATATTGATGCGATCATTCGTGAATGCCGGTTTGGGCCTAGTCGGGATCTACTGGGCTGGTAGCTGATGCTTTCGGACCTTCTTGAGGTAGTTCTTCTTGAAGGTGCGCGCTGACCCGAAGAAGCGTTCGTCGGTTGCGGTCTGTTCGTGGTTCTCGAACATGTCGGCGTCCACGATGATGCATGCGACGTAATGGTTGCGGGATCTGGTCTTGTCTTCCTCGAACCTGACCGGCATGCTGTACGCGTCGAATGTCTGCAATGTGCGTGGCGCGGGCCGTAGCGTCGAACGACCGTGCACAGTGTGGCCGCGGAGATGGACCTGTACGACGAGAACGATGCGGCTTACGTTGACAATTTCGTGAGGCCCATATTTTTGTGGTCGCTGTGCACATTTTTTGATGATAAAATGTGTGAGACAACCACAAAAACATAGGGGAAGTCATGGTCGCCAAACTTGGTAGAAGACTCATGCGGTCATTGGTCTCGTGGAAGGACGGTCCATCGCGTCAACCGCTGTTGATCCGCGGTGCGCGTCAGACCGGCAAGACGTGGCTGGTCACTGAATTCGGGCGTGAATACTACCGGCGTGTTCTGCGTATCGATTTCATGCGAGACGATGATGCGAGAGGTTTCTTCTCCGGCAATCTCGATCCCCGCGTTATCGTGGATAATCTGTCGATGTACACCGGAGTGCCTGTCAATCCCGACGACACGTTGATCTTCTTTGATGAGATACAGGAATGTCCCCGTGCGTTGACTGCGTTGAAATACTTCCGCGAGGACGCCAGCGAATACCATGTCGTCGCCACTGGGTCGACCATGGGTGTTTCCAAGCATCCCGATTCATCGTTTCCCGTCGGCAAAGTCGACATGCTCACCCTGCATCCGCTCACGTTCCTTGAGTTTCTCGACAATGCAGGGGAAGAGGGGCTGGCCCGTCTTATAGGTCAAGGAAAGTTGGCGGATATCAGCGAGGTCTTCGCGGGCCGTCTGACCGCCAGGCTCAAGGAATACCTGTTTACGGGCGGCATGCCGGCGGCTGTGCTGGCGCGGTTCAACGGCGCGGACGGCGAATCGGTGCGTGGCATACAACGTGGCATACTCGATGCCTACGATCTTGACTTCTCCAAGCACGCGCCGGCGCGTCTGCTCGATCGTCTGAGGCTCGTATGGCAGACGATGCCTGCGCAGCTGGCAAAGGAAAACCGCAAATTCGTCTATGGTGTCGTTCGTCCGGGGGCGCGCGCCCGTGATTTCGAAGAAAGTCTCATGTGGCTGCGTGATTACGGGGTCGTCACCCGTGTGCCGTGTGTCGATGCGTTGCGTTCTCCGCTCGGTGCCTATCTCGACGTGTCCGCATTCAAATTGTTCACTTCGGATGTCGGGCTATTGGGTGCGTTGGCGAATCTCTCTCCTGCGACCGTCGTCGATGGGAACCGATTGTTCACCGAGTTCAAAGGGGCGATGACCGAGCAGTACGTATGTCAGCAGCTTGTCGCCCAGGGGTACGCGCCAACCTATTGGGCCAATCCGAAAGGGCGTGCGGAGATCGACTTCGCCATCGAGGAGGCGGGGACGGTGCGGGCCATCGAGGTGAAGGCCGAACAGAATCTGCATGCCAAAAGCCTGCGATACGCGCACGATCGCTTCGGCCTTGAGCGGGCGCTGCGACTGAGCCTGAGCGGCTACCGGGAGGAGGATTGGCTCGTCAATATCCCCCTCTGGGCGGCTGGTGGGCTGAGCGCGTACTTGCGTAACCGATAGTGTTGTCGGTTCTCGTTCTCGGCTATGCCGAATGGCAATGCCGGGGGATTACCCCCGGCTCTTGGAAGTCTCACATTGCTGCGGACCTGTGTACGAGGCACGGTATCAGATGCCGCCCCGGATCACAAAGCAATGGTCGCTGTGGAAAAAATCGGAGGGGCGATGCTATGCGAAATCGTTGAAATTCCGCCGTTTCGGGTATGAAAAAAGGGCTTTCAGATTTCTCTGAAAACCCTGTTGTCGGAGGATACGAGATTCACAACCTCACGCCGTGGAACTGGCGGCATTCCGGCGAAAACTGACGTACCGACCAACTGTCTTGCCGCTCAATTTGCCGCTCTTTTCGGCGTGTCGTTTGAAACGCATGGTGATTGGCGCGTGCAAAGTCGCCGATCGCCGTGCGGGTGGTGCCGGGGATATGCTCCGAACCGATCGCTTGGTCGGATGTGCTCTCAGATGTGCTCGAGGTAGGTGATACCGGGGTAGATGAACTCATAAATCATGTCGGATTCGCGGTGGAGCGTCTCGCTGTCGATGGATTCTTTGGTTTCGATGTCGTTTGCTTTGGTCGTTCGTGGCGTGAAGTCCATGACGCCGTGCGCCGCCTCGCGTACATATGTGGGGTGAAATCCCTTGCGCTCCAGCGCCCAGACCATAGGTTTGGGCAGCATGGCCGCGGCGTCGATGTATCCGATCTCGTGCAGCACGTCCACGTCGTACGTCATGTGGCCCTGTTCGCTGTCGATGATGAACAGGGAGCGCTTGGGATAGCGTGTATCGGTTTCAGGCTGCGTGTATTCCTCGGTGACCTTCCATGTGACGTTGGCCGGGTCGGTGTTCTCGAAGACCACATTGCCGTCCTTGTCCTCCAGCACGGTCATGGCGATCTTCTGATAGTCGTAGTGCTTGCTGGTGACGATCTGGAAGTTGAGCATCGTGTAGTCGCCGAACGCCTGTCGGCCCCAGAACCAGTGGTTGAATGCGGTGACATGGTCGACGGTGCACCACTGGTGGTCGTGGTATCCGTAGCCGTTCACGCGGTGGGTCTTTCCCTCGTACTGGATGGTGCCGGTCACGCGTCCCTTGGGCACCACGCACAGCCAAGTGAAGTAGCGACCGTCGCCGAAGTCGAAGTAGGCGTTGCCCGGCCGCCACGGGGATGACATCGAGGTGAGCGTCAGATCCGCGCCGATGCCGTTGACTGGTTCGTAGTGGATCTCGTAGGTGCTCAGATCGCCTTGGACGGTGTGTGGCCCCATCCTGACGTCGCAGCGGTCAGTGGCCATGGCGATCTCATCGGCCTTATAGAGTGGCTCGTCCTCGTACTTGGTTCCGTCCGGCAGGTAGACGGCCATGCCGGGGGAGGGCGTGTAGCCCTTCTTGCCGCATTTGCGCACGGGCTTGGTGTGGAAGTGGATGACGACCTTGGTGCCGTCGTCCATCATGAAATCGAAGTACCACCATTCGTATGCGCCTGCGCGGTCATCGTCGCGGCGGCCGTCCTCCCAGACCTCCACGGGCCCTTGCCTGACGCCTCGCTTGGCGAAGTCGGAAGGCGTGTTCTCCAGTCGAATCGGATTCATCGCCTTGCTCATAGTATTGTCCTTTCAGTAGTTAATTGACGATTACTCATTTATTTGCTGTAATCGTAAAACCGCTGATACTCGGTCGGCAATGATCATCCGGTGGGTGTTCGCAAGATAATTGACTGATTCGGTGTAAAGGTCAACGAACTGTTGGCGAATTGGTCCGGTCGGTGGCGTTTGCGCTCCGGCGGGGTTCCAAGCCGTCTTGCTTGTCTGGTTTGCCCTGTCGGCCCTGTATGCCGTCCTCTCGCCCGATGAGCCGCAGCACGAAGGGGGTAAGCTCCTCCTCGAGGCGTTCGACCGGTTCGGGTGCGGGGCTGGAGAGCCACCAACGTATCACTTGGTTGATGGCGCCGATAAGGAGTTCCGCGGTGAGTTCGGGTGATGCCGCAAGACGAAGTCCTTTGGATGCGTCGACGTGCAGGCGCCGTACCAACTGTTCGCGGATATGCGCCCCTGATGTCTCGACCATGACGCTTGCCATAGCGTCCGAGTCGAGGGCATGAAACAGCGTCCGGTGCTCGTTCAGGAGTCCCAGTGCGTTTCGCACGATGTTGAGGTAGTAGTCCTCGGGGGATGATTCGGGGAGGGCGGCCTCCTGCGCGATCTCGCCACGTTCGGTGCGCAGTTCATCCACCATGAACACGAAGAAGTCGAACTTGTCTCGGAAGTGCTTGTAGAAGGTGGCGGTGCGCACCATCGCCTCGTCGCACAGTTCGGTGACCGTGATGTCATCGAACCGCTTGCGTGCGAGCAGTTCCTGAAAGGAGTGCATGAGCGCCGTATAGGTCTTCTGCACTCGAAGATCGCGCTTCGTCTCTGTGCTGTTCGACGTGGCGTTGTGCTGCGTGTTCCTGTTTGACATGGCTGACTCCCTTTTCGGTTGGACGGTAAGGCCGGCTCGTGTGTGCATGTGTGCCTATGTTCTATTCCGCGGTGACGCCGGGCATGAAAGTGTCGATGACGAGTTCCACCATCTGCGCGAGCGGCATGGGATCAGGGTCGGCGAGCCATGCGCGCATCATCGTGAGCATGCCTCCCAGATAGAATTCCGTGAGGTATTCGCCGGTTTTGCCGGTCGGTTGCGTGTTGTCGCTGTCGTTGCCGGCGATGATTGGCCGGATCAGTGGCGAGGCGACGTCCCGGAGCTTGTCGATGAACTTCCGGTCGCCGTTGGGGCCGATGAGCAGCGCAATGTAGGGGGCGTCCTTTCGCGTCTGTTCGAGGAACAACGTGAGGTTGATGCGGATGTCGTCGGTGCCGCGCATGTCGATGATCCGGTCGTTCATGGCTTGGTGCCGTTCGGCGATGAGCCGGTCCTCCTCCTGGTCGAGCAGGTCGCGCACGCCGCTGTAGTACTGGTAGAACGTGGCGCGGTTGTATCCGGCCAGTTCGGCGATCTGCTTGACGGTGATTCTGTCGAGTGGCTGTTTGGCGTAGAGGTGCCAGAACGCCCGGCACATCCTCTTGCGGGTCCGTTCGGTGACCTCGGGTTGCTTCATGACCATGGGTGCTCCTTTGTCGTGCTCCTGATGCGTTGCTGCTTCGCTGTGCGATCATCGCCCGACACTGTGTCGCATGGTGGGTATTGATGATCGTTCCGTGGTGTCTTAGTGTAATGCATCGATAACGCGTTGTCTATCAATAAATATTGGAAATTCAGTGATTATAAGCCGACGTTATGTCGTTTATAGGTGTGGAAAGAGGTCGTCTTGAAACAGTTAAAGACGCTTATGGGCAAATTCAATGTGAAGTGGCTCGCCCCGTTGGGCATGCTGTGCGCGTTCCTCGCGCTGTGGAGCTTCATGTTCTATCCCATGCTCAACGCGACGCCCGAGCATGTGCCGTTCGCCATCGTCTCGCTTGACGAGGGCGCCGGCAATGCCGACGTCGAGGTCAACGCCGGTAAGCAGATCGTGGACAGGCTCACCGGTTCCGACGCGTCCGGGGAGGATGGGGAATCCCCGATCGACTGGACCGTCTTCGAGACGAAGGCGGAGCTCGACAAGGCTCTGGAGGGTAATGACTACTACGGCGCCATCGTAATTCCGAAGGATTTCACCGCCAAACAGCTTGCGGCCAAGCAGGCCGAATCGAGGGCGGCGCTACAGCAAGCCCAGGCACAGCAGGCGTTGCAACAGAAGCTCGCGCAGGCCAAGGCCCAAGGCATGAGCGACGAGCAGATCACACAGATGCAACAGGAAGCGATGGCTCAGGCGCAGCAGGCGCAGTCCGGCTCCTCGGCGGACAAGCCGACCGTCGAGCTGATTACCAACAGTGCGAAGAACGCCTCCGTGACCCAGCAGTTGGCCTCGTCCATGAGCGCGAAGCTCGCCGAATCGGGCGTGAAGGTGGAGACGTCCTCCGTCCATGACTACGACCTCGGCAAGAGCACCGGCGCCTCGATGCTCGGACAGCTGTCCGTCGCGCCGATCGTGGCCATGTCGGCTTCCTGCACAATGATCATGTTCATGATGACCCGCGTCGGATCCGGCGCCAGCCGCAGGGAGCGCGCCCATCGTCTCGGAATCCAGATCGGCTACGCGGCGATCCTGTCCCTGTGCGTGGGCGGTCTTGCGTGCTTCCTCATGGGCGTGATCGGCGGCATGACCCTGCCATGGGGCACGCTGCTGCCGTTCCTGTGGCTGTGCAGCTTCTGCATCATGTGCATGTTGATAGGCGCCATGACGCTGCTCTTCCCGCTCGGCACGGTGGCCATGTTCGTGCTGATGGGCACGATGAGCGTCGCCTACATCGCTCCCGAGATGATGCCGGCTTTGTGGCATGACTGGGTGCTGCCCTGGTCGCCCGCGCACTTCGTGGTCGATGGCGTGCGCTCGATCGTGTTCCTCGGCGACGGTGTGCTCAACGCCAACTCCGGCGCGATGATGACGTGCATCCTCATCGGCGCGGTGCTTGCCGCCGTCGGTCTGGCCCTGTCGTCCAAGGAACCGGTTGCGGACGAGCTTGCCGCCGGAACCGTCGGCGCCACCACCGCCGCGACGGCCGTCGCCTGAACGGGCCGCTTGGCAGCGCCCGATCCCAAGCCGCGGGTGTATCGCGAATCGGGCTTGTCGTGGAACCCCAGCGTCAGTGTGCAGTGCTTGGATTGGAACTCCGAATCCCTGGCGAAGTGGTTGATTCCAGATTTCAGCGTGTACAAGTAGCGTGAGAGCCGGCTCTTAAGATACTCGGGCTGTCCGGCTCTCACGTCCGTTTCCTCGGCGGGATTGGCTTCGCTGTGAAGCATGCGCATGGTTCGGCCGTTAATTTCTTGGGATATGCAGTTTGATGAAGACTCTCAGGATGAATCCAAAGGCTTGTGGCTATGGTTATCGCGTTGATTCCTGGCCTTGTGAATGTGCTATCGGGCTGTCAGCCGGTGCTTTCGCACCTTCTTGAGGTAGTTCTTCTTGAAGGTGCGTGTCGATCCAAAGAAACGTTCGTCGGTCGCGGTCTGTTCGTGATTCTCGTACTTGAGTGCGGTCAGTTCGATGGTGCAGATGAAGTCTGCCACCTGTGCAAGCCGGTAGTCGGTCGGCAAGCCTTTGCGATAGACGATGGCCTGCTTCGAGAGCGCATATTTGATTGCGCCGTGAATGGCCTGCGTGATGAGACTCTGTCCGCCGTCGTAGTACACCTTGATGGCGTCGAAACATTGGAAGAGCGCCAGATGGTCGAACACGATGTTGACGATATCGCGTTTGATGCGTGCGCCCAGCTGGTCCAGTGTCTCGTAGTCGGCTTTCCGGTAGATGAGCGTCACGTATCGTGCCGGCAGTTTGAACAGCATAGACAGGAAGTAGGTAAGCAGGCGCTTGCGCTGGCTGATGCCGAGGTGCTGGTAGGCGTCATGTCCGTTCAGCAGCGGCGAGGTGTGCATGGGGATGTCCGGCAGCCCCGCGTCGCGGAGCGTTTGCTCGTAGCCTTCGAACATAGGGATGACGGGCTCGGACTGGTCGTGGAACACCAGCGTCAGCGCATAATACTTGGACTGGAATCCCTGCTCGCCGCTCTCGTCGGCGAAGATCGAGATTTCAGCCATAGCATCTCTCCGAAAATGAAAAATGCCGGGGGATTACCCCCGGCTCTTGGAAGTCTCACATTGCTGCGGACCTGTGTACGAGACACAGTATCAGATGCTGACCCGGATTGCAAAGCAATGGTTGGCTGTGAAGGAAATCAGGCGTGCTGGTTTTTGTATGCTGTACCAACTATCGATACCCCAGAAAACGAGTCGAGACGGGTCAAAACGGAGAGTGTCCGAAATGGCAGAAACACCGAAAAACGTTGCAATTCCGCCGTTTCGGCAATGAAAAAGCCCTTTTCCTTTGGGTGGGAAAAGGGCGATGGCGGAGGATACGAGATTCGAACTCGTGAGGGCTATTCACCCAACACGCTTTCCAAGCGTGCGCCATAGACCACTAGGCGAATCCTCCGTGTGCACTAGCCAGCACGTGAGAACGCTCGCTAGGCAACTCGAATAAGATAACACAGAATTTTCCAGATGCCAACTCGGCGTGTTCGGCGCGCCGTTCGCTATGCCTCGGACTCCACCAGCGCCATCGCCTCCTCCAGCGTAGGACACTCCGGAGCGCCGCTACCCTCGTTCGCGCGGGAAACCGCAATCGATGTGGCCGCATTGGCCAGCTCCACCGCATCCTCAAGGTCCGCGCCGCGAGCCAGCATGGCGCACAACGCTCCGGTATGGCACCGTCCGGCGGACTGCGTGTGCAGCGCCTTGGTCGCATATCCGGGAATGTGCAGCAATGTCGAATCGTCCGCACTGTCGCTGCCGCTACCGCAGTCTCCCGGCTCCCACAACCACGCACCCGTGGCGCCGGTCCGCACGATCAGCGGCGCGCCCAGCACGGCACCGAGCGCCTCGCACAATTCCGGCATGGCGGCGTCGGTGCTGCCGCTTACGGTGATCGGCTCGGGTTCGGTGATCGCCGCGCCCAGCCGATGCGCCAGCATACGCGCCTCCTGCTTATTGCACGACCATATCGGCTTCGCCAAAATCAGCGTCTCCAGCAGCGACGCATTGATGTACCCGCTCATACCCATCGGATTGAATACCAGATGGAACGGCCGTCTCGATAGCTCAGCCGACAAATCATCCGGCCGATCATCCGACCAATCAGTCGGCCGATCATCCGATTCCACGTCGGCCGCGATCTCATGCGCAATCAAACGATGCGTATCTCCCTCGCTGCCGCCGAGTCCGCCGCCGTAATCGGTCCAGTGCGCATCCGTCCGTCGCACAAACGCATACACCGCGCTCGCCGTACGATTCACCAGCGCATTGCCGCTGATGTGTACCACGTCTCCCGGCTCCGGCTCCACCATGTCGAACGCGTCCGCCTCGCCATGCGCCTCCGCCCCGTACGACACGACCACCGTTTTGCGGGTGCCGCCGTCGCCCACGATCACGCGGAAACCGGAATCCTCGTCGAGCCGATCCTGGCCGATATGCGCGATGCCGTCCCGTTCCATGGCCAGACGAATCATGGTGGCCCACGGTCCGTTCCCGATGATTCCGGCGTGCTGCGATTCGACCCCGAGCCGTGCGGACGCCTGAAGCGTGCCGTAGCTGCTGCCCACGGTCATGTAATTGCCTTCGGCGAACGAGAATCCACCCGGATGGGGGAGCTTGTCCACGTCGATCATGATGTCCACAGCGACCTCGCCCAGTGAGATGACCTTGCCGGGACCCCTGCCGCTCGCCCTGCCATTTCCCTGACCGTTTCCGCTGTCGTGGCCGATTGCCGTTTTTCCGGTGATGCTGGTGTTGACGACTGACATGGCTACCTCCTTGGGAACACGGCCGCGGTTTCAAGGGGCGAGAAGGTTCTCCGCGTGCGCGGATACGCCGGGATGCGTACGCCGGATCGACTACGCAGGACTGCGGTGTATGACGTCGAATATCGGTGGATACTGCGAATCACCCTCTGGCCCCTTCGCCTTCGGTCTTGACTCTGCTGATCATTGTAGGCCCTGCATTGCCGGTCGGGCAATCAACATCGCGGATGATTGTGCCGTATTGCGCGGGAGCGTATCGGGATCGTACCGGGGTCGCGCCGCAGAACCGCAGGGCGCGCCCGAGGGGCAGGTTGCGGGGGTTGTGACGAGATCGGCATCGGGGAGGTTTCGCTCCGTGACTGCGATCATGTGAAGTTCTTCGTCGGGGCATATGCTGTTGGATGACTGACCATTGAGAGGGGTCTGGAATGAGTGGATATCGTCGTGGAACAAATCGTTTCGGAATATTGAGACGAGTGGGTATGGGCGTTGTCGTAGCGACCGGGCTAATGGGGCTGCTGATGCCGATGGGTGTGGCGAATGCCGCGGAATCGGTTTCTCCGGCCTCTTCCGGTCGGGGGGATGACGTCGTTTCGCATGTCAGCGCGGACCATGCGGCCAAGACGCATGAGTCGGCGTTCGCGTCGGCCGGTCGATCGTCGGCTAATCCGTCCGGCGGCAGTGCGGCGGCCTCGTCGTCCGCATTGACCGCCGCTGCCGATCTGACCGGGTTGGCGACGGTCGGCGTGACGTGGGCGCAGACCAATATGACCGATCCGGCGACGGCGCCGACCCTGCAGATCCGGTATCGTCACGGCGGGACGTGGAGCGGTTGGGACACGGTGGAATCCGTCGATGGCGATCAGGGCGTGATGGGCGTGAGCGTGCCGTATTACGTGGGGGATGCGACCCGTGCCGAGGCGCGTCTTACCGCAAAGGCCGGGCAGACGATCACCGCGGCGAAGCTGATCGCGGTGGATTCCGGGTACTCCGCATCGGGCGTGTCTGGAGAGTCGGGCGGAGCGGATGCCGCTGCCGGCGCCGCTGACGGTGGTTCGAATGCCTCGGTTGCGGGCGGCGCCTCGCAAGCCTCCACGGCTGCCAATACCTATGCGGGGCGCATTCACACCCGTGAGGAATGGTGGCGTGCCGGCAACGCACCGATGACCTGGACGCCGAATCGCAGCGGTGAATGGCAGGGTGCCACGGTGCACCACACCGATGGTCGCAACTATTATTCCCGCGCCGAGGTGCCGGCGATCATCAACGGCATCTACAATTTCCACGCCTCGGCAAGCAACGGGGGCCGTGGCTGGGGTGATATCGGTTACAACCTGCTCGTCGACCGGTTCGGCGGCATCTGGGAGGGACGCGACGAAGGCGTGCCGAATCAGGTGGTGCGGGCGAGCCGGGTGATCGGCGCACACTCTCGCGGATTCAATTCCGCCACGTTCGGCGTCGCGTTGCTCGGCACGTACGACGTCACCGGGCCGAGCAACGCGTCGATCAACTCGCTGTCCGCGGCGATCGCCTGGGAGTTCCAGGGGCTGCACATCAGAAGCGCGAAGGACACGTTCCAATACAAAGGCCGTCAGGATCGGATCACCGGTCACGGCGCTGCATCCCACCATTCCGATCCCGCCAACTACACGGACTGCCCCGGCAGGCAGGTGTGGAATCGCATGGGCACGATTCGAAACACCGTGCAGCTGATGCTGGACGGTCAGAAGTCAGGCAATCCGGTGTATCGCGTATACAACCGTAATTCCGGTCTACATCATTACACCACGTCGTTCGCCGAGGTCATCAACGCGGTGTCCGCGGGATGGCGATACGAGGGGGTGTCGTTCCATGCTGCTGCGTGGGGTGCGCGAGGATCCGTCCCGGTGTTCCGCGAATACAATCCGAACAACGGCAACCATAATTGGACGATGAATCGCGCGGAGCACAACATGCTGATCCGTGCGGGATGGCGAAGCGAGAAAACCGCATGGTACGTGCCCGGATTCAATTTGTAAGTGCAACACTCGTCTCTGGGTGGCTTGTCTTTGACATTACCTTGCCGAGCTCGCGGTACCAAACCTCGTTGGGCGTTTCCCAGCCCAGGACCTTCAACGGGGTGTCGTTGATCTCGTCGACGATGGCCTGCAGGTCCGCATCCGACAGGTCGTCGAAGCTGGTCCCCTTGGGCAGGTAGCGCCGGATCCTGCCGTTGCGGTTCTCGTTCGTGCCCCGCTGCCACGAGGAGTACGGGTCCGCATAGTAGGTGAGCATGCCCAGCGCCTCGTCCACGAGCAGGTGGCAGGAGGACTCCGTGCCGTTGTCCCACGTGCGGTCGATGCGCGCGGGCGCGGGGATCCGGCTGTAGATGTCGTATTCGGCGCGCGCGGTCGCCAGCGCGCTCTTGTCGGGGATGAACCGGGCGAACAGCTTGCGGCTCTTGCGTTCGGCCTGCGTGTCGATGCACCGTTTCGACGGGGACGCGCCGACGACGGTGTC
>NZ_NMWU01000028.1 GCF_002860355.1 Bifidobacterium margollesii
CTTGCGCTGCGCGGTCAGGGCCGAGTAGAACGGGCGCGCGGTCCATGCGCCCGTCTTCAGGCGTTTCGGCCTGTACGGACGGTAGGAGTCGTTCTCGTTGGACGCGAACCACAGGCCGCGCCTCAGCTCGCGGCTGACCGTGGACTTGTCCCGGCCGATCCTCAGGGCGATCTGGCGCACGCCGAGCCCCTCTCGGTTCCTCAGTTCGTCGATCCGGACTCGTTCCTCGGCCGACAGGTGGGAATACACTTTCGTCATGGGCGCAGCACTTTCTCTTCGGTTGTGGACTTGAACACTTCCAACCTTAGACAGGTGTTGCGCTTCTATTTAGAACCCGGGATCCGTGTTCGATCCGAATTCGATCCGTATGATGGAACCGGGAGGCCATCATGGGCAATATCACCGATTTCGCACGCGTCGAAACCCGGGACTTCACCGCACGGCCGTTCGACGATGTCGACGCGTTGGTGCTGTCCCAGCTGATGTACGAGCGCATGCCCGACTGCGTGCCGACCCTTGCCGACGCCGAACGCCGGTACGCCGGTCTTCCGGCCCGACTGCGGTCGTTTTCGCCCGCGCATCCCTTCGCCTCCCTGCGGGCGCTGTGGAATCCACCGTTCCCGGCCGTGTCGCTCAAGCGGATCGATCACGATCTCAGCCCGTCCGACTTCCGGCTCGACACCAATTACGCCGGTCTGGGAGATCCGGCCTGCACCGCCGAGTTCTTCCGCATTCTCGCCGTGAATCCGCGGTTCGCCGATCTGCGATTCGGCGCATACGAGGAGCTGCACGACGAAACCCGACAGGTGCAGTTCGGCGCGGCGACGGTCGATCTGGGGCGGATCCCTGCGCCTACGCTCGCCGTGGTGTTCCGCGGCACCGACACCTCGCTGGTCGGCTGGAAGGAAGATCTCAACATGGCCTCCCGGTATCCGATTCCCGCGCAGGAGGCGGCCGCGCGCTATCTGTGCCGAGTGGCGAGCCTGTGGCCGGGCCGACTGCTCGTCATGGGCCATTCCAAAGGCGGCAATCTTGCGGTGTATGCGGCGATGGCCGCACCCGACGAGGTGGCGGATCGCATCGGCTGCGTGTATTCGCTCGACGGCCCCGGCTTCCTGCCCGAACTGATGGGCGACCGCGCCGCCGACTATCACGCGATCAAGGCCAAAGTGCGCAAGATCGTGCCCGAAGCCTCCAGCGTAGGCATGATCTTCGAGCAGCTGGACGACGCCGATCTTGGCGAATACGCGGCGTTCGTGCCGGTGAAGTCCGACGGGGTGGGCGTGATGCAGCATTTCTCGTTCACCTGGCAGATCGATGTGGCGGGGGTCGATGGCGAACGGCGGTTCGAGGAGGCTGTGTCGGGGGTGGCCGCGCCTACCGGGACGTCGGCTGCGACGTCTGCCGGGGCTGGTGCGACGTCTGCCGGGTCGGGGCCGGCTGCGTCGGCGGGACTGGCTACATCGTCGATGCGATTCAACAGGTCACTGAACGACTGGGTGCTGAGCATGCCTGTGGAACAGCGTCGCCGCGTGATCGACAGCGTGTACGACGTGCTGCGGGCCAGCGGCGTGACATCGATCGTGGACCTGCCGAAATCACTGCCCGGCTCGATTCCCGCGATGCTCGCCGCGGTGCGCAATCTTTCCGCCGACGACCTCGCACAGGTCGGTTCGGCGCTGCGGCTGCTCGCCTCCGCAACGCTGAACAATCTCGGCAAATAGTCGCAAATAGTCAAGTGGCGTTTGGCAAGTCGTAACATCGAGTTCCTCGACAGGCGGGACAATGGGCGTGGGTATGCGGCGGATACATGCGAATACAAGGAGGCCAACGATGGCATACGCAACAACCAATCCGTACACCGGGCAGACGCTGAAAACCTTCCCCGACGCCACCCTTGAGGAGACCGACGCGGCGCTGGAAACCGCGCACGCCGCCTTCGAGCAGTGGAAGGGCGAGCCGATCGAGGAGCGCACCGAGGTGCTGCGGAAGGCAGCGGCGATTCTGGAGACCGAGCGCAACGAATACGCAACGATGCTGACCACCGAGATGGGAAAGATCAGCTCGGAGGCGCAGGCCGAGGTGAGCGTCTGCGTGGCGATCCTGCAGTATTACGTGGAGCACACGAAGGATCTGCTGCGCCCGCGGATGCTGCTCACGAAGGGGTTCGGTGAAACCGATGTGCATCTGGTGAACGACCCGACCGGCATCATCTTCGCCGTGGAGCCATGGAACTTCCCGTATTATCAGGTGATTCGCGTGGCAGCGCCGCAGCTGGCCGCCGGCAATGTGGTGATGCTCAAGCACGCCTCGAACGTGCCGCAATGCGCGCAGCTGATGGAGCGGCTGTTCCTTGAGGCCGGGGCGCCCAAGGGGGTGTTCACGAATCTGTTCCTTCCGCATGAGCTCACTGAGCATGTGATCGCCAGCCCGTACGTGCGCGGTGTGGCGCTCACCGGTTCGGAGAAGGCGGGGGCGATCATCGCTTCGCTGGCCGGCAAGCATCTGAAGAAGAGCACGCTGGAGCTTGGCGGCATGGATGCGTTCATCGTGCTGGAGGACGCCGACATTCAGCTGGCGGCCGAGTGGGCGGTACGCGGGCGTAACCGCAACGCCGGTCAGGTGTGCGTCTCCTCGAAGCGGTTCATTGTGGTCGATGCGGTGTATGACGAGTTCGTACGCCGGTACCGTGCGGAGGCCGCGAAGCTGGTGCCGGGCGATCCGGCCGATCCGAAGACCACGCTCGCGCCTCTTTCCAGTGCCGCGGCGAAGCGGCAGGTGGAACAACAGGTTGCCGACATCGTGGCGCAGGGGGCGTCGGTGGAGTATCTCGTAGACGTGCCCGCCGAGGGCAATTTCTTCCCATCGGCGCTGTTGACGAACATTCCCGAGGGTTCGGCGGCCACGCGCACCGAGATCTTCGGCCCGGTGGCGCAGCTCTATCGGGCCGCCGACGAAGCCGACGCGATTCGCATCGCCAACGACTGCCCGTATGGCCTCGGCGGATCGGTGTTCACGTCGGATGTTCATCACGCGCAGGAGATCGCCCGGCAGCTCGACACCGGCATGGTGACCATCAACCGCGCGAGCGCTTCGGGACCGGACATCCCGTTCGGCGGCGTGAAGAACTCCGGATACGGCCACGAGCTGATCGATCTGGGGCTCAAGGAGTTCCTGAACCAGAAGGTTGTGATCAACGGCTGAGGCCTGACGCAGTCTCCGTCCGAACCACGATGGCGAGCCGACGCCGTGGTTCGGACGCGACCCTTCGCAAAAAACGTTGGCAACTTCTTGACATGTCTCATCGGCGTATCCGCATAATGGTGGCGTCGGGTTTCATTGTCGTCAATGCTGACGATCGAAAGGGGAATACCATGGCATACGCCACCATCAATCCGTACACCAAACAGACCATCAAGACATTTCCCGATGCCACCGAGGCCGAGGTCGATGCCGCGCTGAAGACCGCACACGCCACGTTCCTTGAATGGAAGACGAAGCCGATCTCCGAGCGCGTGGCCGTGCTCGCCAAGGCCGCGGAGATCCTGAAGAACAATCGCAGCGACTACGCCTCCACACTCACTCTGGAAATGGGCAAGATCACCGCCGAGGCCGAGGCCGAAGTCGACCTGTGCGTGGCCATGCTGCGCTACTACGTGGAGCACGGCGAAGAGCTGCTGTCCCCGCGTCTATTGCCGGCGAAGGGCTACGGCGACACCGATGTGCAGTTGGTCAACGACCCGATGGGCATGATCTTTGCCGTGGAACCGTGGAACTTCCCGTACTATCAGGTCATACGCATCACCGCGCCGCAGGCGACCGCCGGCAACGTCGTGGTGCTCAAGCACGCGTCGAATGTACCGCAGAGCGCGGCCCGTATGGAGCAGCTGCTCCTCGAAGCGGGAGCACCTAAGGGGCTGCTCACCAACCTGTATCTACCGCATGCCCTTACCGAGCATGTGATCGCCAGCCCGGTCGTACGCGGCGTGGCGCTCACCGGCTCGGAAAAGGCCGGCGGACACGTAGCCTCGCTCGCCGCGAAGCATCTGAAGAAGAGCACGCTGGAGCTCGGCGGCGCCGACGCGTTCATCGTGCTGGATGACGCTGATGTGGAGAAGGCCGCCGACTGGGCGGTGTTCGGTCGCAACTGGAACGCCGGCCAAGTGTGCGTCTCCTCGAAGCGCCTCATCATCGATGATTCCGTATACGACCGGTTCCTCGAACGCTACCGTGAAGGCGCCGCGAAGCTGGTGGCGGGGGATCCGACCGATCCGAAGACCACCCTCGCGCCGTTGTCGAGCGCCGGAGCCGTGGAAACCCTGAAGCGCCAAGTGGCTTCGGCCGTGGAACAGGGCGCCAAGGTGGAATATCTGGCCGAAGTGCCTGGACAGGGAGCGTTCTTCCCGCCTGCGATCGTCACCGACATCACCGAAGACAACGACGCCTTCCACACCGAGTTCTTCGGACCGGTGGCGCAGGTGTACCGTGCCAAGGACGAGGACGACGCGGTCCGCATCGCCAACGATTCCCCATTCGGCCTTGGCGGCTCCGTATTTAGCTCGGACATCCACCGCGCCCAGCAGGTGGCGCGTCGTCTCGACACCGGTATGGTCGCCATCAACCATCCGACCGTCGTCGCCGCGGACATCCCGTTCGGCGGCGTGAAGAACTCCGGGTACGGCCACGAACTGCTCGATCTCGGACTCAAGGAGTTCGTGAACCAGAAGGTCGTCGCCGTGGCCGATATCAACGGTCCGTTCTAACTGAGTTTTCCCGTTCACTCTTTTCGAGGGTCTTCAAAGAGTGAATGAAAATATGTTCGCATTCACAGAATATTGAACAGGCCGTTCTTGGAGATCGTTGGATTTCCGAGAACGGCCTGTTCAATATTGTGCGTTCTCAATTCACTCTTTTTCGGGGGCCTTCAAAGAGTGAATTGGGATCAGCCCTCACAGCCCCAAAAAGAGCTCGTGAATCCTGGTGTCATCGGTAAGCTCGGGATGGAACGCCGTGGCGATGATGTTGCCCTGACGCAGGCCCACCACGTTGCCGTTCACCTCGGTCTCGACCGAAGCCTCCGGGCCGACGGAAACCACGAATGGCCCGCGGATGAACACCAGCGGGAAATCCCTGATCGCGCCGAAGTCAGCGGTCGCGGCAAACGAGCCAAGCTGACGCCCGTAGGCGTTGCGACGAACGACGGCGTCAAGCGCACCGAAATACACGTTGTCGTCGTTGTCGAGCTTCTTCGCAAGCAGAATCATGCCGGCGCAGGTGCCGAACACGGGCTTGCCTGCGGCGATATGCGCGGCGACCTTTTCGAACAGCCCCGTGGAGTGCAGCAGCTTGCCCTGCGTGGTCGACTCTCCGCCCGGCAGGATCACACGGTCGATGGAATCGTCGAAGTCCTCCGCCGCGCGCAGCAGCTTCCACTGTGCCCCGAGACGGTCGAGCATGGCCGCATGTTCGGCGAACGCACCCTGAACGGCGAGGATGCCGGTCACGCCATGCTTGGCATTCTCAGCCTCGGCCGACTCCTCCTTGGAAATGTATTCAACGGCTACTACCACTGCTGCCTCACTCGCCGCGAGCGGCCATGATGGTTTCGATCTCGTCCTCGTTGATGCCGACCATGGCCTCGCCAAGGTTCTCGGAGAGCTTGGCGAGCAGATCGGCGTCCTGCCAGTTGGCGGTGGCCTGAACGATGGCGGCCGCGCGCTTGGCCGGATCGCCGGACTTGAAGATGCCGGAGCCGACGAACACGCCTTCGGCACCGAGCTCCATCATCAGGGCGGCATCGGCGGGGGTGGCGACGCCGCCGGCGGCGAAGTTCACGACGGGCAGACGGCCGTTGTCGTGCACGTACTTGGCGAGGTCGTAGGGCACGGCCAGCTGCTTGGCGGCCTCGAAGATCTCGTCGTCACGCAGGCCCACGAGCTCGCGGATCTGCTTGTTCATCGTGCGCATGTGACGCACGGCCTGGATCACGTCGCCGGTGCCCGGCTCGCCCTTGGTACGGATCATCGCGGCACCCTCGGCGATGCGGCGCAGCGCCTCGCCCAGGTTCTTGGCACCGCACACGAACGGCACGTCGAACTGGGTCTTGTCGATGTGGTAGACGTCGTCGGCCGGGCTCAACACCTCGGACTCGTCGATGTAGTCGATTTCGATGGCCTGCAGAATGCGGGCTTCGGCGATGTGGCCGATGCGAACCTTGGCCATCACCGGAATCGACACGGCCTCCTGGATGCCCTTGATCATCGCGGGGTCGGACATGCGGGAGACGCCGCCGGCGGCTCGGATGTCGGCCGGAATGCGCTCCAGCGCCATCACCGCGCACGCGCCGGCGTCTTCGGCGACTCGCGCCTGCTCGGGCGTGGTCACGTCCATGATCACACCGCCCTTGAGCATCTGGGCAAGATTCTTGTTCAGCTCGGACCTGTTCTCGGCCATGCTTTCTCCTCTGTTATCGGTACGCCCATATCGTTCGATTGGCGTCTCCCGTCACTCCGCACGCAGGTTCAATCCCGACGATGGCTTGACGGCAGCATACACACAACCATCCATGCTATGAACCCCGCGTTACATCCACCCGCATTGCCCGCATTTCGGCGCGAAACACGCGTTTATGAGATAGGAAATTCCGATAGCCCGCTCAAACATCCCAAATACGCGGGGCACATGCGGCGTCACGGGGCACAGGTATACCCGGTCACACCGCTCGAGGATCGCTGCAATTTCAACGGTTTCCCCAAGGCGTGACCAGGCATAGGTATACCCGGTCACGCAACCCATGCCCGGTTATGCGGGACCCATGCCCGGCTATGCCATGCCCGGCTATGCCACGGTTATGCCCCGCCCGGCTATGCCCCTCGCGTGAGCATGACTACCGCTGCAACCGGCACAACGCATCCATAGCCTCCCGCACGGCGGGGGCATCCTCGCCGCTGAACAATACGATCAGATAGTCGCCGGCGCGAACCTGCGTATCACCGCGCGGCACGATCTCGCTTTCACCTCGACGCAGTCCCACGATCAGGCATCCCGAAGGCCATGCCACGTCACGCACCCGATGCGCGTCCGCGGGCGCCCCCATCTCCACCGGGAACTCCATCACGCCGCGCCCCACCTTGCCTGGCACGCGCGTCCCGGCAGCCCTGACGGCAGGATCATTCGGATGCTGCTCCATATAGCGCTCCAGCAGCGCACCGTAGATCGGCTTGGTATGCAGCACGTCGGAAACCAGCAGTCCGATGAACGCCGCCAGCGCCACCGGCAGCATATGCGTCACCGTGCCGCTCATCTCCACGGTGAGCAGAATCGAGGTGATCGGGGTTTTCACCGAGGCCGAAAGCGTGCCCGCCATGCCGCATACGGCGAACAGCGGGATGCTCTGCGCGGGAAGCCCGGCGATCTGGTGCGCCGCCAGCCCGCAGATGCCTCCACCCAGCGCACCGACCGAAAGAATCGGCATGAAGATGCCGCCCGGCGTTCCCGCACCGAAGCTGGTGGCGGTGAACAGCACCTTGACCACGAACAGCAACGCCATCATGCCGAGCCCCACTTCGGCCGCATCACGAACCGAATCGAATCCCGCAGCGGCCGACTGCAATCCCGCGGCAACATCCGCTCCCGACGCGGCTCCGGAACCACCAGCCGTCAGTACATCCCCGTCGCCCATGCCACCGCCCACATGTTCGGCGAGCGCGATCAGATTCGCGCCCCCACCCAATACCTGCGGCAGCATCAACCCCACGGGCAACGCCAAGCCCAACGCCACCACGGGTCGAATCATCGCCGGCAGCCTGCCGAACAGCGTCTGGAATCCCAACAGGGCACGGTTCATCACCACGCCGACCAGACCGGCGACCACCCCCAGCGGCAGCACCCAGACGTACTGCCCGATCGGCAGCTGCGGCAACGATCCGAAATCCAACACCGGCGTCAGTCCAAAGCAGTATTTGGAGACGAAGTCGGCGGTGAGCGATGCCGCAGTGGCCCCCATCAGTATCGCCGGCGAAAAGCTGCGATGCACTCCTTCAAGCGCGAACATCATGCCGGAAAGCGGGGCGCTGAATGCCGCGGAAAGTCCGGCCGCCGCACCCGCCGTCACCAGATAATGCTCCTGCATATCCTCTCGACGCCCGCGCCGAAGACGATGCGCCACAAACTGTGCTCCGGAGGCGCCGATCTGAATCGACGGGCCTTCGCGGCCCATCGAAAGACCGAACGCCCCCGCCAGAAGCCCCCCGATGAATCGCACCGGCAGAATCGTCTGCCAACGCATCCGCAGTCCGAACAGCACTACGCCTTCGGTCTGGGGAATGCCGCTGCCCGACGCCATCGGCTCCTTGCGGATCATCCACGCGATCAGCACACCAGCCGCCACCGCAGCCATGGCCCACGGTGCGATCAGCCACGGCGTCTGCCGAATCTGTCCGTACATCCACCGCGCGAATTCCACGCCGTATTCGATGCCCAGCCGGTACGCCACCACCAGCACGCCGGAAACGAGGCCGATCAGCACCCCGGCCGCCGCCATCTTCCATTTGAGACGGTTGAACGAGGAAAGCAGCCTGTTCACCCTCGATTGCGTGTTCAAGCCGCCTCCCTCGTCCTTCTTCTCCAGCCGCCGAATGCCATGCAGATGACGTGCAAATCGCCACGCAAGCCGCCGCACCGGCCGCTGTATTCCTAGAGCGAGTCTACGCCTCCTCGTTCTGGATCCTCCAGATCCTCCGGAGCCTCCAAAGCAAGACTCGGTTCTACGCCTCCTTCGCCTCCTTATTCTCCGCATTGCGGCGAGCCACGC
Organism: Bifidobacterium margollesii; assembly: GCF_002860355.1. Classification (GTDB taxonomy): domain Bacteria; phylum Actinomycetota; class Actinomycetes; order Actinomycetales; family Bifidobacteriaceae; genus Galliscardovia; species Galliscardovia margollesii. The sequence continues at coordinate 8,813 of NZ_NMWU01000028.1, forward strand.
CCTCCATGATCTCGGCGTACTTCTTGTCGATGTCATAGAAGCACAGGATCACGATGCTCACCACGAACAGTGCGATCGGAATCCACACGTAGATCTGGTAGATCGAGTTGATGGCGCTGGCCGACTGCTCGGCCTTGGTGCCGTCGTATCCGCCCCAGCCGAGCACCCAGCCGGTGAGCGCGGTGCCGACGCCCACGCCGATCTTCTGGCCGAGCGAGCCTCCGGAATACAGCAGACCCTCGTTGCGCACGCCGGTCTTGGCGTAACCATATTCAATGGTGTCGGGGAACAGCGCCCACACCGCACCGAGCATCGGGCCGTATCCGATGCCCTTCACGATCTGCGTGAACATGATGAATCCGAAGCTGCTCGGCATGAGCATGGGCAGCGCGTAGCCGATGATGCTCACCACGGAGGCGGCCAGCAGCACGCGGGTCTTGCCGTACTTCTCGTACAGCTTCGCGCACACCACGAGCATCACCATGCACGGCGCGAGGTAGCCGATCGACAGTACGCCCACGTATCCGGCATCGTTGAGGATGTACTTGGCGTAGTACACGAGCGAACCCTGCGTCAGCGCGTACATCACGCTCCACACCACGAAGAAGCCGAAGGCAAGGAACCAGTACTTGTTCTGCGCGAGCGCCTTGAGGCTGATCGACAGCGGGATCTTCTCCTTGTGAGGCTGCTGCACGCGCTCCCGCTGGGTTTTGAACACGATGAGCAGCAACACCACGCCGATTGCGGCGAGGATCGCATACGTCCACACCCAGGAGCTCTGCTTGTTGCCGAAGGCGTTGACCAGCGGCAGCGTGAGATTGGTGACGATCAGCACACCGATCTGCGCGAGGAACATGCGGGCGAGGTTGAACTTTTCGCGCTGACCCTGATCCTGAGTAACCAGCGAATTCAGCGTGCCGTATGGGATGGCGATGGACGAGAACGCCACCATCAGCAGATTGTATGAAACGAAGATATAGACCACCTTCACCGTGTCGGACACGTTCGCGGGCACTGCGAACAGCAGTGCGGTCAGTATGGCGAGCGGCACACAGCCGAATAGCAGCCACGGACGGGTCTTGCCCCAGCGGGAGCTGGTTTTGTCCACCAGCGAGCCGACGCACACGTCGATCACGCCGTCGAATGAGCGGGAGAACAGCATCAGCGTGCCGATGATCGTGGCGGAGACACCTACCACGTCGGTGTAGAAGTACACCACATACATGCCCAGCGAGGCGAAGGTGAAGTTGATGGCCATGTCGCCGATGCCATAGCCGGCATAGTCTTTAAGTCCCAGATTCTGTTTCATGGATTGCATGACGGATGGCGATGAGGCGGTTGATTGCGTTGCAGTCATCGTTGTCTCTTTTCTCTGATGGTGATGACGGTTCCCTGATTGGGAATCGAGCATGGTGGGCGATCCGGGCATGGCTTCGCACACCGGTATATGCGATATATGAAATTGCGGATTCGCATAGATGAGACGGCCGTCCGGCAGCTGTGCTGCATTGCAGCCACCGGACGAATCGTCATGATGACGGAAACCGGATCGCGGTCCGGTTTTCAGAGAGGGCGGAAAACCACCCCTTGGTCAATCGGCCCCTCCGACCGCCCTCGGCCGGGGGTCAGCGATAATCAGATCTCGTAGATCAGGACGTTCCAGGAGGCGGCGGGGAGCTCCACGACATCGGAAGCACCCTCCGCAGCCCCGGAGGCGCCCACCGGCAGTTCTGCCGGAACCACGGTGTCCGGATGCTCGAAGGTGTTGCGCGCCTTGAGGTCGTCGCCGGTCAGCACCTCGTGCTTCACCAGCTTCGGCGCAGCCCCACCGAATCCGCGGAATTCCAGGGCGAACGAGGCTGCGGATTCCAGATCGGAGTTCAGGGCGAACACGCGGATCTGTCCGGCCTGCTCATCCGAGACCGCGGCGGCGACCACGCCGGGCAGCTCGCCCATGCGCGTGGACTGCGTCGGCCCGGAGTACACCCCCTTAAGCACGGTGCCGCGACCATAGCGGGTCAGGTCGGCGAACGGGTAGAAGATCGTCTGCTTGAGCAGGTTGCCGTCCTCGTCGGTGGTGATCGGCGCGATCACGTTGATCAGCTGGGCTAGGCAGGCGATCGAGACGATGTCGATGTTGTTGAGGATCGACAGGCCCAGTCCGCCGACGGTCAGCGCGTCGAGCAGCGAGTACTTCTCCTGCAGGATCGGCGGATGCTCCTCCCACTTGCCGGCGCTGGTGAGCTCGAACGTGGTCTTGCCGTTGAGGTCCTCCATGGAGTCCATCTTGATGTCCTGGAAGTTCCACACGTTCCATTCGTCGAGGCAGATCTTCACGTCCTTGGTCTCGTGCAGCTTGTCCTTCGAAAGCTGGATCGCGTGACGGGTGTTGTTGATGTGGTTGTCGAGCTCCTTCCACGATGCGAGGAAGTCCACGTCGTTGATGTCGCGCGACTGCATGGTGTAGTAGTGCGTGGAGACGTAGTCGACGTACCGGTACAGTTCGCGCAGCACGCTCACATCCCAGTCGAGGTACTCGGGCAGCATTTCGTAGCTGGTACCGCACACCACGAGCTTGATGTCCTGATCCACCCACTTCATCATCTTGGCGGCTTCGCGCGCCTTCTTGGCGTAGTCCTCGGCGGAAAGGTGGCCGGCCTGCCACGAGCCCTCCATCTCGTTGCCCAGGCACCAGTACTTCACGTTGTACGGTTCGCGGTGGCCGTTCTTGATGCGCAGGTCGCTCCAGTAGGTGCCGGAGTCGTGGTTGCAGTATTCCACCAGTTCGGCGGCGGAGCGGATCGTGCCGGTGCCGAGGTTCACGGCGATCATCGGCTCCACGCCCACCTCCTCGCACCACTGGCAGAAGTCGTCGATGCCGAACTGGTTGGTTTCGATGCTCGACCATGCGAATTCCATGGTCTTCCTCCGCTCCGACTTCGGGCCGATGCCGTCCTTCCAGTCGTAGTTGGAGACGAAGTTGCCGCCCGGGTAGCGGATCACGCCGAGGTTGAGGTCCTTGACGACCTGCTTGACGTCGTTGCGGAAGCCCTTCTCGTCGGAGTACGGCTTGCCGGGATCGTAGATGCCCTCGTAGATGGAGCGGCCCAGATGCTCGGTGAACGAGCTCCACACCTTGTCGTCGATGGCACCGACCGTGAAGTCCTTGTCGAAGATGTATGTTGCGGTTTTGTTCGCGTTGGCCGCATTGGCCGTGACGTTTGCAGTGGTCATCGTCAACCCCTTAGTTAGTATTTGCCGACCGTCGTCCGTGACAGTCGTGACAGCTACACCGTCACGAAATATTATACGCACTTTTGTTTATATAGCAAAATATTTTAAAGAAATATTTCTCTCCCGAGCGGGATCACGCACCGCCACTCCAGCAATATCCACTCCTAACCGTCACGCTATAATCCTTGTAGCCGTTGAACAAGTGGGATGGAAACCGTGGTACAGGAACAGAACGCACCGAAAAGCAAAATGACCGTGGCCGACATCGCCGCAATCGCCCAGGTCTCCGCCCCCACCGTCTCCAAGGTGATCAACGGCCGGTCGGGCGTCTCCGACGCCACCCGCGAACGGATCCTGACGATTCTCAAGGAGCACAACTACGTCTCCCCCGTCTCCCCCAGTTCGCGCAAAACCGGCATCATCGAACTGCTGATCTCCCACCCGCACACCGCATGGGCCGACGAAATCCTCGTCGGCACGCTGGCGGGTCTCGAAGGATCGGGATACACCCCCGCCGTGTCCAGCTGCCCGCCGGTGGAATGGAGCTTCGACCCGTGGATCGACGCGGCCGTGCAGCACGGCGCTTCGGGCGCCATGATCTGCCTGGCAAACATTCCCCCGGCCAGCATCGAGCGCCTGCGCAAGGCGGGCATCAAGGTCATGCTTGTGGACCCGACCGGCGTGGTGCCGCAGGACGTGTCGATGATCGGATCGTCCGACTATCAAGGAGCAAACGACGCCACCCGGCATCTGGTGCAGCTCGGACACAAGCGCATCGCATTTCTCAAGGGTCCGGACGACTGGCGCACCTGCCGCGCCCGATTCAACGGCTACCGGTCGATGATGGAGGAGGCCGGTCTGCCGATCGACCCGGATCTGGTGACCGGCAGCGTGTACTACTACGAGGACGGATACGAATGCGGGCAGAGGCTGTTCGCCATGCCCGATCCGCCCACCGCCGTGTTCGCGTCCAGCGACATGCAGGCGGCCGGACTGTATCAGGCGGCGCAGGAGGCCGGACTGACCATCCCGGACGACGTGTCGATCATCGGATTCGACGACCTGCCGTATGTGCAGTTCCTCAGCCCGCGGCTGACCACCGTGCACCATGCGATTCAGGACATGGCTCGGCTGGGCGCACGGTCATTGGTGAAGATGATCAACGGCAACGAATCGCTGACCCGGATCGATCTGCTCACGCATCTGGAGGTTCGCGGCAGCACGGCCCCGCCGAAGCGGTAGGAAACCGGCCGGCGTCCGGCCTCCGGGCTACGGTCTCCGTGCTACAGCACGCTCATCAGCTGCCAGCCGAGGGCCGCGCAGACCAGCGGCACCACCATGCAGGCGATCAGATAGTAGCCCGACATCGAAAGCCGGTGATTCCGTCCCAGCGACACCACTTCATTGATCGCGGTGGAGAACGTGGAGAGTCCTCCGAGGAATCCGGTCGCCGCCATCAGATGCCACGGTTCGGGGAACGCGGCGGATGCTGCGGCGAAGCCCGCCATGCCGGCAAGCAGCGACGCGATGATGTTGATCACCAGCGTGGACAGCGGAAACGCGCTCTTCCACGACAGCTTGATGGCGGTATCGAGCACGAAGCGCAGCGTGGCACCGAACCCGCCGCACACGCAGACGGCCAGAAACGTCAGCACTGAAACCATGAAACTCATCGTCCGGCCTCCTCGTCGCCAAGCTCTGCGCTCACCTCGGCGTCCACCACGGCATCCTCACGGCGCCTCGCCAATGCCAACGCCAGTCGCACGCCGAAATACGCGAACAGCACACCGAAGCCGAAGCTGAGCAGCACATACACCAGCACGCCGAAGATATTGCCGCGAGCCAGATCGCCGAACTGTTCGAACGCCAGCGTGCTCATGGTAGAAAGCCCGCCGCACATGCCCATGCCGAATCCGCGGGACACCAGCTCGCGGCTGCGCTTGCGAATCCAGAGGGCCTGCGACATGTAGGCGGCGAGGGCCGCGTAGATGAAGCATGCCACGATGTTGGCCGTGAACGTGCCGAGATGGATGGCCGACCAGACGCCGCCATCGCTCGCTCCGGCTGCCGAACCGCCAGACGCCGTGGCCGCATTGGCCAGCGAAAGCCCGTATCTCATGCCCGTGCCCAGGCATCCTCCGAGAAACACCACAAGATAGATCATCGGATCGGCGAGCGGAGGCCGTTGCTCCGCAGAGCCGACGGGGATTCCTGCCATGTCTTTTCCTTCCTCTCCATCGTGGAAGGCGACAAGCAGAACAACGAGAATGCGCATCCGCTGAATTCGACCATCCACGATGCCTGCCATGCATGTTCCACACATGCCACACACATCATCAACCCGCGCGACTGCACACGAATGCGCCCCTCGCACAGGCGTTCTGCATACGATCTTCGGCGGAACCGAGCATCGTCTGTCGAATTGTAGGAACCATCAGCGGAAATGCGGTTCAGACATTCGGCGTCATGCCTCACGATCGCCACGCATTCAGCGCGTCGAATCGATGCCGAACATCTCGGTGAGTTCCATCACCGGGCAACAATATACGCCGATCGCCCCCACAAGGCAATCGGCGTTTCCACGAGACAGAAAAACCCGAGTTGTGAGGCTTCATTCTTCAGACACCGCATAAATCGCTTCGAAGGCACGCTGAAAACCTTGCAATTTCAACGGCGCTTTGCTGCAGAGCGATCACTTTCGCGGAACAAAGCCTCACAACTCGGGGTTTTGAGGGTTTTTGAATGCGTCAGTCGATCAGCGAGTGGATCGAGATGATGTGATCGCGCTGCGGGCCGGTGCCGATCGCGGAGATGCGGCAGTTGGAGATCTCCTCCAGCCGCTTCACGTATGCCTGACAGGTGGACGGCAGATCGTTGAAGTCATGCACCTGTGAGATGTCCTCGGTCCAGCCGGGCAGCTCCTCGTAGATCGGCTTGGCCTTGGCGAACGCGGACTGATCGACCGGCATCTCGTCGTAGCGGGTATGCGTACCGTCGGCGTTCTCCACATCGTAGGCCACGCAGACCGGAATCCTCTCCAGGCCGGTAAGCACGTCGAGCTTGGTGAGCACGAGATCGGTCAGGCCATTGACCTGAGAAGCGTAACGGGTCACCACGGCGTCGAACCAGCCGCAGCGACGCGGTCGACCGGTGGTCACACCGTATTCGTGACCCTGCGCACGCAGCCAGTCTCCCTGCTCGTCGAACAGCTCGGTGGGGAACGGGCCTTCGCCCACGCGGGTGGTGTAGGCCTTGGCCACGGCGATCACACGGTCGATCTTGGTGGGGCCGACGCCCGTGCCGGTGCACGCGCCGCCGGCGGTCGGGTTGGAGGATGTGACGAACGGATAGGTGCCGTGGTCCACGTCGAGCATGGTGGCCTGACCGCCTTCGAACAGCACGGTCTTGCCTTCATCAAGCGCCTTGTTGAGCACCAGCGACGTGTTGGCCACGAACGGCTTGAGCTTTTCGCCCAGCGCCAGCAGCTCGTCGGTGGTCTGATCGACGTCGATCGGACGGCGGTTGTACAGCTTCACCAGCATCTGGTTCTTCTGGTGCAGGCTGGCCTCCACCTTGTCGTGCAGATGCTCGGCGTTGAACAGATCGTGGACTCGAATGCCCACGCGGTTGATCTTGTCGGCGTAGGCCGGGCCGATGCCGCGGCCGGTGGTGCCGATCTTGTGCTTGCCGAGGAACCGCTCGGTCACCTTGTCGATCGTGCGGTGGTAGGGCGCGATGATGTGCGCGGATTCGCTTACCAGCAGACGGGAGCAGTCGACGCCACGGGATTCAAGGCCTTCGATCTCCTCGAACAGCACTTCGGGATCGACCACCACGCCGTTGCCGATCACCGGCGTCACGTTCGGGCTGATGATGCCGGAGGGCAGCAGGTGCAGCGCGTACGATTCGTTGCCCACGACCACGGTGTGGCCGGCGTTGTTGCCGCCGTTGAAGCGGGCGACGTAGTCCACCTTGGTACCGATGAGGTCGGTGGCCTTGCCTTTGCCTTCGTCGCCCCACTGGGCGCCGATGAGAATGATTCCGGGCATGATGCACCTCCGCATGCGCGATTTTCCCGATTTTCCGCCGCAAACAGCGTACCCCAGCCCCTAAACCGCGCCGAACACCCGACCATTTGCCGAACATCGTCCGCCATTATCAACCGGCCGTGAAACCGATACAGCCCCATACGTCATCCATACGACCGCCACCGGAGGCACCGAAGCAGATTCCTCAACAACCGATGATTACGGGTGATTACGACACGATAACAACGATCACAGGACCATAACAATGATTACAAGGCCATAAAAATTCCATATATTTCCCCGATCAAGGAAATACGCGACCACTCACGACGAAACGGTTTCACAAAAAACGTTACACCCATTGAAATACCGGGAAAACCATGGCAACCGAACATCGGCAATCTCTCCTCGCAAGCACGCCAAATCGAACTCCGTCATCGCCCGAATTGTTATTTTTCGATGTTGACTTTGCATCGAACCTTCCTATTATTCGAACTGCGTTAGCGCTAACAAGGGCGTTACACCGGACGTCGCGGTACGGTCAGCAACGACATCGCACCCTGTGGCCCCGGCCCGTCGCACCCCGAAGAGCGCAATGTGGTGATCGATTTTAGGGAGAACAATGAGTAGCTCGATAACATCAAGCTTCAAGGAGAAGCTGGGCTTCAAGGACTATGTGTTCTACGGCTTCGGCGATATGGCCATCAACTTCACGTTCGGCTCTTTGGGCATGTTCGTGGTGTACTTCTACACGGATGTCGTCGGCATTTCCGCCGCCGCGGTCGGCACGCTGATGCTGATCTCGCGTTCCTTCGACGGCATCATCGACGTGTGCGTCGGAACGCTGGTCGACAAGACCCATTCCAAGTGGGGCAAGGCCCGTCCGTGGCTGCTGTTCGGCGCCATTCCGTTCGGCATCCTGACCGTCACGCTGTTCGCCGTGCCGCAGAACGCCTCCGATACCACGAAGATCATCTACATCTTCATTTCCTACAACCTCCTGATGGTCGCGTTCTCGTCGATGGCCATCCCGTACGGCACCCTGAACTCGCTGGTCACTCAGGATCAGGAGCAGCGTGAGAAGCTCAACCTCTCCCGTATGTTCCTCGCCCAGATCGGTATTCTGATCATCACCAACGCCACCATGCCGCTGGTCAACGCCTTCGGCGGCGGCCAGATGGGCTGGGTGCTCGCCTACACCGTGCTGTCGATCGTCGCCTGCGCCCTGTTCTGGACCGTGTTCGGCACCCAGAAGGAGCGCGTGAAGGTCGCCAAGGGCACCAAGAAGAACAGCCGCTACCCGTTCAAGGTGGAGGTCAAGGCCTGGCTGAAGAACAAGTACTGGTTCATGGCCTTCGGTTTCCTGGCGTTCTTCCACGTCGCCTACTCGCTGACCCAGGGCTCGCTGGTCTACTACGCCAAGTACTACCTGCACCAGCCCGACGCCGTCGGCGTGCTCACCCTCGCCTACCTGCTGCCCGCCATGGTCGGCATCCTCGCCTGCACCAAGCTGTTCCCGAAGTTCGGCAAGACCAAGGTCGTCATCGTCTGCCTGGTCGTGTCGATCATCGCCTACGTGCTGCCGCTGTTCGGCAAGGAAAGCTACAGCTTCATCGTGTTCACCCAGATCGTGAAGGGCATCGTCTACGGCCCGATCCTGGGCTCCATCTGGGCCTTCTTCCCCGACACCATCGAGTACGGCTACTGGAAGACCAAGATCCGTGTTGAGGGTCTGCTCTACTCCGGTGGTTCGCTCGGCCAGAAGATCGGTCTGGGCATCGGAACCGCCATGGTCGGCTGGGTGCTGGCCGCCGGCGGCTACGACGGTGAAAAGGCCGTGCAGACCGCTTCCGCCATGAACGCCATCGACATGATCTATGTGTGGCTGCCGATCATCTTCTTCGCCGTCTGCATCGTGCTGATGGCCATGTACCGCATCGACAAGATCTTCCCGCAGGTCATGTCCGATCTGGCCGAGTGGAAGACCAACGGCGCCCCGAAGCCGGATCCGGAATTCCAGAAGCTGCTGGATGAGGCCGACGCCAAGGTTTCCGATAAGTAGTGATTTGCTGATCGATCGGCCGGGTCGACGATAACCGCCGGCCGGTTCGATCGCATCTACCGACTGATTTCACGAAAAAGGCCGGACCGCTTTCGAGTGGTCCGGCCTTTTGCTATCCTGCGCTATCCTGCGCCACGCACGCAGGTCCGAGCGACCCGGTTGACGGCACCCGGCTCAGCTGTTCAGGTACCGGGTTCGCAGCAGATCGTAGATCGCGGGGGTGCCGGCGAGCACGGCGGTTTCCATCGCATGGCCCAGACCGCCGCCGTTCCAATCGCCGACCTTGCCGCCCTCCACACATACCGTTCCGCGGCCTCCCGAACGATCGACTCCACGTCCGCGATCTTCACCGGGGTCACCAATCCCATAACACGTCTCAGGATATGAGTTGCGTTACAAGGCGTGGCCGAAGGCACCCGTCTGTACACGTCGCTTTCGGAGATGTGCAGTATCAGTCTGAATTCAGAGATCGATTTAACTTTCTTTAACTTTCCATAGCGCCAGACTCCGAGATCACCAGCCACTTCGCGCAAATTGAAGAACCTTGTATTATCGGCATTTCTGACACCCCGCAAGCATATGATTTAACTTTCCTCATTAATAGCGAAGTTGCATAATATGTTCATGGAAAACCTAACGTTACTGGTTAACGAGTTGTGCAAGTTGCCCGCGGAAACCGAATGGCTTGAATTCAAACACAACAAGTACACTCCCACAATGATCGGAGAAGACATTAGCGCACTGGCCAACAGCGCCACCATCGCAGGGCACCCTTTTGCCTATCTCATATGGGGAGTGGATGATACCACCCATGACATTCTGGGCACCGATAACGAATGGTACGCCATGCGCAGTAAGCAGCAGGAAATCGAAAGCTGGATACGGATGCAACTGTCAGGCAACACCGAACTCGATTTTCAGAGGGCTCAAATCGATGAGCAACGCCATGTTCTTATCCTCAAGATAGGCAGCGCCGTAAATCGTCCCATATCCTTTGCCAAGGTGTAGTACATCCGAGTTGGCAGCTATACGAAGAAGCTTCGAGACGTGCCGTCCAAGCAAACGGCACTGTGGGATCGACTGCGCGCCAGTCGGTTCGAAAACGGCATCGCCAAGAATAATCTGACTCCGGAGGAAGTTCTATCGTTACTTGATGCGCAAGCATGTTTTGATCACCTGCACAGACCATATCCGTCAACGTCTCGTTCAATCATCGAATACTTTCGTGAGGAAGGAATCGTCATCCAACAAGACGATGGCAGGCTGTCCATTTCCAATATGGGGGCTTTGCTTTTCGCCAAGCACCTTGATGCGTTCCCTCGCTTGAAGCGTAAAACCGTAAGGATCATTCGATACGAAGGTGACGACAGAATAGGAGCCAGCAAGGAAGAGGAATATGATTCCGGCTATGCCGTCGATTTTGATGGACTGATCAGACTGGTTAATGCTATGACCCCGTCTCGAGAAACCATCGGCAAAGCTTTGCGCGAAGAGCATGGCAATTATCCGGAACGAGCAATTCGCGAGACCATAGCCAATGCTCTCATTCATCAGGATTTCACTATCACTGGAGCAGGTCCGATGATCGAAATTTTCAATCATCGCATGGAAATAACCAATCCCGGAACGCTCATGGTCGATCGCATGCGTATCATTGACGCTCCACCCCGGTCTCGCAATGAGGATACCGCAGCACTCATGCGACGGATGAAGATTTGCGAGGAACGAGGCACTGGTTGGGACAAAATCGCCATGTCATGCGAACTCATGGAACTCCCTGCACCCCGAATCCGTGGATATGATGCCGGAACCCGAGTCACGCTCTATTCAGAACGTCCATTTGCGCGAATTTCCATGGACGATCGGGAATGGGCATGTTATATGCATGCGTGTCTGCGATACATAAACGAAGACGAGGAATCAACGTACATGACCAACAGCAGTCTTCGTCGGCGTTTCGGGCTGGGCCAGCAGTCCCAGCCAGTGATTTCCAAACTCATCAAACGGACCATGGAGAGCGGGTTGATCAAGCCTCTCGATCCAAACACAGCACCTCGTTACATGAAATACATCCCGGGCTGGGCATAACGACCGTAATGAGAATGATATCAGCATAGGCGCATCGACATCACTGACCGTCGTGGCGGGCGGCGAGTTGAGGTAGTCGATCTCCTCGTCGAGAAAGAACCTTTTTCTATAACTCATGATCGTACGGTCCCCTGCACACGCGTCACATGGGCCGGGCGGGCCCATGTGACGGTACCCGGCCCACGTGACAGCGTATCCGACCAAACGACCGGACCATCAGACACACAATTTGGCCTATAACCGGCCTTTTTCGGTATTCGCTACTGTCTCTCCTCATTCGCCTGCGGCTCACCCGCGGCTCATCATCTCACCGCTGAGTGCGTTCATATATGCCGGCGGCATCCTCATTCACCAACAGCCAATCCTTCGGCCCATCCGCCTCACCGCGGGTCTGCAACGTCAATCGCACAGCCGTATCCAACGTACTGATTGAGGTACCGGACGGATAGGCGGTGAATTTCCCGCACGGTTTGAGTCCGGATTCGCCGGAATCCTCGGTTTTCAGCGAAGAGGTGTCGCACTGCAGCACGTAGGTGCCGTTCTTGCCCGCGGTCGCCGACGCGAACCGGCCACTGAACGGGTACTCCTTGCGTGGCGCGGAGGCCACGGAGTCACCGCCGCTGAGATCGGCCACATACGTTGTGCCGCTGAACGAACCGTCTGATTTCAACGTCATCAGAGAATACATGCTGCCATCGGCCGACGGGGAAAACGCATATTGCGCTCCGGCCAGTTCCGCGAAGATCTTCGCAGATGCGGCATCGGCGCCGCTGGATGGCGATCCACCGCCGGATTGCGAATCCGAAGGTGCCGACGTCTTCGCCGATGAATCGGCCCCGGCCACATTCGCATCCGCCAGCGAACTCCAATCAAGCCGATAGTAGTCCTCATCGAGGTAATACACCGTCTCGTTCGAAGGAGCGGGCTTCATCTTCAGGCTCGTATCGGTCCCCGGAACCCGCGGATCGGCCGGCAGGAACGGGTTGGGCGCGGCGTTGCTCGCATATGCGGTTTCGGTCTGCGACTTGTCGTACAGCGACTTGTCGCGCATCACGATGAACGGCCGGTCGGAGTCCACGGCCTGCTGCTTCCTAGCCTTGGCGAGCGCGGAAGCGTCGAAGTAGCCGGAATCTTCCACTGCCTTGAGATCCGCACCGACCGGCACGTAGAGGAAGAAGTCATTCATCTTGCGGACCAGACCGGTGGGCGCGGACAGCATCGTCGGGTCGAAAACCCGTTTCCCGTTAACGCAGGAGACTCCGCCGCTGTCGCCGACGGCCTCATCACCGCAATAGACATCACCTTCGGCGGAAGCGATCGGGAACAGCTCGAACGCACCGGTCTTGCCGTTGATCAGCAGGCCGTCGTCGACCGCGCCGGGGGCTTTGCCGAGTGCCTGGAAATCGCGGGAGACAGTGAGCCAGTCGGAACGGACGCTGTAGTCGAAACCGATATCGTTGTTGTATTCACCGCTATCGGCGGGACCGCCGAGAGTCTTGTGACCGCTCGATTCGGGGAACACGCCGTACAGGTACCCGTCCTCCTGCGAGGTGGCGAGCACGAAACAGTCGTTGGACAGGCCGGAACCGGTGGAGTCGGCCTTGCAGAACCGACCGTCCAGGAACGACGGCTTGTTGATGATGAGTTTATGCCCCTCCAGGGTCTGAGTGAACATGGTCTTCACCTGGCTGGCATCGACGCCGTAATACAGGGTGATCTCGCCGCCGGACGGCACCGATGAGCCGAGCATGGGGTTCGAAGCCATGATCTTGCCGAGATGAGCTTTGGACGAGAACTTCGGCTTCAGTGTGACGACGTATCCCTTGGATTCCAGTTCGGCCTTGGCTCTGTCTTTGTCCATGCCGAAGAGGTCATAGCCCACGCCGTTGCCCTCGACGGCCACACCCACGTCGATGGTGTTGTCATAATCGTCGGTCAGCGCACTGCCGTCGGCGGGGGAGGTGGCAATGACCGTCCCCGGTTTGTGCGCCGAAGTATCACTGACCACGACCTGCTTGTACCGCACCTTGGCACCCATGGATTTGAGCGTACCGGTCACTTTGTCTGCCGACTGGCCGACCGTCCCCTTGGGAACGCCCGGCCCCATGGATTCGTTGACTGTCACCGTCTGGGACGGTTTGACGCTTTCGCCGTACTGCACACCGTCAAAGCCAATGAACGTTCCGGAATCCTTGCCGGAATACACCCTGTTGATCGTGGTTTTGATTCCTCGATCATTGAGCTGCTTGGCCACTTCGTCCGCGGTGATCCGTTTCCCGGTTTGCGGTTGGATCTCCTCCGCTGTCGGTATGGTTTTCCGCCCCCATATGCCCGCGCGGTATGTGGCGAACAGTCCGCCGCAAACCACCAGTGCCACAGCTACGATCGTCGCGATAATAAGCGTCAGCCTGTTTCCGGGACGGTTGGGTTCGGTGTCAGGCTGCTTGGAGTCTCCGGCTTGGCCCGTGTCCGCCGAATCATTGCCTTCCCGATCGTCGGGATCGGAGACGGCAGCGAGCGTGTCGGATAATTCGGATAATGCTTCGTCGGAAACCTCGTCCGCCGATTCGGCCGCGTCTTCCGATTCAGTCTCACTTTCCGACGTCGAGGCACTCTCCGGATCGGCAGACTCGGCCGAATCATCGATGACCGAACTCCTGTCGTCCGCCTCACCGTCGGCATGCAACAATTGACCACATTGATTGCAGAATCTGTCCGTCTCGGCATTCTCCGCACCGCATCGTCTGCAGAACATAGACCATACCCCTTTCCTCAACCGTCCACTATGCCCTTCAGTGTATCGAGACCGTCACACGGCCCGAGCGACCCGGTTGACGGCACCCGGCTCAGCTGTTCAGGTACCGGGTTCGCAGCAGATCGTAGATCGCGGGGGTGCCGGCGAGCACGGCGGTTTCCATCGCATGGCCCAGACCGCCGCCGTTCCAATCGCCGACCTTGCCTCCGGCTTCGGTGACGATCAGCCGGCCTGCCGCGTAATCCCAGAGTTTGATGCTGCCTTCGAAGTAGGCGTCGGCCCGGCCGCAGGCCACGTATGCCAGGTCGAGTGCCGCGGAACCGGTACGGCGAATGTCCGCGGAGTCCACGAACACCCGTCGCATCAGCTCGAAGTTCCGGTCGGCCTGCTCGTGGTGATACGGCGACGTGCCCACGTTCACCAGCGCACGGCTCATATCGGATTCGCCGGTTACGTGGATCGGCTCGCCGTTGAGGAACGCGCCCCGTCCGGCTTCGGCGGTGAACATCTCGTCGCTCCACGGCTGGTAGATCAGCGCCTTCACGGTATTGTCGCCGCTGAGCAGTCCCAGTGATATCGCACTGTGATGGAAGTCGTGGATCAGGTTCGTGGTCCCGTCGATCGGGTCAAGCACCCAGTAGAGGCCATTGAAATCAACGTGCTGCTCGCCGTTCTCCTCGCCGAGGAACTGGATGCGCGGGTAGCGCATGGCCAAGCGCGCCTTGACGAACTTCTGTACGCTGGTATCCACGTCGGTGACGAAATCCGCCACACCTTTCACGGTAATGTGCGAGCGGGCCTCACTGGCCTTATCGCCCACCACGTACCGTTCCGCGGCCTCCCGAACGATCGACTCCACGTCGGTCATGGTCACCGATGCGATCAGCTCGTCGATGATTGCGGACGTTTTCCCGGGCTGCGCATCAGCCCCATTCAGATCACCCATGCCCCCAATTCTTCCACCACCGCTGCACAGGACGATCGAATGAGCCCCAATGCCGGTATCACGCTGGATCAGTGCGCCGCCAGGCCATCCGCCACGTCAAACCGACGTGCCATGCCGGTGCGCCGCCAGGCCGGATCGGCACGCCGCCACGTCAGACCGTTGCGCCGCCACGCCAGGCGTTCCTGTGATCAAACTTCACCGCACGACCTCACCAAAAGCGTCACCCGGTATACCCACACCCGGTGACGCATACCCGAAACCCTTGTAATCTCAACGTTTTATTCACCCCATCACCCGGCATACCTATACCCGGTGACGCTACCCATACCCGGTCACGCTACCCATACCCGGTCACGTCGTCTATACCCAGTTCCCCAGCCGACTCGCCGCCGAGTTACCCGGTTATGCAGTTACCCGGTTGTATCCGGTCGCACCTCTGACGCGAGTTCCCGCATGCCGAAGGCCCAGTTACCCAGTTAGTCAGTTACCCAGTTAGTCAGTCGCGCCATACGAATCGTCACGCAGATTTCAGACGATGATCCGCACGCACGGCCGCAATGCGGTTTGATCAGATGAGGAAAAAGGGAAAAGATGAACAAGCGCATAGGCGGCTCTCCGAGGAAAACGTCAAGTCCAGCGTCAAGTCAAGACGCCTAGCACGTTGCCGAATAGTCCAAGAATGTGGGGATATCTCCGAGAATGTGGGGATATCGCCGAAACGACGATGCGGGGGATCGGAGCGGATGACGGGAGTCGAACCCGCCTCTACAGCTTGGGAAGCTGTCGTTCTACCGATGAACTACATCCGCATGTGCGTAATGCACAAATCACTACTGTAGCACGACGGCGACCATAATCGAAAGCGCGTCCGTCGACGCTGAGACCATCGGCTCAGGAAATCGCCGGCAATCGCTAGTTGAGGGCGACGCGACCGCCGGGGGCGACACCGGCCTCCTGAAGCTCGCGGCTCATCTGCATCAGACGTTCGATGCGCTCGGAAGTCGGCGGGTGCGTGGAGAACAGGCGGGTCACGCCTTCGGCGCTGAACGGGTTCGCGATCATCAGCGCGGAGACGTTCTGCGTGCCGGGCGTCTGCTGCATCGGAGCCATCTGCACGCCGGTCTCGATTTTGTTCAGCGCGGAGGCGAGCGCCAGCGGATCCCCGGTGAGGCGGCTGCCGTCCTCGTCCGCGTCGAATTCGCGGGTGCGCGAGATGGCCATCTGAATCAGCGATGCGCCGATCGGCGCGAGGATCATGCTGAGCAGCATGCCGATCGCGCCCAGCGCGCCACGGTTGTCCTCATCGTCGCGGCCGCCGCCGAACCACATCAGCGAGTAGCCGAGATACGTGATGACCGTGCTCATGGCCGAGGCGATCGCGCCGGTGAGAATATCGCGATTGTAGACGTGCATGAGCTCGTGGCCGAGCACCCCGCGGATCTCGCGTTCGTTGAGCAGCTGCAGAATGCCTTCGGTGCAGCACACGGCGGCGTGACGCTCGTTGCGGCCGGTGGCGAAGGCATTGGGGCTCATGGTGGGAGCGATGTAGATGCGCGGCATGGGCTTGCCGGCGCGGGCGGAAAGTTCACGGACGATGCGATACAGCGCGGGCGCCTGCTGCTCGGTCACATGCTGGGCCTGCATGGATGCGATGGCGAGTTTGTCGGAGAACCAGTATGAGACGAACGTGGTGCCCAACCCGATGAGAATATAGATGCCCAGCGTGTGGCTGCTACCCCCGGTGAGCCACCAGATCAGCATGATGATGGCCCACATCAACGCGAACAGCAGCGTGGTCTTCAGCCCATTGAAGTGGCCGCGCACATGAATTTCCCGTTCCATAAGGTTCAACGTATCCGCCGTATCTGGAGATTTGCTGGATATTCCCGGAAACACGCCGAAGGCAACAATCGGCACGCAACAGGAAGGGCCCGTACGGGAGCAATCACCCCCGCACGGGCCCATAAGCCCATCCCGCCGATCAACACCGCCGATCAACACCGCCGATCAGCAATACCGATCAGCACGATCAGCGATCAGCACGATCAGCGCCGCCGATCAGCGCAACTCACTCGCCGTGGGCGAGCGCACGCATCTGCTCCGGCTCGACCACCTTCACATGCTCACGGCCACGCTTGGCACCCTCGGCACGCTCGTAGGCGTCGATCCGCTTCCATCCGGCGAAGTCGATCGGCCTGATGCCCTTCTCGGCCAGCAGCCGGTCGATCGATTCGGGATCGGCGTCGGGGGCGAGCAGACCGTGCTCCGGGGTGGCGGCGAAGTCCTCAAGCATGTTGTTCACGATGAACAGCGCGTCGGACTTGGTCGATCCGATCAGACCGACCGGACCGCGCTTGGCCCAACCGGTGGAGTACAGACGCGGCCGAACCTCGCCGCCCTCCACGGCGGTGAGGATGCGGCCCTCCTCATTGGCGAGCGTGGTGCGCTTCTCGTCGTAGGCGATGCCGGGCGCGGATGCCGGCTTGTATCCGATCGCGTGGTACACGGCTTCGACCGGATAGTCCTCGAACTCGCCGGTGCGGTGCATCCTGCCGTCCGCACCGGTTTCGGTGCGCTCCACGCGGATCGCGGTCACCTTGCCGTCCTCGCCGAGGATCTCGGTGGGCGCGGCGTTGAAGTGCACGTAGTATTTGCGGTCGGCGGGGTTGCCTTCGAAGTCGACGTCGCCGTCGTCCTCCATGTCCTCGGCCATCTCGCGGATCGCGAACAGCTCCTCCACCATCTGACGGGTGAGCTTGTCCTTGCCGGCCACCTCGATGGTCTCGTCGTCGAGGTCGAAATCGTCCTCGTTGATGATCAGCTGCACGCCGGGCAGCTTCTCCATCTCGCGCAGCTCCTGCACCGAGAACTTGGCCTGGGCCACGCCGCGGCGGATGAACAGGTGCAGCACCTTGGCCTTGTTGGCCTTGATGCCCTCGTACACGTTGTCGGGGATGTCGGTTTTCGCGGCGAGGTCGTCGGCGTTGCGCATCAGTTCGCGGGCCACGTCCATGGCCACGTTGCCGCCGCCGATCACGGCCACGTTCTCGGCCGTCAGCGGCCAGGTGCGGGCGCCGGTGGGGTATCCGTCGTACCATTCCACGAACTTCGCGGCACCGTACACGCCGTCGAGGTCCGCGCCGGGCAGGTTCAGCGGCTTGTCCTTCACGGCGCCGGTGGCGAACAGTACGGCATCGTAGCGTTCCAGCAGTTCGTCGAGGGTGACGTCCTTGCCGAATTCCACATCGCAGTACAGGTGGATGTTCGGATTGTCGAGCGTCTTCTCCAGAGCGCCGGCGATGAACTTGATCGACGGGTGGTCGGGGGCCACGCCGTAGCGCACCAGGCCGAACGGCACGGGCAGCTTTTCGAACAGATCGATGCGGGCCTCGGCGGGCAGACCGAGCTCACCGGCACGCTTGGCAAGCTGCTTGAGCAGGATGTCGGAGGAGTACACGCCTGCGGGGCCGGAGCCGATGACGGCGATGCGCAGCGGGCGCAGGGATTCATTGGAAGTATTCGTTTCAGTCACGCCTTACAGGGTAACGCATTTGACGTCTACGGAACAGGGCAAAAATCGACGGATTTGCACGGAACGTCGGCAGCGTTCCGCACCACCGTCCGGACAGCCCCGACAGAACACCCCTGCCGTGGAGGTGCGGAATTGGAGACACCGGACCGGCAGCACCAGACTGACAGCGGCCGGTAAAGCAACCGTAACAACGACGACCATCGCCCGTCCTATGATTATGCACCGTTTGCCGGCACGACGGTTTCCATTTACCATACATCCACCGGCAGGCGATACGGACACCGATATCACCCGATATAAGGACATGTCATGACAGAGAAGAACGAAGAGGGGACTGCGGCCGCCGGCCACGGTCATGTCACACATGATAAAAGCGACGCCGGTTATGCGAAGGATCTCAAGCCCCGGCACATTCAGATGATCGCCATCGGCGGTTCGATCGGCACCGGACTGTTCCTTGGCGCCGGCGGCCGTCTTTCGCAGGGCGGCGCGGGCCTGACGATCGCCTACGCGGTCTGCGGCATCTTCGCGTTCCTGATGGTGCGCGCGCTCGGCGAGCTGGCGATCCGCCGCCCGTCATCCGGCGCATTCGTCTCCTACGCCCGCGAGTTCCTCGGCGAGAAGGGCGCCTACATCACAGGCTGGCTGTTCTTCCTCGACTGGTCCACCACCGTAATGGCCGACATCACCGCCGTGGCCGTGTACTTCCACTACTGGCAGGCGTTCACCGTGATCCCGCAGTGGGTGCTGGCACTTGCCGCGCTGGCCTTGGTGTTCGTACTCAACATGCTGAGCGTGAAGATGTTCGGCGAGGCCGAATTCTGGTTCGCCGCGATCAAGGTGTTCACCATCATCGCGTTCATGGTCATCGCCATCTGGGCCATCGTCACGGGTGCGCCGGTGGGCGAGGCTCACGCCGGTCTGGCCAACATCACCGAGCATGGCGGCTTCTTCCCGATGGGCATCGCTCCGGTGTTCGCTCTTACGCTGGGCGTGGTGTTCGCGTTCGGCGGCACCGAGATGGTCGGCGTCGCGGCCGGCGAGGCCAAGGAGGCCAAACAGGTGCTGCCGAAGGCCATCAATTCGATGATCATCCGCATCTTCGTGTTCTACGTCGGTTCGGTGATTCTGATGTCGCTGGTCCTGCCATACACCGCGTACTCCTCGAACGAATCCCCGTTCGTCACGTTCTTCTCCGGCATCGGCATTCCGCACGCCGGCGACGTGATCCAGGTGGTCGTGCTCACCGCGGCCCTGTCGTCGCTGAACGCCGGCCTGTATGCCACCGGCCGTACGCTGCGGTCCATGGCTGTGGCCGGTTCCGGCCCGAAGTTCGCCGCCCGTATGAACAAGCATCACATTCCGTACGGCGGCATCATCATCACCTCCGCCCTTGGCCTGATCGGCGTGGTGCTCAACGCCGTACTGCCCGCCGACGCCTTCGAGATCATCATGAATCTGGCCGGCATCGGCATCGCCGGTACGTGGGCCGCGATCCTGGTCACGCATCTGGCGTTCCTGAAGAAGGTCAAGGCCGGCGAGGAGACCCGTCCGGAATACCGGATGCCGGGCGCCCCGTACACCAACTACGTGTCGCTGCTTTTCTTCGCCATCGTGGTGATTTCGAATCTCACGAGCGCTTCCGGTCGTTGGACGCTCGCCCTGTTCGTGGTGGTCGTCATCGCCATGATCATCGGATGGTATTACGTGCGCGGACGCATCGACGGTAATCTGATGGACGACATGCTCGACGCGGACGCCGACGCGGCATAGCGGAACGGAGGGATCGATGCGCATCCACATCACATATACCGGCGGCACGATCGGCATGGTCGACTCGCCACATGGTCTCGTTCCCGGCGCGGATATGCGCGGCTGGCTGTACGGGCTGATCGACGGCACGCAGATTTCGGCCGATCAGGTGTCGTTCACCCAGCTCGACCCGCTGATCGACTCGTCGTGTGCCACGCCGGAGAACTGGCAGGCCATCGTCGATGATCTGCTGGCACACCGCGATGACGCCGATGCGTTCATCATCCTGCACGGCACCGATACGATGAGCTACTCTTCGGCCGCCGTATCGTATGCACTCACCGGTTTCGGCAAGCCGGTGGTGTTCACCGGATCCCAGTATCCGCTCGGCATGGTGGAAACCGACGCCACCGCCAATGTGACCGGCGCGCTCAACGCCGTGCTGAGCGGGCGGGCGGAAGGCGTTTCGCTGTTTTTCGGCCACCACCTGATCGCCGGCAACCGGGTGAGCAAGGTCTCCTCCTGGGCGTTCGAAGGGTTCGCGGCGCCATCGGTCGGACTGCTCGCGCAGACGGGCGCGCCCTGGCATTGGGAGCCGTATGACGGGCACGGTGACGGCTGGGCAAACCCCGAACCGTATACGCGCCACGACGTGCCGGTGATCGACATGGCGCCGGGCATCACCGCGGCACGGTTGGAGGCCATGTTCACGCCGCGGCCGGAAGCCGTATTGGTTCGCGCGTACGGCGTGGGCAATGTGCCCGCCGACGAGCCGGGGCTCACCGACGTGTTCGCCGGTCTGCTCGGCGAAGGCATTCCCGTGGTGGTGGCCTCGCAGTGTCAGCAGGCGCGCGTGCTGCTCGGCCATTACGAGGCCGGGGATGCGATCGCCCGGGCGGGAGCCATCGGCACGGGAGACATGACGCTGGAGGCCGCCTACGCGAAGATCGTGTTCCTGCTTTCGCAGGGTCTGCGCGGCCGTGATCTCGCCGAATGGATCCCGAAATCCATCGCCGGCGAGATCACTGTGTGAGCGGCAGACGGTTGTCGTCCCGGTGGGGTGTCCCGGTGGGGTGTCCCGGTGGGGTGTCCCGGTGGGATGTCCCGGTGGGGTGTCCCGGTGGGATGTCCCGGTGGGGTGATTAGTCCCGATCGATCAGCGCCGTCAGCGCCCACAGGATGCTCACCACGTCGATGGCTTCCTGCATGAACGCGCCGATCACCACCGGAATCAGATCGAAGGCGGCCGCTATCATGCCCACCAGGGCCAATCCGAGACCAAGGCACACCGCCTGCAGCATCACCCGCTTGGTTCGCCGGGCGATGGCGATCGCGTTCGGCACGCCGGCGATGTCGTCGTTCATGATCACCGCCTGAGCGGATTCGGAGGCTGCGGTGCTCGTGCCGTCGGTGATGGCCATGCCGATGTCGGCCGCCGCCAGCACGGGCGCGTCGTTCACCCCGTCGCCCACCATCATGGTCACGGGCTTCGCGGCGTTCTTTCCGGCGAACCACTGCAGCGCACGGTCCCACGGTGACTGTCGGTTCGGCTGTTCCGTGGAAGCCTCGCGCACGGCCGACACCTTGCCTTCGGGGAAGAGCTCCGCCTTCACGTCGTCGAGGCCCACTTCCTCGGCGATGATTGTCGCCGATGCGGTCTTATCGCCCGTCAGCATGGAGAGCCGTTCCACGCCCATCGATCGCAGTCGCGCCAACGATTCCCGGGAATTGCCGCGCGGCACGTCCCTCAGCACGATCCGCGCGACGAGACGACCGTCCACCGCCACGTAGGCGGCCATTTCGTCGGGCGCGAGAGCCGCGAAATGGTCGGACGGGAACAGCACGTCGCGCATGGCGTGACGGCGAGCGCGACTGGCGGCTTTATCCGCGCGCTTGACGGTTTCCGGAGTCCGGCGCGTTCCCCCCGTCGATGCGGACGGGATGATCACCGATCGGAATCCGCTCGATCCCGCTGTGGGGGCATGACCGGCCGCCGCGGCCACATCAACGCCCGGCAGCGCGGCGAACTGTGCCGCGATCGCCCCCATACCGCGCATGCCTTCGGTGACGAAGTCGAATCGACCGACCCGAACCGTATGGCCGTTGACCTCGCCGCTGACGCCGTTGCCGGTGTCCTCGCTGATGTGCCGTACCACCGGATACACCCGTCCTCGCTCGGGCAGGCCGCTGCCGGGCCGGTTGCGCTCCGGGCACTGCCGTTGGCCGGCGTCATAGCGGGACTGAAGTCGTTCGACGGCCTCGGCGCCGGCCTTCGCGATGCCTTTGGCGAGAATATGCACGGAATAGCTTTCCACCACGCCGGCGAACATGAGGATATGGTCTTCGTTCAGTGCGGCGGGGTGTCTTCCCGTCTTCCGCGAATCAGCCGATCCGGTCGCAATTGGCACTGTCGCAGCCACTGCCTCATCCGGATCCGGCAGCGCCACCACGCCGACCGGAATGTCCACGCGCACGACCTGTGGTTTCTTGACCGTCAGGGTGCCGGTCTTGTCGAAGAAGATATGCGAGACCCGGCCGAGATTCTCCAGCGTCTCCTGCGTTTTGACCAGAATGCCAGCCTTGGCGAGCCGCCCGGTGCCGGCCATGTAGGCCACCGGCGCGGCGATGAGCAGCGGGCAGGGTGTGGCGAGGACCAATACCTGGGCGAATCGTGTCGGCACGCCGGAGACGATCCATGCCACGCATGCGATGACGAACGAGATTACGGTGAACGGCACGGCCATCAGATCGGCGGTTTTCACCACGGCTGCACGCGAGTTCTGGGCGGACTGCACGAGTTCGAGAATGCGCTGGTATTGGGAATCGCGGGAAAGTTCGGTGGCGCGCATGGTGATCACGGTGGATCCGTTCACCGCGCCCGACATCACGCGGGCGCCGGCGAACACCTCGCGCGGCACCGGCTCGCCGTTGATGTTCGAAAGATCCAGTGTGGCCGTACCGCTGAGCAGTTCGCCGTCCACCGGCACGGTTTCGCCCGGCAGTATGCGCAATACGTCTCCGGGGCGAACCTGATCGACGGGAACCGTGCGCATATGGGAGTCCGCGGCCGTGCCATGCGCGGCGGTGCCGGACGGTTTGGCCGAACGGCCTCCCACGCCGGAAAGATCCATCACATGCGCGGTCTGCGGCGCGGCGGCCATCAGTGCGGTGAGATTGCTTTCGGCCTTGGCCTGCGCATACTCCTCGATGGCCTCGCCGGAGCTGATCATCAGCACCACGGCCCAGCTCGCCCAGTATTCCTGAACGGCCAGTGTGGAGAGAATCGCCACCACGGCCAGCACGTCCACGCCCACATGCCCGTGACGAATGTCGTCGATCATCCCGCGCAACGTATCGATGACGGTGTAGACGACCAGAATGATGACGATCCACTGCCCCACGCTGGGATCGACCACCCAGAACGGCCGGGGCCACGGACGCCAATCCCATAGTCCCGCCACGGCGAACGCGGCGAATATGGTGATCGGCAGTAATGGAACCCGTCGGCAAAGATTGATGATGCTGTGCATCCGATGCTCCTTACGCTGGTATGAGCCGACCTCGATGTCGTCTGCAACCGCGAACGGGAACCGTGGAAACCGTGGGATCCGTGAGAACCATGGACGTGGTCGCAAGGCCGGGTCGGCTTTGCAATCACGCCTTGTTAACCCACTGCGTTCCGCCAGAGCGGATCGCAATACACGGCGTAAAGATGTTCGATATTCAGTTGTTGCGCTGTTATGTTCGATATTCAGTGTTCAGCGTTTGCCACGATACCAGATGATCCACGACAACACGGCATCCGACCCTCCCCGCCTTCCCCTTAGGCCGAGCCGTGAAGAAAATGCCAGAGGCATTTTCAGGCGAGGGCTCGCCGACAGGCGAGCAGAAAAGCCGCGGCCGTAGGCCGTCCACTCTTGCGAAGAAGGTGGCCGACGAAGTCTGGCCTTCCCGACCTTCCCTCCGAAAGGAACGTGTCCGGCGAAGACGAACCTTCCACTTTCCGACCTTCCCCTTTCGGATCACCGGGTGTTGCAACGACCACTGGAACCCACCCAGGTTCCGGCCTTCCCCTTTGAGGGAAGGTGGCCGGCGAAGCCGGACGGATGAGGTGATGCAAGCGAAACACCACTCAATCTGCGTATCGCTCGCATCACCCCATCAATCGACTCCGCCAGCCCCCAGTCCCGGACCGGCCATCGATCACCAGCCGAACAGGTCGCCGTATCCGTTGTCGGAACCGTCGCTGCCGGATCCGCTGTCGCCATTGCCGGAATTACCGGAGCCGCTGTCGCCGTTGCCGTTCTGGCTGTTGCCGTTACCGTTGTTCTGGAAGAACGGGCTGGTCGATTCGGAACGGTTGGAGCCGTTGACCGCGCTTTCCTCCTTGTTCATCGTCACGCTGAGCTCGACGGTCTTGCCATTGCGCACCACGGTGAGCTTGGCGGTGTCGCCCATGGCCGTCGCTCTCACGAAGCCGAGCAGCGAGGCGTTGGAGCCCACGGCCTTGCCGTTGTATCCCACGATCACGTCGCCGGCCTTCACGCCGGCCTTTTCGGCCGGGCCGCCGGAGACCACGCTCTGCACCGCGGAGCCGGCGCGGGTCACGCCGTCGGCGGTGGCGGTGTCGGTCTTCACCGTGACGCCGAGGGCCACATGCTGCACCTTGCCGCTCTTGATGATCTCGTCGGTCACCCGCTTGACGAGGTTCGAGGGGATCGCGAAGCCGATGCCGATCGATCCGCTGGACGAGCTGGAGCTGCTGGACGAGCTGGATGTGGCGATCGAGGAGTTGATGCCGATGATCTGTCCGGCCGCGTTGAAGGTCGGGCCGCCCGAATTGCCGGGGTTGATCGCGGCGTCGAGCTGCACGGCGTTGGTGACGATCTCGTTGTTGTCGTCGTCCATCACAGTCACCGGACGGTTCAGCGCGGAGACGATGCCGGTGGTGGCGGTGTTCTCGTAGCCCAGCGGGTTGCCGATGGCCATCACGTTCTCGCCGACGGCCAGTTCGTCGGAATCCGCGAACTGGGCGACGGTCAGGTCGCTCGGCGGGTTCTGCAGCCTGATCACGGCCAGATCGGTGGTCACGTCGGTGCCGACGACCTTGGCTTCGTACAGGTTGCCGTTGGAAAGCGTCACCATGATCTGCGAAGCGCCGGAGACGACGTGGTTGTTGGTGACGATGTCACCGTTCTTGCTAATGATCGCGCCGGAGCCCTTGGCCACGCCGGTCTGGCCGTTCGAGCTCACCTGGGTCTGGATGGCGACCACGGATCCGGAGACGTTCTTGGCCACGGTCTGCCAGTCGGGGGACTCACCGGATTCCACCTTCGCCGTTCCGCTGCCGGAGGAGTTGGAGTTCAGCGACGACAGCGATCCGGAGGTAGGCACCTGCACCCAGCCCGCGGTGAGCGCCGCGAATCCGATGCCGAGACTCACCGCCACGGCCACCACGGCCGCGATGACGGCGGTGACGATGGAAACCATACCGGACCTGCCTCCGCCGGCCTGACCGCCGTTCGGAGTCCCGTTGGGCATGCCGTTGCCGGAACCGCCCGGAACGTTGGGGGCACCGGGCATGTTGGGCGCACCGGGGCCTGCCGGGCCACCGGCGTTCGGATTGCCGTTGCCGGCGTTCATTCCGGCATTGCGGTTCTGCGGATTGTTCTGCGGATTCTGGAACGGATTGTACGGGGCATTGCCCTGCCGGTTCTGCTGACCGCCGTTGCCGTTGTTGCCGTTGTTGTCATTGCCGGTCTGGATGCCGAAGAAGTCCCGGATCGGATGGCCGGACTGGCCATTCTGGTCGTTCTGTGAGGACGACTGCCCCTGCTGCTGGTTCTGCGCCTCCTGCTCGCGACGGGTCTCCTCCGGGATCGGACCGTACGCACCGTACAGCGGTGCCGGCCGGTACGGGGAATTGGAGCTGACGCCGGGGGCATTGCCGGGAGTCGGAGTATTGGGGTTG
Organism: Bifidobacterium margollesii; assembly: GCF_002860355.1. GTDB lineage: Bacteria > Actinomycetota > Actinomycetes > Actinomycetales > Bifidobacteriaceae > Galliscardovia > Galliscardovia margollesii. The sequence continues at coordinate 35,181 of NZ_NMWU01000028.1, forward strand.
GAAGCCGGGGCCGGCGGCTGCGGTGACTGAGCCGGTCGAGTATTCACGTTCTGCCCGAACGGATTCAGCGGCAGCGACGGCGCGGCATCCTGCGGTGCGGCAGGCCGAGCCGGCGGCTGCGGCAGAGCCTGGGTTTCCTGCGCGTCCCGCTGCGACACCGGCGTGATCGCCTCGGTGGGCTGTTCGCTGAGCGGCTGCTGGATCGTGGTGCGCTCGGCGTCCGGAATCACCGGCTTCGAATTGGAAGTATTGACGTTGTTGGCGTCGACGTTGGCGTCGGCGGCACTACCCGCGTTTGCCGGGGCGTTACCGGCTTCCCCCTGCTCGGCTCGGCCCGGCTGCTGCTGTCCGCCGTTACGCGGATCCCAATCATTGGGATTGCTGTTGTTCTCAGCCATTGCTGCTCCTTCATCATTCGTAGGGGCCTGTGGTCGTTTGAGATCCCGCCATCCCCCGCGCGCGAAACCCTGCGTCCGCATGGGTGTTCCGCTGCTGTTCTTTACGGCTACCTACAGAGTAAAGACCGCGGCTCTGGAAGTTTCCTGAACGTTCGTTGAAAGATATTCTCGAATACTCTTCCGACTTGCTCGGATTCCTCGAATGATCCGCCGGTTCTGTAAACCCTGACCAGCCATAACCCTGACCAGCCATAGCCTAGAGTGGTGATCATGACTGACGCAACGAATACAACCGACACCACGTCGCTCGTACCGGCGACTTCGCCATCCTTGGCGCCATCCTTGGTCTCCGCCTCGGTTGCCGCCGGCTCCCCCGAAGCCGCGGCCCTCGTCGATCATCCCCGTGGCGCCCAGAATGGGCTTCCGGGCGATCGATCCGCCTTCGGCTTCGAAGTCGTTCGACGGCTCGACCCCACCGCGGACGGGCTGGGCCGCGATGGCTTCCGTCATGGCCGGGCCGGCATTCTCCACACCCCCCACGGCGATATCCAGACCCCCGCATTCGTACCCGTGGCCACGCAGGCCACCATGAAGGCCATGCTGCCCGAGCAGCTGGTTGATCTCGGCGCTCAGTGCACGCTGGCCAACGCATTTCACCTGTTCGAACGTCCCGGCGAGGATATTCTCGACGAAGCCGGCGGGCTTGCGAAGTTCATGAACTGGAACGGCCCCACCTTCACCGATTCCGGTGGATTCCAGGTGCTTTCACTGGGAGCCGGGTTCAAGAAGACGCTGGCCATGGACGTCACCGGGTTGAAATCCGATGACGTGATCGCCGAAGGCAAGGAGCGCCGGGCTTTCGTGGACGAGGACGGCGTGACGTTCAAATCCCCCCTTAACGGCGACGTGCACCGATTCAGCGCCGAAATCTCGATGGGCATCCAGCACAAGCTCGGCGCGGACATCATGTTCGCCTTCGACGAGCTGACCACGCTGATGAACACACGGTCGTATCAGGAGCAGTCGGTGGAGCGCACCTACCGCTGGGCGAAGCGTTGCGTGGCCGAGCATCAGCGGCTCACCGCCGCCCGCACCGGCAAGCCGTATCAGGCGCTGTTCGGCGTGGTGCAGGGCGCGAACTACGAGGATCTGCGCCGGCACGCGGCCCGGCAGATCGCCTCGCTGGACTTCGACGGCGTGGGCATCGGCGGAGCGATCGAAAAGCGACTGCTCGGCAACACCTGCGCATGGATCTGCGATGAAATGCCGGAATTGCGGCCGCGTCACGTTCTCGGCATCGCCGCGGTGGACGATATCTTCGCCGGTGTGGAGAACGGCGGCGACACCTTCGACTGCGTGGCCCCCGCCCGCACGGCCCGCAACGGCGCGATCTACACGCGAGACGGACGCTGGAACGTGCTGCGCGCCGCGCTGAAGCGCGATTTCCGCCCGCTTGAGGAGGGCTGCGACTGCTACACCTGCCAGCATTATTCGCGCGCATATCTGCATCATCTGCTCAAGGCGCGCGAGATGAGCGGCTGCACGTTGGCCACGATTCACAACGAGCGGTTCTTCGTGAAGCTGATCGACGACATCCGCGAATCGATCGTCGGCGGATACTTCGACGAGTTCAAGCGCGAAACCCTGGCGCGGTTCTACGCCAACGGCTCCCGCGGCTAATCCGCAATCGGACGACGCGGCATAGATTTCGGCTTTACCGATCTTTCGCGCGAGCTGAACTTTCGGTGAAGCCGAAACATTGGCCGAGCCGTTCCTTACATGCCTGGCCCTACCATGGCAGTAGCGCATAGCACGTCAGCAACAGCACGTAAGCATTTGGGGACGAAAGAGAGACGTCATGGAACTGCTTGAAGCGATGGAGAACCGTCACGCCATCCGCATGTACACCGACGAACCGGTCGACGCCGATACGCTTTCGGCGCTGCAGAGCGAAATCGATGCCTGCAATGCCGAAAGCGGACTGCACTTCCAGATGACCCATGATCTGGACGACGCGTTCCTCGGACTGAAGACGCATTACGGTCGGTTCAAGGGCGTGCACAATGCGATCGCACTGATCGGCGCTCCGGTTCCTCCCGCGGAAGGCGCCACCGCCGGTTGGATCAAGGAAGGCACTGCGGATGAGGCCGCCACCGATCCCGGTGAGATCCTGCTGCAGGAGAAGGTCGGCTATTACGGTGAGCGACTGGCGCTGAAGATCGTGCAGCTTGGACTGGAGACGTCCTGGTCGGTGCTCGACAACGCCGACGCCTCGGCAGACGCCTGGTGGCAGCTTGGCCCCGACGAGAAGATCGTGTGGGTGTTGGCGTTCGGCCATGGCGCACGGCCGGGTGGCAAGCACCGCACGAAGCCGATCGAGGATCTGTGCAGCGTCCCCGAAGGCGAGGAGATGCCCGACTGGTTCCGCAATGGCATGGAGGCGGCGATGCTGGCCCCCACGTCGCTCAGTCAGCAGCCGTTCCTGTTCACACTGCATTCGGATGGTTCGGTAAGCGCCGAAGCGACCGAGGGACTGTTCGCCCATGTGGGATTGGGCTGCGCGATCTACCATTTCGAAGCGGTTTCCGGACATCGGGTCGAATGGCGGTGACGGCGGTCGATTCCGCGATTCAGTAACTGCACGACTCAGTGATTCAGTAGGAATCGACGGTCATCGCAGACGCCCGCCAACAAACGCGACACGCCGAAGCGCTTTCGGATTTGCCAGATTCGCAAAGCCGATGCTAAATTAACTGTTTGTCTGCGAGCGTGGCGGAATGGTAGACGCGCTGTCTTCAGGTGGCAGTGAGTGTATGCTCGTGGGGGTTCAACTCCCCCCGCTCGCACGATTGAACAAGGACCGGAAGTGTTGGTATTTCAACGCTTTCGGTCTTTTTCTTTTTTCAAGCCGAGCGTTTTGGCGATAACAATGGTGACAAAATCTGGGCTATAACCCCTATAACCGGAAGTTCCTCAACGAGATCGACAGGCTAAGGAGCGGACGATGAGCACGAGCAGGCATGACGATGAGCTGCTGGCCCTGGTCGGCATGACCGGGGAGCAGGCCGAACGCGACGCCGCGCTGGCCGAGGACGAGACGACGCCCGACAGACCCAGCAGCACCAGCTTCCGATACCGTCACGCGGGCCATTTCGCGTCACACGGAATGGGTGCACCATGTGACGCACCCGTAAAAACGTTGGAATATCAAGGGTTTGATCACTGCGTCACACGGAATGGGTGCACCATGTGACGGTACCCGCGCCATGTGACGGTACCTGTTCCATGTGACGGCGTTCGGACCGTCCCGAACCGCCTACGTCGGCACAGAATATGCAGGAAGCCCGAACAGACCGCGTGAGGGGATCAGGCAGCGGCAATCAAGGTTGGGATATGGTGTTCTCGACCGTAAGGACTTGGCCCGAGCGGCCCGGAGCGTGTCGAGAACGCCATATCCAAACCGTCTGAGTCCAAACCACTCACACCCCCCAAAAAACTTTCCCGGCCCAAACCGCTCATGCCCAACCACGAAACCCGCCCCAAACCAATCAGGATCGTAGACTGGCCGTATGAGCGAAAACAGTGATCAGATGACACAGGATGCGTCCCGAATCGCACAGCCGACAACCCCGCAATCAACGGACCAGACCGCCTACTTCGCCGGCGGCTGCTTCTGGGGACTGGAACGATATTTCAGCAACGTGGACGGCGTCACAGCCACCACGGTCGGCTACGCACAGTCCAACACCCCGAATCCCACGTACGAGCAGGTCTGTTCCGGCACGACCGACGCCACGGAAACCGTGCTCGTGCGGTTCGATCCGACCCGTGTGACGCTACGCACGCTGAGCCTGCTGTTCCTGGAGGTGATCGACCCGTTCTCCGTGGACCGGCAAGGCAACGATACCGGCCGTCAATATCGGACCGGCATGTTCTACACGGACGATGATCAGCGCGACGTCTACATCGCCGCGATCGAACAGCTCATCGACCGCGAACCTCGCCGACCGGCCGTGCTGATCGAGCCGCTGCGCAATTTCTATCCGGCCGAACCGTACCATCAGGATTATCTCGACAAGAATCCCGGCGGATACTGTCATATTCCGCTAAGCAAGATCGCCAACGTCCGCAATCGCCAACGGTATGTCGAACGCATCTGGGATCTAACGCTCGAACAGTTCGCGGTCACGCAGCATGCCGCCACGGAACGGCCGTTCGTCAACGAATACGACCACACCTTCGAGCCGGGCATCTACGTGGATATCGTCAGCGGCGAACCGTTGTTCCTTTCCACCGATAAATTCGACTCCGGTTGCGGATGGCCCGCTTTTTCGAAGCCGATCCGTCCCGATCTCGTCACCGAGCATGAGGATGATCGTGTTCCCGGAAGGCCTCGCATCGAGATCCGTACGGCGGACACGCAGATTCATCTCGGTCATGTTTTCGATGACGGTCCGGCTGAACTGGGCGGACACCGATACTGCATGAACTCCGCTTCGCTGCGATTCGTGCCGCTTGATCGGATGGCCGCCGAGGGTTACGGGGAGTATATTCCGCTGCTTCAGCGGTGAACGATTCAGACAGATCAAGCAGATCAGACCGAATCAGATCAAACCGTGCCGTGTACAACAACCAAGGTGGGCCACCCCCTTTCGGGAATGGCCCACCTTATCGCAATACCGACTTATACGGTGTCGGCAGTGCACTACCGACGAATCACCCGTGAATCACTCGGCGACGAACTTCAGGAAGGCGTCAGCCTGAGCGCCCAGCTTTTCGCGATCGGCGTCGGTCAGGCCCAGCTCGCCGTTGCCCCAGGCTTCGGGAGCGAGTACCACGCCCAGCTGATCGTCAAGCAGTTCGGCCTTGTTGAAGCCGAGCACCTCGGTGAGCTTGCCGCGAGTGCCGGCACCGGCGGACTGGCCGGAAACGGAGCTCAGCGCGATCTTCTTGCCGGCGAGCACGGAAGCGGACTCGGCCGGGTACGGCTCCAGCGGGCGGGACAGCCAGTCGAGCAGGTTCTTCAGCACGCCCGGGTAGCTGTAGTTGTACTCCGGGGAGAAGATCCACACGCCATCGGCGAGCACGACCTCACGACGCACGGCGGAGACGGCGTCCGGAGCCGGATATTCGTCGTCCTGGTTGAAGAACGGCACGGCGGTGTAGTCCAGGAACTTCACTTCGGCGCGGTCGCCGATGAGCTTCTTGGCCTCTTCGGCGAGCTGAAGGTTGAACCCGTTCTTGCGCAGCGAGCCCACCACGAACAGCAGCTGAGTCATGATTCCTCCTATTGGTCTTGTTGGTTTTCGATCGGACGTATTACCTTCCGTTGGTATTGTCGCTCGAGGGTTCCGACATGCTTTGCCCTAAGAGAAGCAGCCCCGCAAAACGTTGATATTCCAACAAAAGACGGCACCCAACTGTATTATCACAGAGATACAGTTGAGCAGGATTTCCGACGGGCTTCCGGAAAGGATCAAGGACCGTATGACGTTCACCATCGACCGCAGCGACCCCACGCCGGTATTCAATCAGATCTACATGCGGTTCGAAGGTCTGATTCGCTCCGGGCTGATGGAGGCCGGCTCTCCCCTGCCATCCATACGGCAGCTTGCAAGGAGTCTCGACGTTTCCGCGAATTCCGTGAAGCACGCCTACGAGGAACTGGAGTCGAACGGTCTGATCGTCACCAGTCCCGGCCGCACGGCACGGGTGGCGGACCAGTCACGGCTGCCCTGCGACGTGCTCGCGGCCATCCAGTGCCTCGTCGTCGCCGCGCATAAGGCCGACACCGATCTGGCCGCCACCCAGCACGTCCTCAGCGCAGTCTGGGAGATGGAACCCGCGGAGTAAGGCTATCAATTCTGATGTGCGCCGGCCCTCGGCCCACCTGTAATTTGATCGTTCAAACCATGAGTTACACTGTGCGAAACCACAACCCTTCCGAACAACGACAGTTATCCGAGGCCTTATGACGCAACAAGCCAGATCGCCGCATGCAGCGAATCGCATCGCCACGGGGAACGCCACGCCCCCGAACTACGACCGCACAGTGGTGGCCTGTTTCAACGGGTATGTCACCCAGGCGGTGGTGAACAATTTTCTGCCGCTGCTGTTCGTCACGCTCAGCACCTCTCTGCACATGTCGCTCACCGAACTGTCCGGCCTGATCACGGTGAACTTCATCACCCAGCTGATCGTGGACGTCCTCGCCGGCAAATACGTGGATCGCATCGGCTACAAGCGCTGCATCGTCGCCGCGCACGTCTGCGCCGCGGTGGGCCTCGTGTCTCTGGGCATACTACCGCAGCATGTCGCCGACCCCTACGCAGCCTTGCTGACATCGATCTTCCTGTATGCCATCGGTGGCGGCCTGATCGAAGTGATGGTCTCACCGATCGTGGAGGCCTGCCCCACCCGACACAAGGCGCAGGCCATGAGTCTGCTGCATTCGTTCTACTGTTGGGGCCAGCTCGCCACCGTAGGCGTCTCGACCCTGTTCTTCGCCGTATTCGGCATCGACGCATGGCCGTATCTTGCCTGCCTGTGGGCGTTGATTCCCCTTGCCGGAATCGTCATGTTCGCCAAGGCCCCGATGCCCGAAATCATCCCCGAAGGCGTGGAACACATGCGCACGGGCACCCTGTTGCGCAAGCCGCTGTTCTACCTGCTGTTCGTCATGATGCTGTGCGCGGGAGCCGCGGAACAGGGCATGGCGCAATGGGCGTCCGCCTTCGCCGAAACCGGCCTCGGCGTGAGTAAAACCATCGGCGACCTCGCCGGTCCCGCAGCCTTCGCGCTTACCATGGCGCTTTCACGTACCCTGTACGGCATCATCGGCCGCAAGATCAACCTTCGTATCTGCATCGCCGGCAGCGCGGTGCTGTGCGTCGCAATGTATCTGCTCGCCGCACTCTCCCCCATGCCGATTCTCGGCCTGCTCGGATGCGCGTTCACCGGATTCACGGTGGGCATCATGTGGCCGGGCACGTTCTCCCTGGCCGCGGAACGAATGCCGGGCGGCGGCACACTGATGTTCGCCCTGTTCGCCGTCGCGGGCGATCTCGGCTGCTCGGCCGGCCCGGCCGTCGTCGGACTGGTCGCATCCGCCAACAACGGCAACCTGCATTCCGGGCTGCTCGCCGGCACGCTCTTCGCCGTCGGACTGCTGATCTGCACCGCACTGCTGGGGCGCTCGCGGAAAGTCGCGCGGTCGTGAACCGATCCGTACCGGCAAGTTAATCCGCATAGGCAAGCCGACCGCCTTCGCGGCAACACCCGCAGCCCAGGTGTTCCAAGGTTTCCTATCGACCCACTAGACTTGTGGCACAGGAAGCGTTGCACAGTGCGGGGTTCGCCGCGCAACGATCTCCTCATTCGCGTCAGGGTCTCCGCATCCGCGCCGGGGAGAAGGCACGCAGACCCGCACGAGGAAACCCGCGTAAGGAGAAACATTCATGCTGCTTAGCGATCACGATATCCTGGCCGCTCAGGAGAACGGCAACATCTCGCTGACGCCCTGGACCCCGGAAATGGTGCAGCCGGCTTCGGTCGACGTTCGTCTCGACCGGTTCTTCCGCGTATTCAACAGCCACAAGTACACCTACGTCGATCCGGCCGAGAATCAGGGCGATCTCACCGAGCAGTTCGAGGTGCCCGCGGACGAACCGTGGATCCTGCACCCCGGCGAATTCATCCTCGGCTCCACATGGGAATACGTGAAGCTTGACGCCTCCATCGCCGCGCGGCTCGAAGGCAAGAGCTCGCTGGGCCGTCTGGGTATTCTCACCCACTCCACCGCCGGATTCATCGACCCCGGATTCGAAGGGCATATCACGCTGGAGCTGTCCAACGTCAGCACGCTGCCGGTGAAACTGTGGCCGGGTATGAAGATCGGCCAGATGTGCTTCTTCTCACTGAGCTCGCCCGCCGATCATCCGTATGGTTCCGGCGAACTCGGATCGCATTATCAGGGGCAGCGCGGCCCGACTCCGAGCCGGTCGTACATCAACTTCTACCGCGCCGACGTCAACGACTGACCGGCCGGCCGATCCACACGGCCGGTCAATTCTCCTCATACGGAGAATTGCGCCATACCAGTTCCGGCTGCAGCAGCTTATGCCACTGCTCGTCGTCGGTAACCGGCTTGCCGTCGAGCACATCCCGCGTCATCCGCAGCAGCTCGCGCGCCACCACGTCCAGCGGCTGCCTGATCGACGGGAACGAAAACGCCTTGGCCAACGCGGAATCGTCGAATCCGGTGACCCATACCGGGCGGGAAAGCATGGCGACGTTGGGATTGCCGTCGATCACCGCATGCTTGACGATATGACTGATGCTGGAAAGCGCACCGACCGCAAGATTGTCGGACGGGCAGACGATGGCGTCCAACTCCGGATGCCGGGCATACAGTTCGGCCGCCGCCTCCTCACCGGCCCGCATGGCCTCGATCGTGCCGATCGCCCAGGAGCTTAGCGGAGATTCGCCATATCGCTCCCGCTCCGCGGACTGCGAAACCACCAAACCGGCCTCAACCAGCGCATCATGCCAGCCGGCATACCGGTTCAGTGCGGTTCCGGTACCGGTATTCCATCCGATATAGCCGATATGACGACGTCCGGCCCGGATCAGCCGGTGGGTCATCTCCTTGATCGCGCTGTAGCCGTCCACGTCCACCCACGGAATCCGTGCGGCCTCCTCCTCGGGAATGTTCCACGGCCTGCCGAACAGCACGAACGGCTGATGATGCTCGATCAGCCAGCGGGGGCGACCGTCGGCCACTTCCAGTTCGTTCAGCACGATCGCATCGACGTCGGACTGTTCCATCAGGCTTTCGATGTGCTGGATCTCACTGGCCTCATCGATGCGCGGGTACAGCATGATCTGCTTGCCGTCGACGTTGGCCTCAGCGGCCAGCAGATGCAGGAACTCATCGAAGATCGGCGAAGGCGCGCGATGCTTGCCCGCAGCGATGCCCACGGCCACCACGTCACTGCGTCCGGAACGCAGACGCCGGGCCGAAGCGTTCGGCTTGTACCCCAACTCCTCGATGGCCGCCTGAATCTTGGCTCGCGTGGCCGCGGACACAATATTCGGAGAGTTGATGGCGTTGGACACCGTCTGGTGAGAGACGCCGGCCTTGCGCGCCACATCGCGAATGCTGACCATAGGATCGCCCCCTGATGCCTGATACGTCGGCTACCATGCCGTCCGCGTATCGCCTTGCAGGCGTGACGGGGTCGCATGCACGTCGATCGCGACGGCATCCGACCTCGTCACACGCATGATGTGCGATACTGTTCGTTTAGCTTTGTCTAAGCCGATTATTCCACATCCATATGAACGTTCAAGTTCCGTTGCCAAATAATGCCGCGCCGAAGGCTACGCCCGCCGGCCGGCCACTCGCAGCACAATCTTGTAGATCTCACTGCCGGCCAGCACCAGCGCGGCCAATCCCAGGCATTCCAGCCACTGATGCGGATCAAGCGGGGTGGTGCCGAACGCGGTATTGAGCACCGGCACGTAGATCACCAGCAGCTGCAGCGCCACGGAAAGCGCGATTGCCCCCCACAGCCAGCGGTTGGCGAACATGCCCCTGAAGGCGCTCTGCGTGGCCGAACGGGCGGCGAGCGCGTTGAACAGCTGCGCGAACACCAGAATCGTGAATCCCATCGTCCGAGCCATGACGATCTGGTCGGCGTGCGCCACTCCCATGGCCGAGTCGTCGGTCAGCAGTCCGCCGGGCAGGTACAGGTCCATGCCGATCAGAGTCACCGTTGCCATCAGCAGACCGACCACGATCACGTCGCCCCACATGCGTCCGTCGATCACACGGTCGGTGAGCTTGCGGGGGCCGCGGTTCATCACGTTTTCGGTGGACGGATCCACGCCCATCGCCATGGCGGGCGCGGCGTCGGTCAGCAGGTTGATCCACAGCAGCTGGGTGGCGAGCAGCGGTACGGTTACGCTGTCCGCACCCGGCTCGGCGATGCCGAGGAATCCGGCGAGCATCACGCCGCCGAACACGGTAAACACCTCGCCCACGTTGGAGCTGAGCAGGTACCGCAGGAACTTGCGGATGTTGTCGAAGATCGACCGGCCTTCGCGCACGGCGGCCACGATGGTGGCGAAGTTGTCGTCGGTCAGGATCATCTTGGCGGATTCCTTGGTCACTTCGGTGCCGGTGATGCCCATGGCCACGCCGATGTCCGCGGATTTCACGGCCGGCGCGTCGTTCACGCCGTCGCCGGTCATGGCCACGATCTGCCCCTGAGTCTGAAGAGCGTCCACGATCCGCATCTTATGTTCGGGGGCCACGCGCGCGTAGACGGAGACGCTGCGTACGGCCGAATCGAATTCCGCAGGCGCAAGACGATCCAGATCATCGCCGGTCATGGCCTTCCCGGATTCTTCGATGATGCCGAGATCCTTGGCGATGCGGGCGGCGGTAAGGGGGTGGTCGCCGGTGATCATCACCGTACGGATGCCGGCTGCGTGTGCTTCGGTCACGGCGTCGCGCACCTCGGTTCGCGGCGGGTCGATGATGCCGACCATGCCCGACCAGATCATCTCCCGCTCGATGATCTCCGGATGATCGGCGACATCGGCGGCGGGCGCGTCTCCGGCTTCGGCATTCGGCCCGATGGCCTGCTCCAGTCCGGGGATCTGTCCGATTCGCGTCACGCCCAACGGCCGGTATGCGGCGCCGAGCGTACGGTACGCCTGATCGGAAAGACGCTCGACTGCGGCCAGAATCCCCGCACGGTCAGTGTCAGTCAGCGGACGGACCTGCCCGGCGACTTCGATGCGGTCGCAGTAGCCGAGCAGCACGTCGGGCGCTCCCTTGGCAAGTGCGACCAGATGATCGTCATCGTCATGGTCGGCGGCGATCACCGTCATGCGCTTTCGATCCGAGGTGAAGGGGATTTCGGCCACACGGGAATATCTCGCGGCGGGATCGGTTCGTCCGTAAAGGCCGCGGACCGCCGTCTTTCGCATGGCCACGATCAGCGACACTTCGGTGGGATCGCCGATGATCGCATGCCCACCGTCGGTCTGATCGTCGCTCAGCTGCCCGTCGTTGGCGGTCGCTCCGATCAATAGCGTTCTGCCGGCTTCCGTACGACGGGGATCGTCGACCTGCAGTTCGGTCCCATCCACGGCGGTCATTTCGCCGATCGGTTCGTATCCGGTGCCGGTGAGCGCAACTTCGCCGGATGGGGTGACCACGCGCTGCACGGTCATTTCGTTGCGGGTGAGCGTGCCGGTTTTGTCGGAGCAGATCACCGAGGCCGATCCCAGTGTCTCCACCGAGGAGAGCTTCTTGACGATGGCATGGTGGCGGGCCATACGCTGCACGCCGAGCGCGAGCACGACGGTGAGGATGGCGGCCAATCCTTCGGGGACCGCGGCCACGGCGAGCGAGACGGCGAGCAGCAGGGATTCGATCACATCCTGCGTGGAGTTGAATCCGTAGACGATCGCCAGCAAGGCCAGCACCAGCACGGCGATGGCGCACACCGCCAGACCGAGTACCTTGGAGACGAACGCGATCTCCTTCTGCAGCGGCGTCGGTTCCTCCTTCTGAGCGGACAGCATGTCGGCGATTTTGCCCACCTGCGTGTTCATGCCGGTGGCGGTGACAACGAATCGGCCGGTGCCCTGCGTCACCGACGTGCCGTTGAACACCATGTTGGCCCGATCTCCGAGCGCCTTGGCTTCGGGCAGAGTGGTGACGTTCTTGGTCACCGGTACGGATTCGCCGGTAAGCGAGGCTTCGGCCACATGCAAGGCGGCCGCGGCGAACAGTCGGCCATCGGCGGCGACGGTATCGCCTTCGGACAGCAGCACCACGTCGCCCGGCACCACGTCGGCGGTGGGGATGGAGACGGATTGACCGTCGCGCAGTACCGTGGCGTGTGCGGCGGCCATGCGGGAAAGCGCCGCGACGGCCTGCTCGGCCTTGGCCTCCTGCATGTAGCCGAGTACCGCGTTCACGATGAGGATCAGTACGATCACGATGCAGTCGAACGGCAGTTTTTCGGCTTCGGCGGGATTGTTCGCCCGCTCGATGAGCCAGGCGACCAGTGAGATTGCCGTGGCACCGAGCAGCAGGTACACCAGCGGATCGTTGAACTGGGCCAGGAATTTCTTCCACTTCGGCATTGCGGGCGCGCCGACGAGCTCGTTGGGGCCATGTTTGGTCAAGCGTCGGCCCGCTTCTTCGGCGGTCAGACCGTTGTCGAGATCGGTATGCAGCGCTTCGGCCACGGTTTGCGGGGCGACCAGCGATGGGTCATCCGAATACTCGATATCGGTGTCAGTGCCGATATCGGCGCCGCCAGACTTGTTGTCAAGCTGACCGGATTCGCCGGCAGCATGGACACGTGAGAACGATGATGCGTGAGTGTTGGGTTCCATGATGTTCCCCTTGGTTCCGCCGCAGAGTAGTCAGTTTTCGGCGGCCGAAAACGGTCGCGCCGTGAAACTGTGCGGATGCCATCCCACCGCGAAACCGCGGCGGTTATTCGCATTGTATCGGGCATGGTTTGGCAATGCGACAAACACATTTCAACAACATGTCGTTTTTCGTTGAGGATCGATCACCGTGCTGCAACCGATACGACAACCCACCGAAACGTGTCCATTGCAACCGTTTTCCGCACGCCGGATAATCAAAGCACGGCGCCAACAACGGCGTTGACGCCGGCCAATTATTCCGTAGCGACCAACGTCAAATATAAAAACTTATAAAAACTTATAAAAGATATAAAAGCGTCTTCGACTCCGGTTCCGCCCAGACCCTCCGCACGGAATACCTTGTGGGACAATGGAATCTATGGCATTGAAGAAAGGACCGACCAAGGGGTCGGGAGGAAAGCATCGTAACAAGCTACGCGGGTACGGCCCTACGCCCAAGGCCGAAGATCGCGTATATCACAAGGCGTACCGGGCCAAGAAGGCGGCGGATCGCCGTAAGATGGCCGATCCGAGACTGGCGGCCAAGCGTCGCGCCGCGAAATTCACGTCGGATTCCGATGATCTGGTGATCGGCCGCAATGCGGTGGTCGAAGCGCTGCGAGTCGGCGTACCGGCCAAGGAACTGTATCTGGCGGCCCGCATCGAGCACGACGACCGCACTCGTGAGATCGTGCAGCTGGCCACCAAGAGCGGACTGCACCTGCTGGAAGCCGACCGTCTGGAAATGGATCGCATCGCCCGCAGCTCCAACCATCAGGGTGTGGTGCTCAAGGTACTGCCGTTCCAATATTCGTCGCTGGCCGATCTGGTCGACCGCGCCGATCGCAAGGCCAAGGCCATGAACGCCGCCTCCGAATCCGCGCGAATCAAGGCTCGCCCGCTGTTCATCGCATTGGACGGCGTTACCGATCCGCAGAATCTCGGCGCGGTGATCCGATCCGCCGCCGCATTCGGCGCAAACGGTGTGATCCTGCCCGAACGTCGTTCCGCCTCGGTGACCGCCGCGGCATGGAAGGTCTCCGCCGGCGCCGCGGCCCACATGCCGGTGGCCCGCGTGGTGAACCTCACCAAGGCCATCGAAAGTCTGAAGGAGCGCGGCTACTATGCCGTCGGCCTGGACGGTGGCGGCGACGCGCTGGTCGGCGAAACCGGCTTTGAAACCGATCCACTGATCGTGGTGCTCGGCTCCGAAGGCAAGGGTCTGAGCCGTCTGGTCCGCGAATCCTGCGATTCGATCGCCGGCATCCCGATCAGCTCCATGGTCGAATCCCTGAACGCCTCCGTGGCCGCCGGCATCAGCCTGTACGCCGTGGATCGCGCCCGTCGAGAAGCCGCGACCGCAGCCGCAGCACCGCAAACCAACGCCCAATAAATCACGCAACAGCGTTCGTTGGAAGCGGAGGAACCGTTCCGCTTCCAACCTTCCTTCCCGATCAGCTGGCCCAGACGGCCGCATCGGGATCATCGTCGGGATTGTAGTCGCCGTCAGGATCGGAACCGTCCGCCGGTGCGTCATCATAGGTCGAAACGTCGTCGACCACACCGGCATCGGCATCAGCGTTGATGGCGTCCATCACCTTGGCATCAAGCTTGTACTGCGGCAGCACATTGTCGATGTAGCTGCGCACGGCTTCGGCCATCGGCACGTCATGCCCCACCTTCTCGGCCAGATACCAACGGTGGGTCAGCACCTCGTGGAAGAACTGCGCCGGTTCGATCTGCGACCGGTATTCCTTCGGGATCATCCGCACGGTGGGCTCGAATGATTCGCGCATCCAGTCCGTGGCCACGATCTCCAGATCCTCGCCCTGCCGCCAGGTGGAGGCACGGTAGGCGTCGAGATCGTTGAGCAGTCGGCGGGCCTGATTCTCCTGCACGTCCAGACCGGTGAGCCGCAGCAGCTTGCGGGAGGCATATCCGGCATCGACCACGCGGGGACGCACGCGCACGCGATTGCCGTCCTCGTCGGTGTCCATCTCCAGCTCATCCACGTCGAAACCGAGCTCGTTGAGCTTATTGACTCGCTTCTCGATCTTCCACATCTCATCGGGGCTGAAGCTTTCCACGTCGGTCAGCGCACTCCACAGCGAATGATAGCGCTCCACCAGCCGGTTGCCGACCTCCACCTCATCCACATCGGAAGGCAGCAGACGTCCGGAACTCAGATCCATGAGCTCGCCGATGATGTTCACGCGAGCCAGATCGATGTCGTATTCGCGCTGTCCTTCGGTGAGCTGCGGGTAGAGTTCGCCGGTTTCGGCATCCACCAGCACGGCGGCGAAGGAGTCGGCATCGCGCAGAAACAGCACGTTCGACAGCGACACATCACCCCAGTAGAAGCCGATCAGATGCAAACGGACCAGCAGCACGGCGAGCGCGTCAATCAGTCGGTCGGCGGTGTCGTCGCGCAGATTGCGGGCGAACAGCGCACGGTACGGCAACGAGAACTTCAGATGCTGGGTGACGAGGATCGCCTCCAAGGGATTGCCATCTCGATCATGACGACCGGTGACCACGGCGATCGGCTTCACCGACGGCACGTCGATCTTTTCCAACTGACGGAGCAGCTCGTATTCACGTTCGGCCACCGACTGGGTGATCTCCTTCATCGCGTAGACGTCGTGCCCCACGCGCACGAAACGCACGACGTGGCGGGAGATGCCGCGAGGCAGGTTGGCGAGCAGTTCGTCGGGCCATTGGGCGAGCGGCTTATGCCACGGCAGCGTGAACATCTTCGGATTCGAGCTGGCCGCGGTGATCTTCAATGCCTTCGGCTGGGCCGGACGATTGCCTCCGGCCACGATGCCGGTACCGGACAGGGCCGCGTTGATCGGTAGATCGGCGGATTTCACCGAGGTGGCCTGTACGAGTCTGGGGTCCAATTCCACGTTTTCCATAAGCACCAACTTAGTAGATGGGAACGAACGGGGGGGGGGAGGCAAAAGGAAGCCCCGCAACCAGCACTGGCTGCGGGGCTACTTTTCTGCGGTGAGGCAAATGAGAGAGGAAGAGAGGGGACCTGCCTCACCTATCGGCACCAAAGGCAATCCCACAAAAACCTTCGATGCCGACGTGTTATCAGTTCAGACGCAGCTCGCTGCTCGGAGAGAAGAGATGCATCTTGGCGGGATCGATCTTGATCCGCACGGTGTCGCCGACTTTCGGCAGCAGACGCGGGTTCACGCGGACGGTGGTCATCTTGTCCTGATCGGACATCACGGCGCTGGCCTGTTCGGCGGCGGAACCGTCGGTGATGATGGTGCCGTAGATGTAACCGTCGGAACCGAGGTCCTCAACGTTGGCGACGTGCAGCTTGAAGGCGTTGGCGTCGTCCGGACCGGCGAGAGTGGCGTCTTCGGGACGGAATCCCACGACGATCTTGTCATCGTCCTCCGGCGTTAGCTTGGCCACGACGTCCTTCGGCAGATCGACGGTGTCGTCGCCGATCTTGGCCTGGCCGTTGACCACCGGGTGCACGTTGATGTTCATCGACGGGGAGCCGATGAAGCCTGCGACGAACACGTTGGCCGGACGATCGTACAGTTCGGTCGGAGCGCCGACCTGCTGCAGGATGCCAAGCTTGATGACGGCGATGCGATCGCCCATCGTCAGAGCCTCGGTCTGGTCGTGGGTCACGTACAGGGTGGTGACGCCGAGCTGACGCTGCAGAGCGGCGATCTGAGTACGGGTCTGCACACGAAGCTTCGCGTCGAGGTTCGAGAGCGGCTCGTCCATCAGGAAGACCTTCGGCTTGCGGACGATGGCGCGGCCCATGGCCACACGCTGACGCTGGCCGCCGGAAAGGGCCTTCGGCTTGCGATCAAGGAACTCGGTCAGATCGAGGATCTTCGCGGCTTCCTCAACGCGCTTGCGAATCTCCTCCTTCGGCGTGCCGGCGATCTTCAGAGCGAAGCCCATGTTGTCGGCCACCGACATGTGCGGGTACAGTGCGTAGTTCTGGAAGACCATGGCGATGTCACGGTCCTTCGGCTGCATGTTGGTGACGTCCTTATCACCGATGAGAATACGGCCCTTGTTCACTTCCTCAAGACCGGCGAGCATACGAAGCGTGGTGGACTTGCCGCAGCCGGAGGGGCCGACGAGTACGAGGAACTCGCCATCCTTGATGTCAAGATTCAGATTATCGACCGAAGGCTTGTCGTTGCCCGGGTAGATACGGGTGACATGGTCAAAAATCACTTCTGCCATGGTTGATCATTTCCTTTCACTGGCAGGTACGTGCCAGACGATCCGTTGTAAAAGGGGTGGGTATGTTGTTATTGAGTTATTACCGTTGTTGGATTGCGTTCCCCGCTTTGGGTCCACGTCACCACTAACTGCATTGTTGGCGATTGAAGATTCTCTTCGATGAGCCACTTCCCAACAGTACACTACGACACGCCGGCCCGAAAAGGGTGCCAGGCTTGATTTCAGGCCTCGTCCCAAGCCTCCTCCCACGCCTTCATATCGGCATGACTCAAGCCGGACCCCGGCTGCGTGGCCTCCTTCAGCGCCTTGCGTCGGGCCCTCTCCTCGGCTTTTTCCTCGGCTCGCGTTTCCGCTTCGGCCTTGTTTTCCGCAGCCTTCGCGGCCCAGCCCGCGCGCAGCTGATGCCAGTATTCGCGCACGTCCCGGAAGTTGTCCTTCACGTCGTCCACCGCCTCGTCCATCGAACGGGTCAGCAGTTCGAGCAGCTCACGAGTGGCCTGCGGCATCTCCTCGTCGCCGCCCTCCACATCACGGGTCAGCCCCTCGATTCTCCGTCGCATCGCATCGGCGTCCTCGGGGTCGATCTTCAGCCCCGTGATGATCGACTGGCGAATGGTTTCATAGTCCAGGTTGGCGAAGAAGTTCAGCTGCTGCATCTTCATGAACGATTTCAGCTCGGGATACCGCGTTTCCACGTATTCCTCGCGATCGTCGGCGGCCCGTCGCCAATCCCGGTTCAGCTTCGGGTCGAGCGTGGCCGTGATCGACCCCTGCCGCAGACGGTAGTGGTACAGCACCTTCGGAATGCGCACGATGCGCGTCGATTCGCCGATCACGTTGCAGATGCGGGCCATGTCCTCGATCTTCCGCCCTACCGGGAACGAGAAATCATGATCCTTGTACGTGGCCGCCGGGGCGAGGAACGCCCAGAAATATCCGTCGATCTCCGATTTCACCTGTGCCTTGATACCCTCCTGTGGGGCGAGGAGCCGCACATCGTCGAAATCGTTGTGCTTGTAATCGCTCAGCAGGGTCCGACCGTTTTCGGAAATCGTGTCGAACTTGAACATCACCAGATCAGCGTCATACTGTGACAAGGCCTTGAGGCAATCCTCAACGAGGTGCGGATCGACGGTGTCGTCGGAGTCGGCAAAGTATACGTACTCGCCGGTGGACTGCGCCAAACCGACGTTCCGCGCATCCGAAAGCCCCCCGTTCTGCTTGTGAATCACACGAATCCGTTCGTCCTTCTCGGCCCATGCGTCGCACATCGCCGGGCAGTTGTCGGGAGAGCCGTCGTCCACCAGCAGGATCTCCAGATTCCGATACGTCTGCCCGGTCACGCTCGTCACGCATTCGTCCAGAAACTTCTCCACCTTATATACGGGGATGATCACGGACACGAGCGGATTTTCGACCATATCGACCTCCACGAAAACCGTATGACGACGTTGTGGCCATAATACGTGGCCACCGGGAACATACGCCCTCATCCGAACAGACCGCGAAACTTATGCAACGAAGTCTCCGAATGCCAATCGGCCGGCGGAAGCGGGTGCCACAATGGGCGGCATGACTGATTTGAATGCGTTGAATCTGGAAGCGGGAAGTCTGGTCGGGGGGTATACGCTGATCTCCCGTCTCGGCGGCGGCGCAATGGGCTCCGTATGGCGGGTGAAGGACGACGGCGGCACCGTATACGCCATGAAGATTCTGCGCGATTCGCTGGTGGACGACGAGCCCGCAGGCGAGGATGACACCGCGCGCACGTCTGCGAACGGATTCCGTACCGGCGAGACCAGCAAGGCCACGGCCCGCGAGCGCCTGCGGCGCGAGGCGGCCGCGCTGCGACGGGTGAATCATCCCGGCGTGTGCCAGATCGTGGATATGGAGCTTGATGATTCGCTGGCGTTCATCGTCACGGAGCTGATCGAGGGCAAGAATCTGCGTGAGGATGTAGCCGCGAACGGACGGTATGTGGCCGGTGATCTGGAGCGTTTGGCGCGTAAGCTGATCGACGCGGTGTCGGCCGTGCATCGGGCCGGCATTATTCACCGTGATATCAAACCGACCAATGTGATGATCTCCCGTACCGGCCCGGTACTGGTGGATTTCGGCATTGCGATGGGAGAGGGTGAAAGCCATGTAACCCGTACCGGTCTGGTGATGGGTACGCCGGGATTCATCGCCCCCGAAATCATCGACGGCGTGGAGTCGAGCGAGGCGACCGACTGGTGGAGTGTGGCCGCGGTTCTGGCGTTCGCCGCCACCGGCCGCCCGGTATTCGGCACGAAACCGATGATGGCCGTGCTGGAGCGTGCAGCGGCCGGCCATGCGAATCTGGCCGGGTTGCCGCCTCGCACCACGGCTGCGTTCCGTCGAGCGCTCAGTCCGAACCGTGATGAGCGGTGCACGCCGCTGGAACTGTTGCAGACGATCGAACGGGATGCGCTTACTCCCGAACTGTGGTCGTTCTCGGCAGCGTCGGCATTGTCCGGCATCGGGGAGGCCGGGGCAGGAGCCGCTGCAACCGACACCGCCGATGACGTGCCGTCCAGCGCACCGGCTTCCGGAAGCACGGCCGTCACCGGTCCCACCGATTCCGTGTATACGCCGTCCTTCATCAATACGGCGCTCGGAGACGGCGGCGACGCCGTCCCGCCGATCAGTTCCGGCGGTTTTCCGGCGATCGGTGGCAGCTTGACAGGTCAGACCACCCCCGCCACCGATAGCGGTACCAATAAGACAGGTAGTTCGACCGACGGTGAGACCGGCAACGGCAAGGGGGCGGTGCGCCCTTTTGGAGAAAATTCCGCCGACCCCGATAATCCCCGTACCCTCTGGAAGGAACAGGATGAACGGGCCGACGCAGCCGCCTTCACCAATGCTGCGGCCACCATGCCGTTGAAGGCTCGGACCTTCGATCCGCGTGCCCATGCGAATGATTTGGGCACGGTGGCCTTGCATACGGCCGCCAGCGAAAACCCGACTCCCGATTCCGACGAGTCGCCGATGAAAACATCGGTTATGCCGGTCGACGCGGTACCGACCATGGCCGTACCCAACGATCACATGGTCGTCGACCGTGCAACCAACAACCGCGCAACCAACGACCAAACGATCGGCAGCAATGGTCTGCCCAACGACGGCATGCCGCTCGGCACGCAGATCGTCACCAAAGCCAGCATTCCGGCACCGGCGAAACCGGCTGCGGAGGCTGGGATCGCAGCGGCGCCGGCCATTCGCCCGCTGAGCGCAACCGTGCCGATATCTC
Organism: Bifidobacterium margollesii; assembly: GCF_002860355.1. Taxonomy (GTDB): domain Bacteria; phylum Actinomycetota; class Actinomycetes; order Actinomycetales; family Bifidobacteriaceae; genus Galliscardovia; species Galliscardovia margollesii. Next base: position 55,542 of record NZ_NMWU01000028.1, read on the forward strand.
GCGTGCCGCTGCCGCCCAGCGCATCAGCGCAGTCCGTCACGGCGCCATCGGCAGCGATACCGGCACCGCCACGCCCGCGAATGGCCCAGTCCTCCGTCATGACGTCGCCACCGCCAGCCGATCCGGAGGCGACGACCGTCATGGCGCCACTGGAAAACATGACGCCACTGGAAGACATGACGCCACTGGAAGAGCCGGATGACTATGCCGAACCGCAATACCCGGCTCCGGTGTATACCGAACCTCCCGCAGACATCAACCCCGTACCGTACGACGGTTCGTACGATCACGAAGGCGCCATGACCTCCTGGTACATGCCGCGAGGCCGTTCGCTGCTGATGCTGCTCACCGTACCGCTGTGTCTGTTCGCCGCCACCGCTCCGTTCGGCGGCGCGATTGCAGCCGCGTTCCTGCTGTGGGCGTTCACCGTACTGGGACTTTCCACACGATCGCAGCTGAAACGCGAAGCCAAACGCGGCGGCGAGCGCAAAAGCACCGATAGCGCGTGGATCATCGGTGCTCTCCCCTGGCATTTGGTGAAGGGACTCGCACTGGCGATCGGACCGGCACTGCTGATGGTCGTGATTCTGCTAACGCTGTCATCGTTCCTCACCGTGGCGTTGAACCTGATCAGCGCCGATTTCGTGATTTCGATCGCCCGATTCGACATCCGCATTCCGGTTGCAGCCGACGTGCCGCTATCCGCATCCGGTCTGATGCTGTTCCTGTCGATGGCAGCGTCGTGGTCCGTGGCCGCACTGGGACCATATTCCCGAACGGCCCGGCTTGGGGCGGGAGCCGTGCGAGGCGCCTACGGCTCCCCCAAACCCCCTTGGCGATTCAGCGACCCAGCAGACGATAGACAGGATGAAAACGGTTTCACTGTTTCGGATGAGAATGTGCAGTCAGCCCGCCGCCGGAACTGGACGCTGACGATCATCTGGGCGGTACTGATCCTGACCGGCATAGCGCTGATCCTCGCCAACAACAGCATCGACTGGTCGCCGCTCGTGCTGTCCTGAAGCCCGTCGACGAACGGCTTCCAATATCGGCCGGTCGCATAACCGTCCAGTCATACGGCCGATCATCACCATTTATTTACCCTGTCTCGCTATACTGAACCGCAGTCGCCGGCCGGATGTCTATTCGCATCACGTTCGGCGGTCCTCTATCGGAGGCGAATCACACATCCGAAGAAATGAAGGATATTCCGGGGAACATCATGGCTGGAAACACGGGGAACACCAACAACTCGAAGAACACCGCACAGGGGAAGAACAGTCAGCGAAAGCCCGCGACCCGCAAGGCGCGTCAGGCAGCCGCGGAGGCCGCAGCCAAGGCCCGCGCCGAACAGGCAGCAAAGGATCGCCGCGTGCAGACCATCATCGGCATCGCCGTGGTGGTCGTGGTGGCGATTGTCCTCGGTGCGATCGGCTTCGGTATCTGGAGGTCGAACCACCCCACTCAGGACGCCGGCGAATACAATTCGGCATGGTCCGCCGTGCAGAAGGCCGAGCCCAAGCCCGCCCACTCCACAGAAAAGGGCGGATTCGTGATCTCCAAGAACGGTCTCGACAAGCCGGTGAAGGACGTGCCCACCGTGGCGGTGTACATGGACTTCATGTGCCCGGGATGCGGTGCGATGGAACGCCAGCTCGGCACCACCTATCAGCAGATGGTCGACGCCGGCCAGATCAATCTCGAAATCCATCCGATGGCCTTCATGGACCGCTACTCCACCGACGAATACTCCACCCGTGCAGGCAATGCGGCCATTGAGATCGCCGAGGCGGAACCCCAGCATCTGCTGAAGTTCATCGAACTGATGTACGCCGAGGACTTCCAGCCCAATGAAAGCGACTACCAGCCCGTCTCCAACGCCGACATCAAGCAGCAGGCGGTCGCGGCCGGGGTGAGCGAATCCGTGGCGGCCAGGGCCACCGATGAGGACTACCAGTACAAGAGCTGGCTCTCCGCCATGAGCACCTTCACCCCGCTGCGCTCGGAACTGTGGAACCGGAGCGGCCAGCTCAAGGGTCAGATGAGCACGCCCACGATCACCGTCAATGGCGAGTACTGGGACCGCAACAAGCTCGGTTCCACCGACATGCGTACCGGCCTGCTCAAGGCCATCGGTCTTGACGCCTCCGCGGTCGGCAAAGCCGGCACCCTGCCCTCGATCGGCACCGGAACCGAACTGACCTACTGATCGACTGTTCGGCGGATGACTGACTGGCCGCCGGTCATCCGCCGAACAGTCGCCGGCAGCTCCGCGGCCATCAGCGGAGTTGTCGGTTTTCCCAACGTTTCGTTATACTTGCTTCGTTCACGGTCGCGAACCGTGAACAAGCAGTCAGCCTCCTTAGCTCAGTTGGCCAGAGCAGCCGCCTTGTAAGCGGCAGGTCGTCAGTTCGAACCTGACAGGAGGCTCTTTCATCGGCGTCGAGAGCCGAAAATCCGACATCTTCACGGAACACGCCGATACATCCTTCCCCGGTATTCGCGTTAGTATTATGCATAAATCATGGCCTAACGGCCTCGTGTAAGTGGGGAATACATAACTTGCCGCGAGTAAGGACTCAGGAGCTTCCCCCATCATTACAGCTTCTGAGATAAATGGGATGGAGCATCCCCCAACCCGCTCCGTCCCCTGAGAGGCGCCGGAATCATCCCCCTTCTAAAACCGGCGCCTCTCCTTTCTTTTTTCGCCCGGTTCCCCCTATAACCCCTATACCCGGTTTCCTCTATATCCGGCTTCCCCTTGAGGGGAAGCTGTCAGCAAAGCTGACTGATGAGGTGACAGACAGCCTTCCTGAACTGCGCCCCAATTGTTAGACGCGGTTTATTAAGGGTACCTGATCAGGCTGCGAGGGACATACTCCGGAATTCCTCCGGGGTGCGTCCCTCCAGCCGTCTCTGGCGTCGTCTGGTGTTCCAGTGGATGATGTACTCGTTCAGACCGGTCTCGAACTCCTCGTAGGAGGCGAACTCGCGGCCGGTGTAGAACTCGTCCTTGAGATGGCCGAACACCTGCTCGGTCGCGGCGTTGTCGATGCAGTCGCCCTTCCTGCTCATGGACTGGCGTATGCCCAGTTCCGCGAGACGGTCGCGCCACCACCGGTGCTGGTACTGCCATCCCATGTCGCTGTGGAGCACGGGATCGACGCCCTCGGGCAGACGGTCCTCGAGCATGGCGAGCAGCCTTCGCTGCTGGGCGAGGTCGGGACGCCGGCTTACGTCCCAGGCGACGATCTCCT
>NZ_NMWU01000029.1 GCF_002860355.1 Bifidobacterium margollesii
GGGCCGTCACCCCGCCGTCAAGCTGATAGGACGCGACCCCATCCCACGCCGATGAAATCTTTCCCAGCAGACCATGCGATCAACTGGAACATCCGGCATTACCACCCGTTTCCAGGAGCTATTCCGGAGCATGGGGCAGGTCGGTCACGCATTACTCACCCGTTCGCCACTCTCACCCCCAAGCAAGCTTGGAGGATCCCGTTCGACTTGCATGTGTTAAGCACGCCGCCAGCGTTCGTCCTGAGCCAGAATCGAACCCTCCACAAAAAAACTGTGAAAAGCCGAAGAACGGCTCGAAAAAACAAAAAAGAAGAAAAAAGACGGACACCACGATCCCGACCACGAAGGCCGAACCATGGCACCACACAGAATCCTTCCAAAACCCAGTCCCCTCGAACCCCTCCCGGGGACCCGAACCACGCTCACACGCGACCGGGCGGGACCGGACTGGCAATCATCAAAAAGTAGTACAAAACACGCTCTTGAGTTCTCAAACCACCACCACACCAGCAAACGAAACCGATCCGAACCGAACCGATCCGGCCGTGCCGGGCAACGAGTGATTAACTTACACGCCAACCACCAACAACGCAAATCCAAGAAAACATAATCATCCAGAACCCTTACTGCCGCAAGGGCTCTATCGGCGTGTCGCGCAATCTCTCCACAGAGCCCTTCGTCAGGCTCGACCGCGCATCCGCTTTTAGCCTATCCCGATCCTCAACCGCTTATCCCAAGGCATTCCACATAGTCAGACGAATGCGGCGAAAATTCACCCGCGCGTAAGGCAACACCGTCGCCCATCCCCCAGATACATCCGGCACAAGCAGCAATACGGAAGGAATCAGGGAACAATCAGGGCAAACCCCAATATCGGAAGCCTCGCTGTGCACCTAATCTGGAGGTATGAGACTACTAGGCAATATTCTGTGGCTGATACTGGGAGGACTGGCCATCGCCCTCGGATGGGCGATCGTCGGATTGGTGTTGTGCCTCACGATTATCGGCATCCCGCTGGGCGTCCAATCGTTCAAGATGGCGGCGCTCACGCTCACCCCGTTCGGCAGAACCGTGGTCTACGATGGCGGCATCGGCTCGACGCTGATCAACGTGATCTGGGTTGTACTGGTCGGCTGGTGGATGGCATTGGGCTATGTAGCCGCCGGATTGGCGAACTGCATCACGATCATCGGCATCCCGTTCGGCATCCAATCATTCAAGATGGCCAAACTCGCCCTGTGGCCGTTCGGCGCGCAGATCCGAGAACTACCCTGACCGATGAAGGTCATTCCACTGCGGAAACGGCGGCATTGGCCGCGGCAACGGCCGCGGTGACATCGACCGGATGATCCAAATCGATCATGGCCGCACCAAGCACCGTCAGTGCGGAAACCACTTTCTGAGCGCTGGCGGTGTATCCCATATGACCGACACGGATCAACCGTCCGGCCTCCTCGCCGAGCCCTCCGGAAACATGCAATCCGTAACGAGAATCCATGATCCCCCGAAGCTGCGCATCGTCCACATCCTCGGGCAGACGGATCGCCGTCACCGAATTCGCCATATGCTCATCGGCATCAACCCACAGCTCCAACCCCATCGCCCGCACGCCCGCACGCATGGCCCGGGCGCAACGCTCATGCCGTCGAACAACGTCGTCCACCCCGCCCTCATCGTCGATGATGTCGAGCGCGGCCTTCAATCCGTAGATGGCCGAGATCGGCGGGGTGTACGGCACGTAGTCGCGGTCGACCCACTGGCGCCACGGTAGAAAGCTCAGATACGAACGCTCATAGCGACCGGTATCCTTCATCACCCGCGCGGCCCGCTCCCACGCCCTGTCGCTCAACGCCACCAAAGACATTCCCGGAGTCGAGCCCAAGCATTTCTGGGTACCGGTGACCACCACGTCGCACCCCCATTCGTCGAAACGCACCGGGGAGCCTCCGACGCCGGAAACCGAATCAACGATGGTGAGCACTCCTCGCTCACGGCATTCCCGGCAGATCGATTCCATGGGATTCTCGGAAGCCGAGGGGGTCTCCGAATGCACGAACGCCAACACCTTCGTCTCGGGATGCCGATCCAAAGCCAGTCTCACCTGTTCGATCGATACGGAGGTGTCGTACGGCACCGTCACATCGACCACTTCGGCGCCATAGCCGCGCAGCACCTTGGCATATCCGGCGCCGTAGTACCCGGATGCCAGATTGACGCACACGTCACCCGGCTCCACCAGATTGCAGGCGGCCATTTCAAGCCCCAGGATGGATTCGCCCTCCACTGGCAGCACGCGATTGGCCGTCTTGAACAGCTTCGACAGATCATCGCTTACCGAACGCATGAGGTCGACGAAATCATCGGTGCGATGATGCACCATCTGCCATCCCATGGCCTCCAGTACCCGCGGGTATATGCTGCACGGGCCGGAAGCCATCATCAGTTCGGGAATATGCGGACGAAACGAAGACGGCATGACGACACTCCTTCCCACACCGATCCACGGAACACGAAACCCTGCACGCACGACGATTCCGCGGGAGCTTCACGGCGAGCCCACGAGGATTCCGCATCGGCGGACATCGGCAACGGCTTTGATCCCAGTGTAAGCCCGCGAACAACTCCCGGAGGTTCTTCGAAGCCCGTCCGACGCCTATTCGGAAGCCACGGCGTCAAGCACCGGCTTTCGCAACGCCCGCGAAGCCGGCGAAACGCTCGCGAGCAGACCAACCAGCACCGAGACCAGCAGGAACACGACGAGCTGGCTCCACGGAACGCTGAGCATTTCCAGCCCATCCGACTCGTAGACCTTGCGGATCACCGCTCCGGCCGCCACACCGACGATCAGTCCCAGCACCGTGCCGAACACGGAGATGATCGAGGCTTCGATGGCGAGCATGCCTCGAATCTGTCCACGGGACGTGCCGATGGCCCGCAGCAGTCCGATCTCCTTCGTTCGCTCGGAGACGGAAAGCGCCAAGGTGTTCACGATGCCGAAGATCGCGATCACGATGGACAGTGCGAGCAACGCATAGAGGATCAGCAGAATCTGATCGACCATCGAGCTCATGGTCGACTTGTATTCCTCGTGATTCATCACGGAAACGGTGTAGTACGGCTTCACCGCATCCTTGATCCGTCGCTGCACGTCGGTCTTATCCGCCCCCGGGTCGGCGACGACGTACATCTGGATGGTGAACATCGTCTGCTTGGTGCCGAACCGCTCGCCGAGATCGTCATTCACCATCACGCAACTGCGATAAACGTTGTTGGTGATGATGGCCCCGACCTTCACTGTTCGGGAGGTCGTCTCCGTTCTGGTTCGGATCAGCGTGCTCGGATCGACCTTACCGGCCTCATCCATGCGCGCCTGAGCCTCCTGCGCCCTACCCTGTGCCATGAGCGACCGAACCTCGGACTCGACCTTGGCCTGATACTCCTTTCGCGCCCGGGCGGTCGCCTCCTGATCGATCAGCGTTTTCTTCGCGCTCACGGTGACCGTGTCGCCCACGTTCCATCCCTGATCCTTGGCCACGTCCTCGCCGACCACAAGCTCGTCGTTCTTCAACGCTTCGGTGGGATCCCCAGCTTTCGTAACCGGGGCGAACACATCGGTGAACAGCGCGGGCTGAACCGCTATGGTCATGCCGCCGACCTGTTCGCCGTCGTATTTGACGCCCATGATGAACCGATTCGATGCGGTGGATTTGACGCCGTCCACCTTCTTGACGTCGTCGACCGCCCCCTGCGGCAACTGACCCGAGGATGCGGACATGATGGCATAGTCGGCCTTCAGACCGGTGTCGACGATGCCAGCGACGGATGCCTTGGCGGAAGACGCCACCACGCCCAGACATGAGACGATGGCGACACCGACGAACAAGGCCGCCGCGGTATTGGCAGTTCGCCGTTTCGAACGTGAAAGATTGCGCTTGGCAAGCGTCCCGGTGACCCGGAAGATCTTCGACGGCAGCCATCCGAGAATCACGCCCGCCACCGACACCAGGGACGGTCCCGTCACGATCACGCCGACGACGAGCAGGGCCGCGCCAACGCCCAGCGGCCAACCGACGGCGACATCATTCAGCCACGGCCAAGGTGTGGGACCGTTTCCATCCGCACCGACCAACGCCACGGTGAAGGTCCACGCCCCGGCACCGATCAAGCACATCACGGCACCCAGAATCCCTCGCATCGTCACCGGCTTCTCGGGATTCACGGTTTCGTTCATCGCCTGGATCGGCGGTGCCAGCGCCGCCCGTCGAGCGGGCAGCGAAGCCCCGACGAACGTGACGATCATACCGACGACGAGACCGACGAGCATATCGGTGACGGTCGGATTCGACGATCCGCTGATCGGAGTGCCCATCCGCTCCATGCCCATCACGATGAGCTTGACGACCCCCCATCCCAGACCGATGCCGGCCAGAGATCCGATCAGGCCCAGGACGACGGCCTGCACGATCACGGTGGAGAACACCTGTCCGGGAGAGGCGCCGACGGATCTGAGCAATGCGTATCCACGCATGGATTCGCGCACGATCATCGAGAACGTGTTGGCGATGATGAACGATCCCACGAACAGTGCGATCACAGCGAAGATCAGGATGAGCGGCTGGATGAAACCGAGCGCGTCCTTGGTGGCCTTGGCGTTCTCGTCACGCATCTGGTCACCGGTGATGGCGTGGGCCTTCGCGTCGGCCGGCAATCGGTCGTTGATGGCATCGGCGAGCGCCTGCTGCTGCCCGGCATCGAGAGCCTTTCCCCCGTTGGCGCTTCCGTAGACGCTGATGTATCGGGTCGTGCCGCTCTTCCCGGTCGTGCGCTCCTGGGTCTTTTTGGCGACAGCGGGGTCGATCTGAAGCAGGATTGCGCCGGCCTGGCTGCTGGAGGTGCGGAAGATGCCGGTGACCTTCACGCTACGGGGCCCTTCGGGATACACGAGTTTGGTGGCGTCTCCCACGTTGAGTCCGGAGCGTTGGGCCGCCTGCTCGTCCAGCGCCACCTCGTGGTCGCCGACGGCATACGCGCCTTTGATCATGCTGGCCGACCGCCAGGGCTGCGTTTCCGAGAATCCGATGGCGATGGTCGGAGCGCCCATGGAGGAGACGGCATCGCCGTTGTGCGCGACCAGCACCATGCCGTTGGAGATCGAGTAGACGATTTCCGCCGTCTGCACGCCGGTGACCGAGGCGATCGTATCGGTCAGATCGTCGTTGATGTCGTTGTACTCGGTTTCGGTCGATGCCGCGGATGCTTCCGCATCGTCGTCCTTTACCTCTTCGGAACCTCGCACATAGACGTCATGATCGGCATTCGACGCCATCATCTCGTCAACCTGGTTGTTCAGCATCTCACGGAAGCAGAACGAACCCACCACGAACGATACGCCGAGCATGATCGCGATGATGGACATGGCGAATCTGCCCAAATGGGCGCGGGCCTCGCGCAGTCCGATGCGGATCATGCCGCTCCCCCATCAACCGAAGTCCCGCCGGCATCGTCATTCCCGTTGTCCGCGAACACATCAAGGATCCGTTCGTACGTCGGATGAATCATGTCGCTGGTGATGCGCCCGTCGGCAAGCACCAGCACCCTGTCCGCATAGGAGGCGGCACGGGGATCATGCGTCACCATCACGATCGATTGCCCGTAGTCGCGCACCGAATCCCGGAGGAATCCGAGCACTTCACGGCTGGATCTCGAATCGAGGTTGCCGGTTGGCTCGTCGGCGAAGATCACGCTCGGACGCGCCATCAGCGCGCGGGCGCAGGCGACGCGCTGCTGCTGTCCGCCGGAAAGCTGACTGGGACGATGGGTGAGACGGCGTTCCAGGCCCACCACATGCACCACCTGATCGAACCACGCCCTGTCGATGGGCTTGCGGGCGATCTGCAGCGGCAGCAGGATGTTCTCCTCGGCGCTCAACGTGGGTACGAGGTTGAAGCTTTGGAAGATGAATCCGATCTGTTCGCGGCGCAGCTTCGTCAGTTGCCGCTGGTTCATCGAGGAGACTTCCAATCCCTCCACGATCACCTTGCCCGACGTGGGCGAGTCGAGTCCCGCCATGCAGTGCATCAATGTGGATTTCCCGGAGCCGGACGGGCCCATGATCGCCGTCATCTGTCCGCGCATGAATTCGACGTCGACATGGTCCAGTGCCGTGACGACGGCGTCCTTGTCTCCGTAGGTCTTGGTCAGATCGATGGCTTCGGCCACCACCGAATCCGACGATTGCCGTGCGGTATCCCCCTGCCTCCCCACGCCGATTCGGCGCGGACCGCGAGACCGTCGTTCGTATTGTGGAGACGAATCGTTCCGTCGGTCCCTGACCGCCTGCGCCGTATGTCTGCCCATGTCCCTTCCCATTCTCGATGAGCGATTGACCCTATGGGCCATGCTACTTCCAGCGTCGGATTCAATCGGCCGTCGCTTACAATGAAGCGGTGGAAAGGCTATCGGATGGCTATTGCGACAACGGCTCAGGTGCGGCTGCATAATCGCAGCCAGGTTCTCGCCCACCTCTATCGGCACGGCGGCGCATCCAAGCAGGATCTCGCCGGAGCGCTGAACATGAGTCTGCCGACGGTCACGCAAAATCTTGGCGAACTTGAGAAGGCCGGTCTTGTTCTCCGAAGGGGCTTCTCGCGGTCCACAGGCGGCAGAAAACCCCGGATCTACGCCTTCAATGCCGGTAGTCGTCTGGCCATCGGCGTGCGGATGACGGCCACCGGAGTCGTGGCCTGTGCGGTCGATCTTCGTGGCGGCTGCGTCAAGAGGGCGAGCGGACGACTGCCCTACGCCCGTCGAAGCTCCTACTACCACCGCATAGGCCAGTTCGTTGGGCAGTTCATCGAATCGCTGACCGCATCCCTGCCCGAAGGCGGCGAATCATCGATACTCGGTGTTGCGTTCAGCGTGCAAGGCATGGTTTCGCCCGACGGCGAGCGTGTTGTCTTCGGCAAGGTGATGGACGACGAAGGACTGACCGCACAGGTTTTCGGTCGTCAGCTCGATCAACGCTGCGTATTCGTTCATGATGCCATCGCGGCGGCGAGGGAGGAGATTCGTCTGACCTCGGATGTCGGCGACGCGCTGTGCCTGTATCTGAATGATCATATGAGCGGAGCCGTGGTCATCGGCGGTGAGCTGCATGGCGGATCGACCATGAGGAACGGCGCGGTGGAGCATATGACGATCGTCCCGGAGGGGCGTCGATGCTATTGCGGCGGGAAGGGATGCCTCGATGCCTACTGTTCGGCGAAAGCGCTGATCGGTGACCGTGACGAGACGCTGGAGGAATTCTTCAATCAGGTTCGAGACGACGAATACACACACCGTCGTCTGTTTCACCAGTATCTCGATTATCTGGCTCTGGCGATCAGGAACATGCGCACGGTGCTCAGCTGCGACGTCATCATCGGCGGGCAGGTGGGGCAGTATCTGACCATGGACGATCTGGCCGATCTGAAGATCCGCATACGTAGGTCGGATCCCGTCCCCGATGGAGGATTGCGCATACGGAAAAGCGCCTGCCGGGATGATCAGGATGTGATCGGCGCGGCCCTGACGTTCGTGGACGATTACGTGGATGCCCTGTGCAAGTGGCAGGAACGTGAATGACCAAGCGTGCCGCCCTGAATGACGAAGCGTGCCGTGCGGGTTCGAACCCGCACGGCACGCTGCTGATGTGCGACTGAGGAGCTTCCCCCACATCACGACTTCCGAAACCGACCGTTCGAAGCGGCATGCCCCCTGTGAGCCTCCACGAACGGCATCCGGTCGGCGTCGTTCCGAGAACGTCGACCGGAAATCCGGATCACATCGTCCCGGCTTGTCCTATCCGACCCGTACTACTTGGCCAGACCGGATTCGCGCAGAGCCTCGAAACCACCCTTGAGATCGTCGAGGATGTCCTCGATGTTCTCGGTGCCGATGGACAGACGGATGGTTCCCTGATGGATGCCCTGGTCCTCAAGCTCCTCCAGCGTCTCCTGGGAGTGCGTGGTGGAGGCCGGGTGGATCACGAGGCTCTTCACATCGGCGACGTTGGCCAGCAGGCTGAACAGGTGCAGATTGTTGATGAACACGCGTGCCGCGTCCTTGCCGCCCTTGATGTCGAAGGTGAAGATGGAGCCGGCGCCGTTCGGGAAGTACTTCTTGTACAGCTCGTGGTCGCGACGCCCCTCGATGGCCGGGTGGGAGACGGACTCGACTTCCGGCACGGTCTGCAAGTATTCGACGACCTTCAGCGCGTTCTGGACGTGGCGCTCGACGCGCAGGGACAGCGTTTCGGTGCCCTGCAGCAGCAGGAACGCGGCGAACGGGCTCAGCGTGGCGCCGGTGTCGCGCAGCAGGATGGCGCGGATACGGGTCACGAAGGCGGCACCGCCCAGGGCCTCGTAGAAGTTCAGACCATGGTAGGAGGGATCCGGCTCGGTGAGGGTCGGGAACTTGCCCGGCACCTCGGCCCAGTTGAACTTGCCGCCCTCGACGACGACGCCACCCAGCGTGGTGCCGTGGCCGCCGATGAACTTGGTGGCGGACTCGACCACCACGTCGGCGCCGTGCTCGAGCGGACGGAACAGGTACGGCGTGGCGAAGGTGTTGTCCACGATGACCGGCAGATGATGCCTGTGGGCGATTTCGGAGATGGCCTCGAAGTCGGGCAGATCGGCGTTCGGGTTGCCGAAGGTCTCGAAGTAGACGAGCTTGGTGTTCTCCTGGATGGCGTCCTCGAAGTTCTGCGGAACCTCGGGATCCACGAAGGTGGTGGTGATGCCGTCGCGCGGCAGCGTGTGCTTGAGCAGGTTGAAGGTGCCGCCGTAGATGTTCTTGGAGGAGACGATGTGATCGCCGGACTGGGTGATGTTGCGCACCGCGTATTCCACGGCTGCGGCGCCGGAGGCCACCGCGATGCCCGCGGTGCCGCCTTCGAGGGCCGCGATGCGATCCTCGAACACGCCTTGGGTGGAGTTGGTCAGACGGCCGTAGATGTTGCCCGGATCCTGGAGTCCGAAGCGGGCCTCGGCGTGGTCGAAGTCATGGAAGACGTAGGAGGTGGTGGCGTAGATCGGGACGGCGCGCGAGTCGGTCGCCGGATCGGCCTGCTCCTGACCAACGTGCAGCTGCAGGGTCTCGAAACGATAGTTCTTGTTCTTCTCGGCCATGATGGCGAACTCCTTAATCGTGGTGTGGTGTTGTCGTTGCCTCCGCTCGGTGACCCGTCGTAAACCATCCCGGCGATGTCGTCCTTGCGTTGATGGTTACGACCATATGCGTTCGAAGCCCTGTGTTTCAAGCGGAAACCGGCTTTTCGCTATTACGGTTGCTTATAGCCTTTTAGCAACCTCTTGCAGGGCAAAGGGTTGATAACGGGCTACGGAGACGTTCCGGGCGGCTCCCTCGTCGAAAGACACGCCGAAGCCGCCCGATATGCTGTGATGCATACGCATGCGTCGAACGTCGTATGCGGGAACACGCAGAAAGGCCCTACCATGACCACCTACGCCGATGACGATGACGTGACGCTTTTCGACAGAGACCCCGACTACATCCCCCGCGTGGCAGCCGTGCACGACATGTGCGGCTACGGCAAATGCTCGCTCACCGCCGCCATCCCGATCCTTTCGGCATGCGGCTGCGATGTGTGCCCGGTGCCCACCGCGCTGTTCAGCGCCCACACGATGTTCAAGGACTACACGTTCAACGACACCACCGACATGCTTCCCGCCTATCTCGATGCATGGCGCAAGGAGGGCGTGGAGCTTGACGGCATCTACAGCGGTTTCCTCGGATCCGTGGAGCAGGTGGCCCTGATCCAGCGCATGTACCGTGAATATCCGAAGGCCCTCCGGCTGGTCGATCCGGTGATGGGAGACGGCGGCAGCATGTACCCCACATACACCGAGGAGCTGTGCCGCGCCACTGCGGCATTGGCCGAAGGCGCGGATGTGCTGATGCCGAACCTCACCGAGGCGTCGCTGCTGACCGGACGGGACTATCCCGGTCGGAATCTGAGCGAAGACGAAGCCCATGAATGGCTGAAGGCGCTGTTGGATCTGGGAGCGAGGAACGTGGTGCTCAAGGGCATCGACCGTGGGGACGGCAAACTGCGCAACTACGTGGCGAGCGCGTCCTCGGGCGCCGACTCGGCGATCGAACTGGTGCATGACCGACTCCCGTACATGATTCACGGTACCGGAGACGCCTTCGCCTCGGCGCTGTGCGGTGCGCTGCTGGCGGGACGGGGACTGGCGCAATCGGCGCACATCGCCGGGGAATTCGTCCGGTCCGCCATGCGGCATACCCGCCGCCAGCCGCACTTCGAGGAACGCGGTGTGAGCTTCGAGCTCAGTCTCGGTGAGCTGACGGGTCTGGTCGGCTGAATCAGATTCCCCACATCGAGGAGCGGGGCCGGTGAATCATAGATCGAATAGCCCCCAGAAGGCCATAAGCGTCAATGACAGCAGGGCTCCGGCCATGATCAACCCGACCACCAGCCATTGCCCCCACCCTGATATCGCCGCGACGGAGTCCCCCGACCGTCCTGATCCTCGATCATGGCTGCTTGTGCGATGCATACGCTCCCGCAGATCCCGTCTGCATCGCACAAGCAGCCATGCGGCGAACACCATGTTGCATAATGCTCCGAGCCGTAGCACCATCCATCCGATGGCGAAGAACAGGCTCCTACGGTTCAGCATCACGGCGCTCCAACCCGCGTACGCCAGATACCCCGACAGCAGAAGAATGATCGTCGCGGGCATCACACCAGCCGCCGTCAGCAGACGGGCGATTCCGACGGGGAACCGACCGCGACTCGGATCGAAGCGCCGAACAACGGCGAGCGCGGCCGCCACCACTGCGGCCGATATCGGCAGCAGTATGGCGGCCACGGTCATCGCGCATAGTAGCCCCAGGGATCCGATCAGTCCCGACGACGTCCAGTGCGGCGCCGTGAATCGTTGATCGGGTGTCGCTCCGGCCACCTGTGCGGTGGCCCATCCGTCGGCCTTCGTTCCGGCTGCGACGGCGTTCACCCAGTCGTCGAGCACCTTCGTATACCCATCGGCCAGAGGAAGCCCGGGTTCGAATAGGCCCGCTCCCTCTCTCATCTGATGATTGGCGTGGAAATACCGTACGGTCACGTTGTCGTTGCCGGCGCGATGCGCGACGTCAAGAATGGTCCGCGCCCCTTGTTCGATCGGCATGGCGGTGTCCATCACCCCGTAATTGACCAGTACCGGCATGGTGAGGGATGACAGGTATCGTTTCGCATCGAAGTCCCCGTATCGCAGATCGAACGGCGCGAAGTCCATCGACATGAGTTTCGCGGTGTTCTGCCGGACGGATGCGGGCACTCCGGCCTCCTGCAGGTAGGCGCTGGCCGCCATGGCCATGAGCTGTCTGCCGGAAACCACCGGGGCCGAGGAAAGCACGGCGAATGCGATGTCGTGATCGCGATCGGTGATCAGCGTGGATATCCAGGTGCCTTCGGATTCCGCGTAGAGCCCGGTCTTCGCAGGGTTCACGTCCGGTCGGTTTCTCAGCCAGTCCAGGCAGTGCCGGTAATCGTCCGCGAACCGTTCATAGTCGCGGTGGGTCCACGAGTAATCATCGAGTCGTTTGGCCGGAACCAGCGTGGTGATGCCTGCGGACGCCATCGAAGACGCGATGTCGCCGAAGTCCCGTGACGAACCGGTGCCCGAGCCATGGACGAACAGGCATGCGGCGTGTCTGGGTGAAGCACCGACCGGCTGTCTGAGCACGGCTTCCAGAACGGTGCCGTCGCTCATGGTGAGATGCAGCGTCGACTCCCGGATGCGGTAGGTTCCCTCGTGGTGCACGGTCACGTCTTTCGCCGCGACGCCGACGTCGGGCGACCCGAGCGAAATGTGATCGGAGAACGGCTCCACCTTCCATGCCGGCGCCATGGCCTTGCCGATCAGCGCGAACACCACCAGCAGAGCCAGCGTCGCCAATGCGATGTTCACGACCCCTCTGAATCTATGCACGGTATTCACCGTAGCCCGACGATCGCGGCGGATCCGATCTTCCCTCGTTTCCCGCCCATGACGAGCACATTTTCCCGTCATGAATGTGGATGACGCCGTTTTCGTCCACATTCGCGCCGCCGGCGAATGATTCATCCACATCATCGACGATTCGATGTCACGTTCGACCACATTGTCCGCAGACAGTGTCGTCATGGAACCGATGGTGGTGTAGTCGAAACCATGAACACACTCCAACAGCTCACACAGCAGATACACCGACCGCATCTCACTCCGAAGCAGCTGGGCCGCATCGGCGAGGACTATGCATCCGTCTGGCTGGAATGCCAGGGATGGACGATTGTGGACCGCAACTGGCAATCCCGGTACGGCGAGCTTGACATCGTCGCGCTCTCCCCCTCCCTGCAGCTGACGTTCGTCGAAGTCAAGACCAGACGAAACGCCCATTTCGGTCCGCCTCAGGAGGCGGTGACCGCCCGCAAGCGGATCGCACTCAAGCATGCGGCCTCGCAATGGCTTCTCGAATACGGTCGGAAGATCCGTCATCATGGTACGAGGTTCGACGTGATCGCGCTCAGCGTGCCGGGCGGCGCCCGATGCCCGCAGGTCACCCATATTCCGGGGGCGTTGTGATGAGGATCGGCACGGCATTGTCCGTCGGCCTCGTCGGACTCAAGGCATTCACCATCTCCATGCAGGCGTTCATTTCACCGGGCCTACCGTACTTTTCAATCATCGGTCTGCCCGATGCCTCGCTTTCCGAGGCACGAGAGCGTGTGAAGTCGGCATGCTCCTCAGCGGGATTCCATTGGCCGCAGACCCGGGTCACCGTCAACCTTTCGCCGGCTTCCCTGCCGAAGCGTGGGGCGAATCATGATCTTGCCATCGCGGCCAGTGTGCTGTGCGCGGGCGGGGCGATACCGCATGACTGTCTGCAGGAGACGCTGGTGCTCGGCGAGCTCAAGCTCGACGGCACGGTGCTGCCGGTAACCGGACTTCTTCCGATCCTGCTTCATGCCCGGACCCGAGGCATCCGACGGGCCTTCATACCGTACGCCAACATGGAGGAGGCTGGGCTGGTCCCAGGCATCGACGTGGTGCCGGTACGACATGTGGGCGAATTGATCGAGCATTTGGGAGGCCGCGCGAACTACCGGCTTGATCCCGGTGCCGGGATCGTGGGGCCGGACGTTCCATCGTCCGATGCGGGGCAGCCCGAGGAAGAGCCGATGCCGAACATGAATCAGGTCATGGGACAGAGCCAAGCGAAATGGGCGTTGGAGGTGGCCGCCGCCGGAGGACATCATGTGATCATGGTGGGGCCTCCCGGCACGGGCAAGACGATGCTGGCGTCGCGGCTTCCCACCATCATGCCGCCGTTGGGCGAACGGGAGCAGCTGGAGGTCGCCTCCATCCGATCGCTGTGCGGCACATTGCCGGCATACGGCATCACCGACGTTCCTCCATACGAGGCGCCGCATCATACCGCCTCCGCCCCGTCCCTCGTGGGTGGGGGCAGCGGCATCGCCGTACCGGGGGCGATCACACGCGCGCATGACGGCGTGCTGTTCATGGACGAGGCGCCGGAATTCTCCGCCAAGGCCCTGCAGACGATTCGCGAACCGCTGGAAACGGGGTTCGTTTCCATTTCCCGTTCGAAGGCCACCACCCATTACCCGGCACGATTCCAACTGGTGATGGCGGCGAACCCGTGCCCATGCGGATTCGGCTGGGGCAGCGGCGAACAATGCGTGTGCACGGCCAAGGATCGGGCCAGATATTGGAACCGGCTCTCCGGACCGATCCTCGATCGCATCGACATCCAGATCACGGTACCGCCGGTGTCGCAATATTCGCAGAACGAATCGCAGCCCGCGGAATCCAGCGAGCGGATACGTCGCAGGGTGATGGACGCGCGGTCGGCCGCCACCGAGCGATATCGCATGCATGGCTGGCGCTGCAACGCCAAGGCCAGCGGCGAATGGCTTCGCAAGAACACCTCCCGCAAGGCGTTGACGCTGATCTCCCACGCGTTGGAATCCGAGCAGCTTTCCCTCCGTGGTGCGGACAGGGCGCTGCGCCTCGCATGGACGCTTGCCGACGTGGCCGGCAAAACAAGTCCGGACGACGGCGACGTGGCAGCCGGAATCGCATTGAGAACGAGGCTGAGATGACCGACGACGGACTGAGCAACGACACGCTCTGCAGAGCGCTGCTGACCTTCGCCACGGACGGCCCCGATGCCCTGATGTACGCCACGTTGAAAGGTTCCGAGGATCCCTTCGACGCCACGCGGATATTGACGATGCTTCTGCGTACTACGCTGGCGCAGCCTCCCCTCTGGATCGACCACCGGAACGAGAGCGGCGGAGCATCACCTGCCTTTCCCGACGATGACCGTCAGTTGGACCGTTTGTTCATCGTCGGCATCGCCAGATGGGGACGGAGGGCGGACGCCCGCGCATTGGAGAATTTCCATCATGCCGTGCGACGCTGGCGGGATCGTCTGCTCCGGTTGCCTCTCGCGGATCATGCCGCATTGACGAACATGATGACCCACGGAGGCGAACAGTGGATCGTCACGCCCCGGTGCGACCACTGGCCTCATCAGCTCACGGATCTGGCCATTCGCTCGGATTGGGCTCCGCCATTGTGCCTGTGGGGAATGGGAGACCCCTCCTCGCTGGTCAGCTGCAAGTCTCCCGTGGCCGTGGTAGGGTCCAGAGACGTCAACGACTACGGTCGTTTCGTGGCTCGCAACGCCGGCCTCCACGCGGCACGGGACGGTCATCTGCTGGTCTCGGGAGGCGCCATGGGCGCCGATGCCGCGGCCCATTGGGGTGCATTGGCCGCCCGCAGGGAGCGAGACGACACCGACGAGCGAGATCAGGCGGGACGCACGGTTGCCGTGTTCGCCGGAGGTCTGGATCTTCGCGGACCTGCGCGCAATCTCTCGCTGTTCAACGAGATGCTGGCCAACCGCGGCGCCCTGATTTCGGAGATGCCGCCGGGCACGATTCCCGAAGCCCGTCGTTTCCTGCTGCGCAACCGGATCATCGCCGCATTGGCCGACGTGATCATCGTGGCGCAGGCCCGACACCGTTCCGGCGCCTTGAACACCGCCACATGGGCCGCTGAGATGAACCGCAAGGTGTATGCCGCCCCGGGCGACATCGACGAACCGTTCAACACCGGATGCAACCGGCTGATCCATGACGGCAAGGCCATACTGCTGCATTCGGCTACGGACATCTCGTCATGCTGCCACGAACGGCATGAGCCGTATGATGTAGGCGCTGCGGTCACGGACGCCGAAACCTCCGGCGACGAGGCCGAAGCCCGTGATTCGCCAAGGTCAGGCCATGATGATGGCGGCTCGATGATCATCACCGCGATCCGCAGCTGCGCAAGACGGCATGTGGCCGCCACTGCGGATGAGATCTCGGGATATCTGGCGACGAAACCCTCGACCTCGGCACTGACCTTCGGCGAGGTCATCGCGACGCTCGGCAGAATGGAGGCTCGCGGAGAGATCGCCATGAGAGATGACGGAACGGTACGAATCGTACGGTGACGTGAGCTTGCGTCCATACAGGTCAGGGCCTGTGGGACAATCATGGTTATGAGTCCGAAGCAGTTGGAAGAACAGTATGATGCAGTAATCGTCGGGGCAGGAGCCGCGGGCCTGTCGGCGGCCTTGGGCCTGCTCCGCTCCGAATCGTATCGGAATGTCGTGGATCAGGGAGGGGATCCGAAGATCCTGGTGATATCGAAGCTGCAGCCGTTGCGCTCCCACACCGGTTCCGCAGAGGGGGGCATCGCCGCCAGTCTGGGCAACATGGAGCATGACGATTGGCATTGGCATCTGTTCGACACCATCAAAGGCAGCGATTGGCTGGCGGATCAGGACATGGCCGAGATTCTCGCCAAGGAGGCTCCCGGAACCGTGATCGGTCTGGAGCATGACGGCGTGGCGTTCTCCCGCACGCAGGACGGCCACATCGCCCAACGGTTGTTCGGCGGGCACACTGCCGATTTCGGTCAGAAGCCGGTGCACCGTACCGCGTACGCCGCGGACCGCATCGGTCATCAGATCCTTCACTCCCTGTGGCAGCAATGCGTAAAGGCGGGGGTGCGGTTCGCAGAGGAGTGGTATGTCACCGATCTGGTGCTGGAGAACGACGACGATGGGCGACGCACGACCAAGGGAGTGGTGGCGTTGGACACCCATTCGGGGAAGGTCCATGCGGTGAAGGCGCGCAACGTGCTGTTGGCGACCGGCGGCGCCGGACGGATATTCCACACCACGTCCAACTCCTGGGATCTCACCGGAGACGGCATGTCGCTGGCGTTGGAGGCCGGACTCCAGCTGGAGGACATCGAATTCGTGCAGTTCCACCCCACCGGACTCGCCCATACGGGCATTCTGCTGTCCGAAGCGGCGCGAGGTGAAGGCGGTCGTCTGCTGAACGCCGATGGCGAGCATTTCATGGATCGCTATGCGCCGGGTCACGGGGATCTTGCGGCGCGTGACGTGGTCTCCCGATCCATCATGGAGGAGGTCGATGCGGGACGAGGCGTGGCCGATCCGAAGGATCCCGACGGCCCCAAAGACTGCGTATGGCTGGATCTGCGAGGTTTGGGCCGCGACGTGCTGGAAAGCCGTCTTCCCGAGGTCTGCGAGACGGTGAGGGATTACGCCGGTCTTGACCCGGCGACCGATCTGATTCCGATCAGGCCGACCGCCCACTATACGATGGGAGGCATCCCCATCGGGGCCGACGGCAACGTCTACGAGTGGTCCGGCGATCGACGGCAGCCCGCGGAAGGACTGTTCGCCGCTGGTGAATGCTCGTGCGTCAGCGTGCACGGAGCGAATCGTCTGGGAGCGAACTCCCTGCTTGACGCCTGCCTGTTCGGGACCCGTGCCGGCGAGGCCGTCGCGTCAAGGATCGCCGACTCCTTCGCCAACGCGCTTGAGGAGGGTCTTGACCCCTCGCAGGCCGATGACGGCGGCGAAACCGTCGACCAGGCCGCCGCGGAGCGATCCGGGATCATTGCGTCGCTGCTTGCCGAGACTTCGGAGGCGCCGACCGACGGCGAGCGCCGGACCGATGATAATCCGTATCGTGTGATGGCCGATCTGGGAGCGACCATGGAACGTCACGCAGCCGTGCGCTGCGATCACGCAGGACTCACCGAAGCACTGCGCGCGGTCACCGGTGAGCTCTCCGAACGGGTCGACGCACTGCATGCGCACAGCGAAACCGCCGCATACAATCAGGAGCTCACCGCCATTCTCGAAGCCCGTCATCTGGTGCGTCTGGCAACCGCCATGCTCGTTGCCTCGGATGCCAGGGAGGAGTCTCGCGGCTCTCTGTATCGCACCGACTTCCCGAACCGTGACGATGAACGATTCCTGTCGCACTCCATGATCGATGGCACCTCCGCCATCTCATGGCAGCCTGTGGTGATCACCGAATTCCCGCCCAAGGCCCGCGCCTACTGAATCGATATCAGACACTCTATTACACTGTGTTTCAGTACCGATGATTGAGGAGCTGCCCCCTATGACCACTGCCGATGCCAATCGCATGCTTGACGTGACGCTGAGAATCGCACGGTTCACCCCGAAACCGGAAAAGGCCTCACGACGACGCGGAGGCAGTCCATTCGCCCGAAAATCACCGTTCTCGGATTCCGGATCGCCCGCAAGATCATCCCGTACCCGCGGCAAACGGTGGACTCAGGATTATCAGGTCAGCGTCCATGCCAACGACTCCGTGCTGGACTGTCTGCTGACGATCAAACGGGATCAGGATCCGTCGCTGGCTTTCCGCTACTCGTGCGGACACGGCATGTGCGGATCCGATGCGGTGGCGATCAACGGCACGCCCACTCTGCTGTGCACCGCGAAGGTTCGCGACTGGGTAAAGCCGGATTCGCCCACGTTCACGGATGATGAAGGGTTTCGTCCCACCGGGGAGCCGGTCGACGATGACGCTCATGCGTTGGACCTCGACGCCCTCGAACCGGGAACGGCACTGGTCATCGAGCTTGCCGCACTGCCGGGATTCCCGACCCAGAGGGATCTGATCGCCGACGTGGATCCGATGCTTGATCAGATCCGTCGTCTGAAACCATATCTCGAAGCCGACGGAGCGTTGAAGATCACCGCCGACGGTCGGATCGACGCTTTCGAATACCTGCAGCATCCCGAACAGCTTTCCCGGTACGAGTTGCTGAGCAACTGCATCGCCTGCGGTGTATGCGAAGGCAGCTGCCCGGTGTATGCGGGCGGTGAGGCGTTCGTGGGCCCGGCCGCCATGATCATGGTCTCCAGATTCCTCAACGATTCCCGTGATGCGATCGCCGACACCCGGCTGGAATCGCTGATGGGCTCCGACGGAGCATCCGCATGCCAATCGGTGAGAGCCTGCTCCATGCACTGTCCGAAGGGCATCGACGTGGGCGAGGAACTGTGGCAGACCATTCAGAAGGTCGATGCCGCCAGGAAGGCTCGGGAGACGGCGGCCGCCTGAGCCATTCACGCCGGAATCGAATCCGGCAAGCTTCGACAACGTCACAAAGGATACCGATGAACAGAACCGATTACACCAATCTCGCGAAGGGTTGGGAGTTCATTGAGGACACGGCCTACACCACCGAAACGCCGGCACTGCATCATCTTCGCAGGCAATGCGCCGATACGGGATTCGATCAGGGTTCCGCAGCACAGGCCGAATTCCTCGCCATGCAGGTCAGGCAGCTCAAAGCCAGATCGGTGATCGTGCTGGGAACCGGGTCCGTGGTGGAATCCGCCCATATGCTCGAAGCATTGGAGGAAGTCGACGGCGAGGTCGGAGGGCAGCTCACCGCCGTCGACTCCTCGGCCCAGGGCACGGCGCTCATCCGCCGTGCGTTCTCCGGAACCCAGGACGGCATGCGCACCAAGCTGCGTGTCGTCAACGCCAAGCCGGGCGTGTATTTTCCCCGGCTCAACGCCAGCGACTACGATCTCATCGTCATCAGCGGAGAGAACGTCAACTACGATTCCGCACTGGATCATGCCCATCGTCTGCTGAGATCCGGCGGCGAACTGGTGATGTGCGATGTTCTGGCTCTGGATTGCGAGGATTCCCGCGGAGGGCTGCTGAATCCGGCCGACCGGGGAGACAAGGCCACGCATATGCGCGAGCTGCTCGACGAGACGCTGCAGGACGAACGCTTCTCATCGTGCATCGTACCCATCGGCACGGGACTGCTTCTGTCGATCAAACGGTGATCCGATGCCGTCGTACTCGGTACCGGCTACGACGGCATCGGACCGCACGGATCCCGCCGATCAGATCATCGATCGATCAGCCTGGTGGCGTAGTCCACGGCTTCGTCGGGATCATCGGTCAGGGTGACGAGATTCGGATCGATCGGCGAGATCATGCCGCGTTCCGTCAGGGTGCCGTTGATCCAATCAAAGAGACCGCTCCAGTATGCCGTGTCGAACAGCACCACCGGAATCGTGGTCACCTTGTGCGTTTGGACCAATGTGAGCACTTCGAACATCTCGTCCATCGTGCCGAATCCTCCCGGGCATACGATCACACCGGAGGAGTACTTGACGAACATGGTCTTGCGCACGAAGAAGTATCGGAAGGTCATCCCGAGATTGATGTAGTTGTTCAGCCCCTGCTCATGCGGCAGTTCGATGCCCAGACCCACGGACGTGCCACCGGCCAGCGACGCGCCCCGATTCGCGGCTTCCATGATGCCCGGACCGCCGCCGGTGATGGTGGCGACGCCTCGTTCGGCCAGCAGACGCCCCATGCGACGCGCGGCCTTGTAGGTGGGATCCGTACGCTTGGTACGCGCCGAACCGAACACGGCCACGGCCGGTCCCACTTCGGCGAGCGCACCGAATCCGTCCACGAACTCGGCCTGAATGCGCAGCACCCTCCACGGATCCATGTGCAGCCAGTCCGTGCTTTCGTTGTTGCGCAGCAGATTGCCGCTGGTGGTGTCGTTCGGAATCATCGATCCTCGCATCACCACCGGTCCGCGATGGTAGGTCTCGCCCAGCGGTGAGCTCTCTTCATGGAAATCGGACGTCGCGTCACCTTCGTCAAAGGTATCGGCCCGTGCCTCCGGCCGCACTGCCGTGCCGGTCCGGTCGCCGACGTTCGCGACTTCGTTCTTCTTCGTCTTGCCGTGGTGCTTCCCGCTTCCGTGCTTCCTGACGGTCTCTTTCTCGACCGATCCGTGCTGCTCGACCTTGTCGTCGGCCTTGCCGCTCTTCTTGGCCTTTTTGCCGTTTTTCTTGATGATCTTGGCCATGATGCCTTTCACTCCCTTGACTGCTTCATGCATTGCGACGTCATTGCATTGCGACGTGTTCTTACGAAGGTTCTACCGCTTCATTGCAGAGGCTCTACCGTCGGTGTCCCCTGCCCCGCTTCGATCCGGTCGCCTTCCCCGATCCCTTGCCCAGCTCGCGCATGCGGCGCTTCAATCGGCTGATATGCCTGCTTCCGGGTTTGACCGTAGTGGTTCGCCGTTCTTCCTCGGAGGACGAGCCTTCCTCGGTTGCGAACCGTTCGGGGTGACGTTCCCGATACCGTCTGATCGCCTCCGGGCTCAGCGCCTTCATGGAGATGGTGATCGAGCCGTCCGCCAGGACCTCCTCGATATTCGCATCGGCGCCTGCGGCCTTTCGTGCGGCTTCGGCCAGTTCTCGCTCCGCCGCGCGACTGCGGAAGCCGCGGGCCTGATGATTGAGCAGCAGACCGGCGACCATTGCGGAGATCAAGGAGCCGACCAGCACACCGAACCGGGCCTCGCCGGACAACTCGGGATCGTCGTAGGCCAGTGTGGCGAGCAGGAACGATACGGTGAAGCCGATGCCGCATGCGCACGCGGCGGGGAACAGATCACGCACCCGCAGGCCCTTCGGCAGACTGAGACCGATGGGATGCGTAGCCAACCATGCGGTGATCATGATGCCGAGGGGCTTGCCGATCACCAGTGCGGCGACGATGCCGAGCACCACGGGCGACACCATCATCGCCGGGCTCAACGCTTCGAAATGCACCCCCGTGGCGAACAGGGCGAAGATCGGCAGCGCCAGTAGTGCCGAGAACGGCTGAAGCTTCTCCTTGTATCGCTCCGCGCGGGGGGACGTCTCACCATGCATTTCGCGGGATGGCGTGAGCAGTCCCACCAGCATGCCCGCCAGCGTGGGGTGCACGCCGGCCTCGAACATCATCACCCATGCAAGAGCACCGACGATCACCACTACCGGCCAGGGCACGCGGCGGCGCCGGACCAGATACGCCCAGACGGCAGCGCATACGACGATGCCGAGGAACCAGTACCACGCGTTGAGCGACGAAAAGAACAACGCGATGACGATCACCGCCAGCAGATCGTCGACGGTGGCCAGCGTCATGAGAAACGCACGGATGCTGCCGGGCAGCCCCTTGGCGAACAGGGCCAGCACCGTAAGCGAGAACGCGATGTCGGTGGCCATCGGAATGGCCCATCCTTGGGAAATGGCACTGAACGGATGAACTGCGCCGGAAGCGACGATCTCCAATCCGGGGGCGGGCGGACCGAATGCCGAGAACAGCCAGGTCACCAGCAGGAACAGCAACGGGGGTACGGCCATGCCTCCTACGGCGCAAGCCATGGGAACGGCAGCCGCCTTGGGATTCGCCAATGATCCGGTGGTCAGCTCTTGTTTGAGATCCAGCCCCACCACCAGGAAGAAGATGGTGAGCAGACCGTCCTGCGCCCAGTGGCCAAGAGGAAGATCGATATTGGTGTACGGCACGGCCATATGCGTTTCGGCTATCGATTCGAAGAGATGCGAGGTGACGGGAATATTGGCGAGCAGCAGGCCGACAAGAGCGAATCCGAGCATGATCAGGCCGGATATCGTATCCGAAGCCGCCACGCGCTTGATTCTCGACCATAATCCGAATCGGCTACCGACCACCTTCACTCCTTTGCTCTCGAATACGTTCAACCTTACCGATTCATCGAAACATTTCCGCTGAGGACTTACTGCGACGTCTTCATACGACACGCCGATTTGCCCTGATCGGCAAAGAGCGTTAATCTATCCGAGTTGCCTGAATCAAGCGTTCAGGTGTTGCGCCAGTAGCCCAATGGATTAGAGCATTTGACTACGGATCAAAAGGTTGCAGGTTCGAATCCTGTCTGGCGCACGAAAGCTTGCGGAGGAAGCAGTTCCACGCAGGTGTTTCATTGCGCCAGTAGCCCAATGGATTAGAGCATTTGACTACGGATCAAAAGGTTGCAGGTTCGAATCCTGTCTGGCGCACGAAAGCTTGCGGAGGAAGCAGTTCCACGCAGGTGTTTCATTGCGCCAGTAGCCCAATGGATTAGAGCATTTGACTACGGATCAAAAGGTTGCAGGTTCGAATCCTGTCTGGCGCACGATAAGCCCTTCGGAAGCCTTGGTTTCCGAAGGGCTTTACCAATTTCAGGGCCTGTTGTTTTCGTCGCCGTCGATGCCTTCGTTGAACGACAGCACGTCTCCCCCAGGCTCCATTCCACGACGCAGCATCTCGACGCCGACGATGTTCCGATAGTACGAATCCCCCGCGGCATCCAAGGTCCCGAAGATTTCAAGAAGCATGGAATCGCTGACATTCGACAGCAAATGCGACGCCGCCGCCACATTATGACCGATGTATCTCAATTCATTCACCGCATCCATCGCATCCACTGCTTCGACCTCCCATTCATATCGTCCGCCCACCATACGCAGGGCAACGGACTATAATCCGCGAAACCGTTCACGGATAGAGCGTCATGCCCTGAGGAGAGGGAACGAAACCGGCGGCGTGGAGCAGCTGCCGAACCCTGCTGCGGGAAGTGAGCGGATACCCGTTGACATCGGAAAGAAACCGGGTGGAACGGTAACGGCGTCTGATGGCATAGGCGAGTTCCGCACAGGCCCGTCTCATCCGATCTTCTCCAACGCCACCATCGTCCAAGTCGTCTTCCGGCCCCGCAGCGTCACCGAAAACCAGCAGATGATGGCTCCGTACGGCGGCATACAAGGTCGCCGATCCGTCGATCAGCACCAGCATGGCCCCTTCACGCCTCGTGGGATGCAATGCCCGTTCCGATTCGACGTCCATCATATTCCCCACCCGAGGCCACGGCATCACGGCACCGACCAGATTCGCAGGGTCCAGCGCATCGACCGCCGCCACGGAAGCCGCACGGGCATCACGCCGTCCACCGGTCTGAGTGGCTGATCGCTCACTCATACCGCGCAGCGCCTCCACCGTATCCCTGGCGGCGAACTGGGCCGCCCCCAATCCTTCGACGAACATGCCGCGCAGTATCGTCCCTCGCTCCTCCATGCGTCTGAGCACCGGATACAGGCGTGAGAATCCTCCGCGCTCATTGAGCAGCTCAAGCAACGGAGCACAGACGACCCCATACCCGTCGAGCAGCGTCTCGATCATCGCCACCACCCGGCGCGCAGGTTCGTCCGACCCTTCGGGGACCAGCGACCACATGCCGGTGAGCGTGATCTGCGCGAACGGATGTCTTCCCGCTGCGACCGATCCACCGGCGACTCCGATACGCGGCCTGCGGACGGCACGAATGGTACGAGCACGGCCGACGGGGGAATTCCGGCGACTCCGACCCCGTGAAATCATGGCACGCACCGCGGCGAACCCGCTATTGGTCACCCTGCCCTGCCACACCAATTGCCACAACCGATCGGAGAACGCCGCGGCGTCCATGGACGCCGGTTTGAGCTGCCGCGCATGGTAGGCGCCTCCCGTATTCAGCAGATCGAGGATGCCGTCGCCATCGTGATCCTCGCCGCCATCGCCGTCATCGCTGCCGCCGTCCTCCCCCGTCGCGCTACGCCCATCCGTCACCGCATCCGACGAATGGTTCGGCAGCAACGGCGAATCGGCTGGGTAGAATGCAATCCGCCCCGTCGAGGAGGAACCAGCCGCTTTCGAACCGACCCAGACCACCTCTCCGGAAGACAGCAGCTCATCAAGCATTTCCGGCCGATAGTCGCGCACGCGGACCGGGAACACGTCCGTCTCCCACAGTCCCGCAGGCAACGGCATTCCCTCCAATTGCTCGATCACCTTCATCAGACCGTCAACGCCTTCATACCGTTCCCCTCCGACCGGTCCGACGCCCTGCCGATCAAGCAGGAAGCGCTGGTAGTCGGCCAACGAAACGGGTCTGATGGCCCTGCGCGCCCTGTCCAACGAGCGAGCGCGAATGCGCCGGAACACCGATACGTGCAGCCATTGCCTCATCGATGAATCATCCGCATGGTGCGAATCGTCCGCACAGTGCGAATCGTCCGTATCGGCGGTCGTGAACCGTCCGGAAAGCAGTTCCCCGTTTTCATACATTTCGTCCAGTGCATGGACGACGTCCTGCGCCCCCAATCCCAGATCACGCACCGCTTCGTCAGCGGTGAACGGTCCATGCGTTTTCGCATACCGTGCCACACGGCCGCGAACGTCATGCTCGTCGAGTTCGTTCCAGAACTCATGTCGGGATAGTTCCTCCTCCACCTCGCGAATCGATCGGGCGTCCAGCACAGCGGAAAGATCCTGCTCGCCAAGCAGCCGTTCCAGCACCTGCGGATCCATGGACAGCAGCTGCGCGGCCCGTTCCGCCTGCGGCTGATCGTACTGGTACATCACCTCGCCGACGAAGCCGAACAGCACGTTCCTTGCGAAAGGCGACGGTGATTCGGTTTCGACCTCGCTCATCGATATGCGTCCGGATGCCAGATCGCGCATGATCCCGCACAACGACGGCAGATCATAGACGTCGCGAAGGCATTCGCGGGCGGTCTCCAGCAGCAGAGGAAAATTCCGTTTCGCCCTGGCCGCCTGCAGCAGCTGTGCGGCCCTAAGACGCTGCTGCCACAACGGTACGCGACGCCCCGGTTCGACACGGGGCATGAACAGCGATCTGGCCGCGCATTCGCGAAATCGCGAGGCGAACAGCACCGAACCGCCTACACGTCTGGCCACATCGCCTCGGATTTCATCCGGATCGAAGCGCAGCACTCGCTGGAGGTCGATCTCACCGTCCCCGTCCGGCAGCTGGATCACGATGCCGTCATCCGCCGCATAGACGTGTCCGTCGAATCCGTAGTCGCCGGAAAGTCTGCCGGCGATGGCCAACGCCCATGGCTCATGCACGCGACGACCATACGGACTGTGCAGCATCACACGCCATCCACCGTCCTCGTCGTGATATCGTTCCACGATCAGATGGCCGTCGTCCGGCACCACGCCGATGGCCCGTCGTTGTTCGTCGAGCAGCGTGGCCAGATTCGATATGGAGTTCTCGTCCAGACCGTCGTTGCGCAGACGCCGTTCGGTCCGTTCGTCGAACGCCGGCATCCCGATCCGTGATCCCGTTTCGTCGCCGATGTTCGCGGATGCCGCTTCGGCGTGATCACCGCCGATCAGCCCCGCCGCCAGCTCCCGTGTGACGCGACCTTTCGCAACGCCGAATGCGTAATCCCTTCCGGGGCCTTCGCCATGCCAGAACGGCAATCGTGAGGTGCGCCCCGGCGCAGGGACGACGATCACCCGGTCGCGGGTGATCTGCCGGATCTGCCATGTGGAGGCGCCCAGCGTGATGATGTCTCCGACCCGGGATTCGTAGACCATCTCCTCGTCCAGCTCTCCCACACGGCGAGGACCTCCGCCGGATTCGGATTCGGGAAGCATCACCGTGTATAGTCCGCGATCGGGTATGGTTCCTCCGCTGGTCACCGCAATTCGCTGCGCGCCGGGAAGCGCCGAGATCATGTTGTTCTCATGGTTCCATGCGAGCCGCGGACGGAATGCGCTGAATTCCTCGGAGTTGTAGTCGCCGGACATCATGCCGAGCACCGCGTCGAAGGATCGGCGATCCAGTTCGGCGAATGGAGCCGAGCGCCGGATCAGGCCGTACCAGTCGTCGGCGTCGAGATCGTGCATGGATGCGGCCGCCACGGTCTGTTGGGCGAGGATGTCCAAAGGATTGGTCGGGATGCGCACTGGTTCGATGTTTCCCTCGGTCATGCATTCAAGATCCGTCGCGACATCAAGGATCTGCGCCCTCGTCAGCGGATAGAACAACGCCCGTGATACTCCTCCGACCCGATGATCGGCACGACCCACACGCTGCAGACCGGAGGAGACCGAAAGCGGGGGCGCTATCTGAATGACCAGGTCGACCGAGCCCATGTCGATGCCCAGTTCGAGGCTGCTGGTGGCGACGACGCATCGCAGACGCCCCTGCTTGAGATTCTCCTCGATCTGCTTGCGCCGTTCCTTGGACACCGAACCGTGGTGGGCCATGGCGATCACCTCATCGCCGTCATGCGATCCGACCAGCATGGTCGAGGACCCGACGACGGCGTCATAGTGTTCGGAGAAATTCGATCTGCCTTCGGCCGAACCACGTTCGTCATATGCCGACGATCGCTGTGCATACAGGTCGTTGAGCCGCGCGGTCAGCTTCTCGGCCAGACCACGAGAATTGACGAACACCAACGTGGTGCGGTGTCGCAGAATCTCCTCGAGCACGCCACGCTCCACGAACGGCCAGATTGATCCGCCTGAACCGACGCGCCCCCCGTTCCGCGTCGATGATCGGGGATTCGACGTGGAATCGTCCTCCGACGGTATCGAAACGGAACGAAACCCATCGCCCCCGGCGGCCACCACGGTGGATGAGAGATCCCGCATATCAGGCAGAGGCTCCACCACGCGCAGATCCATGGGCGACCGCCGACCGGCATCGACGATGGTCACCGTCCTGTCCCCGCCGAGGAATCGGGCGACTTCGGCGGGAGGATTGACCGTTGCAGACAACCCCACCCGCTGCACGTCCCCTTCGGCCAGTGCGTCGAGCCGCTCAAGACTGACCGACAGATGCGCACCACGTTTGGTGCCCGCCATCGCATGCACCTCATCCACGATCACCATGCGCACGGTACGCAGAACGCTGCATGCCTTCGACGTGAGCATGAGATACAGCGATTCCGGCGTAGTGACGAGAATATCGGGTGGATGCGCGGCGATCGCCCGACGTTGCCGGGCGGTGGTGTCTCCGGTGCGAATCGCCACCCGGACGGGGAATGCCCCCTGTCCCCGTGCCGCATACTCCTCGGTGATGCCCCGCAGCGGGCGTTCCAGATTTTTGGCCACATCAACGCCCAATGCCTTCAGCGGCGAGACGTACAGCACCTTCACGCCCGGTCGATTCGCATCATGCCGGTCGCCCACAGCCGGATCATCGATGCCGGATTCGTCGGATCGATCCGGCAATCCCATCGCATGCGGATCCTGCGAAGGCAGTCCCCGCGCCAGCAGACCGTCGATCGCCCACAAGAACGCCGACAGCGTCTTTCCCGACCCGGTCGGGGCGATCACCAACGCATGCTCACCCCGCTGGATCACCGGCCACGTCCGCCTCTGCACTTCCGTCGGCTCTCCGAACGCATGAGAGAACCATGCCCGCGTCGGCTCCGAAAACATGCGCATATCATCGTACATATGTTCGATTATGAACCGGGGTGCCGACGATGGCCTTCCAGCCTAGGTTACGGTCTACGCAATTGGGCGACGGTTCCGCGGCGGATCAGTTCGGGGGGCAGCACAACGGTTTCAGCCTCGTCGGAACCATCCTGCGTATCAATCCGATCAAGCATCAGCGTCGTCGCCTCATGCGACAGCCATCCAATCTTCTGCCCGATGGTGGTGAGCATGGCTCCGAAGCCGAAACGCTCGGCTATCCCGTCATATCCGATCACGGAGACGTCATCGGGAATCGATCGGCCCATATGACGCAATCCCTGCATCAGCCCGAGGGCCATGAGATCATTGCAGCAGAACACGGCCGTGGCGCCGGATGCGACGATGGCCTCGGACGCTTCGTAACCGCTGTCGTAACGATAGTCCCCCTCCACCACCGCGACCGGCGAAATCGCGACTTCGGCGAGACCTTCGAGAAACCCGTCCCGTCTGCCGGCGGCATTGCCCACGCTGGTTTCACCGGATATGCAGGCTATGCGCCGATGACCGCTTTCGACCAGAAACCGTGCGGCGAGCCTGCCGCCCGCACGGTTGTCGATGCCCACGCCGTCGCACCAATCGACGTCGATGAGACGGTCGACGAGCACCACCGGGCATGGGCATGCCTCGACATCCGACCGCAACTCGTCGACGTCTGCGCAGCTCTCCCCGGCCGCGATCAGGAACACCCCGTCGACGCCACGGCCCGCCAGGCGGGAGATCAGCCGTTGTTCGGTCTGTCGCGAATCACCCGAATTGGCGACGATCAGCGAATAGCCCGCCTGCTGGCATTCATCCTCGATGCGCTTGGCCAATCCCGCGAAGAACAGATTCTGAATGTCCGGCACGATCAGCGCCAGCAGCATGGAACGCTGCGTCACCAGTGTTCGCGCCACCTGATTGGGCACGTAGTTCATTCGTTCGGCGACATCGAGAATATGCCGCCTTGTCTCCTCGGAAACCCGTGAGGGACGATCATTGAGCACCAGGGACACCGCGGTGACGGAGACCCCCGCCTCCGCGGCCACGTCCTTGATGGTGGTTCGTCTGCCCACGCACATACCTCCAATCGTCGGCCAGAAGCAATCAGGCGAACAGCGCCCGGACCTGCTCGGTCGTGCCGTACGAAGCCTGGGCACCATGCCCCGTCGCGGCGTAGGCGGCCACATAGGCGGCCACATGGGCCGCGCGCACGAGCGTCAGTCCGGAGGCGAGACCCGCCAGAATCGTCCCCATGAACGAATCCCCGCATCCGGTGGTGTCCACGGCCTTCACCGTCACCGGCGGCACCCGGTGACACTCGCCGTCGTCGATCACCACGCTGCCGTCGCCACCCAGCGTGATCACCGCCTGCTCGTAGCCGAATCCCTTCATCCGCCGTGCGATCGCATCCCAGTCCATCGCATCCCAGTCGCCGTCCGCAGGCTCCTCAATGCCCAGCAGCTGGCTCATCTCATGCTCATTGACCAGCAGAATGTCGGAGTTCTCCACCAGCTCACGAGGCAGCTGAGGCACGAACGGGGAATCGTTCACCAGCACCTTCACTCCGGCCTCATGGGCGATCCTCGCCGCGGCGATCACCGTATCCATCGGGCTTTCCAGGCACAGTCCAAGCACCGCAGCGCCGGTGATGACGGACGCATGCTCCTCCACGTATTCGACGCTTACCCGGGCATTGGAGCCG
Source organism: Bifidobacterium margollesii (assembly GCF_002860355.1). Lineage (GTDB taxonomy): Bacteria > Actinomycetota > Actinomycetes > Actinomycetales > Bifidobacteriaceae > Galliscardovia > Galliscardovia margollesii. The sequence continues at coordinate 29,298 of NZ_NMWU01000029.1, forward strand.
GGTGAATACACGATGGTGTTCTCCCCGCGGGAATCCACGGTGATCACCGTCGTACCGCTCGGCCCTTCGACGTGCAGCACGTCATCGACATCGACGCCGGCCGCCTTCAGCTTGTCGAGCAGGAAATCGGCGTTCGAGTCGTCGCCGACGGCGCCCAGCATGTGCACCCTGGCCCCGATGCGGGCCGCCGTGGCCGCCTGATTGCCCGACTTTCCGCCGGGCAGCACGATCAGAGGGCCGGCGTTCACCGTTTCACCAGGCCCGGGAAGCCGTTCGGTGGTCACGGTATAGTCGGCGTTCATGGAGCCGACCACGGCCAGCGTTCGCTCGGACGCGGCACAGCCGTCAAGATCGGAGAATACCTGTTCCTTGGAGATGTGTTCGGTCTGCATGACGAATCCGTTCCCTTCCTGTTGCCGTTCGTCTGTCGTTTCGTTCTATTCGTTCTTTCGGCCGACAATCGCGCCTGGCAATCACGCCTGACGATCAAGCGTGCCGTCGAGACGCCGGATGGCATCCTCCACCAGATTCCAGAATCCGTCGAAATCCAGCTTGGTGGCCACCTGCGTATGACATTCCCCGGCCGAAGGCTCGGGTCCTCTCAGATCCGCAACGGTCATGCCCAGCGTCAGGCCGTCGTGGGTTTCCACGTCCACCGGACAGCGACGGGTCCGCACGATGCCCGGATCGATGAGGTACGCCACGGTGCAGGGGTCGTGCACAGGAGGGTCGACGAAGTCCTGATTGGCCGCGTAGGCCTTGCGGAAGAAGTCCATCAGACCGCTGACGAACGGTCCGAGATTGTCCGAAGCGGACTGAATGCGCCGCTGCACCTCGGGAGTGCACAACGCCTGATGGGTCAGATCGAGGCCGACCATGGTCACCGGCCATGCCTCGTTGAAAACGATGTGCGCCGCTTCGGGATCGGTTTGAATGTTGAACTCGGCCACGGCGGTGGAGTTGCCGACGTGATACCCGCCACCCATCAGCACGACCTCGCGCACGCGATCGACGATTCTCGGCTCAAGACGAACTGCCAACGCAATGTTGGTCAGCGGCCCCGTGGGCACCAGAGTGATCGACTTCGGCTCACTCGCCATGATCGTATCGATCAGCCAGTTCACGGCGTGTCCATCGTCCAGGGGACGGGTGGGAACCGGCAGCTCCACGCCGTCGAGTCCGGTATCGCCGTGCACGGAGGCCGCCACCTTCAGCGGACGCAGCAACGGACGGTCGCATCCGGCATGAACGGGGATATCGACAGCGCCGGCCTTTTCCAGCACGGCACGGGCATTGTAGGTCACCTTGTCAAGGCTCTGATTGCCTCCGATGGTGGTGACGCCGAGCAGATTGATCGCGGGATTGCCCAGCGCCAGCAGAATCGCCACGGCATCGTCGTGACCGGGATCGGAATCGAGAATGATGTCGCGCACTTCGTTCCGGGAGACATCGGCATTCGCGCTTGAGGACATGACAACTCCTTCGTTGTGCGACGCACGACCGTGCGTCGGGGGCGTTTCCTGCGACCGTCTACCCCATCGGTCGCAGACCTCGCCGGGAGATCCGGCACCTCAATTATGGTAAAACGTTAAACTAATTCGCGCAAATCCCGTGTCGCGGAACGTTTGCCACGAACGTTCCGCACAACCGAAGACGCATGGGTTTTAACACCGTTTGACGGGGTGCAGTTCAATTCCGGATTATGGACCCTCACCTCATCAGTCAGCTCCGCAGACAGCTTCCCCTCAAGGGGAAGCCAAACACACCAGGGAAGCCAAACACACCAGGGAAGCCGGACACGCAGTCCGGCCCATACCCCCCCGCATGCGGCATCAAGCCGCATGCGAGACCCCGTCGGACGTATCAGGATCAGGTGAACGCAGTCACGTCAGGTATCGTTCCTCCACGTCAGGTATCGATCTTGGAACGGTCGAAATCATCGGCGTTCTTCACGATGAACGCCTTGCGGGGAGGCACCTCGTCGCCCATCAGCAGACTGAAAATGCCACTCGCCTGTTCGGCGTCCTCCATGCGGATGCGTCGGAGCATTCGCGTACGGGGGTCCATCGTGGTATCGGCGAGCTGATCGGCATCCATCTCGCCCAGACCCTTGTACCGCTGAATATCCTCGTCGAATCCGATGCGCTCCCTCCTCAGCCGGTCAAGCTGGGATGCAAGCTCATCGTCGGAATACGTGTAGATGTACTCGCCTCTGCGTTTGCCGGTCAGCGCGATGCGATGCAACGGCGGCACCGCGGCATAGACGTGACCCGCCTCGATCAGAGGCCGCATATAGCGGTAGAACAACGTCAGCAGCAGGATGCGGATGTGCGCGCCGTCCACATCGGCATCGGTCATCATGATGATCTTGTTGTATCGAGCCTGTGACAGGTCGAATGTGGCACCGGAACCGGCTCCGACCACCTGAATGATGGCCCCGCATTCCTTGTTGGCCAGCATCTGGGACACGGAGGCCTTCTGCACGTTGAGAATCTTCCCTCGGATCGGCAGCAACGCCTGGAAACCGGAGTTTCTTGCGGCCTTGGCCGTGCCGAGCGCCGAATCACCCTCCACGATGAACAGCTCCGCCACGTCATCGTTTCCCGGCATGCAATCGGAAAGCTTCGACGGCATCGAAGCGGATTCCAGGGCGTTCTTGCGCCGCGTGACCTCCTTGGTCTTCCGCGCCTGAATGCGGGCATGCATCTCACCGACGATCTTCTCCAGCACACGGGAGGACTGCTCCTTGTACCCGCGCTTGGACCCGGTGATCAGCTCACCGAACATCCGGTCGGTGAGTTTGGCCACGATCGGCTTGACCTGCGCGGTGCCCAGCACGTCCTTGGTCTGTCCCTGGAACTGGGGCTCCGCGATACGCACGGTGACCACGGCGACCAGACCCGTCATCACATCGTCACGTTCGATTCTGGTCGAGGAGTCCTTGAGATTCACCTTGAGACGACGGGCATTCGCCTCCACGGTCTTACGCACCTGCCGGGTCAGGGCGGTGAGGAATCCATCGACGTGCGTGCCGCCGCCGGGCGTGGACACCACATTGACGAAACTGCGTATCGTGGTTTCGTAATCGTTGGTCCATCGCAGAGCGATGTCCACGCCGCAGTCGCGTTCGACCATCCGCGCATGCAGATCGCCGTTCTCATCGACCGCCTGAGTCTCCTCCTGATAGGTGTCGTCACCGTGGATGTGCCAGATGTCGCATACGGGATCGCCCTTGGACAGGAAATCGACGAAATCGACCACGCCGCCGGTGTGCAGGAATTCCTCGACCCGTGCATGACCCGGACCCGCGGCATGCTGCGGATCATCCGCATCCCGCCGATCATCCAGCCCCTGCTGATCGTCCGTCTCCTGCAGATCGTCCACGGAGGCGTCGCCGGTCTCCGGAACCGACTCGTCGACCACCACGATATGCAGTCCCGGCACCAGAAAGCTGGTCTGCCGCACACGGTCGATGAGCTGGTCGTAGCTGAACACGGCGGTGCTGTTGAAGATTTCGGGATCGAGCCAGTACCGGATGCGCGTACCCGTGGTGCCCGACGGAACCGTACCCACCTCACGCAGTTCGGTCGGCCTGCGCTTGCGGGTCTTGACGAACTTGGATTCAGGGCTGGGATGATCGGGGTCAGCGTCCTCATACACGCCTGGATGCCCCTGATGGAACTCCATGCGGTACGTCCTGCCGTTACGGTCCACCTCCACGTCAAGACGAGAGCTGAGCGCATTGACCACCGACGAACCGACACCGTGCAGACCACCCACCGCGGTATACGAGGAATTGCCGAACTTGGCACCGGCGTGCAACTTGGTCATCACCACTTCCACGCCGGAAAGCCCGGTCTTGGGCTCCTTGTCGACGGGAATGCCTCGACCGTTGTCGGCCACGGTGATCGAGCCGTCGGTATGAAGCGTGACGACGATCCGGTCGCAGAAGCCAGCCAGGGCCTCGTCCACGGAATTGTCGATGATCTCCCACAGGCAGTGCATCAGCCCCTGACTGTCGGTGGTGCCGATATACATGCCCGGACGCTTGCGAACGGCGTCAAGCCCTTCAAGAACGGCCAGATCCTTGGCGTCGTATTCTTCTGCTGTTGCCATATTCCTTTTCTGATTCACCGGCCTCACTGGTCGAGGAAGTCGCGCAGGGTCTGAGAACGAGACGGGTGACGCAGCTTCGACATGGTCTTGGACTCGATCTGGCGGATCCGCTCGCGGGTGACACCGTAGACCCGGCCGATGTCGTCCAGGGTCTTCGGCTGACCGTCCTCCAAGCCGTAGCGCATCTTGATCACACCGGCCTCACGCGGGGAAAGGGTCTCCAATACCTGCTTGAACTGCTCCTGCAGAAGCGAGAACGCAACCGCGTCGGACGGGGCGATGGCATCGGTGTCCTCGATGAGATCGCCGAATTCGGAGTCGCCGTCCTCACCAAGCGGCGTGTGCAACGAGATCGGCTCGCGGCCGTACTTCTGCACCTCCTGAACCTTCTCCACCGGCATATCAAGTTCGCGAGCCAGCTCATCCGGCGTGGGTTCGCGGCCAAGATCCTGCAGCATCTGACGCTGCACGCGGGAAAGCTTGTTGATGACCTCCACCATATGCACGGGCACGCGAATCGTACGGGCCTGATCGGCCATGGCTCGGGTGATGGCCTGACGGATCCACCAAGTCGCATAGGTGGAGAACTTGAAGCCCTTCTTCCAATCGAACTTCTCGACGGCACGAATCAGACCAAGATTGCCTTCCTGAATGAGATCGAGGAACAGCATGCCGCGGCCCGTGTACCGCTTGGCCAGCGACACCACCAATCGAAGATTGGCCTCAAGCAGGTGATCCTTGGCCTTGCGCCCGTCGTTGGCCGCCCACTTGAGTTCACGACGACGCTTGAAGTCCATATCGTCGCCCTCGGTGTCAAGCAGATGCTGCGCATACAGACCGGCCTCGATGCGTTCGGAAAGATCGACCTCCTGCTCGGCGTTCAATAGGCTGACGCGCCCGATCTGCTTGAGATAATCCTTGACCGGATCGGCGGTCGCCCCGGTGGCGATCACACGACGCTTCGGGTTGCCCGAAGGCGTGTAGTTGTCATCGTCGTCAAGATCGGTGACGACGAAGGCGCCCTTCTCCTTCGGCTGCTCCGGAGGCTTCGGCTTGGATTCCTCCTCGGAATCCTCATCATCGGCGTCATCCGACTCCTCGGCGTCATCGGAATCCACATCGACATCGTCGATCGACTCCTCGTCAAGGGAGTCCTCGTCCGGGTCGAGCTCGTCCTCCTCCAGCAGATCGTCATCCAGTTCGACGTCCTCGTCCGTCTTGACCGCGCGCGCGGATCTGCGTGACTTGGCGGCGACCTTCCTGGTGACCTTGGTCGTCGAGGACTTGCGGGACGCGCCTTTCTTCGAAGTCTTCGTCGCACGCTTCCTGGTGGTGGTCTCCTCCTCGTCGGAACCGCCCGTGCTGGAAACCGTCTGCTTCGCAGCTGCACTCCGTGTCTTCTTGCGCGTTGCCGTCGTCTTCTCGGTGGCCAACTTGTCCTCCTATTTCGTCCTGCCTGCGCCGCCATATAGCATGAAGGCGCACTTATGGCAAGAGCAAATTGTCAACTAATAGAGTGAACCACGTTCCAAGGACGATTATTCCCGTTCGTCATGCACGATCCAGAACGGACGCACCCCGCGGGACACCGCATTCGCCACTATCGCAGCCAGCGTGCAGTCCGGATCGATGCCCAGAGCCTGCAGGGAACAGGCCATCGCGGGCTCGTCGCTACCCGTCCACCACAGCATGTAGCCAAGCACGGTCAGAGGCTGTACGGCATAGGATTGAGGCACCTTGCTCACCAGCAGCGCGAGCGCCTCGATGCCCCGCATCATGCGCCTTCTGTCCGCCGGCGGCTTTGCGCTTCGGAATCCTTGGGTCAGCGTGTCGCACACCAGCGCCACGCTTTGGGCTGAATGCGGGTTCGCCACCAGCTCAATCAGCTCGTCGGCTGCGGTCCCGTCCATGATCGACAGCAATATGGCGTCACGCATCGCCATCGTCTCCCCCATGCCGACGCAGAGGAATGCGAGCACATCGTCGTCGACGGTCCTCACGGCGCCGGCGAGCAAGCCCTCCCAATCGTCGACGATGCGGCAGAACCAACGTCGATCGGCCATACTGGCCCCCTGAGCGCGTCTGTGCGCTCGAAGCTCCCGCTGCAGTCCGTCAAGCGTATCCTCGTCGATGACCCCACCATCCGCATGGCGACCGGTCATCCCTCCCCGACGCTGCTTCCTCGTCATGGCTTCGTCGCAGGTTTCACGTCCACCGTTCATTCCGGTTCCTTTCCATCATGCATCCGTCTCCCGGATCGGTCGAATAGGCCACGAGCCGCTTCGCCCGCGCCGATTTCGCCCTTCGGAACCTCGCATCGTCTCCATCCACTATCCCAGATCCGGTGCGTTCCCATCCACCTGGCGGCATCGATGTGGATAACCCCTCATATCGGCGGATTGTCAGGGACAACGCCGTTGTGGATATTCGTTGCATCATCAACATCGCCGACGAGGCGTTGTCAACACCGGTTGGCTAGTCTCGAAGGCATGACTGCCATCAACCGACCGGCCCCGCAACGAGACGCCATCGAACAGCGCATCGGCACGCTGATCCGCGAAACCTGCTCGACGGATCCGACCCTGCTGGGATCCCCCATCTGCTCCGGCGTCTATCAGGACACCCTATGTCAGGCGCTCACCTCCAGCGAAGGGGGCAAGCGTCTGCGAGCGCTGCTCGTCATGGCGGTGTACGACGCCATGAAGCAGACCGCCGACGCGGACGGAGCATCGAACGATACGGATGCGCGGCAGTCCGTTCTCGATCTGGCGTGTGCGATCGAAGTGTTCCAGACGGCCGCACTGGTGCATGACGACATCATCGACGATTCCGACATGAGGCGCGGACGTCCTTCGGCCCATCGCGCGCTCGCCTCGGCGATACGAGGCTCATTCGATGACGTGTCGCCGCAGCTCGCCGCGTCCATCGGCGGCGGTCTGGGCATTATGCTCGGGGATCTGCTGGCCACGTCCAGCGTGTCGATCGTCAACGAGGCCGCCTCTCGACTACCCGACGGCGCGGCCATCATCGATTCGTTCCTGCGCATGCATCGCGACGTGGAGATCGGACAGATCCTCGATCTGGCGGCGGAGCGCATCGATCTCAACGATCCTCAGGCCGTGCGGGACAACTCCCTGGCGGTGTTCCGCTGGAAGACGGCGAGCTACACCACCATTGCGCCGATCCGTCTGGGCCTGCTCGCCGCCGGAGCCGGTCGCCGGACCGCCGAACGGCTGGCGGACCGCATCGGCACGCCGCTCGGCGTGGCCTTCCAGCTGGCCGATGATCTGCTCGACGTATGCGCTGACCCCAAGGTGACCGGCAAGCCCGTTGGAGGGGACATTCGGGAGGGCAAGCGGACGGTGCTGCTCGCCGACGCGATCGCCGCGGCCGGCGACGAGGATGCCGGGTATCTGCGGTACGCCTTCGAAGCCGGCGAACGTCACGACGACGATGTTCGTCGCATCATCGGACTGTTCCATGAAACCGGTGCCGTGCAGCGTTCCCGTGACCTGATCCGGGAGCTATGGCGGCGGTCGCGCGAGGCGATCGAGGCAAGCCGCGTCGAGCTCGACAGGCCCGAACGGTTCCGCAGCATGATGGTCGAAGCCTGCTCCCGATTCATTCCCGCCGATCTGAGGGAATCCGATCCAGAGCCGAGGGAATCCGATCCAACGGAATAGGGCAACGCCGATTTGTGCATGTCCTCTGGATAATTACCCGCCATGCCATCCGCCGATGCGCCGGAACGATTAGGCTGGGCTTTCGGTACGGTGAGAGATTTCGACGCCGGGCCACGCAACGGCTCCGACGATGTTCGAACTTAGGATTGCATACATGAGTGAAGTGATGGAAACGCCCATCGGCAGAACCATAGACGGCAGATATCAGATCGTGCGCAAAATCGCCGAAGGCGGCATGGCCACCGTGTACGAGGCACGGGATGTCCGTCTCGATCGCACCGTCGCCGTCAAGATCATGCACATGCAACTGGCGCAGGGTCCGCATCGCGATCAGTTCGTCCAGCGTTTCCAACGGGAGGCCCGCTCTGCCGCGGCGATCGCCAACACGCATATCGTACAGATCTACGACACCGGTGAGTACGAGGGTCTCGACTATCTGGTGATGGAGTACGTGCATGGAGTCAATCTGCGGCATGAGATGAACCGCCAAGGCACGTTCACGGTGCGGGAGACGCTGCGGATCATCGGGGAGATCCTCGACGGACTTGCCGCCGCGCATGGCGTGGGCGTGGTGCACCGGGACATCAAGCCGGAGAACATCATGATCAACGACCGCGGTCGGGTGCAGATCACCGATTTCGGTCTGGCCAAGGCGGCATCCCAGGCGACGCTGGCCACCACCGGCATGCTGCTGGGAACGGCCGCATATCTGGCGCCGGAGATGATCGAGAACAATCAGGCCACGCCGCAGGGCGATCTGTACTCCGTGGGCATCGTCGCGTGGGAGATGCTCACCGGGGAGGTGCCGTTCGTTTCGGACAATCCTGTGACCATGGTGTTCAAGCATGTGCACGAGGACATTCCCCCGCTGAAGCTCAATCATCCCTCTCTGCCGGCGCCGGTTTCGGATTTCATCGCGTTGCTCACCAATCGCAGCATCGAGAGGCGTCCCCCCGACGCCATGGCCGCATTGGTCAGGCTCAGCGAAACGCTCGATGCGCTTTCCCCCGCCGATCTTTCCTATAGGGTGGGCAATCAGGACGATCATGCCACTTCGCTGCTCCCCGTCGGCAAACCGCCGGCACCGCACGCCGCCGCCGGTACGGATCGCGTCACGGATACGGATCGCGCTAAGGGTTCGCCGCGCGCTGCCGCACTGCCATCTCCGTCCGGAAGCGATGCCGGAACCGATCATGCGACTACCGAAGTCATTTCGGATGCCGATGCGACGCACCCCGGATCGGCCGACTCGGTACCGGTGAAGACCAGGGGAAGAAACGGTTCCGATGGCAAGCCCCGACGATCACGCCGAACGATCGGCATCATCGTCGCCGTTGTGGCGCTTCTCGCCGCGGTCGGCGGTGGATTCGCGTGGTGGTATTATCTCGGCCCCGGCAGCTACTGGGAGGTTCCCGCGGCCGACGATGTGTCGTGCGCGGAAAACCAGCCTTGTTCGTTGAAGGGGGCTGATTTCGCCTCATACGAGCGCACGCTGAAGGTTTCCGGCATACCATATTCGAGCACCGAGCAGTACAGCGACACCGTGAGGAAGGGCGGCATCATCTCCGCCAGTCCCGCACAAGTGGGCGACAGGATCAGCAAGCGGAACAACGAGACCATGACGTTCGTGATCTCCAAGGGAGTGCAGAAGCTCACGATCCCCACGGACATCACCGACTCGGCATCGGCAAACGGCAAAGCCCCCGTGGCCGCGCTCTCCCGCATCGGCTTCAGCAATGTCAGGCATGATGCGAATGCCGATCAGTATTCGATGGACGTGCCCGAAGGTTCGGCGATCAGCGTGTCCCCGAAGCCCGGTTCGACCATCGATCACAACGAACAGATCACCGTGGTGCTTTCGAAGGGACTGATGCCCGTCACCATGCCGAACATCGAAGGCATGACCAAGGCTTCGGCCAAGGCCGCTCTGGAGGCGCTTCATCTTAACGTGACGTTCACCGAGGAGTTCTCGGACAGCGTGGATTCCGGCAAGGTGGCGTCGGCTTCGGCGAAGACCGGCGACGAGCTGCATTGGAAGGACAGCGTCAGCGTCGTGATCTCCAAGGGACCTCAGATGGCCACTGTGCCGAATCTGGTGGGCAAGAGCACGAGCGACGCCCGGAAGGCATTGACCAGCATGGGATTCAAGGTCAAGGTCAATGTTCAGGTGAAGAAGCCGAATTCGAATGATCCGGTCTTCGATATGGTCTCCGGCACGGATCCGGCGGCTGGATCATCGGTACGGCTTCGAGACAAGTCCGGTAACGCGACCACCATCACGATTAATGTGGTCTAAACAGTTGGTACGGGGGTCAGGAGCGCTCGGCGGCCATGCGCTTCTTGACCGTTTGCGCGTATTCGTCCACGTATTCCTGTCCGCTCATTCTGCGGATCTCCTCCATCACCTGATCGGTCAGCGCACGGATCTCATCATGGGTGATATCGGCGGCAGCTTTCTTCATCACCGGAATCGGCGTGCCGTAGATGATCCTGGTGCGCCCTTTCTTGGGGATCACCGTTCCCGGCTTCTGCAGTTCGCGTGAGCCGATGATGGCGGTGGGCACGATCGGGCATCCGGTTTCGAAGGCCAGACGCGCGGCACCGGTATGGCCTCGGTACAGACGTCCGTCGGGGCTGCGCGTACCTTCGAGATGTATGCCGAAAAGATGACCATGTTCGATGATTTCGCGGGCATGTTCCAGTGCACCGAGCGATTTGGAGCCGCCTGAACGATCCACGGGGAACACGCCGACCGAAGTGAACCACCACTTCTTGAATTTGCCTTTGATGCCCTTGCCTTCGAAGTATTCGGCCTTGCCCATGAAGTGGATCATCCGAGGACAGGTAAGAGGCAGCAGCGCATCGTCGATGACGGCCAGATGATTCGCCGCGATGATGGCGCCTCCGGTGCGGGGGATGTTGCGCACGCCCGTCGCACCGGGACCGAGTCGATGTCTCGCAATGGGACCGAACACCTTGACGAAGAACCAGTAAAGCACGAAAACCTCCAGACCGGATTGGCCTTATTGATGGCTACAGTATTAGGTATGACCGCAAACAAGGATAGCAACGCAACCCCGTCCGCTTCAAATGCCGGCTCCGATGCCAATGGCGGCGGTTCGAACGCCGATGCCGAATGGGCCGACTTCATGGCCTCCCACAGCGATGATCTCAATGATGTGGCTCGGTCGCGCAGCGCGAGAAAATTCGACAAGGCAGCGAAGAAAGCGGAGAAGCATGCGCAGTTCAACGTGAACGATCTCAAAAACGAGGCCTTCGTCGGAGCCGACCATACTCCGGGACCTCGCGATCATACCGGTCGCAGTTGGCTGGACGTTGATGACGTGATGGATGAGGGCTCGCCGTTCACGCCCCCGAACCCAGAGATCGGATCGGTGCGCAAGACGACCATGCTGTTCGTCACGTTGCTGGTGCTCGGCGTGCTCTGCCTGGCCCTGGCAGTGTTCATCCCCTCGCTCTCCGGTCTGCTGGGAGCGACCGGCGGCGTGATGACGCTGCTCGGGGCCGGCGGAATGTTCGCACGTCATCGTGGACACAGCGAGACCCGCACCGACATCTTCGACGATGGGGCGCGGGTCTGACGAGGACGGTGAGGGTAACCGATCAGTCCTCTTCGATGCGAGCGAGATCGGCGGCGCCGATCATGCCGGCATCGCCTCCTGCGGTGGCCGCCAGAACCTTGGCGTGCTCGCGGTATGCGGCCGCCTGCAGGAACCGTACGTAGTTGTAGCGGGCCGGTTCAAGCAGGATATCGCCGACGGAAACCACGCCACCGCCGATCACGAACAGATCGGGATCGAGCACGGCGGCGATGGCGGCCATCGTGCGTCCCAGCCATTCGCCGATCTTGCCGAAGGCATAGAGTCCGAGTTCGTCGCCTTCCTGAGCGGCCTGGGAAACCATCTTGCCTTCGAGATTGTTGACGTCCCCGTCGCACAGCTCCATGAGTCGCTTGGATTTCTGCGGCATTCGACGCACGGCGGATTTGGCGAAGTGTTCCAAAGCGTTTCCGGAGGTGTATCGCTCGGCGCATCCACGCAGTCCGCAGCCGCAGAAGTCGCCGTCGGAGACCATCGGCAGGTGTCCCAGCTCGGCGGCCATGCCGAAGGAACCGCGGTACAGCTGTCCGTTGATCACGATGGCCCCGCCCAGACCGGTGCCCACCGTAAGCATGACCATGTTCTTGCTGCCCCGGCCCGTACCAAGGATGTATTCACCCCATCCGGCGCAGTTCGCATCGTTTTCCACGATCACTTTGCACTCGTGATCGGTCAGTTCCTCGATGCGCTCGGCCAACGGATAATCGATCCACTGAGCGATATTGGCGGAGAACGTCACCGTTCGGCGGTCTTCCTTGACATTGCCCGCCGCTGAAATGCCCATCCGCGGAACCGCGCCATACAGCTCGACCGATTTACGGTACATTTCCACGATCACTGCGTTGATGTCTTCGGGGTCTTCTGGCGTGGGCTCACGCCACTGGCTGATGATCTTGTTGTCATCATCGCAGATGGCACCAGCGATCTTGGTTCCTCCGATATCGATGCCGAGCGTGTACATACTTCCTCCTGCCATGCCGAAATCCAGGCATCCTCATTCGTCCTCGAAAGAAGACACAGGGATTTGAACGTTCTACTGACGTTTTCATTGTAGCAACGGAACATCACAAAACGCCGAAGAACCTACCGAACGGTTGGTCTTTTTTCGCGACAATGCAGAACAGGCGCCCGCCGACCCTTCGGCGAACGCCTGTTGCGTACAAACGCTGGAGTGGTCAGCTCCTCTTCGAATTCGCCACTTCGATCCAATGGTCCAGCAGAGTCGATGCCTTACCGGAATCCACAGCCTGCTCGGCAATGGCATAGGCATCCTTGAAGCGCGCAGCCAACGAAGCCTCGGAATCGGCGAGCAAAGAAGCATCCGCCACGATTGCCGATGCGGCGTTCAGCAACGCGGTGCTGCGGAACGGCACGTCCTTGCCCTCCAGGAAGTCACGGGTGAGCTTCGCGTTCAATGCCGGTTCGCCGCCACGCAGATCATCCACGGTGATCCGCGCGAGGCCAAGCTCGACAGTGGGATCGAATTCGGTCTCGCTCACCGTGCCGTCACGGAACTCCCACACGGAGACGGGGCCCGTGGGAGCCATCTCGTCAAGGCCTTCGTTGGAGGTGTAGACCATACCGGTCTGCCCGTTGGCAGCGTATACGGACGCCATGATCGGACTCATGGCCCGCTTGGCGCACCCAATGGCCATATGCTTGGGATAAGCAGGATTCGTCAGCGGTCCAAGCACATTGAACACGCACGGAATGCCCAGCGCGGCACGGATCGGGCCAACGAAACGCATGGCAGGGTGGAAGGTCTTGGCGAAGGCAAAGGTGATGCCCACCTCATCGGCGACCTCACCGACGGCCTCCGGCGTAAGATCCAGCGGCAATCCGAGGGCCTCCAGGCAATCGGCGGCGCCGCACTTGCTCGAAGCGGCACGATTGCCGTGCTTGACGATCTTCACCCCTGCCGCCGCGGCCACCATGGCACCCATGGTCGAAAGATTCACGGTCTGGGCGCCATCGCCGCCAGTGCCGACGATATCAGTGGTTTCACCACTCACGTTCAGCGGCACGGCGTGGGACACCATGGCCTTCGCCGCACCGGAAACCTCCTCGGCGGTCAGCCCCAACTGCTGCTGGGTGGCCAGTACGGCACCCACCGCGGCGGGATTGGCCTGCCCCTTCATCAGGTCGTCGACAAACCACTCGCTTTCCTCGGCAGTGAGGTGTTCTCCCCCGACGAGCTTGGTCAATACCGACTTCCATGTGAGTTCGGCCATCGTTATCCCTCCTTGGCGTGCGTCACGCCCTTGATCGACGTGGCCATTGTATCGGCTGCATGTTGCGCAGACTAGCCGGCATCAAGAGGCGTCCACAATACGAAAAGGGTCTCCCCCGATTACGGAAGGAGACCCGTACGAACGGACAAGCCGACGAATGCTATGCCGTCACTTCTTTTCGTTCTTGCCGTGGCACATCTTGTACTTCTTACCGGAGCCGCAGGGGCACATCGCATTCTTCGGCGTTCCGGGGAACGTGCGCCCGTCCGCCTCGGGAGCGTGGATCTCCTCGCTCTTGGGGCGTTTGTTCGCCGGCACCTTCGCGTCGGCGTGGCTGATCGGCTTGGGACCGGTCACACTGCCGACCTCCGTACGAATCGGCTTGGACGGTTGCGTGGAGGCTTCGGAAGCCTCCGCCTGCTCCTCGCCGTTCTCATCGGCCACAACCTGTTCGTCGGCGTCGTCATCGGCGGCATCCGGATCAGCGGGGGCGCTGGTGGAGAGTTCGCCCGCGGACGCGGCCTGCTCATCGCCGTCGATCTTCCTCGTAGCCTCGCTGACGGCTTCGTCCTCGTCGGATTCAGTGCTCAGATCCTGCGACTTGGCAACCTGCTGGATATCCACATGGAACAGCAGCTGGACCGATTCCTCCTTGATGCCTTCGACCATGGAGTTGTACATCTGGTAGCCTTCACGCTGGTATTCGGTGAGCGGATCGCGCTGACCCATGCCACGAAGTCCGATACCGTCCTTGAGATAATCCATCTCATACAGGTGCTCGCGCCACTTGCGATCAAGCACGGCCAGCACCACGCGACGTTCCAGCTGCCGAAGTCCCTCGACCCCGACGATCTGCTCGATCTTCGCGTACTGCTCGTCCGCATCCCTGACGATCAGATCATGCAGGATTTCGGAGGCCTTCTCCGCCTTCTTCTCGCCTTCAATAGCCTTCCTGGCCTCGTCGACCTCGATCGAAACGGGGTAGATCTGAATCAGAGCCTTCCACAGGCCTTCAAGATCCCAATCGGATGGCTTATCGGCACCCTGCGTGGCTCCCTTGATGTAGGAGGCCACGGTGTCGGAGATGAACCGCTTGATGTCGGCGTCGATGTTCTCGCCCTTCAGCACGGCCTGACGTTCGGCATACACCACGGTACGCTGCTTGTTCATCACATCGTCGTACTTGAGCACGTTCTTGCGGATTTCGAAGTTACGGGATTCCACGGCCTTCTGCGCATTGCGCACGCCCTTCGACACGCTCTTCGACTCGATCGGCTCACCGGTCGGCATGCCCTTGGCCATCACACGCGCCACCAGCTGAGTGTTGAACAGTCGCATCAGGTTGTCTTCCAGCGACAGGTAGAAGCGAGACTCGCCGGGATCACCCTGACGACCGGAACGGCCTCGCAGCTGGTTGTCGATACGGCGGGACTCGTGACGCTCGGTGCCCAGCACGTACAGACCGCCGAGCTTCTTGACCTCCTCGTGCTCGTCCTTGACCTGAGCCTTGACCTTCTCGAGGGTTTCGGGCCAGAGCTTCTCGTACTCCTCGGGAGTGTCCTCCGGGGAGAATCCCTGAGCCTTGAGCTTCTGATCGGCGAGGAACTCCACATTGCCGCCGAGCATGATATCGGTACCACGACCGGCCATGTTGGTGGCGACGGTGACGGCGCCCTTGCGACCGGCGACGGCCACGACGGCCGCCTCCTTGGCGTGCTGCTTGGCGTTGAGCACCTGATGGGGAATGCCTGCGACGTCGAGCAGGGAGGAAACGACCTCGGAGCTTTCGACGGATGCGGTGCCCAGCAGCACCGGCTGGCCCTTGGCATGACGCTTGGCCACGTCCTTGACGATGGCCGCCAGCTTCTCCTTCTTGGTGCGGTAGATCAGATCGTCCTTGTCCTCACGGATCATCGGACGGTTCGTCGGAATGGGCAGCACACCCAGCTTGTAGGTGTTCATGAATTCGGCCGCCTCGGTTTCGGCGGTACCGGTCATGCCGGCAAGCTTGTCGTACATGCGGAAGTAGTTCTGCAGAGTGATGGTGGCGAAGGTCTGGTTCTCGGCCTTGACCTCCACGCCCTCCTTGGCCTCGATGGCCTGATGCAGACCCTCGTTGTAGCGGCGTCCCGGCAGCATTCGTCCCGTATGCTCGTCGACGATCAGCACCTCGCCGCCCTGCACCACATAATCCTTGTCGCGCAGGAACAGCTCCTTGGCCTTGATGGCGTTGTTCAGGTAGCCGATCAGCGCCGTGTTGCTCGGCTCGTACAGGTTGTCGATGCCAAGGTAGTCCTCCACCTTGGTGATGCCCGGATCGAGAATGCCGACGACCTTCTTCTTCTCGTCGACCTCGTAGTCCTCATCGCGCTTGAGCTTCGGGACCAGCTTGGCGAACTGCCGGTACCAACGGGTCACGTCCCCCTCGGCGGGACCGGAGATGATCAGCGGGGTTCGCGCCTCGTCGATCAGAATGGAATCCACCTCGTCGACGATGGCGTAGTGATGCTCGCGCTGCACCAGATCGGCCTTCTCCCACGCCATGTTGTCGCGAAGATAATCGAAACCGAACTCGTTGTTGGTGCCGTAGGTGATGTCGGCATTGTACTGTTTGCGACGCTCCGGCGGCTTCTGGTCGGTGATGATGCAACCGGTGCTCATGCCGAGGAATCGGTAGACTCGGCCCATCAGCTCGCTCTGGTAGCTGGCCAGATAATCGTTGACGGTAACCACATGCACGCCCTTGCCTTCAAGCGCGTTGAGGTAGCTCGGCAACGTGGCGACCAGGGTCTTGCCTTCACCGGTCTTCATCTCGGCGATGTTCCCCCAATGCAACGCGGCGCCGCCCATCAGCTGCACATCGAAGTGACGCATGCCCAGCGTGCGCTTGGAGGCCTCACGCACCGTGGCGAACGCCTCCGGCATCAGATCGTCGAGTTTCTCACCGTTCTCCAGCCGCTGCTTGAACTTCGCGGTCTGCCCCTTCAGCTCGTCGTCCGACAAAGCGGAGATCTTATCTTCCATGGCGTTGGTCGCCACAGCCACAGCCTGAAGCTTACGAAGCTGATGACCTTCGCCAATGCGCAGGACCTTGTCCAGAACGTTTACCACGAGTCACTCCTCAGTTGTCCCATATTGGCGCCCATATGTCTTCACAGGGCACAAACTGCAACCATACTACGCGAACCTTCTGATTTTGGGCGTATACCACCATATGCACGACGAACCCGCATCCGAGGAAACTTCACCGTCCGGCGACCGCCCCACGGAACGGACGGTGCCCCCGCCATGCATTCCATGACGGGGGCACCGTGTTCAACGACCGCTAAACCTCACTTGGCTTTTTCGACGTTTTCCGGGGTGTCGATTTCAAAGACACCGTAGCTCCAGCCGTGACGATGGTAGACGACGGACGGACGGTTGGTCTCCTTGTTCACGAAGAGGAAGAAGTCGTGACCGATGAGCTCCATCTCGTACAGGGCCTCGTCAATGGTCATCGGTTCGGCGATATGCAGCTTGCGTCGAATGACGATGGGCGTATCTCCCACCTGCACCTCCACCGACTCGCCGGGACCGAGATCCCCGGCCACCGCATCGGCGGGACTGTTGCTGGGTTCCTCGACCGAGGCCTCCTCGGCTGCCGGAGGCTCGACCACGCCGAGATCGATGGGCTGGGGGTTGGTGTAGCCGCGACGGTGATCCTTGCGACGATCACGGGAGCGGCGAAGACGAAGGGTCAGCTTGTCAAGAGCCAGATCCAGTGCACTGAACTCGTCCGCGCTCGAAGCCTCGGCGCGTACGACGGTACGACCGGCGATAACGGTGATCTCGACCTTCTTCGCGGTATCCGCCTGACGGGGATTGCCCTCATGCGTCACCACGACCTGCGCCCTCTGCGCGTCGGGAGCGATTGCGGTCACACGATTCATCTTGTTCTCTGTAACATCACGGAAGCGCTGCTTGATCTGCGTGTGACGCCCGGTAACGACGATTTCCATGTGGACCTCCTTTATCGAGCGGCCTGCGGCCGCTGTGGACACCTTTCGGCAACATCGCCGGAAGGATATTTTCCAGTGTAGCCGATGAAATCCTGGTTTTCGGTTAACGACATCGACGAAACATCCCGAAACCCGGTGAAAAGCTCCAAAGAGCTGGTATGGTGGTTTGCCGAGACCTCTTGATGGCCGCGGCCCGAGTTCTGCATAGAACATGGGCTGAGGAACTTCCGGGCTCCGCAGAGCACGATGGCGGATAACGTCCGCCCAGGGCGACCTGAGAGATAGCGCAGCAGAGAACAGACCGCCCGTCGCTTGTACGGGTAAGGGTGAAACGGCGGTGTAAGAGACCACCGGGCGACCGGCAACGGAAGCCGCATGGCAAGCCTCATCGGGAGCAAGGCCAAGCAGAAGACGTCAAGGGCTGCTCGCCCGTGTCTTCGGGTAGGCTGCTAGAGCCTGGCGGCGACGTCAGGTCGAGATGGATGGCCATCCGCGTGGCGACACGCGACAGAACCCGGGGTATAAGAGGTCTCATTCCCCATTCCGTTCCTTTTCGGAAAGCAGTTCCTCCGCTACACGCCGGATGGCTTCGGGACCGTGACCCTTCCGTATTCCCGCGCTCCACAGCCGTCGCCGCCTCACGTCGGAATCCATGCCTTCCGTACGCGCGGCCACCTTCCGTCCGAGCTCGTAGGCGGATTCCTCGAACGCACCGGTCCGCCGGGCCTCCTCCACCACGCGGGCAGCCAAGGCGGCATCCACTCCCTTACGGGACAGCTCCCGAACGGCACCGTGCTCGCCGAGCTGACGGGACAGGCAGTATCGAACCATCGAACGGGCATACGCCTCATCATCGAGCAATCCAACCTCGATCAACCGATCGATCGTCGCATTGACCGCCTCATCCGCATACCCCTTGCGTTTAAGCCGCTGAGCCAGCGCACCGGAAGCGCGAGGGGCGGAATCCAGCAATGTCAGCGCGGCCTCCTTGCAGGCTTGAGCATCGTTCGGATCCTCGACTCCCCCACCGTAGGCAGTCGTGCCGAGTCCGGCGCCGAATCCTCCACGCTTCGGTCTGCGATCGCCCGAACGCCGACGGGCCTTGCGATCCGCCCTCGAATCGTCATCGTCGGGCGCCCCGAATCGAGAGGCCCGCACGGCGCCGGAGTGCCGAGAATCGGCTCGATCGACATCACCGGATGCTGCCGAAGACACGGGATGAGCGCTGAGAAACTCCTCGACGGAGATCACCGCAAACACCTTCCTCCCATGATGCTACTGAGCGGCGGACTGATCGGTCGCCGATCCCGATGCTCCCGAGGACGCCGGCCGAGCGGACTCGGCACCATCGGCATCCGACGCACCGACGGACCCTCCGTCCTCGTCCGGCTTTTCCACGCCGAACGCCACCTTGATCCTGTGCTGAATCTCGTCCGCCAAAGCGGGATTGTCCTTGAGAAACTGTCTGGCCTTTTCCCGACCCTGACCCAGTTGATCGCCGTCATAGGTGAACCACGAGCCGGATTTCTTGATGATGTCGGTCTGCACGCCCATATCGAGGATGGAGCCTTCCGTGGAGATTCCCTCACCGTACAGCACATCGAATTCGGCGGTCTTGAACGGCGGAGCCATCTTGTTCTTGACGACCTTCACCTTGGTGCGATTGCCCACGGCCTCGTCCCCGTTCTTGATCGTTTGGATTCGGCGGATGTCCAGACGCACCGAAGCGTAGAATTTGAGTGCCTTGCCACCGGTGGTGGTTTCCGGACTGCCAAAGAACACGCCGATCTTCTCACGCAGCTGGTTGATGAAGATGGCCGTGGTGCCGGCCTGCGAGAGAGCACCCGTCATCTTCCGCAGCGCCTGACTCATCAGACGCGCCTGAAGACCGACGTGACTGTCTCCCATATCACCATCGATCTCAGCCTTCGGCACCAAGGCCGCGACGGAATCGATGACGATCACGTCCAACGCGCCGGAGCGGATCAGCATGTCGGCGATCTCCAACGCCTGTTCGCCGTTGTCCGGCTGTGAAACGATCAGCGAATCGGTATCCACACCCAATCGGCGGGCGTATTCCGGGTCAAGCGCATGCTCCGCATCGATGAAGGCGGCCACACCACCGTTCTTCTGGGCATTGGCCACCACATGGAGGGCGAGCGTGGTCTTGCCGGAGGATTCCGGACCATAGACCTCCACGATCCTGCCCTTGGGAAGCCCGCCGATGCCAAGAGCCAGATCCAACGCCAGCGAGCCGGTGGGAATGACCTCCACCTCCTGCACCGGTTTGTCTCCCAGCCTCATGGCCGAGCCCTTGCCGAAGCTCTTCTCCACCTGCGCGAGAGCCGTGTCCAAAGCCGCCTGCCGACGCTTGGCGAGATCCTCGGGATTGTCCTTCTTCTGTGTCGTCTTCTGCGCCATCAGTGTCTCCTTACGTTCGTAATCGCTGGAGCATCCACCGTACGACATCGGTCATGCCAAGCGCCAGCCGTACGGGGAATGTGCATGAACGTGCCGCCGTCCACAATCACAGCCACTCGGCGACACCGACCACCAGCATCCGAACCCGACTATACCCGAACATTTGTTCGAAGTCATACGACACTCCGAAAACCGCCCATTCGATATCGCGCGCATCCACAATCATCCGAAATCACCACGTCGTCGCCGGCATGGGCGGAGCATTGTGATCCCGACCCCATCGGCGGGAATCCGGGACATCCATCTGATCACACAGCACATTCCACACCACACGAGGCTCCACCCCATCATCCAGAGCCTCCACCGCGGTTCTGGAGTCCAGCGACGAAAGCGCCAGATCATGCGAAAGACTCCGACCATACGAACGGCCGAAAACCTCTTCAAGCAACTCCCAGAATTCCCGTTCCTGCATGGAAGACGAGACTAGTCGCGGCCCTCAACCTCGCGCACTCGGTCGGCCACCATCATCAGCATGTCGGAAAGCGGCACGCCGAGCGCACGGGTGATGGACACCAGCAGCTCGGAGCTGGCCTCCTTCTGGCCGCGCTCCACCTCCGAAAGATAGCCGAGAGACACGCCGGCCTTGCCGCTGACCTCGCGCAGGGTCTTGTGATCCTTGGTACGCAGGTTGCGCAGCACCTCGCCGATCACCTTGCGCAGGGAGATCTGACCATCCTCGCCCGACACCATGCGCGCCCGCTCGGCATTGTTCACCGCGTCCGACGCGGCATCCTCCCTGTCGGCATTCGCCCACATGCGATTGAGGGCGGCCTGACGATCATCCTTGGCCTTTCGGGCGGCTCGCGCGCGCAGAATCTGCTGCTGGGCGAACGCCACGGCTCGCTTCTGAGCCGGCGTGAGATTACGCGCGATGGCCTTCTCGGGCATGTTCACCACGGCATCGGCACTGGTGGCCTTGGATTCGATCTTCTGCTCATAACGCGTTGCAGTCGCCGTCATAATCCACTCCTTTGGTTGTCCCCGCCTTGTTCTTCGTATCTCCAATCTGACCAACCGGCAATCGACGTGAATATTCCGCCTTCAGTCAACAATGTGATAAAGCTCACATACTTCGTCGTCGAGACGCAATCCGACGTTCAGCCGGTCAGCAGATCAAGAAGCTCACGCAACACGGCCTCCACGGTGCCGGATCGGACCTCCTCCCGCCCGCCGGGCAGATGCAACTCGCTCACGTACGTCGTGCGGTCGACATCCCGTTCATGCTCAATCCCGCCGACTCCTTCGGGCGACGAGGGCAAACTGATACCGACATACACCAGACCGGCCGGCTTGTCTCCGTCCGGACCGGGACCGGCCACGCCGGTGGTCGACAGGCCTATCACGCGATGACCGAGATCCGCATGCGTATCGTACAGGCGGGCCGTCGCCTCGGCCATCTGGTAGGCGACCTGGGGATGCACCGCTCCTTCTCTGCGCAGCAGATCGCCGTCCACGCCGAGAATCGCGGTCTTCGCCTTGATGTCATAGGTGACGGCCGATCCAAGAAACACCCGTGAGGCACCGGGAATCCTCACGAATGCATCGGACAGCAATCCTCCGGTCAGCGATTCGGCGGCGGCGATGCTCCACCGCCGATCCAAGCAGATGCCCAGTATGTCCGCCGCGAGTCCGTCACGTACATGCCGGTCGTCAGCAGCCGATCCCATCACGCCAGCCAAGCTAGGCCTCCGTTCGACCGCGGAAGAACGTGCCCCTCACATAAACGAAACCGGAGTACAGGCACAGGACAAGGGCCACCAGCAACAGCACGTACGCCACCAGATAATAACCGTCGACCACCATTGCCGGCAGACCGCCACGGCCAGCCGTCGCACCAAGGGACCATGCCGGCAGCATGTACATGGACAGGGAGATCGACTGGAACACCGTCTTGAGCTTGCCGGGCCATGCGGCTGCGATCACCTTGCCTCCGGGCTGCTCCATGACGAAGAATCGCATGACGGTGATGCCGATCTCACGAATCAGGAACAATATGGTGATCACCCACGCCCATGCGAATTCACCGAAGATCGACAGCAGGATCAAAGCCGAGCACATCAGCAGCTTGTCGGCGATGGGATCCATGAGCTTGCCCAGTTCGGTGACCTCGTTGTTGCGTCGGGCCAACCAGCCATCCACCTTATCGGTGCTGGCGGCGACGATGAACAGCACGGCCGCGATCCACCGCAACATCACATCGTCACGGCCACTCGGGCCCGCCATCACCGTAAGCACGATGTACACCACCACCAGAATGATTCGGGCATAGGTCACCAGATTGGCCGAGGTGTTCCACCCCTCCAGCAACGAAGACCCGCCATGTTCCCCCGGATTGTTCTTTTCCGCCATCAATCACTCCTTGCTTGACACGCGTACCTAAGCGTACCGCGTAACGAATATAAAACCGGCGGCCGCCGCCATGCGGACTCGACCGCCATCGGAACGTCCTCGCCCATCGTCCTACTGTGCCGAGGCGTCCGACGCAGGCCCGGTCGGATGGATGCCGTCGGTCTTGCCCTGAATGAACGCCAGCACCTGAGGAAGATCCTGCGGCTGCACCAGCACCTGACGGGCCTTGGATCCTTCGGACGGCCCCACCACACCGCGGGATTCCAGCAGATCCATGAGCCGGCCGGCCTTGGCGAACCCGACGCGCAGCTTGCGCTGCAGCATCGACGTGGAACCGAATTGCGAGGAGACCACCAGTTCGGCGGCCTGCAGCAGAACGTCCATGTCGTCGCCGATCTCCTCATCCGGCTCGACGGCGCTCTGATCGGACTCCTTGGCCATCTGCTCGATGTCCTCCCGGTACCGGGGCTTGCGCTGGGTGCGGACGAAGTCCACGGCCGAGCGGATCTCGGATTCGGAAACCCATGAGCCCTGCACTCGCAACGGCTTCGCGCTGCCCATTGGCAGGAACAACGCATCACCCTGGCCGATGAGGCTTTCCGCACCCGTGGTGTCGAGAATAACCCTCGAATCGGTGGCGGAGGACGTGGCGAACGCCAGTCTGGAAGGAATATTGGCCTTGATCAGACCGGTGACCACGTCAACCGACGGACGCTGCGTCGCAAGCACCAGATGCACGCCTGCGGCACGGGCCAGCTGCGTGATGCGCTGAATGGAGCTTTCCACATCGTTCTTGGCGACCATCATCAGATCGGCCATCTCATCGACGACCACCAACAGATACGGGTAGGGGGCCACCTTGCGGTTCGACCCTTCGGGCGCGTGCACCTTGCCCGCCCTCACCGCCTCATTGAAGTCCTTGACGTGGCGGAATCCGAAATACTGCAGATCATCGTATCGGGCGTCCATCTCCTTGACCACCCATTCCAACGCCTGTGCGGCCTTCTTCGGGTCGGTGATGATCGGCGTGAGCAGATGGGGGATGCCCGCATACGCGGAAAGCTCCACACGCTTGGGATCGACCATGATCAAACGCACCTGTTCGGGGGTAGCTCTCATGATGATCGAGGTGAGCATCGAATTGATGAAGCTCGACTTTCCCGAACCGGTGGCACCCGCCACCAGCAGATGAGGCATCTTGGTCAGATCGGCCGTGACGAAATGCCCTTCGACGTCCTTGCCCACGCCGGCAAGCATCGGATTGCGGTCGTTCCTCGCCTTGTCGCTGCGCAGCACGTCTCCGAGATGCACGATCTCCCTGTCGACGTTGGGGATCTCGATGCCGATGGCGGATTTGCCCGGGATCGGCGAGAGGATGCGGACATCGGAGCTCGCCACCGCATAGGCGATGTTGCGCCGCAGATTCGTGACCTTCTCCACCTTGACGCCGGGACCAAGCTCCACCTCGTACTGGGTGACGGAAGGGCCGCGCAGGAAGCCGACCACCTTCGCATCCACCTTGAACTGCTGGAAGGTGGATTGCAGGGCGGCGATGACCTTGTCGTTGGCCGGGGTGCGCGCCGCATGGGGTTTGCCGTGGGCCAACAGCTCCAGATCCGGCAGATGATAGGTCTCCGATTCTCCCGGTTCAAGTCCGCCGTCCGGCATCGCCAGTGCCGCACCAGCGTCGGACGGCATGGATGCGGACGCTGACGGCACGGACGAAGATATTGACGACGCGGCCGAAGACGGTACAGATGACGCCGGTACAGACGATGCCGGCGCAAGCGTCGAGCTCGTGCCGTAGGCGCCGGAATCGGACATGGGCCTTGTGGCGTCCACTGCTTCGCCATTGCCGACAAGTCCCGCACGTCCGGCGGCGGGATCGGCGTCGATGGCCGTGGCCCAAGGATCGGGATATCCTCCCTCCTGGACGGCAGGCTGACCATCCTGCGTCAGACCCGCACCCGAGGAGACCGTGCGAGGTGGGCGACGATCCACCACAGGGGTCTCCGCGGTGGCGCCGTGGGTGGACGCAGCCTTGTCGAATGCTGTATCGGCCGCATATCGGTCAAGTCTCGAATCCTCGGCGTCGTCCTCCTGACCCCGACGGCCGAACAGACGCTCGAGCAGCGACGGGCGCCGTCTTCTCGCGGCACCGGCAGCGGAACCTTCCGCAGCATCGGCCTCATCATGGGATGGCACCCCATCGGCGAAGACGATGGTCCCATCGGAATCGTCGTCCGTAAGACGAACCTCATTGGGCAGCCGATCGGAATCCCCGCCGGACTCCCCCGCATCGGCATGATCCGATCGTTCGGCCATCCGTTCATGCAGCGTATGACCATATGACGAGACGTCACTCATCGTCACACCGGTGATCAGCAGCAGCGACAGCAGCCCAACCAGTACGAACAGCGCCACGGCGAACGCTTCGGAAAGCCCCCAGGTCAACGGAGATCCCACAATGAAGCCAAGCAGTCCGCCGGCAGCCTGTATCGACTGCATGTCGAACCCTTGGGACTCCCCCAATTTCACCGCATCGATAATCGAACAGATCGACCACAACAGCAATCCCAAGCCGACCAGCATCCGGGTATTGCCGTACGAACGAACCGTGGTGCTGACCAGACGGATCGCAATGTACAGCAGGATCACCGGAAGAATCACGCTCATCATGCCCAGCAGGCTCGACGCCACAACATGCAGAGCCCTGCCGAGCGGACCGCTGACCCGGAACCATTCGCTCGCGCAGAACAATACCGCGCACGCCACCAGCACGAAGAAGATCAGGGTCTTCCTCCATACGGTGTCCGCTTCGGGCATGACCTTGGTCGTATCCGAAGCATCCGTTGCCTTCGCGCCTTTACCCCTTGCGCCCGCAGAGCGCCCGCCGGACGCACGCGACGATGATTTCGATGATTTCTGTGCCATAGCAAAGCACTACATTACCGTTTGCGGGGAACTACGGAAGAGATCAGGCTGAAATATCGCCGAGATGATGCTGCACGTATTCATCAGCATGGGCGTCGATCGCATCGTAATCGCCGGCGTCAGCGTGCCGCACGATGCCCAGCGCATTGCGCAGCAGATCCGGATTCAACGCCTCAAGCCAATGGATGCGCGGATCACGGCCGAACCACCCCATCTGCTTGCGAGCCAGACGACGGGTCTTCTGCGCGATGTCGGCCATCGCGTCGTCCATGTCGGTCAGCCCGTCAAGCAGATCGATGACCTGCTGGTATCCAAGCGCGCGAGCCGCCGTGACGCCGAGACGAGGACGAAGACGTTCCACCTCGTCGACGAACCCGTCGTCGAACATGTTCCGCGTGCGCACGGCGATGCGACGATCCAGCTCCTCACGCGGCAGATCAAGGCCGATCTGCACGGACGGTATGACGTACCGGTATTTCGGAAGACTGGCGGAATACGGTCGGCCGGTGATCTCGATGACTTCCAACGCGCGTACGGTACGGCGTGGATTATGCGCGTCCATGCGACGGGCGGCCTCGGGATCCCTGCGTTCCAGCTCGGCGAACAGAGCCCCGGCGCCTTCGGTTTGCACACGATGCTCCAACCGAGCGCGAACTTCGGGATCGGTGCCGGGGAACGAAATATCGTCAATGGCCGCGCGGGCGTACAATCCCGATCCGCCCACCAGAATCGGACGCACCCCCCTGCCACGCAATTCGCCGATGCAGTCGCGCACCAGACGTTGATACCGAGCCACCGTCATCGTTTCGGTGGGCTCGATGACGTCGAGCAGATGATGCGGCACCCGCTCGCGCTCCGCGGCAGTGGCCTTCGCCGTGCCGATATCCATACCCCGATACATCTGATAGGCATCGGCATTGACGATTTCGGCCTGCTGCCCCGCCGAACGCAACGCCTCGGCGAGCGCAATGGCCAGGCCGGTCTTCCCCGAAGCCGTGGGACCGACGATCGATACGACGCGCATCTCTCCGACGTCGACGGCCTGACCGTTCGATGGTTCAGTGGCGGACATGATAGGTCTGTCCCTTCGAGGGGTCCGGATCGGCGATGAGATTATGCCGTCCGGCGTGGGTGACGGTGGCGGTGACGAAGTCGCCGACCTGAGGCATCGGCTCTCCTTCGGGCACGCCGATGTGCACGAGCACGCCGGTGCGTTCACGCCCGGTGACCCTGTGGGTTTCCGCGTCCTTCTTGCCTCGTGTCCCGGTGATCATCACTTCGACGTCCCGTCCTTCGAATCCCCTGAGATTCTCCGCGGTGATGCGTTCCTGAAGCGCGACCAGCCGTTCGAACCGCTCCTGCACCACGTCGTGAGGCACCTGTTCCATGGATGCGGCCGGCGTACCGGGACGCGGCGAGTAAATGAATGTGAAGGCCGATGAGAACCGCGCCTGCTCCACGACGTCGAGCGTGCGCTGGAAATCCTCTTCGGTCTCCCCCGGGAATCCGACGATGATATCCGTGCTGATCTGCGCGTCGGGCATGGCCTCGCGCACCTTGCGCAGGATGTCCATGAACTTCGCGGAGCGGTACGAACGTCGCATGGCACGCAGAATATCGTCGGAACCGGACTGCAGCGGCATGTGCAGCTGGTGCATGACGTTGGGGGTCTGGGCCATCGCCTCGATCACGTCGTCGGTGAATGCGGCGGGATGGGGCGACGTGAACCGCACGCGCTCCAGACCTTCGATGCCTCCGCAGGCGCGCAGCAGTTTGGAAAAGGCCATGCGGTCGCCCATGGAGTATCCATAGGAGTTCACGTTCTGACCGAGCAGCGTGACCTCCTTGGCACCGTTGCTCACGCACCGGCGTACCTCGTCGAGGATGTCCCCCGGACGACGGTCGCGTTCCTTGCCTCGGGTGGTGGGCACGATGCAGAACGTACAGGTATTGTTGCAACCCACCGAGATCGACACCCATGACGAGACCCGCGAATCGCGTACGGTGGGCAGCTGGCTGGGAAACACGTCGAGCTTCTCCTGCACCTTCACCTGAGGCTTGCCGCTCGCCCGGTTCTGGTCGAGCAACCGTGGCAGCGAACCGATGTTCTTGGTGCCGAACACGGCGGACACCCAGGGAGCCTTGCGCGCGATGCGCTCCCGGTCGAGCTGGGCCATGCATCCGCCCACCGCGATCTGCAGGTTCGGTCGCATGCGCTTGAGATCAGCCCACAGTCCGATGGTGCCGTACATGCGTTCGGCGGCGTTCTCCCTCACCGCGCAGGTGTTGAGCACGATCAGATCGACGTCCCTGTCGGACGCCTGCTGTTCGGTTGCGGCCACATAGCCGTCCGCATCGAGCACGCCGGCGATGCGTTCGGAATCATGCACGTTCATCTGGCATCCGAGCGTATGCACATAATACACGCCCTTGCCGCGTCCCCTGTCGGCGAGGTTCTCCTGCTCGCCGGTAAGCGAGGAGGCCGCAATGGGATTGCGCTCCTCGACGGTCATCATATCCTCATTCATAGGTCACCATCCTAGCGGCACATGTCCCCGTTGCCGTTGCGGGTTTTCCTCACGAACCTTGGTACCATATCGCATGAAATCGCACATCGACCGTCGAGGAGACCGTTAAGGAGCTTGCCATGATGCTTGAACGCAAACAGCGTTTCAATGTGCCGGAGATCCGTTCCCGTATGGAGCAGGTTTCCGCCGAACTCGGCACCGAGACCTTCCATGGGGCGCAGATCGTGCAGTACGCCGAGCTTGAGCAGGTCTATTCCGGTGCGATGAGGGAGATCAGCACCAAGTTGGAGAATCTCGACGACGAGTTCCAGCTGAGAGATCGGCATAATCCGATCCACCACATGGAGTGCCGTCTCAAAAGCATCGGTTCCACGATCGGCAAGCTCCGGAAACGAGGCCTGCCGCTCAGTGTGGAGTCCATCCGGGAGAATCTGTTCGACATCGCCGGCATTCGTGTGATCTGCAACTACGAGCAGGATGTATACAAGGTGGCGGACACGCTTTCCGAACAGTCGGACATCGAGGTGATTCGGGTGAAGGACTACATCGCGAATCCCAAGCCGAACGGATATCGAAGCCTGCATGTGATCTACTCGGTTCCGGTGTTTCTCACCGACGGACCCCATCCCACGCCGGTGGAGGTGCAGTTCCGCACGATCGCCATGGATTACTGGGCGAGTCTTGAACACCGTCTGCGGTACAAGAACGACATGGAGGACGCCGACAAGGAACGACATATCGCCACGCTGCGCGACTGCGCAAAGGAGCTTTCGCGAATCGAATCGACGATGCAGTCGATCCACAACGAGATCGGCGAAGCCGAGTGATCCGATCCGGCGGATCGAACCGGATCGGATCGACCACTCCCCCGACGATCAGAAAGCGAAGTCGTCGGGATCGCTGCCGTTGCGTCGACCGGTTTCGAGCGCATCGACGGCGGCCATGTCCTCCGCGGAAAGCTCGAAGTCGAACACATCGATGTTCTCGCGGATGCGCTGCTCATGCGTGGACTTCGGCAGGACGATCACGCCTCGCTGCAGATGCCAGCGAATCACGACCTGAGCCGCCGATTTGCCGTATTTCGCGCCGATTTCGGCGAGCACCGGATCGGACAGCAGACTGCCTCCGGTACCGCCCAGCGGACTCCACGCCTCGACCGCGATGCCGTGGGAGCCGCAGTAGTCGATGACCTCGTCATTACCGAACTGCGGAGACGATTCGATCTGATCGACGGCCGGCCTGACGTCGCTGATGGCGGCGAGCTCCTCAAGATGATGGATCTGGAAGTTACTCACGCCGATGGCGCGGACCCGCCGATCCTCATACAGCTCGCTCATCGCCTCCCATGCCTCCTGCCATCCGTCGGCCGGCCAGTGGATCAGATACAGGTCGACGTAGTCCGTGCCAAGCCGGTCGAGGCTTTCCTCGAACGCCTCCTTGGCGCGGTGACGGCGAATGTCGTCGTTCCACAGCTTCGTGGTGAGGAACACATCACGCCGCTTGACTCCCGACTTGGCGATGGCCGCCCCCACCGAGGCCTCGTTGCCGTAGATCATCGCGGTGTCGATGTGACGGTATCCGTTCTCCAGCGCCCAGAGCACCGCGTTTTCGGTCTGCGTACCGTTCGGCGTCTGGAACACGCCCAGCCCGATGCGGGGAATCTCGATCCCGTTGTTCAGCTTGATGAAGTCCATATGCGCTTCCGATCTTCCTTGATGACTGATGAATTTGATTGCCGTCGGCGGTTTCCCGGTCCGTTTCACGGCCAGACCACCTCCATTGCCATCCTATCGGCGGAGACGATTCCGGCTCGGCAAGCGCGCCGCTCGCAGTGTCGCTTTCCCTGTGAGCATAACGATTCAGGATTCCGTAAGCTGCCTCCCATACGGTTGGCGGATAGATCAAACAGAAGGAGCTTGACGATGGCTTTCGGATTCGGACGACGTTCCGAAGGAGACAACGGGGAGCAGTATCGAAATCCCCAGTATCAGAATTCGCAGTATCAAAACCCCCAATATCAGGGCCAAGCGTATGATGGGGCCTCTTACGGCCAGCAGCAGCCATACGCCCAAGAGGGATTCGCACAGGCCCAGTCGCCGTATGGCCCCGCTTCATACGGACAGCCGGTGATGGACGCGCAGACCACCTATGTGCGCGAAAGCTATGAACGGGCGAAGCGCGTCTCCACCACCAAGGCGTATTTCGAAATGACCATGGGCCTGCTGGTCACCGCCGTGGTGGCCGTGCTCACCCAGACCACCGGCATGCTGAACACCTATCTGCAGGCCACCGGCATGATCGGCTGGATCGTGCTGGCCCTGGTGCAGGTTGGCATGGCCGTGTTCCTCGGGATGCGCGTGATGCGCATGAATCCCGGGACCGCCCGCGTACTGTTCTACGTGTATGCGGCGCTGATGGGATTCACGCTGAGCACGATCTTCGTCACCTACAGTCTGGGCAGCATCGTGATGGCGCTGGGCATGTCCGCAGCGTTCTTCCTGTGCCTGACGATGTTCGGTCTGACGACGAAGATCGACATGCTCAAGGCCGGTCCGATCCTGATGGTGGCGCTGCTCGTGCTCATCGTATTCGAAATGATCATGATGTTCTTCGTCCCCACCGGCGCCATGACCATGCTGATCTCGGCGATCGCACTGCTGATCTTCGCCGGCCTGACGGTTCATGACGCGCAGTTCACCCGCATGATGTTCGCGCAGTATTCGCATGACGACACGATGATCCGCCGCGTCTCGATCCTGTGCGCACTGAACCTGTATCTCGACTTCATCAACTTCTTCGTGCACCTGCTGACCATCTTCGGCAGCTCGAACGACTGACGACCGACTCTCATCATCGAAATCCGCGGATACGGCGATCCGCGGATTTCGTTATGTGGAAGTACCTGATCCGCCGTTACACGGGTACGTTACGTTGTTGTCTCCATGAACAGACCACACAGGGACAGACAGCATGGGCAGGAATACATCGGCATGGCCGCCTTGGTGCTTACGGCCATGATCTGGGGTTTCGCCTTCGTATCACAGGTCTCCGGCATGAACAGCATGTCGCCGTTCTTCTTCAACGCCACGAGATTCACGCTCGGCACGATCTCCCTGATCCCGATTCTGCTCGTGCGATCCAAACGTCCTGAAACGGCGGCCGGAAACACCGCTTCACACGGCTCCCCTCGGCACACGATCCTCATCGCCATGCTCTGCGGTGTCGTGCTGTTCACGGCCAGCACGCTGCAGCAGTACGGCATTCTCTACGGCAAGTCGGCCGGACGGGCGGGATTCCTCACCGCCCTGTATATCGTGATCGTGCCGCTGCTGGCATTCGTCTTTCTACGCCGGCGCATCGGCGTGCTCACCGTGGCGGCGGTGGCGATCGCCGTCGCCGGCTTCTACCTCCTGTGCATCACCGACGGTTTCGGCTCGATGACGATGGCGGACGGCCTGCTGGTCGCCTCCGCGCTGCTGTTCGCCGTGCACATTCTCGTCATCGACGAGCTCGGATCATCCATCGATCCGATCGTCCTGTCGTTCGGACAGTTCCTCACCACCACGATCATCAGCTGGATCTGCTCCCTCGCCACCGGTGCCGTGGATTGGGCCGGCGCAGGTCAGGCGTGGATCGCCGTCCTATACGCGGGCATCGGCTCGGTGGGCATCGCCTACACGTTGCAGGTGGTGGGCCAGCAATGGGTGCCGCCGACACGCGCCTCGCTGATCATGTCCCTCGAATCGTTCTTCTCGGTGATCGGCGGAGCGTTGCTGCTCGGCGAGATCATGACGCCTCGGGCCTACCTCGGCTGCGCGCTGATCTTCCTCGGTACGCTGCTCGCCCAGGCACCGGCGAAGCTGCCGGCCTTCCTGCGGCCGACTACTTCGCCTTCAGACGGTAGGTCTTCCAGATATCGCTGAGCTTCTGCCCGTTCGACGTGCGTTTCCACACGTTGAGGCCCGCGCTGCTACCTCCGACCGCCCGTGCCGCCGCAGTCGGGGATGGATACTCGGTGCCGTCCTCCATGCGCATTCTGCCGTCGTCGGTGATGGTGGCGACCCAGCGTTCGCCCTTGCGCGGCCGCACCCATTCGAAGGTCTCTCCGGCGACCAGCAGGCCGGCGTCCAGCACCTGCGCGATGGTGACGCGACGTGAGCTGGGCCTGTGGATCTTCGTCCGTTCGACGAGATGCTCCTCGCTGAGCTCCGAAAGATCCACTCGCTCGGCGTCATAGCGGATATCCCAGTAGTCGGCGATCAGGCGAACCATCTCGTCCTGCCGCCATTGCAGGGTCTTCGGCGTCATTTCTGCGATGTTCACGAGCTGTTCGGTCAGGGGGAATCGCCTCGATCCGGCGTGCACCAGCATCTGGTCGCGTCGCTGGGTATAGTCGTCGAGCTTTTCCACCTGTTTTTCGCTGGTCTGGCTGATCACGAGATTTCCGAGACGCTCGGCCCAATAGTCGCGCACGGATTCCGACCATGAAGCGAACGAGGATTCCTTGCCGACACGCTCCGGAACGAGTCGAAGCACCCGAAGGCTCCTCGGGCGGATGATACGGCCACCGTCCTTCTGCTCGTTCGCCCGGATCAGCAGCAGCCGTCTCACCTCATCGTTGAGCGGCAACTCTCCGCGCAGGTGGGCCAATGCTCTTCTACGTTCGTCGTCACTGATGTTGAACCAACGGATCTGCTGCAGCGAACGCCGCTTGTCGAGATCGCGGATCGCACTGGCGAAACGGGTTCGACGGTACAGCGTCGTCTGATGGTTCAGCATGTCGATGCCGCTGACTCGCTCCAAAGCGCCGAGCACGCCGTTGAGCCGATCGAGATCATGCAGGTCAAGGGTCTCGCCGGATTTCGAACCACTGGCGTGGGAATGCGCGCCACCGTCGGCGAACGCTGAAACGCCAAGCGCGCCGAGATTGCGGATGGAATGGACCAACGCCCACATGGCCACGGGCTTCCAGTCATCGGCTGGATAGTCATTGAGTGCGACGAGACGGCCGACGACCTCGTCAGGCAACCGGGTTTCCGTAGGCCGCTCAACCATGCGCCATGCGCTGGCATAGGGGGCGAGCACCTTGTCGATGAACTCGATGACTTCGTCTCCGTTGCGCAGACGAGGTTTGAGTACGTCGTCCTGAAAATCGTTGATGAGCTGGCCGCATTCCGCCTTATAGGTGATGATCATGTACAGGCTGCGGAAGAAATGCTCCGTCTTCTGCGGGTCGTCGCCCAGCGGTTCGACGATATCGTCCCATCGGGAGGCGTAGACGTCACGTGAGACGGCGGACAGCGCGGCCACGGCCTTGGCCTTGAACACATCGGAGGCGGTGAGCGGCACGCCTCGCATGTTCATCACGTCGAATATGCGGTGGGCGCCGGCCAGATCGTCGGTGATCACCATCACCAGCGTGACCTGATTGACCAGATACGAGGCGAACCGATGCCGCTCGTCAACGTCCATATCGGCGAGCATGTCGTACGCCTGCTTGGTGTTGAGCTTGATGTTCCACTGGGCGCTGGTCGCAAGATCCGCGTCACGCAGATCGAGCACGGCTTCGACGCCCGCCTGAATGTTGTCGCGGAAGAAGTCGGCGTCACGGTCGCGCAGACGAAGTCGGGGCTCGGCCTTGATGCCGCGAAGACGATCACCGTGCTCCACGATCAGGTCATCGAGGCTTTCGATGAGATCGTCGTCCTTCTCCAGATCACGCAGCACCGCGATGATGATCGTCAGCGACACCAGACGCTGCTGGCCGTCGATGACCTGGTATCGGTTGTCCCCATCCTGCACGAGGATCAGGGATCCGAGGAAGTAGGGGGTCTTCGGCGTCGTCGAGGCGTCTCGCAGATCCTCCACCAGCTGGCGCATGTTCTCCACCTGCCATGTATACGCCCGTTGGAAGGCCGGCACCACGAACCGATAGTCCGACGTGAAGATCTTGCCCAGCGGTTTTTCCGTCGCTTTGATTCCCATATCCCCCACCATAGCCCGAAGGGGCTACCCCGTTCGATTGCAGAACGCGGGCAGCCCCTTGGATATCCATTTGTTCGCTACTTGGTCTCCTGCCAGTCATACGGCACATCGCAAATAGCGGATGCACCGGAACCAGTACCGTTATGCTTACTAACGCTTTTGCCGTTGACGAGAATCTCGCAACTGACTTTGATGCCGCTGGGATCAGGATTGCTGTAGTCGCTTGTCAATACGCTGAGCCCCGGAAACTCCCCTGCTTCAGTACCTTTCGCGGTAATCTGCCACGAACCGTTGAAATCTTCGGTATGACTGCCTCCGCCATTCGTATATACGGCACTTGCAGGACCGTTGCTGGTGGCCTTAAACGTGTAGGTTCGATCCGCCACGGCCTTCTTGCTTGCCGATTGGCTGGCTTCCACCTGCTTGCCGGCATCATCGATGGCCTTGACATAGGCATTCTGAGTGACCAATACGATAATGATCGCAATGACCGAAATGACCACTGCGGCGATGGCCACTCCACGACCACGCTTCCGGCCTTTTCTGCGAGTAGCAACAAGACCAATAATTGCAAGTACAACGCCGATCACTGCAATAATGGCGGAAACGTTATTGAAAATCGGTATCCAACTGGTCAGCAGACCGATGCCGCCCGTCACGCATCCGGCGATGGCGCAGCCACTGATCGGTTTATCGCCGTGTCGGGAACGGTCCCGACGTGACGGGGACTGCGGTGACGGGGTCTGCGGCCCCGGCACCTGCGGGGCAGCCGAACCGTTCGGGGCGTATCCATTGGGATTGGTCATAGTGAGCCTTTCTCTTCCCTGTTCATCCGAATGCGGGTTTCGAGTCCGAATACGGATGGTCATGTATTTTCAACGTACCGGCTCGTCGACGCGCGGGATATTGTACGAACGGGCATGTCGTGTTTCCCTTTAGGGCAGGAGGCGCTGCGCGAACGGACGGTGACGAACGACGGGGATTCCACGTATGCTCGGAATCATTATGATGCGGATTCCACGATTCCTCTTTTCCTCGGCGCCGACCGACGACGGCACGCCCGGCGCGGAGATCGTCCTGCCGGCTAAGCGTCGCTGGTCGGTGGTGCTGATCGCGATGGGCGTGATGATGAATCTGGCTCAGACCTCGCTTGCGGGATCGTTGGCGAATGCAAGGGAGGACGCCTTCGGCTTCGTGGTGGCCATGCTCTCGTTGTTCGTCGGCACGGCGCTGCCGTTCCTGCTGCTGCACCGCGACCGCAGCCCCCTGCTCGTGCTGACGGTGACGGCCGGCGCAACGGTGCTGTTGCCGCTCGGATCGACGTCGACGCTGCTCTCGCTGAGCGCGCTGACGGCCCGCAGCCGCGATCGCCGGCTGATAACGGCGGGTACGACGCTGACCGTGATGGCGGTCGCCGCATCCTACACCAAGGATCTGCTGAGGCCGGCGGACTGGTCGATGTGGAAGCTGCTGTTCTCCGATCAGGGCACGGGTGTCGACGGGGTGCCGGCACGATTGAACGTCGGTATGACCACGATCGTGGCTGCCGCCGCCGTGTGGGGCGTCGGCATGGTGACCGCCGCCGTGATGGTCGGGCTGCATCTGCGCGCGCGGGCCCTCGCCCACAACGCGGATGCCAAGGTCCACGCCGAACGAACGCGCGCCGACGAACTGGCGAGCAATCTGCAGATGCAACGGTTCGCCGACGCCGTGGCGGCCGAAGCGCATGACACGCTGGCTCACAGTCTGTCGCTGATCGCGGTGAACGCCAGTGCAATGCAGACGCAGACGATGAAGCTCGCCTCCCAAGCAAGGGATGCCGGTGACGCTTCATTGGAGCAGAATGCCGAGGCGCTGGTCGCACGAGCCTCGGAGATTCGCCGACAGGCGGCGGGAGCGTTGGATGAGGCGCACAGCATCATCGACATGCTTCGTCATCCCGAAGACGCCGCGACCATGCTGACTCCCTCGCAGGACACCGCGCTGACCCGAGAGGCTTTGTATGACATCGTAGATTCCGCACGTTCGGCGGGCATGTCGTTGGATACGTGGATCGATGTTCGTGATCTGAGTTCGTTGAATCCCGAGATCGGCAAGATCGCGTTCCGCGCAGTGCAGGAGGGGCTGACGAATGCGCGGCGGCATGCGCCCGGGAAGCGGGTGTCACTGGAAATTTCGGCGATTCCCTCGAACGGCGTGGTCGTGCTGTTCTCCAATGCCACCGATGCCGGGTTTGACGCCCACGGGGAGCGGAAGGATGCTGGTATTCCAGACACGGACGTGAACGGTGCGGGCGTGGGCAATGCGGACGTATCGGATACAGGCGTGTCGAAGGTGAACGCGAGTACCGGAGGCCACGGTCTTTCCGGGCTCAAGGAGCGGGTCATGCGGGCGGGCGGCACCTGCGAATACGGGTATGATGCGCGCAACGATTTCCATCTTGACGTGAAACTGCCGTTCGTGCCGTTACGATGAGGGATATGTCCTCTGCTGTCTCCGTATCCGATCCGGCTGTTTCGACGCCGATCACCGTGAGCGTCGTCGATGACGATCCGATGATCTGTCAGGCGATGTCGTTGATTCTCAACGACTATTCGCAAGGTCGGGTTGTGGTGGTCTCCACGTCCGGCAGTGGAGCGGAGGCCGTTGAGAAGGCGCGGATCGAACATCCGGATGTGGTGCTGATGGATATCGCCATGCCGAACGGGGATGGGATCGAGGCTACGGCGAGGCTGCGGGGTCTGTCTGATCCCCCGCATGTGTTGATTCTCACGTCGTTGTCGCCGAAGGGCACCGTGGAGCGGGCGGCGGAGGCCGGTGCCGAAGGGTTCGTGTCAAAGACGGATGCGCCGGAGGAGATCATCGACCGGATTATCGGAGCCTGCGAGGGCCGTCCTCAGTACAATCCGGCCAGTCAGCGGCAATTGCTCGCCGACCTGCATGAGCATCGGCCGATGACCCGCCGGGATGAGGCTCGTGCCCTGTTGAATTCGCTGAGCGAGCGTGAACGAGAAGCGGTGCTGCTGGCCGCCGAGGGGCTGACCAACCAGGAGATCGCCGAGCGGATGTTCACCAGTGAGCGGACCGCGAAGGCTCATCTTTCCGCCGCTTCGGACAAGCTGTGCATGAGTCGCGTGCAGATCGCCCAGCTGGTGGGAAGGGCGGATCTGCCGTCGCCGCTGGAGTATTGAGTGCTACGACTTGAGCGTTACGACCGCCGGTCAGTCGGACGTTGCGAGTTCAACGCCGGCCGCGGACATTTCCTTGCGTGCCGCTTCACCGAGTTTGGGGCTGACCGGCACGGTCAGGTCGGTGAATACGCGGGTGCGGTAGCCGAGTTTCACCGCATCGAGCGCGGTTTCCTTCACACAGTGCGATTCGGCGATGCCTACCACATCCACTTTGGTGATGCCTGCGGCGTTGAGCGCGTTGGCGAGCGTGTGACCTTCCTCGGTGGCGATGCGTACCTCGGCCCGGCTTTGCTGGCGGTTTGAATTGTCTTCTATGCCTTCGAAGCCGGAGTAGGCGGCACAGTACTGTCCCTTTTTGAAGTGGTGGGTGATGCCCAGCGCGTTGATCGCCAGATGCAGGTTGGCGTTGGGGGTGCCGGCCACGCCGTGAAGAGGCCATGTATCCACGAAGTCGGGGCTTTCGGAGAAATGGGAGCCGGGTACGATGTGCCAGTCCTGCGTGGTGGCGATGTAGGCGTAGTCGTCACGATGGGCGACGACGTAGGCGGCGATACGGGCGGCCACATCGTTGCCGCCTTCGACGCCGAGCTCCCCTCCTTCGCAGAAGGTCGGCTGCACGTCGACGATGATCAAGGCGCTGGCGCTCATGAACGTTCCTCTCTCACGATGGCATGGATCTGCCTTCATGATACGGCAGCCGATACGGCGGTGGGCCGCGATCGCTTGGATCGCAGCCCACTGTATGAATCATCGTCGGTATGAATCCCTGCCTCCGAAATGAGATGACGTGTGTGTCCTCAAGGCGCACCGAGGGAAAACGTACGAAGGTACGTCGACCGAGGAGCAACGCCGAGGACACTCCGTCATCTCATTTCGCCGTCTCATTTCGACATGAGGTTGCGCAGCACATACTGCAGAATCCCGCCGTTGCGGTAGTAGTCGGCTTCGCCGGGGGTGTCGATGCGGACGACCGCGTCGAATTCGGTGGTGTGACCGTCGGCGTGGGTGGCGGTGACGTGAACGGTCTTCGGGGTTCCACCGTGGTTGAGCTGTTCGACGCCGGAGATGTCGTAGGTTTCGGTGCCGTCGAGGCCGAGGGTTTCGTAGGATTCTCCGTCGGGGAACTGGAGGGGAAGCACGCCCATGCCGATGAGGTTGGAGCGGTGGATGCGCTCGAAACTGCGGGTGATGACGGCTTTGACGCCGAGCATGAGGGTGCCTTTGGCGGCCCAGTCGCGGGAGGAGCCGGTGCCGTATTCCTTGCCGGCGAGGACGACGAGCGGAGTGCCGGCGGCCTTGTAGTTGAGGGAGGCGTCGAAGATGGTGGACGGCTTGCCGGTGGTGAAGTCGTAGGTGAAGCCGCCGGGGGTGACTTCGTTGCCGGTGGAGGCGAGCAGCTGGTTCCTGAGGCGGATGTTGCCGAAGGTGCCGCGGACCATGATCTCGTGGTTGCCTCGGCGGGAGCCGTAGGAGTTGAAGTTCTTGGGCTCGACGCCGCGCTCGGTGAGGTATTTGCCGGCGGGGCTGGAGGCCTTGAACGCGCCGGCCGGAGAGATGTGGTCGGTGGTGACGGAGTCGCCGAGCAGGGCGAGGACGCGGGCGCCGTGAATGTCCTTGACCGGGTCGGGGGTGGCGTTCATGCCGTCGAAGAAGGTCTGGCGACGCACGTAGGTGGACT
This sequence comes from Bifidobacterium margollesii, assembly GCF_002860355.1. Taxonomy (GTDB): domain Bacteria; phylum Actinomycetota; class Actinomycetes; order Actinomycetales; family Bifidobacteriaceae; genus Galliscardovia; species Galliscardovia margollesii. The sequence continues at coordinate 68,092 of NZ_NMWU01000029.1, forward strand.
TGGGATCCCAGGCGAAGAGTTCGCCTTCGGGCACGTCGAGGCCTTTCCACCGATGATCGCCGTCGAAGACGGAGGCGTAGTCCTTGAGGAACATCTCACGGTTGACGGTGCCGTTGACTACGGCTTCGACTTCGCTGTTGGTGGGCCAGATGTCCTTGAGGTAGACGCCGTGGCCTTCGGGATCGGTGCCGAGCGGCTGGGTTTCGAAGTCGAAGTCCATGGTGCCGGCGAGCGCGTAGGCGATGACGAGCGGCGGGGACGCGAGGTAGTTCATCTTCACGTCGGGGCTGATGCGGCCTTCGAAGTTGCGGTTGCCGGAGAGCACGGCGGTGACGGTGAGGTCGTTGGCGTTGATGGCTTCGCTGATTTCGGGCAGCAGCGGGCCGGAGTTGCCGATGCAGGTGGCGCAGCCGAATCCGACGAGCTGGTATCCGAGGGAGTCGAGATCGTCCTGCAGGCCGGCTGCCTTGAGGTAGTCGGCGACGACCTGGGAGCCCGGTGCGAGGGAGGTCTTGACCCACGGCTTGGGCTTGAGGCCTTTGGCGTGCGCGTTGCGGGCGATGAGGCCGGCGGCGATCATGACGGAAGGGTTGGAGGTGTTGGTGCAGGAGGTGATGGATGCGATGGCCACGTCACCGTTGTCGAGGTTGAAATCTCCTCGGAATGTTGTGGAGACGGGCACCGGTTCCTTGACGGTTTTTTCGGTTTCGTAGGCAGGCAGGGTCTCTTCGAAGGTCTTCTTGGATTCGGAGAGTTTGATGCGGTCCTGAGGCCGCTTGGGGCCGGCGATGGAGGGTACGACGTCGCCGAGGTCGAGCTCCATGTATTCGGAGTACTTCGGTTCCACGTAGTTCGGATCCTTCGCGTCTCCCCACAGTTTGTTGGCCTTGGCGTAGGCTTCGACGAGCGCGACCTGCTCTTCGCTGCGGCCGGTGAGACGCAGGTAGTCGAGGGTGACGTCGTCGATGGGGAAGATGCCGCAGGTGGAGCCGAATTCGGGGCTCATGTTGCCGATGGTGGCGCGGTTGGCGAGCGGAACGGATGCGATGCCTTCGCCGTAGAATTCGACGAACTTGCCGACGACACCGTGCTGGCGGAGCATGTCGGTGATGGTGAGCACCACGTCGGTGGCGGTGACGCCTTCGGGGATGGAGCCGGTGAGTTTGAATCCGACGACACGAGGCACGAGCATGGAGATGGGCTGGCCAAGCATGGCGGCTTCGGCTTCGATGCCGCCGACGCCCCAGCCGAGCACGCCGAGACCGTTTTCGGTGGTGGTGTGGGAATCGGTGCCGACGCAGGAGTCGAGGTAGGCGAGCGTGTTGCCGTTCTCCTCGGTCTTGCTCATGATGACCTTGGCCAGGTATTCGATGTTGACCTGGTGGATGATGCCGGTTCCCGGCGGTACGACGCGGAAGTTGCGGAACGCCTGCTGGCCCCAGCGGAGGAACTGGTAGCGTTCACCATTGCGCTGGTATTCGATGTCCATGTTCTGCTGCACGGCGTCGGCGAGCGCGTATTTGTCGATCTGCACGGAATGGTCGATGACCATGTCGGACTGGACCTGCGGGTTGATGACCTCGGGGTCGCCGCCGAGCTGCTTGACGGCGTCGCGCATGGTGGCGAGGTCGACGATGCAGGGCACGCCGGTGAAGTCCTGCATGACGACTCGGCTGGGGGTGAACTGGATCTCGTGGCTGGGTTCGGCGTTCGGATCCCAGTCGAGCAGCGCCTTGACGTGTTCGTCGGTGATGTTGGCGCCGTCGATGTTGCGTACGAGGTTTTCCACCAGCACCTTCAGCGAGTAGGGCAGGTGATCGATGCCGGGCAGATCGGCGATCGAATAGTAATCGAATGTCTTGTCGCCCACCTTCAACGTGGTGAACTGATCGTCATGAACGGACATGCGACCTCCGTGATCTTTTACGAAATCATTAACACGTTAGTTCTAGCGTGTTTTTGTTTCGCGTGTAATAATACGCCCGATTTTTGGGACGAGCCACACGCATACGGCGAAGATGGCGGATGCGATGAGGAGGGCCGCGCCGGTGGCGATCAGCGTGGTGCCGGTGGGGATGATCAGCGCGAAGAAGCCGGCCACGAAGGGGATGAACATGCCGATGACGCCGCATGCCGCGAAGAAGGCCACGAGCGCTCCACGCCACGAGTTCAGGGGGCTGGCCACGCGGGAGAGCACGAAGACGCCCATGAGGAACAGGATGATGGCGCTGGTGGCGCGCAGCGAGTCGAGGTCCGACTGCCGTGCGAGGTCCCATCCCATCACGCGGGGTACGATCCAGGCGCTGAGCAGTACCGACAGTCCGGTGGCTATGCCGCCGGGCAGCGCGAAGGCGACGACGCGCTTGAGGAACCCGGGGACGTAGCGGCGGGTGTTGGGCGCGAGCGCGAGGATGAATGCGGGGATTCCGATGGTGAGCGCGCCGACGTAGGTGATGTGTCTCGGCAGGTACGGATAGGGCATGGCGGTGAGCACCACGCCGAGGGAGATGATGGCCGAATAGACGGTTTTGACGAGGAACAGGCTGGCGACGCGTTCCATGTTGGCCATGACCTGCCGTCCGCGGGCCACGACGTCGGGCAGATGGGAGAACTTCGAGTCAACGAGCACCACCTGCGCCACGGCCTTCGCCGCCGGGGCGGCGTTGCCCATGGCTATGCCGAGGTCGGCTTCCTTGAGGGCGAGCGTGTCGTTGACGCCGTCACCGGTCATGGCGACGGTGTGGTCACGCCGGTGCAGCGCCTGCACGATGGCCTTCTTCTGCTCGGGCAGCACGCGGCCGAGCACGTCGATCCGCTCCAAGGTATCGGCGAGTTCTTCGAGATCGTCCGGCAGATCCCGTGCGTCCATGTATCGCGGGGCGTCATTGCCGGTGAGTCGCACCTTGTCCGCGATGGCGGCCACGGTGCGAGGGTTGTCGCCTGAGATGATTCGACAGCGCACCCCCTGTTCGCGGAACCATGCGAGCGTTCGTTCGGCGTCCTCGCGGATGTGTTCGGAGCAGACCACCAGAGCCACCGGTCTGGCCGAGGGAAGCAGACGCGGGTTTTCGGCGAATGTCTGCGCGGCGACGGCCGCTTCGTGACCGATCTCGCATTTCGCCAGCAATACCACGCGACTGCCGGTCTCGGCGATGGCGTTCGCCCGTTCCAACGTCCCACGGTATTGTCCGTCAAGTCCGGCGAGCACCACTTCCGGAGCCCCCATGTACCATGCGGTCATGCCCGACCCACCGGTGTGTTCGGCGCCACGCACGATCGCGCTCCATTTGCGGTCCGAGGAGAACGGGATTCTGGCCGCGACCGGACGCTCGGAGAACCCCTTTCCCCCCAAACCGTCCAGAATGGCGGCGCCTGTGCCGTTTGGCTGGGCCTCATTGGCGAGATCGAACAGGGCTTGCATCGCGTCACGCCGATCCTCGGAGTTCTCGGGAATATCGTCGAGCATGTCCACACGATCGAACATGATGCCGCCGCTGGTGATCGTGCCGGTCTTGTCCAGGTTCAGCGAGTCCACTCGGGCCAGTGTCTCGACGGATTCCAGTTCCTGCACCAGCGTGTTCTTCCGTGCGAGTCTCATGGCCGCCACCGCGAAGTTCAGCGAGGTGAGCAGCACCAGTCCCTCCGGGATCATGCCGACCACGCCGGCCACGGCGGAGACAACGGCTTGACGCCACTGCCCGGTGGCGATGGCCGCGTCCCACCCGCCGACAGTACGCATCTGGGTCCATATCAGCAGCACACACAGCGGCACGACGAGGAACGTCATGAATTTGAGGATCCGATTGATGCCCTCATTGAGATCCGAATGGGTTTTCTTGTATACCTTCGCCTCCGCGGCGAGTTTGGCGGCGTAGCTGTGCTCTCCAACCGCCGTGACCCGGCCGATCGCCATGCCGGAAACCGCGGTGGCACCGGAATAGGCCTTGTCGCCCTTGGATTTTCGGACGGTTCTCGATTCGCCGGTGAGCATGGACTCGTCCAGCTCCAACCCCCATGTGCGAAGAATCTCCAGATCGGCGGGCACCTGATCGCCGGCCCTGACCCACAGCAGATCGTCCTGCACGATCTGATCATGCGCGATCTCGACGTCATGCCCGTCCCTTCTGACCAGATATTTCGAGGCCATGAGGATCGACAGGCGGTCAAGCGTGCGTTTGGCCTTCAGCTCGGTGACGATGCCGATGCCGGTGTTGACGATGATCACGAAGCCGAACACCGAATCGCGCCATTGGCCGGTAAGCAGCACCATCACCATCGCCACGGCGATGATCGCGTTGAACAGCGTGAACACGTTGGAGCGGAGTATCTGCCCGATCGACCGGGACGACTTGTCCCTGGTGATGTTGACCCTGCCCTGAGAGATTCGCTGCCGAACCTGGCTGGTCGTCAAACCACCGATTTCAAGCACGGGCATCAACGTCTGCTGATTCACCGGATACCGCCGCCTTTCCAGTTGCATGCCTCACCACTGGGGTACGAGGCGCACGTTCATGATCTTCTCATGCGGTGCGTCGTCCACGATGTCCGCCAGCGCATCCGCAATGTAGTATGTGTGTCCCACCGGTTCGCGTCCGATCGGCCGTGATTTCACCAGCAGGTTGAACCGGGCCGCGTACAGCGTCCGATCGTCCGGGGAGATCGCGCTGTTCGCAAGCACCACGGGAATTCCCGCCTGACGGGCTTCGGTCAGGGCCTCATCCCATCCGCTTGCCTTGTCGGCCATGATCACGATGACCTTCACGTCGCGTGCCAGCAGGTCGGCCATGGCTTTCTGCTGGCCGCCGGCATCACCGTTCGACGCCATGAACACGGGATTGAGGTCCCCTTGGTTCATGGCGTCCACAAGCTGACGGTTGAGTTCGGCATTGTCCGGCTTCGAACTGCCGATCACACCGACATACAGGTCATGCCGGTCCACCCCGTCGTGCGCCACGGCGTCCGCGGTCTCGGTGGTGTCCCCCACCGCCTTGCCCTGCGGTACGCAGCCGGCGAGAGGCATGATCAGTCCCGCCGCCAGCAGCATGGCCGCCGCGCGACTCCCCCACCGCATATCGCCTCGCCTGCCCGTCGTTCTCATAGTGCGGATCACGCCGACTTTCCTCCGAGAACCCTCAGCGAACGAAGAGGGCGATGGTTTCGACATGATGGGTGTTGGGATAGATGTCGTGGGCGTGGATGCGGGAAAGCGTGTACCCATGTTCCGTCAACGTGGCGGTGTCGCGGGCGAGACTCGCCGGATCGCAGGCCACGTAGACCACGGTTCGCGCGCCGGAATCGGCGATCTGCTCGCAGACTCGCTTTCTGGCTCCCGCACGGGGAGGGTCAAGCACCACCACGTCGGGATGGGCGAACCGTTTCGGCACGACCCGCAGGGTTTTCGCCACATCACCGGTACGGGCGTCCACATTGTCCAGACCGGCTCGTCCCAGATTACGGTGCGCGTTGTGCACGGCTTCCTTGGCCCCTTCGACGCTGAGCACCCGAACGCCGTCGGCCACCATCGAGGCCAGCGGCAGGGTGAACAGTCCGGAGCCGGAATAGAGATCCCATAGCACGGCGTGCCTTTTGCCGTCCACCGCACGACGAACCGTCTCGGTCACCGCATTGGCCAGCACGTTCGGCGCCTCGCGATGCATCTGCCAGAATCCCGCGGCGTCCACGGTGTAGACGAAGTCATGGGGGGAGCCGGCTTCGTCGTTGATGACGACGTGTTCGGTGAGCAGCCGGGAGCCGGATCGCAGTTCGCCGCCGACCAGCACGGCATAATCATCAACGGAGTCGTCGGACTTCCCCGACCCTCCCGCCGTCGTACGCGGCTGCGGCACGGCGATGCGGATCTGCGCCCCGGATTCGAACCCGCCTTCCCATACATGCTCCCTTCCGGCAAGGTCGTTAAGCGTATCGGTGGCGAGCGGCATGGAGTCCAGCGGCACGCGCACATGCGTGCCGCGCCGCCGCATGGAGGGGCGGCCCTCATCGTCGGCGATCATCTCGATGCGCGTGCGCCATCCGAGACCGTGCCGCTCCTCGTCTCCGGGTACACCGGAGACCGGCACTTCGACGTCGACATGGCCGAGACGCCGCATCTGCTCGCTCACCGTGGCCGATTTCCAAGCTCGCTGGCCGGATACCGACACATGGATCAGGTCGGCCCCGCCGACGCCTCCGCCGAAGGCCAGAGGTCCTGCGAGCGGCCATGCCGGTTCGACACGATCTTCACTGGATTCGATCACCTCCGTCACCTCTCCGGTCCAGAACCGGTCGTCGCGGTCGTGGGGCTCGTCGAGTTCGATGGCCACCAGTTCGCCCGGCAACGCGAATCGGACGAACACCACACGCCCGTCGATATGGGCCACGCAACGGCCCTGATCGGCGTAGCGTTCGATACGGACTTGATGAGCGGTCATGGGTTCCTTTCGTTCACGGTTTGCGATTCACTGCTCGCGATTCGCGGTTCGGATGATCTCCTCTTCGGCATGTCGCCGTTCATCGAGACGGTGTCGGTGCAGCGGGGTGGCGATGATCAGCCAGGAGATCCAGATGGCAAGAGCGAACAGCGGCACACCCATGATGAGTCGGGCCGTACCGAGCCAGCCGACGTGGTTGGTCAGATACATCGGGATCTGGATGCCCAGGCGCAGGGCGAACACCCCGATCCACAGACCGCTGACGATCATATACGCCTTCAGCAGCGGCTCGTCTCCCCGCCACGCGCCCAGCCATTTACGGAAATGCTCGGTCACGGGATTGCGGATGAACTCCACCAGCACGCCGATGCCCGGAATCCGGGCGAGCAGCGACACGGCAAGCACGATGATCCAGAACGAGTTGATGAGGAAGCCGGGCAGATAGTAGTTGCGCGCATCGTGACTGAGCCACGCCCAGACGAGACATATGCCCACGGCGAGCACGCCGGTGAGCGCTCCAAGCACCGACTGGCGTTGAAGCAGTCTCGCCGCCACCTGCACCACGGCGATCACCGCCGAAACGATCACCGTCAGATGCAGGTCACGCGTGGCGACGAACAACACCACGAACACCACGCCGGGCAGCATGGATTCGATCACGCCGCGAGGTCCGCCGATCGCGTCGATGACGGAGAAGTCGTCGTTGGCGAGCGAGGCCATGCCGCTGCGTTTCGCACTGCCGCCAACGGATTGTTCGCCGGTCTCGGGCAGATCGTCCATCTTCGGTTCGTTCGCTGACATCATCGATGTTCCGTCGCCGACCGATCAGCGCATTTCCGAGAACAGCGGCCCCCGCTGCAGCGTAGTCTGCTGCTCCACCTGATGCACGGGGGTGAGCGGGCCGTCCGGCTTTCCAGGGATCTCGGTCTTCTTCTCGTTCTCCTTGGCGGCCTCGGCCTCGGCCAGCCGCTTGCGTTCGGAAGGGCTGACCGGCGGGTGCATGGGAATCATGTCACGGGGGGCGAGCGGCTCCTCGCCTCTTTCCACCACCACGTCGGCGAAATACCGGTCGAGAATGCGTTTCTCCTCGCCTTCCTTGGCCGCCGGTCCGGAGAAGATGCCGCGCAGCATCCAACGCGGACCATCCACGCCGACGATGCGGGTGTCCAGCGTCTTCTCGCCCACCTTCACCGGCAGGATCAGTTCCTTGCCGAACACGCCGTCGACTTCCCGGGCCCCCTTGTTGGCTTCGAGCAGATCGGAGCGGACGTCATCCCACAGACCGAACGACTTCGGCGCCGCGAACGCCTCCATCTCCAGACTGGAATCGCCCAGCGTGATCGTGGCGCCCAGCACCTGTCCGCTCTGACGGTTGGCCTTGAGTCGCAGTTCGATGTTCTGCAGGAACGGCAGGAACAGCGAGCCGATGTCGAGATAGTCGTCGTAGTCGGGAACGTTCTCATCGTCCACGTCCCACGGGCCCTGATTCTCGCCTCGCTCCCCTTCGCCCGGCGCGACCGTCCGAGGATGGTCGGCCTTGGATTCGTCGGACGTCGTCGTCTCGTCGGCGTTCTTCGCGGCTTCGTCCGCGACGTCGGCTTTGGCCTCGTCCTCCTGATGCTTCTTCCTGCCGAATCCGAACAGTCCCATATCGTTCCTCATTTCCGTGCGATGGCAATCGTGATAAGCCTAACACCTGCCTTGCGCACCTGTCGTGGAAACCGCCACCATCGCAGTCGCACCGCAACAGTACCGTCACACGTCGTAGTCGATGGTGAGAGGAGCATGGTCGGACCACCGCAGATCGTAGGTGGGTGCCTTGTCGATCATGAAACCGCGTGCCGTCTCGGCCAGCTCGGGTGTGGCGAACTGGTAGTCGAGTCGCCAACCGACGTTGTTGTCGAACGCGCGTCCCCGCTGGCTCCACCAGGTGTACGGCCCCTGAATGTCTCCGGCCAGATCGCGCATCACATCGACGAACTCGTATTCGTCGAGCCATCGGTCGACGTAGGCCCGTTCGGCGGGCAGGAATCCCGCATGCTTCACGTTCCCCTTGGCGTTCTTGATGTCGAGCGGGGTGTGCGCGATGTTGAAGTCCCCGCACAGCACGGCCTGACGTCCGCCCCGCGCGGCCTCGTCGCGCAGCTGACCGAGCCGGACGAGCATCGTGTCGAGGAAGCGATACTTCTGCGCCATCTTCACCTCGTCGTCGGCGTTGCCGGCATGCACGTACACGCTGGCGACGGTGATCTCGTATCCCTGCGGGGTCTTCACGTCGGCTTCGATCCAGCGTCCGGAATCGACGTCCTCGCTAAGCCCCGGAAGCCCATATCGAGTGGCCACCACGGGCAGCGAGGAGATCAGTCCCACGCCGGCTCTCCCCTTGACCCGGCACACCTCGTTCATCCGGAAAAGATCGTCGGCGTCGGACACCGCCCCGCTCTCGGCATAACGGCGAGCGAAATCGCCCAGGATTCCGTCGATGTCGGGCTGGGGCGCACGCACCTCCTGCATGCACCATACGTTCGGGGTATGGGCGCTCACCCAATCGCCCACGTTCTTGCGGTTCGCCGCACGAATGCCATTGAGATTCGAAGTCGTGATGCTGATCATGAGCCCGAGTCTAACCCGCCCGCGGGTCAATGCCGCGGTCGGTCCGCGATCGGCCCACCGTGAGCCCACGATGGTGAGCCCACGGTGGTCGGACCACAACCGATGCATGCCGGCGCGCCCCGATCCTATGCGCGGGGAAAGGCCTGATTGTATCGTCCGATGAGTTGTTCGATCGAAACATGCGTGTACCGCTGCGTGGTCTGCAGCGAAGAGTGGCCGAGCATCTCCTGCACCTCGCGCAGATCGGCGCCGCCGTCCAGCATGTGGGTGGCCGCCGAATGCCGCAGGGCATGCGGACCGATGTCGGGAACGCCTGCACGCGCGGCCGCACGATGCACGATCTGTCTGGCGATACGCTGATTGAGCCGTCCGCCCCGAGCCCCGAGGAACACCGCCTCCGCATCGGCCTGCCGACTCACGGCACGCCGTACGATCATCGGGCGTCCTTCATCCATCCATGCGGCGAGCGCCTTGGCGGCCGGACCTCCGAACGGCACCACGCGCTGCTTGTCACCCTTGCCCGTCACCCTCACCGTGCGTGAGGAGAAATCCACGTCATGCCCATTCATCGACACCAGTTCGGCCACGCGGATTCCGGTGGCGTACAGCATTTCCACGATGGCGGCGTCCCGCAGGGCCATCGCATGATCCATGTCATCGCGAGCACCGTCATCATGAGCACCGTCATCGCGAGCACCGTCATCGCGAGCACCGTCATCGCAGCGTCTCCCGTCGTCGGACTCCTGTTGGGCCGGCCCCCGAGCGTGACCTTCCGCCGCCAGATCCACCGTCTCCATCAGCCGCCCGGCCTGCTGTTCGCTGAGCACGACCGGAAGCCTGATCGGTATCTTCGGGGTCTTCAGCACCGACGCCGGATCCGCGTCGATCACCCCATGTTCGGCCAGATAGGCGAAGAACGAACGAATCGACACCACCTTGCGCGCCATCGACGATCTGGAGTGCGATCGTGATTCCACGGCCATCCACGCGCGCAGATCGTCGAGACCCACATCCCGCAGTCGCGTCACGCCCCGCTCGCCGAGGTCGTGCAGGCATTCCGCCACATCGCTCCCATAGGCCTTCACGGTGTTCTCGCTCAGCCCGCGATTCACCCGCAGATACCGAAGGAATCCATCGAATTCAGCTTGCCCGTCCATAGCCGGTCCCTCCTTTCCCGCGACCATACCGTCGTCGATACGCCGAATCTTAGTCGTGTCGAGGTACGCGGTGGTCTACCGTATGAGTGATGAGTATGAACAACGCAATCGCCGAACACGCCGGACGCTCCGATGAGGGGCAGCGCATCACGATCACCTTCGTCATCCCCTCGTACAACGTGGAGGATTATCTGGGCCGATGTCTTTCCTCGCTGCTGATCGAACAACGTCTCGATGACGTGGAGATCATCATCGTCAACGACGGATCCACCGACGGAACGCTGAGACTGGCCAACGAGTATGCGGCACGGTATCCGCAGATCCGCGTGATCGATCAGGAGAACAAGGGTCATGGCGGCGCCGTGAACACCGGGGTGGCGAACGCCCGCGGCATGTACGTGAAGGTGGTGGATTCCGACGACTGGCTCGATCAAGTGGCCCTGCACAACGTGCTGGAGGAGCTGCGCCGGCAGGCCGCCTCCCCCGCCCCCGTGGATCTGCTGATCACCAACTACACCTACGAGAAGCAGGGCAAGCGCATCAAGCAGACGATCCGATACGCCAGCGTGATCACGCCGAACAGGGTGATCGGCTGGAATGAGGTGAAGCGGTTCCGCCCCGATCAGAACCTGCTGATGCATTCGCTCACCTACCGTACGAGGATCCTGCGCGACAAGGCACGACTCGAACTGCCGGAGCACACGTTCTACGTGGACAACATCTACGCCTACGCGCCGCTGCCGCAGGTGCGAACGCTGATGTATCTCGACGAGGATCTGTACCGCTACTTCATCGGCCGCGAGGGCCAGTCGGTGCAGAAGGACACCATGATCCGTCGTATCGACCAGCTGATCCGCGTGGTACGGCTGATGATTCTGGCGACCCCCTCGCGAGACTCGGTGCCCGAAGGGCTGTATCGCTATATGATCCACTATCTGACCATCAACATGGGCATCGATTCGGCGTTCATGGTGCTGTCGAAGAATAGGGAGAACTATCGCCGCAAGGACGAGCTGTGGCGGTATCTGGACGATCACGCACCCGAGGCGGGGCAGGCGGTGAGGCACACGCTGATCGGCTCACTGCTCACCGTCCCGGGGCCGGTCGGGCGCTGGCTGATCCGCGTGGGATACTGGTTCGCCCACAACGTGTTCGGAGTGAACTGAACAGAACCGAGCATTGGAAACGCCCGGCGCATCAGAACCGTTCGGCGAGCCAGTCGTCGAGCAGTTCGCCGGAGCGTTCGGCCATGTACCGGTAGCCGAATTCGCCGGGATGGAAATGATCGGCGGCGTAGAAGGAGGCATCGTCGGCGTTGACGTCTTCGTGGGCCATATCCACGTACCGGGCACCGAATTCACGGCAGATGGTCCCGCTCGCCTCCACCTGCTCGTCGACCTTGCCCTTCAGGCTCTGTCGCAGCGTGGCTCCCAAGGCCGGACTGTTGTACAGCTGTCCGCAGCTGAACACGATGATGTGCTCGCTCAGCGGACGGGCCTCCTCCAGCGTAGCGCGCAGATCGGCCTTCCACTCCTCGATGCCGCGCCGAGCCATGATGTCGTTCGACCCGGCGATCACGACCAGCAGATCGGGATGTCCCTCGACTTCAGGCAGCAGACGGTATCGCACCCGACGCATGGTGGCTCCCAGACGTCCGTGAGCCTCCCAGTCGATACGGCGGTTCAGCCGTTGCGCGAACACGGAGGCCAGATCGGGCACGAAGCCCATGGATTGATCGTCCACACCGCAGGCGGCCACCATCGAGTCACCGACGGCCACCATACGCAACGGCGGCCGGGAATCAGCGCCGGTCCCGGCACGGACGGTGCCGAAGCGATCGCCGGAGGGTTCGGGGGCCAGATGCACATGATGCTTGGCCCATAACGCCTCGCCGATGGCCACGAATCTGGTCAATGCGTTCATGATGGATGCTCCCTCCGCCGTTCCGTAACAACCCGGATCAGCTTACTCCCATCGCGGATCGTTGTTCCGTGTGATCGATTCCGTACGGATGTTTTCGAAGAATGAAACTTTACGCAACAGCGCTTTACATCCATACCGGGAATGACTATTACGGAGATTGGCAGGACGGCCCGGAAAGCCGGAGAGCCTCAGCCATGCGAATGGTGCATGGCGACGGTTAGCTCCCCGTCGCCCGCATGATAGGCGACGAAGCGTTGTGAAATGAGGAGTTTCATCATGGCAAGTAGCGAATTGGTCGAGGAAGTCGCCAAGGCTCAGACGGTTCAGGATGTGCTGGCCGCGCTGAAGAACGCCGGCGAGGAACTGACGTTCGAGCAGGCCGACAAGCTGTTCGGCAAGGTTCTGCAGGCCAAGTCCGACACCGCCGAACTGGACGGAGACACCATTGCCGGCGCCATCGACGAGGCTCTGGCCAAGTAGTATCGGGATCGAACGCGTAGGCGGAAGTGATCGCTTCCGCATTCACACGGCGAAAAGGGGCACGGCACAATGAAGGCCGTGCCCCTTTTCGCCGTGTATGCACCTTTTCACTGTGCGCAACCCTTTTCACTGTGCGTCGTTTGTTCGCCTGTCCGTGTGTATGCACGACCCATCCGACCATGCCTTGTGGATCTTGGCTATGCCTTGTGGATCCCGGCTATGCCTTGGCCTGATATGCGATCTGCCGTGACGTCACGTCGTCATAGAGGTACATGGACAGCGATTCGGAACGCCCGCCGAGTGCGAATTCCACGTCGCGCTCGCAACGGCGGGTCATTCCACGATGCTCGTAGAACCCGAAATCACAGCTGGTATCGGTGTAGAGGAAGAACTCCTCGATGCCTCGACCTTGGAAATACTCCATAGCGGCCCCGAACAGCCGACGGCCGACGCCATGGCCCTTGAAGTCGGGCGACACGATGAACAGCACCACTTCACCCTCGTAGCGCCTGCCCGCCTGATCGGCATCACGACGCAGCATGGCATCGGTGCGCTCGTACCCGGCGAACATCCGCAGCCCGTCACGTCCCTCCCGGCTGAGGGCGAGCCTGAGGAGCAGTGCCGTCCTGCGTGCGAGCATCGGCCAATCCCGGCGTGGTTCACGCAGATCATTGGCCACGATGAACCCGGCGATGTCACCGTCGATGTCGGCCACCCGCATGAAGGTGCGGCGGGAAAGGCAGTTGAGCGCATCGATGGCGGCGAACCGTGCCGCCATGTCGGCGCCTACCCGATCCTCGTAGTTCCAGGTAAGACCGACGATGCGTTCGATCTGCGGCAGATCCTCGGCCCTCATGCTTCTGAGCACAGTTTGCGACATATTGACGGCAACCTCCATTCGTCATTCACCCTAGACGATATCCAACGACGACGGCAAACCCGTTCGCCTGGGAAACCGTCGCAACCGTCGTTTCTCCGTGGATGGAGAGACAATGGTGGAGCACAGCCGGCCGGCGAGATTCGCCCAGCATACCGGCGGGAAGGCAGGGAACGATGATGTCGATGCTGTTTGATGAGGATGCCGAACTGGACGACGAATTCGTGTCAGCGGCGTTCGCATCCGATGACGTTCGGGCCATGGAGAAGCCCCTGCTTGAAAGCGGCGTGCCGCTCATGCATATGGCGGCCTCCGCCGTGGCCATGTCGGCACGAGTGATGATGGCCCGAGCGCATGTCTCCCCCGATGACGCGCAGATCGTACTGCTCGCAGGAGGCGGGGACAACGGCGGCGACGGGCTGTTCGCAGCTGCGGAACTGGCGGATCAGGGCATCCCGGTCACCGCAGTGGCCGTTGGAACGAGTCTGCACGCCCAGGGTCTCGCCGCCTTCGAGCGTGCGGGGGGCGAAGTGATCGTGCTGGATCCACGGGCCGCCATCACCGGGCATGAGGCGCCGGCCGACGTCGAGGAGGCGCAGGAAGCCTTCGACGAGGCTCTGGAGATCGCCGAGAATGCGAACCTGATCATCGATGCGATGACCGGCATCGGACTCGTCGGAGCCCTGCGCGGCATCCCCGCGCATGTAGCCGCCGAACTGGGACGGGAGAGCGGCCTTCCCGAATCCATGGCGCTGCCGAAGGGCGAGAGCCTCGGCGCCTTTCCGCTGGTGCTCGCGGTGGATACGCCCTCGGGCATCGGCGTGGACGACGGCACGCTGCCCGGCCCGTACATTCCCGCGGACGTAACGGTGACGTTCGGCGCGATGAAGCCGTGCGCCATGCTGCCGCCGAGCGCCTACGCATGCGGTCAGCTGGTGCTGGTGGACTTCGACTTCGACACGGCGCCCTTTACTCCCGCGGTGGAGGCCATGATCCCCCGAACCGCGGCCCAGATGATTCGAATGCCGCACATCGCCGATTCGAAGTATTCCCGCGGCGTGGTCGGACTCATCACCGGTTCGCAGTCGTATCCGGGAGCCGCGGTGCTCTCCGCCCATGCCGCGGCCGTATCGAATGTGGGCATGATCCGCTACTGCGGTCCGACGCGCGCCGAGGATCTGGTGCTGCGCGAGGTTCCCGAGGCGGTGATGGGTCAGGGCCATGTGCAGGCGTGGGTCGTGGGTTCCGGAGTGCCGAGCGCCGAAGCCGACGAGAACGGCGACGACGTGCAGCGCGAGCGGATTCGCACCCTGCTCGCCCGGTATGACGCCACGGTGGACGGCAGTGCGGATATGCCGCCGATCGTGGTGGATGCCGGCGCCCTTGATCTGCTGCCTGAAACGTGCACATCGCAGGTGCTGATCACACCGCACGCCGGTGAATTGGCGAGGCTGATCGCCCATCGGGACGATGATGCCGCGGCCGCAGAGGTGACCGCGGCCGACGTGCTGGCGGAACCGTTGCATTGGGCCACCCGTGCGTGGGAGATCACCGGTGCCACCGTGCTGCTCAAAGGGGCGATCACCGTGATCGTGGGGTATGACGAAGAGGGCGAGTCGAGCGTGGTCGTTTCAGGCTCGGCCCCGGCCTGGCTGGCATCGGCCGGAGCCGGCGACGTGCTGGCCGGCACACTGGGCGCGGTTCTGGCCCAGGGAGCCGATACCCTCCGTCTCTTCCCCGATCAGGTCGGCCTCCATGCCGCCGTGGGCGCGTACATCCACGGTCTTGCCGCACAGCTGGCCTCCGGCTCGATGCAGTCCGGCTGGAACAGACCGGTGGTCTATGATCCTGCGGACGTGCTCGGATTCTTCTCGGATATGCTGCCGATCACCCACAGTCCGGAACATGCCCACTATCTGCAGGGCTCCCTCGGCCAGCCGATCACGGCGACCGACGTCATCAGGGATCTGACAACCGCGTTCTCGCTGCTGATCCGCATGTACGACGATCATGACGAGGACGATGCCGGGGACGAGGATCTCATCGATCCCGACGAAGGCCCCGACGATGTCATCGACGCGGAGCCGGACGATCTCGGCGACGACGATGACGCTGATGACGATCTCGGCGACGATGACCCCGATGACGATGGCGGCGTGTATCTGGACGCCGACCGGGATTACACGGATGAGGAACTCGACGAACTGGCGAAGAAGCTACTCGGCTGATCGCCCGTTCGCAGGCCGTCCTCCGTCCGGATCCTCCGCATCCGAGGAGAAGCCATCCATGCCGTCCATCGCCTCACGCTCGGCGTCAACCGCGTCGGAGGCGATGTTCAGGCATCGCAGGGCGTTGATCGCCCGCGGATAGCCGATGTACGGCAGGCACTGGGAGATCACGGCGACCAGGAACCGTCTCTCGCCTCCGGACCGTATGATCGCCGCGGCATGGCTGACGAGCTGGGGCTCGCAGCTTCCCTGCGCGGCGAGCAGGCATACCGTGATCATCTTCCGATCATCGATATCCAGCGCGCCACGCGTGTAGTAGTCGCCATAGCAGTTGGCGGTCACCCACGCGTGGATATGCCGTGTGGACTCATCGGAACCGGAGCGTCCCAACCCGCCGAGCACCTCCGTCTGCACGCGCCGGCCCTCCGCCATGCGAGTGGATTCGTCGACCGTCCCCTGAGGCGCGACCGGCAGCGGTATGTCCTTGTCCTGAAAGACGTCGTTCGTCGCCGTAAGAAACGGCATGACCCTCCCGATGCCGAGATACGGCACCGCCTGATACACGATCTCCTTGATCTGAGCCGCGCCCACCCCGCCCTGCAACGCCACCGGCAGCATGATGCGATACTCGTCAAGCCCCTGACAACCGATCAGCGACGCGAGAATGACCATCGAACGTCTGGCATCGGTGAGATCGGGATGGTTCGCATTCGGCTCGTTGAGCACCTCGTCATAGGCGAACCTGCTGAACAGCGTCACGAACTCCGGATCGGAATCGCCGAGGGGGATGTCGTCCCTCCAGAATCTTCTCGCCGATTTCTTCAATGCGTCGAATGCCATTGCATGCTCCTTACGTTTCGTCCCTTGATGCCCAACATACCCGAATACACGCCGCAAAGGGGGCGGAATGCCGTCCGATCTCTCCGTACGCAATGTTTCCGCCTATGATGGTTCGCATGAATCTTCCCGAGCGCATTCCCGTGGGCGCACGCATCGTCGTACGCTGCACGATCGGCATCGATGAACGTGACGGCCGCGAGAAATACCGGGATATCGTCGGCCACGTACTCGAATGGGACGGACGGACGCTGACGATGCTGCGAGACGAATCCGCGAACGGCTCCCGTCCCGCCGAAGTGACGACCATCCGATCGCAGACCATCGTACGGCTCAAACCGATACCGGAACGTCCGAAATTCACCGGACGTCCCATGCAATGACATCGTCCCCTACAATGACATCGGGGCGTCCGCCTTCGGCGCCTTGCAGACCAAGGAAAGAGGGACCATGACCGATCCGACCGACATCAAACCGACCGATACCTCCACCATCACCGACCCCACCATCACCGACGTGATCTTCGACTTCTGCGGCGTGCTGTTCGACTGGCAGTGCCGCGACGCGATCGAAGGACGGTTCCCGCAGGACGTGGTGGACCGCATCTGCTCGGACGACGACGAATGCGGGTTCTACCGCTACGAAGACCGGCTCGACGCCGGCGAGGATCTCGACGACGTGCTGGCCGACTACCGAGAGGAGTTCGGCGACGAGCTGGCCGGAATCTTCCGCTACTATCAGGAGCATTACGAGGACGCCCTGCCTCGCCTCATCCCCGGGATGGAACAGCTGCTCCACGATCTGCATGACGCCGGTCTCGGCGTTTGGGGACTGACCAATTGGGGATGGCAGACGTTCCCGACGGCGTTCGCCAAATTCCCGCGGATCAAGGCGCTGCTCGACGGCACGATCGTCTCCGGCATCGAGAAAATGCACAAACCCAACGCCGACATCTACGAACTGGCGATGAGCCGCTTCCATCTGACGCCCGAACGGTCGGTGTTCTTCGACGACACCGCAAAGAACATCACCGGCGCACAACGGGTTGGCCTGCACGCCTTCCAGTTCACCGACGCCGATCAGGCCCGAAAGGATCTCGCATCGCTGGGAGTCACCTTGCAGCATCGTGATGCCGCTGCACGCTGATCCGCGACATGGTGGTGAAGGAATCCGTTAATCCAACACCACGTTGACTTAACTGAGCCACGGTTCTAGGATGCATATCAACGTTCGGAGATGATCCGACACCACGCCCCACAGACACAGCCCACCGGAAGGCGGAGATCATGGTCCAGCGCAGAAACACCCGAACCGAAGCGGCGATCAGAACGGCGTTCATCACCCTGCTCAAGCAGAAGGGGATGAACGCGATGACCGTCAGCGACATCGCCCGGCTCGCGAACATCAACCGCGGCACCTTCTACACCCATTACATGGACAAGTTCGATCTATGTCAGCAGCTGATCGACAACGCCCACGAGGATCTGACCGACATCATCCGCACATCCACCGCCCGATACGGCTCGTCGCCCACGAACAGCGCAATCGAACTGATCCAATACGAAACGATCCTCAAATGCCTGATCTACATCAAGCAGGACTTCGACTTCTTCGACGCGATATCCCGCAGCGGCAACGACATGGCACTGTACAGCAGATGCAAGGATCTCATCGCGGAGATGCTGACCGTGGAATTCGAACGCAGAGCGGCCGGCCATTCGAAGTCAGCGACGGTGATTTCGGTCTACGGCAGGGAGATGGTCGCTTCCGCCACCACATCCGTACTGTGGTTGTGGATGCGTCGCGGGTGCGTTGAACCGCCGGAGACCATCGCACGATTCATCGACACGGCAAGACACCTGCCTCCGGTGGACATGATGGACGCCCGTCTGCTACCGGAACGGACGCCTTCGGCGAACGGCTGAACGATCAACCGCCCGTACAGCCTATCTCAGCGCGATCTATCTCAGCGCGGTCCGCACCTGCACTCGGAACGTGCACGGGGAATCGATCCGGACGATATGCTCGCCGCGTTTAGCGGATTCCAGCAGATCCGACCTCCAATCATGCTCGCTCACCGTGATGAAGCGTTCCTCACGACTCGCACACTCCGCTCCCGTGCCGGTCTTCATGCCATCGACGGCCTTGAACTCACGGTACGGCCGGGCCTTGGCGAAAAAGTCACGGGATTGCGCCAACGCCCGTCGAACGATCTGCGGATCGGCGGAGGACTCCCGTTCCAGAACATCGGCCATGACGGCGAGTCTTGCACTCATATGACGCAGCAGTTCGGCCACATTGGCCGAATCCTCCTCCACCATCGCCCGGGTTCGATCAGGATCGGTGAGCGCCACACGGGTCATGTCACGCCATGATCCGGCCGCAAGCGCCTGCGCGATATTACGCTCGTCGGTATCCGTCAGCTCATTGGCCAGCGCCGTGGCCACCACATGAGGCATATGGGAGATCAGTGCGGCGGCACGATCATGGGTGTCGTCATCCAGCACGATCATGCGGTTGCCCACACCAGCGGAGATCATGTCCATCACCGTGAGCATACGGCCATAATCGGTGGTCTCGTCATAGGTCACGGCCCACAGGGCATCGTCATACAGCGCCGGGTCGGACGCCGCGTATCCGGAAAGCTCGTTGCCGGCCATCGGATGCGCCCCCACGTATCGATCATCAAGCCCCACGGCCTTCACCTCATCACGCACCTGACCCTTCACGCTGCCCACGTCAGTGAGCGTGGTCGAAGGGTCAAGCACCGGCGCAAGACGGTTCAGCACGTCCGGCATCGCACGCAGCGGAGTGCACAGCACCAACACGTCGGGAATCGCGGCGGCGAGATCCTCCACCCGCGGCACGCACTCGATCCCCGCAGCACGAGCTCGTTCATACGGCGCGTCACGATGGTTCCATGCGATGACGGTACGTCCCCTCCCCACCAGACGGCGAGCAAGGGAACCGCCGATCAGCCCCAGTCCGGCGATGGCGATGGTTCCGGCCTGCGGCGGACGCGATACCGTCAAAGGATCGGCACCCGCCTCCAACGAGGCTCGCGACGAACTCGTCAATCCCATAGCAGCTCCTTGTCCATTGTCGCCGCATCCTGCTCATGATCCCGCAGATAGCCTTCGAGCGCACCTTCGGCGATGTCGTCCATATGCACGCCCCCCTCCGGCAGCATCCACGCGCTGACCGGCGGACTGGGACGTTCACGCCTCGGATAGACGGCCAGCGTCTTCATCCAATCGCCATGCTCGATGATTTCGGTCATGGCGGATCTGAAACCCGCCTCCCACGGCGCGGCGTCGATGGTGGCGATGAAACTGTAGGTTCCGGCATTGCCTTTGATGGGCCGGGAAATGAAGCTGGTCATGTTCAATCCCGAATCGCGGAGCAGGTCGAGCAGATTCGCCAGTACACCAGGACCGGTGATCAACGGTATGAATGCCACGATCGACTCGTATTCCCGCACTCCCCCGGCCTTCAGAGACGACAGTCGGCTCCTCACCTGCGTTCGCGGCGCCAGCACGAGGAATTCGGTGTGACCGCCGTCGTAGTCCTGCACGCCGCGGCGCATGGTCCGCAATCCGTAGAGACTCCCGCAGATGCGGGGACCATAGGCGACTTCGTTGGGAAGGATGTCACGGCACGCCGCGGCGTTCGATGCCGCAGGCTGCGGGGTCAGACCATGTTCGACGGTGAACGCCGTGCATTGCGCCAGCCCATGCGGATGGGCCCGGACCGTGGTGAGCTCACCGTGGTCGGGGCGGACGAACGCATCGAAGACGATGTCCACGCCCACCCGGGCGAATCCCGCGATGTCACGGGCGTCGATCAGCGCATCGAGATTGGGAACCACATAGCCTTCCACGTTGTTCTCCCAGGCCACGACGCCCCATCCCCGCCCTTCGCGCACCGCTTCGAAAATGGCGGTGACGTTCGGCTCGGCGACAAGTTCGACATCGCCTTCGAGCAAGTCGGCGGCCAGCACGGCCGCCTGGTGGGTGAACGATCCCCGAGGACCGAGATAATGCAGCGTCGTGGTCATCGTGCGCTTCCTCCGACTCCGCGGACCGTATGGGACTCATCACCGCGCCTGTCATCGTCAGACGATCGTGGAGGCACGACGAACATACGGTCGGGCAGCATGACGAGCACCACCTGCACGGCCACCATGCCCAGCAGCCAGATGATGCCGGATTTCTGCATGACGAACGAGTAGGCGTCGCTGGTGTATCCGAAGATGATCATCGCCCGCGAGGTGGTGGCCGTTTCGGTGAGCAGCCAAGTCACCATGCCGGAGGAGACCAGATGGAGTCCAAGTCCCACGCTGCCGCTGCGGGCGCGGGCCGACCATGCCGAGATACCGACCAGCAGCAGTGCCAGCACCAGCCCGTAGGGAATGTTCTGCGGCACCCCCATGCGGTAGGCGCATGATCCCACGAACCCTACGATCGCACCGGAAACCAGACCGACCAGCATGCGGGCCCATCCGGGCAGACGGAAGCTCCAAGGCATAAGCCGGGAGACGTCTTCGGATTGCCGTCGTGGATGTTGTCGCGCCATTCGCTGAGTCATATTCCGCCGAGTCATGTTGTTCAGTATGCCGCGACGAGGAGACCGCAGGGGTTTCGCGTTCGTTTTTCGATATCCCCTCATCCGACCGGCTGTGCCGGCCACCTTCCCCCGAGGGGGAAGGCTCAAAGCCGGTGGGAATTCCTGCCTGTGCGCCGTTGCCGGCCCCTCATCCGACCGGCTGCGCCGGCCTTCCCCCGAGGGGGAAGGCTCAAAGGACGCCGATCAGGCGTTCTTATTCTGACGACGCTGCTTCGCGCGCCACTTGTACCAATCCTCGCGCTTGAGGATGATCTTGCGCACGCGAATGGCTTCGGGGGTCACCTCCACGCACTCGTCCTCGTTGGCGAAGTCCAGCGACTCCTCAAGGCTCATCTTGATCGGCGGGGTGAGGGTTTCCAGCACGTCGGCGGTGGAGGAGCGCATGTTGGTCATGTGCTTGGCCAGCGTGATGTTCACGTCGAGTTCGTCGGGCTTGTTGGCCACGCCCACGACCTGACCCTCATACACCGGGGACTGCGGTTCGACGAAGAAGTTGCCTCGCGCCTGCAGACGCTGCATGGCGTACGGAGTCGCCACACCCTGGCGGTCGGAAACCATCGATCCGTTCTGTCGAATGGTGATCTCACCGGCCCACGGAGCGTATCCGGCGGAGATCGAGGAGGCGATGCCGGTGCCGCGGGTGGCGGAGAGCAGTGCGGTGCGGAAACCGATCAGACCACGGGAGGGCACGGTGAACTGCAGACGGACCCAGCCGGAACCGTGGTTGGTCATGTTGTCCATACGGCCCTTGCGATCGGCCAGAAGCTGGGTGACGGTGCCCATGTACTCCTCGGGCACGTCGATGGTGGTGTTCTCCATCGGCTCGTTGATCTTGCCGTCGATGGTCTTGGTCACCACCTGCGGACGACCGACGGTGAGCTCGTAGCCTTCACGACGCATCTGCTCGGCGAGCACGGCCAGCGCCAGTTCGCCACGGCCCTGGACCTCCCAGGCGTCGGGGCGATCGGTGGGCAGCACCTTGATCGACACGTTGCCGATGAGCTCGCGGTCGAGACGGTCCTTGATCATGCGGGCGGTGAGCTTGTGATCCTTGCCCTCAGTGCCGGCCAGCGGCGAGTCGTTGATGCCGAAGGTCATGGAGATGGCCGGATCGTCCACATGGATGAGCGGCAGCGGCTTGGGGTCGTTGGGGTCGACGATGGTCTCACCGATCATGATGTCGTTCACGCCGGCCACCGCCACGATGTCCCCGGGGCCCGCGGACTCGACGGGGGTGCGCTCCAGACCCTGCGTGCGCAGCAGTTCGGAGACGCGGAAGTTCTCAAGGGATCCGTCGACGCGGGACAGGCCGTAGGTCTTGCCCTTCTCCAGCGTGCCGTTGTAGATGCGGACGAGGCCGAGTCGTCCGAGGAAGTCGGAGGAATCGATGTTGGCCACATGCGCCTGCAGCGGAGCGCCCTCCTCGTACTCGGGGGCGGGGATGTTGGAGATGATCGCCTCGAACAGCGGTTCGAGATCCTCGTTGTCGGGCAGACCGCCGTCGGCGGGCTGGTTGGTGGAGGCGTAACCGGCCTTGGCGGCGCAGTAGATCACCGGCATGTCGAGCAGCTGGTCGAGATCGAGATCGATGCCTTCATGCTGCACGTCGTCGGCCAGACCGAGCAGCAGGTCGGAGGTCTCACCCACGACCTCTTCGATGCGGGCGTCCGGACGGTCCACCTTGTTTACGCACAGGATCACGGGCAGCTTGGCCTCAAGCGCCTTGCGCAGCACGAAACGGGTCTGGGGCAGCGGGCCCTCGGATGCGTCGACGAGCAGCACCACGCCGTCGACCATAGAGATGCCGCGCTCCACCTCGCCACCGAAATCAGCGTGGCCGGGGGTGTCGATGATGTTGAGCGTGATGCCTTCCGGATGACCGTACTTCGCGGCCAGCGGGCCGGTGTATTCCACGGCGGTGTTCTTGGCGAGAATGGTGATGCCCTTCTCGCGCTCCAGATCGTTGGAATCCATCACACGATCCGGAACCTCCTCGCGCTCGTTGAAGACATGGGACTGCTGGAGCATAGCGTTCACCAGCGTGGTCTTGCCGTGATCGACGTGTGCCACGATTGCCACATTACGAATATCACCACGAACCGCCATCGAAACCTCTCTTTACCTTAATTCTTGGCTGTCTTGCGGATTGGCCTTGTTGATCGATTACTTGTCGCTTACACACAAACCGAAGCAATATTAGCGACATGGGTTGACGGATCGAACGGGTCAGACGTCCGGCGCCGAGCCGGTCACGTCGTCCGCCGATTCGGGCAGGAACGGCGCCAGGGACGGCAGCTGATCGAGATCATCCAATCCCATGTATTCCAAGAACAGATCCGACGTGATCAACAGGGCAGCACCGGTTTCCTCGTCCTCCCCGCGTTCGCAGACCAGTCCTCGCAGCAGCAGCGAGCGCACCACGCCATCCGAGTTCACGCCCCGGATCGCCGTCAGACGAGAGCGGGTCACCGGCTGCTGGTAGGCGACGATCGCCAGCGTTTCCAACGCCGCCTGGGAGAGCCGTGCCGACTGCCCGTCAGCCGTGAACGCGCGAACCACGGGGTCGAACACCGCCCGACTGGCGAACCGCCATCCGCGTACGGTCCGACGCAGTTCGAACCCTCGTGGAGCACGGACGGGACATGCCGAGGCTGCGCCGTCATCATCGCCGTCATAATCCGCCTGCAGCGACTCCAGCGCATGCATGACCCGGTCGGATTCCACACCGAGCATGCGCGCGAGATCCTGCGCCTGCAACGGCCGGTCGGCCGCGATCAGCACCGCTTCCAGGCAGGCCGCCAGTCCGCCGGGAAAATCGTCGACGTCGAAATCAGCCATCCATCATCCCCCTACTCATCGGTTATTCGGCGGCGAGGATCGACACGATGTCGTCATCCGCCGGCCAGCCGGCGTCGTCCACGACCCATCGCACATGCAGCACGGCATATGGGCCATCCTGCCGGAACTGCACTGAACCTTGCCGGAAAAACGCCAGCAGGGCAAGGAACCTCGCCACCGTTTCGGCCACCGACGCGTCCTGCGTCAGCTCATCGAAGGTTGTCGAACCTCCCGACAGCGATCGCAGGCGATCACGCACCACGGTGGCCTGAGCCCGCAGATCGACCAGCGGCACATGCAGCTGCCCAACCGAGACCTCGTCTGCCGGAGCGTTCGCGATGACCCGCGCCGCGATCCGGGCCAGTCCTGCCGCATCCACGGTACGAACCAGTTCCGCGGGCGCGGATGCGGGCGCGGCATCCACCGTTCCGGGATGCGCGTGCCATCCGGCATTGGTCTCGATCAGCGCTCGGAAATCCGCGGCCGCACGTTTGAACGCCCGATACTGCAGCAGGCGGGCGAACAGCAGATCCCGTTCTCGCAGCGCCTCCATGCTCCGTTCGTCACGCTCCGCGTCATCCGTGTCCGGCAGCAGCGCCACGCTCTTCGCCTCCACAAGAATCGAGGCCACATCGATGAACGAGCTGGCCTCATCCATGTCCCGGGAAAGATCCATGCCGCCGATATAGTCGAGGAACTCGCCGGTGATCTGCGCGAGAGACACCTCGGTGAGCTCCAGGCGACGATTGGCCAGCAGTCCAAGCAGCACATCGAACGGGCCGGAATACCCTTCCACGTTCACCTAGAATCCACCGGCATCCTGATCCGCCCGCGAAGCGTCGAGCGGATCAGGCTGGTCGACGCCGGCCATCGACGCGGCTACGCGATCACCCCTCGGGCCACCAGTTCGCGCGCCACCTCGCGGTACTCCTTCGCGGTCTTGTGCTGCGGCGCGTACATCGTGATCGGCGCGGCCGCGATCGTGGCGTCGGGCAGCTTGATCGATCTGGTGATCACGGTGTGGAACACCTTCTCCTGGAACGCTTCGTAGATGCGGTCCATGACCTCTTCGGAGTGCAGCGTGCGCGTGTACATCGTCACCAGCACGCCGTACACCTCCAAGGACGGATTGATGCGGGTCTTGACCTTTTCGATCGACTGCATGAGCAGCGCCACGCCTCGCAGGGCGAAGAACTCGGCGGCCACCGGAATGACCACCCCGTCCGCCGCGGTCAGCGCGTTCACCGTGAGCAGTCCGAGCGACGGCTGGCAGTCGATGATGATGATGTCGTATTCGTCCCTCAGCGGCCGCAGCACGCCGGCCAGCACCTGTTCGCGTCCCACTTCGGTGACCAGCTGCACCTCCGCCGCGGAAAGATCGATGTTCGCGGGAATGATGTCGAGCCCGGGGAACCGGGTGTGCTGGATCACCACATGCGGATCCATCGCCGGGGAGAACAGGGCCGTGTAGATCGTCTCGTCCACCGCGTTCGCGTTGATGCCCAATCCCACCGAAGCCGCGCCCTGCGGATCGAAATCCACGATCAGCACCTTGCGACCGTAGTTGCACAAGGCTCCGGCTATATTGATCGACGAGGTGGTTTTGCCGACCCCGCCTTTCTGGTTGCACATCGCCACGATACGGGCCGGCCCGTGCCGGTCAAGGTTTTCGGGCGCCGGAAATGTCTCATACTCGCGCCCCAGCAGATCAGTAGGCATATCACACAGAGTAACCAGAATGCGTGACTTGCCGGCGGCATGACATTCGCGTTTTCACGCGGAAAGCCCCGTCACCGGGCGCGCGGATGGCTCAGCAGGTACGTTTCCATCAGCGTCTGCGGACTGACATGCGTGTAGATCTGCGTGGTGGTGACGGAGGCGTGGCCAAGCAGCTCCTGCACGGTACGCACGTCGGCCCCGCCCTGGATCAGATGCGTGGCGAACGAGTGCCTCAGCGTATGCGGGTGCAGCGGGCGGGTGATGCCGGCACGATCCCCGGCGGTTTTCACCACCTCCCATACCGACTGTCGCGAAAGCCGACGTCCCCGTTTGTTCAGGAAGATGGCCCTCATCTCCGGATTGCCCCGGGCCCGTTCCATCAGTTCCGTACGGGCATCGTCCAGATAATCGTGCATCGCCGCGCAAGCGTATGATCCCAGCGGCACGAGTCTCTGCTTCGATCCCTTGCCGGTGAGCCTCACGACGTGCGCATCGAGATCGATGTCGGAAAGATCGGCCCCCACAGCCTCGGACACGCGGCATCCCGTGGCATACATGAACTCCAGCAGAGCCTTGTCCCTCAGCACCACAGCATCATGGGAGCCTCCCATCGCCGCGGCCTCAAGCAGCGACGCCACCTCGTCGATGGTGAGCACGTCGGGCAGTTTCCGTGAGCCTTTGGGGGCCTTGACGCTTTCCGAAACGTCGGTGGCAACGCGCCCCTCCCCCACGGCGAACCGGTGGAGCTCATGCACCGCGGCAAGACGTCGAGCCCGGCTTTTCGCGGATTCGCCGTCCAGCGATGCCATGAAGCCTTCCACGTCCCCTCTGGTCACTTCGCCGATGTCTCGGCGACCATGCCGCCGCAGCCAGTCGGCGTAACGGCGCAGATCGGATTCGTAGGCACGCACGGTGGCTTCGGCGAGCCCCCGCTCCACGTCGATGTGGCCGAGGAACCGTTCGATCAGACCGTTGAATCCGTTCATGTCGCCCATAGCCCCCTGCCGCCCATCCGCTGTGTTCCCATCGATGTCGTTCCTCATCGACCATATGACCATATGGAAAAGCCCCGCACGAATGCGGGGCTTCATCGTCTCAGTCACTCAGGACAGCAACGTTCGCAGCGTTTCGTTCACGCGGCCTTCGGAGCGTTGACGTCCTCGGGCAGAGCGGCCTTGGCGGCTTCCACGATGGTCTTGAAGGTGTCCGGATCGGAAACGGCGATCTCGGCCAGAGCGCGACGATCCAGTTCGATGCCGGCGAGGTGCAGGCCCTGGATGAAGCGGTTGTAGGTGATGCCTTCAGCGCGGACTGCGGCGTTGATGCGCTGGATCCACAGCTTGCGGAAGTCGCCCTTGCGAGCCTTGCGGTCGCGGAAGTTGTAGTTGAAGGAGTGCAGCAGCTGTTCCTTGGCCTTGCGGTACAGGCGGGAACGCTGGCCACGGTAGCCCGAAGCCCTTTCGAGAACGACGCGACGCTTCTTCTTGGCGTTGACTGCGCGCTTCACACGTGCCATTTGTTATTCCTCAGCTTTCCTAATGAGTCTTCTGTTGCGTAACGCCGAATCAGGCGGTGAGCATCTTCTTCAGCTTCTTGGCCTGCGGCTTGGCGAGCACGCCATCGGCCTTCAGAGCGCGACGCTGGCGAGCGGACTTGTGCTCCAGGTTGTGGCGCATGGCGCTACCGGCGTGCACCAGCTTGCCCGTGCCAGAAACCTTGACACGCTTGGACAGAGCGGAGTTATTTTTCATCTTCGGCATTGCTGCCCTCCTTATGATGAGTGGTCTTCTTCGCGGAAGTCTTTTCGGCGGCATGGGACTCGGCAATCGCCTTGAGATCGGCGGCTGCCTCCTCGACGGCGGCGTTCTGCGCATCCTTCTTCGCGGCGAGGCGCGCGGCCTGACGGGCCTGACGCTCGGCACGTGCGGAAGCACCGCGACGACGCTGCTCGGACTGGGTGTGCACCTTCTTGCCCTTCGGCGCCAGCACCATGATGATGTTGCGGCCATCCTGACGCGGCTGGGATTCGATGGTGCCCAGCTCGGACACCTCGTCGGCCAGTCGACGCAGCAGCTCGACGCCACCGATCGGACGGGACTGCTCACGACCGCGCAGCATGATGGTGACCTTCACCTTGTCGCCACCGGAGAGGAATCGCTCCACATGCCCCTTCTTGACGTCAAAATCATGATCGTCGATCTTGAGACGGAAGCGGATCTCCTTGATCTCGGCGGTGCTCTGGTTCCGGCGAGCCTCACGAGCCTTGATCTTCTCGTTGTACTTGAACTTGCCGTAGTCAATGAGCTTGGCCACGGGGGGCTTGGCGTTCGGTGCGACCTCGACGAGATCGAGGTTCGCCTCGCGTGCCAGATTCAGCGCGACAGAGGTTGCGATGACCCCGACCTGCTCGCCCTTCGGGCCGATCAGGCGTACTTGGGATACGCGAATCTCTTCGTTGATACGTGGTTCGGCGCTAATGATGACTCCATTCCCTACTGCCAGGCGAAATTCCATCTGCGTCCGAAACATACAGCATCATGCCATCCATTCATCCGCATTCGCGAAACGAACGGTTGCGCACGTCAACCACCGAAATTCGAAGTATCATCGAAACTCGATCATGGTGTACGAGGTATTCCCCGCGCCGAATGACATTGCGAAGCATTCGGCAAGGCTGTAGGCCTTGGACCCGAAGCCATAACAGGCTTCCAGGTGGGATTTCTCCACTTTCTTGATTACTCAAGCCATGAAGATAATACCACAGTTCGCCGATTACGCAACCGGCGTGGCGCATTCCATGGCGCGACCGGCGTGGCGGGGCAAGCTGCGCCTCTCGTTGCGCACTCCGCCGCGAACACCTCGACAGACAACGCGGCGAGCACCTCGGCAGGCAGCTCACCGCGAGGTCACACCCAAGGCCCTCACTGCACCGACTTCATCAGCCCGCCAATCCCCTGCTCCTTGAGGATCTGCCGGTACGGTCCGGCCTCCTCGGCGATGAGCTGATCGATGGCCTTCATGCCGAGCACCTCGACGGGCGCCTTGTCGTCGGTGAGAATGAGATCGCTGCCGGCGGCCGGCTCCGGCACCTGTCTGAACCGGTGGGCCACGTCGGTCATGAACATGGCCAGATCGGTGTCGTGCGTGTTGATCACGGTCATGGCACGCAACGCCGCCGCCTTGGAGTCCTTGGAGAGGGAGCTCGTGCCGCGGAACGCCTTGTCGTCACCGATGGTCTTGGCGAACAGTTCTCGGTTGGTGGTCCCCGGCACGTCGGCGGTGATGACGTTGCCCTCCTTGAACACGGAGGCTATGGTGGCCTGCAATGCCTCGTTGATGGAGCCTTCGCCGTCGGAGATCATGTTCATGTTGACCACCATCACGCCGCCGGGATTGAGATGCTTCTTGACCATCGTGAAGAATTCGGTGGAGCTCATCTGGAACGGAATGGTGATGTCCTGATACGCATCGACCATGATCACATCGTAGGTGTCCCGGCTGGCGGCGAGCCATGCGCGCCCGTCGTAGGTGCTGACGGGAATGTCGTTCGGCTCGTCGAAGTACCGGCCGGCCAGATCGGTGATCTTCCGGTCGATCTCCACGCCCTGGATGCGCATGTTCGGATAGTAGCGTCTGAGTTGCCTGGCGTAGGTGCCGGTGCCCATGCCGAGGATCAGCGCCGAATCGGCGTTGTCGGCGAGCGACGGCGCAGCGAGCGCGGTGTCGTAGTACATGCCGGTGAGCCCGTCCGTTTTCATGGTCACCGACTGCACGCCGAAGAGCACGTTGGTGGAGAGGATCGTGCGGTCGGAAAGATTCTTCACCTGCAGATAGTTGTAGATGGATTCGCCCTCGTAGGCGAGATTGCGCTCCCAGAACGCGAACCCGGTCATCGGGGAGAACAGTCCCGATGCGACGAACACGACGACCGCAGCCACGGATACCGCGCGCATGGCGTGCGAGGAGAGGAAGTAGATCAGCGGCAGGAGCAGCAGCAAGCCGGAGAAGATCAGGAAGGTGACGAAGGTACCGACCGACGGAATGGTGACGAACGTGGGCAGGAACGTGCCGAGGATCGAACCCACGGTATTGCATGCGGAAAGGCGGCCGACCACGGAGGCGTTGTCCTCGAGCGAATCGGTGGCGAATTTGTTGAGTCCCGGGGTGACCGTGCCGAGCAGGAACAGCGGCGGCACGAAGATCAGCATGCAGCTGATGAACGCGGCGATCACCAGGAAGTTCGTGGAGACGGTGACGATGAGCAGTCCGGAGACGAGCAGGATCACGTATTTGCCGACCAGCGGGATCAGCGAGATCCATACGGCGGCGGCGAGGATGCGCAGGTAGAGCCGGTCGGGATCGGGATTGCGGTCGGCCCAACGGCCTCCGAACACCGCGCCGAGCGCTAGGGCGATCATGATGGTGCCGATGATGATGGTCCATACGATCTGCGAGCTGGAGAAGTAGGGGGCGAGCAGCCGCGAGGCTCCGAGCTCGGCCGACATCACGGCCATGCCGGAGAAGAACTCCGTGACGTACAGGAATATCTTCGACCGCAGTATCGGTCGCTCATCCGCCGTCGTCTTACGCATAGTGTCCGCCTTTCCCGTCATGGCCCGTCCGATCATGGCCAGTCCGACCTGACCATTATGCCGCCGTCGCACGATTCCGTCACCCGTTACGCCCTACAATGAGACGTGGATTCCATCAACGACGAAGGAGAGCCATCATGATTGACCATCTGACCATCAAAGTCAAGGACTTCGAGCACGAAACCGCGTTCTACGAGGCCGCGCTCGCACCGCTCGGCTATGCGAAGGGCGACGAATTCCCCGGTGCCGCGCAGTTCGCCTCCACGGACGGCTCCAGCGTATGGGTGGTGCAGACGGACGGTGACGTGACGCCGATGCATGTGGCGTTCAACGGCGACGAGAATGCGATCGCCGCGTTCCATGCGGCCGCGCTGTCCGCCGGAGGCACCGACAACGGAGCCCCCGGCCCACGCCCGAACTACGGACCGACGTATTACGCCGCCTTCGTCCATGACCCCGAGGGCAACAACATCGAGGCCTGCCGACATTAGCGACATTGGCCCGGTCAGGTCCCGACCCCCCATCCGCTACAGCACGCCGAAATGGCGTAGCGCCTTGAGCACGCCGTCGTCGTCCACGGATTCGGTCACGTAGTCGGCGGCGGCCTTCGCCTTGTCTCCCCCGTTGCCCATCGCCACACCGATGCCGGCGTAGGCGAGCATGTCGGCGTCGTTGCCGCCGTCGCCGAACGCCATGGTCTCCTCGCGGCGCAGACCATACAGTTCCATGAACGCCTTGATGCCGGCGGGCTTGCCGCCGTCGGCCGGGATGAAATCGCAGAATGCGGGATGCCACCTCACCGAACGGCATTTCGGCAGCATGGCCACGATCCGCTCCTCCTCAGCCTCGCCGACGAATGCGGAGAACTGGTAGGTGGGATGGTCGAACACCCGGTTCACGTCGTCCACCACCACGGACGGCGCGGTGGCGCCAAGCCCGGCGTACTGCTTCCGGATCACCGGCGTGATCTGGTTGAAATACACGTAGTCCTCCTCGGCGAAGTTCGCGCCGACGTCGGGATGCGCGGCAAGGTAATCGAGGAAGATGCGCAGATCGGTCTTGTCGATGTCATGCTTTTCGAGAAAACCGTGATCGTCGAAACAGTACTGCCCGGTCATGGTCACGTAGCCGTCGAAATCGATGCCGAGCCGCTCGGTGACGATGGTCATCTGCGAAGGGGCGCGACCGGTGGCGATGAACACCCTGATCCCCTTGGCCTTCAACGCTTCGATGGCATCCTCGGTGGATTGCGGCACCTCGTGGGTGGTGAAGCTGGTGAGCGTGCCGTCGATGTCGAAAAACACGGCTTTGATGCTGGATGCCATGGATCTCCTCCGCTGCGATGGTCCTGCCGATACCGCCTTCAGCTTAGCAACGACCGGCGATGCGACGGCGAACCGGAATCCGGGATCACATTCGACGGCCACGGCCTCGCTGATACGCTATGAATGACCGGAGAAGGAGGGTGCATGACCGAACGACAGTGGAGTAGTCTGCCCGCAGCGGTGAAGCGCGTGTGGCTGCTGCGCTCGCTGGGGATGGATCTCGGGGGCATGGCGCTGTGCGCGATCGCGGCCGTGGTCTGCCGGATCGTTGGATGGTGGTCGTTCTGGCATGGGCTGGTATTGGGCGTCATCGTCGCGCTGCTGCTGGCGGAGCTGATCACCCAGCCGTTGCAGACGCGATATTCCTATGCGTTCAACCGATATTCGATCGGCGAACACGATGTGATGCTCAAGAAGGGGTGGCTGCTGCGCACCACGACGACGATCCCCTACAACCGGGTGCAGCATGTGGAGACCAAGCAGGGGCCATTGCTGCGCCGGTTCGGCCTGACCGCCGTGGAGATTCACACCGCGGTGGATGAGCATGAGATCACGGCGTTGGACGATGCGCAGGCCACGTCGATCGTGGAACAGATCAGCGCCCGCGTGCTTGCTTCGAAGGATGACGTGTGATGCGCGGAATGGAGACCGGGACGGTCCATGGACGGTGGATGCGGGTTCATCCGCTGTCGTTGATCATCGACATCACCGAACGCGCCCGCTCGATGATCGGCACGATGGTCTCGCTGCTGGTGCTGATCGCATGGATGCGCCCCTCGAGGCCGGTCGTGTGGGCGATCATCACCTTGGCCGTGACGGTCATGATCGTACGACGGATCACTTTGTGGGCATGTCGTCGGTATCGGCTCGGCGATGACGAGATCACCCTGGTCACCGGAGTGTTCAACACCGTCCGTACCGCCATACCGTACGATCACATCCATACGATCAACATCGGCCAGCCGTTCTTCTTCAAGCCCTTCGGGCTGGTAAGCGTCACGATCGACTCCGGCGGCACCTCGGGCGGCTCGTCCATCTCGCTCATCGCGGTGCCGGCGAATCTGGGCGACGAGCTGGAACGGTTGCGTCTGAAATCGACGGATACGGCAACGGTCGATGCCGAGCCCTCACCGGATCCGGTTCCTACCGTCGAAGGGGAATCCGATTCGAGCCGTGAGGGCGAGCGACTGGTGTTCCACGCCTCGGCGCGAGACACGGTCCTGTTCGCGATCACCGATCTGGGGTTCTTCGCCGCTTTGGCCGTCATCTACGGTTTTGCCCAGAATCTGCGTGATCTGTTGCCTGAGGGCATGGTCGACGCGGCCGAATATGCGGTGTTCCGCTACGCCGCCGGCAGTATCCTGACCGCGGTCATGGTCGTGACCGCCATACTGGCGTCGATGCTCGTCGTCAGCGTCGTCAAATCACTGCTGCAATACCATCGGTTCGAGGTATGGCGCCGAGGCGACGATCTGATCATCGTACGCGGTCTGCTCACCCGCCGTTCCGTCACCATTCCGGTGCACCGCGTGCAGGCCATCACGATCCGGCAATCAGTGCTGAGGCGCGCACTGCATCTCAGCACGGTGCAGGTCGGCCTGACCACGCCCGGCACCGAGGGGGACGGGGACGACGCGGAGACTCGCGGCGGCATTCTGCCCGTCATCGCGGATAAACGACTGCATGCCACACTGCACGATATGCTGCCGGAATGGGATCTGCGAGAATTCCGACCGGGATCGGCGAAGCGAACCGCCCGCGGTCTGGGACGGTATCTGCTGATCATGCCGATCGTCTGGACCATGCTTGCGGGCGCCGTCATGGCCGCAGGGGTTCTGACGGCCGCACGCTTCTATGCGCCGGATCCGAACATGCCGCTGGACGAGGTCACGTTCCCGGCCGGTCATCCGGTATTCGAACCGTACTTTCATGTGCTCTGGCTGCTCTGGCTGCTGGTTATCCCGCTGCTGGCCGGCGGCTATGCCTTCGCGAAACAGTGGCTGAAACTGCGCACCGAAGGCTATGCACTGCTCGATGACGGCCGCATCGTCGTCACCGGCGCAAGAGGCCTCGGATTCGTCACCATGATCACCCGCCGATCGCGCATCCAATGCGTACGACGCCGAACCTACCCGTGGCGCATTGCCGCCGGCGTGGAGTCGTTGGACATGCCGATGTTCGTGATGAACGGCTACTCGTGGCTGCGGTTCACCGTCATCCGCTCCCCTGAGGCCCAGCGGCTGCACGACTGGGCGACCGAGTCGGGCTCTTGATCCAGCCTGCGGCGACGGCGAATGAAAAACGGCTTGACCCCTACCGTCAGGAGGGGCCAAGCCGTCGCATGGGACCGATCGATCAGTTGGGATTGAACGATCAGTCCTTGACGATGGTCTTGCCTGCGTTGGGGCCGGAGGCCAGATCCTCGATCTCGGTGATCTCAAGCACCGGAATGGCGGCGGGCTTCTTGGTGCCCTTCTCCTCGGCGACCTTCACCTGCTCCTCGTAGATGGCGTCGTCGGTGTGCAGCACCACGTTGCCGCGGAAACGGTAGCCCTTCTTTTCGGCGAGGTTGGCGAAGGCGATGACGAGCTTGCCGTTGGCCTGCAGGTTCCTGTACGCCTGACCGGCGGTGCGCTCATGATAGGCGATGTGGTTGTCGTCGAGCACGAACAGCGACATCTTCGGACCGAGGTCCAGGGTGCCGTCCTCGTTCTGGGTGGCGATCCATCCGAGATTGTCGTTGATGAAGTTCTTCATCTCGGCGGTGAGAACTGCCATGATATGTCCTTTCCTTGGGAGGTTATGACTCTGTAGTCCAGCCTACTGTGAGGCGTGACGACACACGGGAGGTTGCGCTGTGAGAAACATCACTCAGGGCTTTTCAGCGCGCCGACCATGTCGATGCGGTCGAGCATCCGGTTCGTAACGAAGGTGACGAGTACGGCGAACACCAGTGACAGCACTCCGGAGATCACGTAGCTGAGCCACTGCACATGCACCGCGAAGTAGATGCTCGGCATGCGCAGCACCATCGTCAGCCCCTCGCCGGCCAGACGACCCAGCGGCAGTCCGAAGGCCACGCCGATCAGCGTGAGGATGATCATCTCCTTGTTCACGTAGCGGCGCACCTCCCGCCGTTTGAATCCCAGCACCTTGATGGTGGCGAGCTCCCGCTCCCGTTCGGAGATGTTGGTGGTGGACAGCGTGAACAGCACCACGAAGGCGAGCGCTCCCGCCAGTACGAGCAGCACGTAGACCACCGTGTTGATCAGCGTGAAGTTCTTGGTGAAATCACGTACCAGTTCGGCCGTGGACGTGACGGAGAGGTATTCGCCCGCGTGGGCGAGCCGATCGCAGAACCGGATCTGCGCGGCCGGATCGCCGTCGAGATGGGCGAGCATGGCGTTGGCGTGGTAGTCGCCATACAGCCGTTCGTACAGGCGCTGCGTCATGAATACCGAATTGCCCAGATAGTTTTCCACCACCGCGTTCACGGGTGCGTCGGCACCGTGCAGCGTGGAGTCCTTGATGTGCGCGATGCCGCCGACGTCGAGGCCGAGCATCTGCTGGGCGTTCTTGGTGATCGCCACACCGGAGTCGGACAGCCGCACCGCGGAACCCCCTCCCATGGCTGCGCTCCAGTCGCTCTGCGCCTCGCGCAGATGGATGTAGTCATCGATGTCAGCGCCCTCGGGGACCACGATCAGCTGCACGTTCTCCTCTTGGCCGCGGCCCTCATCGGCGGTGGTTCCT
The DNA here is from genome assembly GCF_002860355.1 of Bifidobacterium margollesii. GTDB lineage: Bacteria > Actinomycetota > Actinomycetes > Actinomycetales > Bifidobacteriaceae > Galliscardovia > Galliscardovia margollesii. The sequence continues at coordinate 103,488 of NZ_NMWU01000029.1, forward strand.
CCACTACCGGCGACGCTGAGCGATGCCGAGTCGATGCGCACGCCGAGCACGTCCTTCACTGCGTCGTCGCCGCGAAGGCTCTTCATCGCGGACTCATGATCGTCGTCCGATGTGACGGCCATGAGATCGTAGGCGGTGACGCCACCGTACTGGTTGGGGGAAAGCATGACGACCGAATCCCTGATCGCGAACCCGCACATGAGCAGCATCGTGCATCCGGCGATGCCGGCGATGGTCATGAAGGCTCGCGCCTTGTATCGGAACAAGTTTCTCGCGGTCACCTTGTTGAGGAACGACATACGGCTCCATAGCGGGCGTATCCGCTCCAGCAGAATCGTCTTGCCTGCCTTCGGCGCCTTGGGACGCATCAGCGCCGCGGGGGCGAGCCTGAGTTCCCCTCGGCATGCCCAGACGGCCGATCCCACGATCACCGCGACGAACAGCAGCACCGCACCGATCCCGTAAAGCCAATCGAAGTGCAGGGAGAATCCCGGCAGCAGGTACATGGTCTCGAAGATGGTGAAGATGATTTCCGGCAGGGCCACGAAACCAAGCAGATCACCCAGGAGGCCTCCCGAAAGACAGGCAAGGCCGGCGTAGACCATGTATTTGACGAGGATCTCACGCCGCCGGTATCCGAGGGCCTTGTAGGTGCCGATCAGACCTCGCTCCTCCTCCACCATGCGGGCGATGGCGGTGAGACTGATCAGCACGGCCACGATCAGGAACAGTATGGGAAACGCGGTGCCGATGGCTTCAATGGATTTGGCGTCGCTGTCGATGCTCGCATACCCCGACAACGCAGTGCGGTCGCGAACATACCATTGTGCCGCATCGATGTCGTCCACCTTGCGGCGAGCGTCGGCGATATCACGTCGAGCGCTCGCTTTCTTCTCGTTGAATTCGGCTTGACGCTCATCCAACGTGTTCTGTGCGTCGTCGAGCTGTGTCTGTGCGGCCTGCAACTGTATGGCGGCCTGCATGCCGGCCTGCGCGGCCTGATCGATGGAGACTCCCCCGAGGGCCGACTCCAGATCGCTCCGCTGCGTCTCCAGCTGTGTTCTCTGCCCGTCGATCCGGCTTCGGGCTTCGTCGATGCTGGTCTGCGCGTCGGCAAGCTCCCGGTTCGCCTTGTTCTCCTCCTTGTCGATCTCCGCGTTCATATCCGCCTTGACCGCATCGGTGCGAGCCCGCTCCCGTTCGGCCTGAATATCGCCGATGCGGGTTTTCACCGCATCGACCAACGTGGTGTATGCGGTGTCGTAGGCCCGCTCGTCCCGCGCTCCTCCGACCGTGATGTACACGGCGGTGTAGGTGTCGCGCGCGGACTCGTTCACCGCGGAACGGGTGACGTAGAAATCGTAGGGCGCTTTCGAGGAGTCGTTGCGAAACGCCGTGGCCCCTTCCGTATTGTTGATATCGGCCGGATCGATCACCGTACCGACGATCGTATACGCATGACGGGCGAATAGTTCTTCGGTTTCGGCATCCTCTTCGGAAGACGCGCCGGTCGAAACCGGATCGCCGAACGATACGGTGTCGCCGATCCGAGCGCCGGTGTCCTTCAGATAGGCGGCCGTGGTCACCGTCTCGCGATCGGTGCGCGGCAGCCGCCCGTCGATGATGCGAGGCTCGTTCATGCCGCCGTCGTCCAGAGCGGTCACGTCCGCTTTGGAACGTCCGCCGTTCACGTCGATGGCGACCTCCTCCCCGTAGCCGCCAACCACACGCCACACGCCATCGACATCATTCGAAATCGCCGCAACGTCGTCATCGGTGAGTCCCAACGTGGACACCACGGAAACGTCGTACAGATTCTGCTCGTCAAAGAACGCATCGGCACTGAGACGCAGATCCACGCATGCGGCCTTCAATCCGGTGGCCATGGTCACGCCCAAAGCGGTGATGATCATGATGGAGACGAACCGTTTCCATCCATGAGCGACGGTACGCCATACATCCTTGCCGAATGCGCTCGACATCATCGTTCACCTCTTCCACAGGGCAGGCAGGGCGCGTCATCGCACCGGCTCGGAATCCACCTTCCCCGCTCTTCACTATAAACAGCATGGGAAACAACGAATGGGCTCCGGAGACGCGGAAGACAAACCTCAGCGGAGACAGACGACTCATCGATGGGATCTACCGACCGTGGTCGGAAAGCCGCTGGGACACCACGGCGGTGACGCCGTCGGAACGCATGGTCACGCCATACAGCGCATCCGCGATACCCATGGTGCGCTGCTGATGGGTGATGACGATCAGCTGGGCGTGCTCGCGCAGCCGTTCGAACGCCCCAAGCAGTCGCGTCAAATTCACGTCATCCAGCGCGGCCTCGACCTCATCCATCACGTAGAACGGGCTGGGACGTGCGGTGAAGATCGCGAAGAGGAACGCCAGCGCGGTCAGCGAGCGCTCGCCGCCGGACAGCAGACTGAGCTGCCTCACCCGTTTGCCGGCGGGACGGGCCCGCACCAGCACGCCCGTGGAAAGCAGATCGTCCGGATTCTCCAGAACCAGCGATCCCTGACCACCCGGGAACAGCACGCCGAACATCGTCTCGAACGCTGCCGCGGTGTCGGCGAACGCCTTGTTGAACACGTCGATCATCGTGGCGTCGAGGCGTTTGATCAGCGCGAGCAGATCCTCCCGTGATTTCGCCACGTCGGCCCGCTGCTCGTTGAAGTAGCGGTTGCGGGCCTCAAGCGCTTCGAATTCCTCGGCGGCCAACGGGTTGATCCTGCCGAGTCTGGACAGGTCCCGTTTCGCCTTGTCGAGCCGGGCGAGCTGTTCCTCGCGATCGTAGGGTACCGTGCGATACCGCGGCTCGCCATCCAAGGATTCCTCGTCTTCGGCCGAACCTTCCCCGCGTTCGGGTTCCACCGGCCTGCCGTTGTCGTCGAGCACCGGCACCGGCTTGTCCGGGCCGTATCCGGCGATGATCTCGTCATATGTCATACCCAGATCGTCGGAGATCTTCTGCTGCAGCTGTCCGTGGGATGCGGCCAGACGTTCCCGTTCGAGATCGAGTTCATGTTCGCGACTCTGAAGCCTGTTCAGATTCGGTTCGAGCTCGTTCCTCCGGGAGCGCAGTCGGGCAAGCCGCTCGTCGGCGGCCGACGCGTCCCGTCGCGCCTTGCTTCGTGCGGATTCCACCGAGTCGATGCGAGTGGAGAGATCATCCGCCGCACGTCGTGCTTCGCGCGCCACGTCGCCGGCACGCTGCGACTGCGCACGCCTCCGGCCGTTCAGCTCCTCGACGCGTCTGCGGCGCTGCTCGGCCTGCGCGGCATTGTCGTTCAGCAGTGAGGCCTGACGCTTCAGGGACTGTCCCAGGCGCGCCGCCTCGGTCCATTGAAGTTTCGCTTCGGTCTCCTCGTCCCGGGTGGAGGCGAGCGCCGTTTCAAGATCATGCTCACGCGCGGCGAGCTCGTCGAAATCGGCCTGTGCGTCCTCGGCCTGTTCGGCGGTTCGCAGGGTCTGCCGCAGATCATCCAGCTTCGTCCGATGGGATTCCCTCTCCTCGTCCACGGCGCTTATCCTGCGGTCGATGCCTTCGATCTGCCGGGCGATGCCGTTGACTCGTTCGACTGCGGCCTTCAGGGTCTTTTCGGCCTGCTTCGCCTGCAGGCGTCGTTCCGTCCGCCGAGCCTGCTCGTGCTGGACTCGTTCGGCGGCGGCGTCTCTCGCCAGACGCCCCTCATTCAGCCGGCGATTCGCTTCGTCAAGCTGGGTGCGGAGATTTTCGATCTCCTTCAGGGCCTTGTTCCTACGGGCCACAAGGGAAAGATCGCTTTGTGACAACGCCGAACCGCCGGACGCAGCCACTCCGGCGTCGAACAGTTCGCCGGATTGCGTCACCGCCCGGCGGCAAGCGCCCTCTGCGACGAGCCGCTGGGCCTCTTCGGCGGTTGATGCGACGGCCACGTCCTGCAGCAACAGACTGACCGCGCGAACGACCGTCTCGGCCAGCTGCCGATCATCGGCTTTGGTCGAGACGGAAACCAGATCCGCGGCACGAATGGTGCCCGCAGGCATGGGCGACTCGATGGGGACGCCGCCGGAGACGGCGTCCAGCAGGCGAATCAGCACGGCTTTGCCCATATGGCGTTCGTGGGTCAATTCCAAGGCGCGCAGCAGATCGCTTTCGCCCGGCACCACCAGCGCTCCGGCATAATCGCCCAATGCGCGGGAGACGGCTTCCTCCCAACCTTCGCGCACCTCAATGAATTCGGCGACCCGTCCGAGGGAACCGGTTTCGGCCGAACGGCTCAGCTCATCCGAAGCGTTGCGGCTCTCCAGAGTGTCGGCGAGTGCATCCGCCTTCGCCTGCAGCGATACGATGCGGTTTTCCAGCGATCGGCTGCGCTCCTCCCGTTCGCCGGCGATACTGCGGGCCGTTTCGAGATGTCGTCGGGCTTCGTCGAGAGCCTCATCCCCGTCATCCGTTTTCGCGACCTCGTCGTTCAGCGCCGCAAGGGCTGTCTTCGCTTCGGCCAGCTGAGTGCCCAGTGCCTCCCGTTGCGCGGATGCGTCGTCCCTGCGGGTTTCGCATGCGAGCGCCAATGTTTCCTCGCGGGCGATCAGTTCGCGCAATCGGGCCATCTGCGATTCATGGTTCCGAGCCGTTTTTCGCAGTTCGGTGATGGTTTGCCGCAGTGAAGCGAGTCTGCGTTCGTCTTCGGCACGACGTTCCGTGGCCGCGTCCAGTCGCATCCGCGTTTCGGCTACGGTTTCCTGCTGCGAGGCAGACTGTACGGTCAGTTCGTCGGCACGGCGTCGCAGCAGATCGGGGTCCTCCCCCGTATTCGTCACGATCTGTCCGAGCAGCGATCGGCTGCGCTCCTCGGCCAATGCGGCGAGGGCGATCATCCGCTCGCGCAGTTGTCCCATCTCATGCCATATCGAGTCGAGTCGAGCGATGGCCGGACTTGTCTGCCGGGCCTGGGCCTCCGCCTGTTCGACACGCACCCTCATTTCGGCAAGCTCGCGTTGGCATGAGGAGAGTTTGGCACGCACGTCGGTCAGTTCGCCGCGGACCTCCTGTCGGCGTTCGTTGAGCCGCATTGCGTCGTCGGCGTGCAGTCTGGCCTGCGCGTCGCGCAGGATCACACGGATGCCGTCCGCCCGTCGGCTGACCCGCGCCTGGCGACCGAGGGGTCCGAGCTGTCGGTGGATCTCACCGAGCAGATCATCGAGTCTGGTGAGGTTTTTCTCGGTGGCGGCGAGTTTACGCAAGGCCCGTTCCTTGCGCCGGCGATGCTTGAGAATGCCGGCCGCCTCCTCGATGAACGCACGGTGACCGGCGGGGTCCGCGTGCAGGATCCGATCAAGCTGCCCCTGCCCGACGATGACGTGCATCTGCGATCCGAGTCCGGTGTCGCTGAGCAGTTCCTGGATGTCGAGCAGACGGCAGGCCGATCCGTTGATCGCATACTGTGATCCGCCGTTGCGAAAGATCGTTCGGCTGATCGTCACTTCCGTGTAGTCGATGTCGAGCGTGCGATCGGTGTTGTCGATGGTCAGACTCACCTGGGCCCGGCCGAGCGGCGGTCGCGACGAGGTGCCCGCGAAGATCACGTCCTCCATGGAGGTTCCCCGCAGGTTGCGCGCCCCCTGTTCGCCCATCACCCAGGTCAGGGCGTCCACGATGTTGGATTTGCCTGAACCATTGGGCCCCACCACCGCGGTGATTCCCGGCTCGAATCGCAACGTGGTGGCGGAGGCGAAGGATTTGAAGCCCTTGAGCGTGAGCTCCTTGAGGTACATCAGCCCTCTTCCGGGTCGGGGCCCTCCGACGCGCAGTCAGGGGCGCTCCGGGAGGGGTCGTCCTGCACGCGTTCGGATTTCGGCTTCCTCAGGTCCTCGTTCATCTGCTCCTTGAGCAGCATGCGCGCGTCTCCCGCGGTGACGAAGCTGCCGCAGACCAGCACGCCGTGGCCGTATCCCACGCCGGTGTCGTCGGCGGAGTCGACCAGATCGACGGCGGTCTGGATCGCATCGGGCAGATAATCCCTGCGGATCACGCGATCCTCGCCGAACACGTCGACTGCGATTCGTTCCAGCTCTTCGGCCGGCATCACACGGTTCTTCCACGAGTTCTCGGTGACGACGATGGTTTCGAGCATGGGTTCGAGCACGCCGAGCACCTCCTCGACGTCCTTGTCCTTCATCATCGAGACCACGCCGACGAGCTGCTGGAAGTCGAAGTTCTCCTCGATGGCGTCACGCAGGGCGGTCACCGCGTTGAGATTGTGACCGCCGTCGACGATGATCGTCGGTGAGGTGCGGACCACTTCGATGCGTCCGGGCACCTTGACCGAGCTGAGCGATTCGGCCACCACGTCGCCGTCGAGCGGCCCGTTGACGGGCACGACCACTTCGGCGGCCGCCAGCGCGGAGAGGGCGTTATGCGCCTGATGCTCTCCGAACATGGAGATCGGCACGTCCTCGTACAGGCCGTTCGGCGTGCGCAGCGTGGCGATCTGCCCGCCCACGGCGGGCTGCCGGGAGACGACCTCCATCTCCTCGCCGTCGCGGATCAGCCCCTGGGCGTGCTTCTCGCGCACGGTGCGTTCGATGATGGGCAGCACGGCCTCGGCGTGCGGCTGGGGACCGACGATCACGGTGGAGTTCGACTTGATGATGCCGGCCTTCTGTTCGGCGATCTGCTCCACGGTGTCACCGAGCCACTGCATGTGGTCCATATCCACCGGCCCGATGATCGACGCGTCGCCGTCGAGCACGTTGGTGGCGTCCCACAGGCCGCCCATGCCCACCTCCACCACGGCCACGTCCACGGGCGCGTCGGCGAACGCCCAGAACGCCATGGTGGTGAGCACTTCGAAGAAGCTCATCTTCGGGTCGCCGACTTCGGCGGATTTGGCGTCGAGCAGGTCGATGAAGTCCTTGACCTGATCCCAGATGTCCACGAACTCGTCGTCGGAGAGCTGCTGGCCGTCGATGCGGATGCGTTCGGTCACCTTCTCCACATGCGGCGAGGTGTACAGCCCGGTGCGCAGACCGTAGTGCCGGCATATCGATTCGACCATGCGGGCCGTGGATCCCTTGCCGTTCGTGCCGGTGATGTGCACCACGCGGAACGACTGCTGCGGGTTGCCCAGCATGTCCATGATCGTGGCCATGCGGTCGATCTTCGGATCGAAGTCGTGCTCGGGGGCGCGCCCCATGATCGTGCGATATACCTCGTCGAGGGTTCTGCCCTCGCTGTTCGGATGTTCGAAAGACATGCTCCGCCTTCACGCCCCGGAGGGCCCTGTAACGTTAATGAATGCTCGTAGCATTCTAAACAGCCGCCGTGACCATGCATCACCGCTACGGCATGAGCGAACATTCCCGTGACAAGCGACGCGATCGACCCTTAAGCGCACGAGAGCCGTTCGATATCGGACATTAACCTTCTCATCTCGTTTCTGCTCCTATGATGAACAGAGAATATCCAGAGAATACGCAGGGGCTCAGTCCCGCGCATGGAAAGGAGCTCATGGTGTCGGCAGACGATGAAGCACGCAAGGCTCAGGCGGCGAAGCGGTACGAGGCGGATGAGGAGGAGCTGACCGCGCAGGCGGTGGGCGAGCGCGTGACGAACCGCACGCTCTCCCCGAAGTCCGAATCGTTCAAGGCGTTCATGACCGAAGGATGGGGCGAAGTCGATCCCGGTGTGGAGCCGCTGGAATCCAGCAAGTACATTCCCGCACGTCTCGAAGCGCTGGGCAGGCGCTTCCCCGACAGCCGCATCGTGCTGCCGGCCGGCCAGCCCAAGGCCCGCAACAACGATTGCGACTACGCGTTCCGCGCCGACACCTCGTTCGCCTACTACACGGGTCTGGGCGAGGACTACGAGGCGGGTGCCGTGCTGGTGCTTGACCCGGTCGCCCCCGACTCCCCGGAGGCGAAGGCCGGCAGGACGCATGTCGCCACGCTGTATCTGCGTCCGCGCGCCGATCAGAACACCGAGGACTACTACCGTTCCGGTTACGGCGAATACTGGGTTGGCGCACGCCCCGGCCTGGCCGAGTTCACGACGATGACCGGTCTGCAGACCCGCGACATCTCCCAGCTCGACGACGCGCTGAGCAAGGACGTCGGTCCGGAGAACGGCGCCGTGCAGCTGCGCGTGATCCGCGAGGCGGACGCTGAAGTCACCGGCGAAGTGGAGCGGATCCGCGAGCAGAACGGCTGGAATGATCCGGACCGCAACCGTGCGGCCGATGATCGTCTTCACGAGTTCGCCGCCGAGGCCCGCATGGTGAAGGACGAGTACGAGGTGGGCGAGATCCGCAAGGCCGTGGCCGCCACGCATCGCGGGTTCGACCGCATGCTGGCCGCCCTGCCGCGTGCGCTCGACAAGCCGCGTAGCGAGAGGATTCTGGAAGGCGCGTTCAACGCCAACGCCCGCGAGGAGGGCAACGACGAGGGCTACGGAACGATCGTGGCATCCGGCCCGCACGCCGCCACGCTGCACTGGGAGCGCAACACCGGCAGCATCGACAGCGGTGAGCTGCTGCTCATCGACGCCGGCGTGGAGGTCAACAGCCTGTACACTGCCGACATCACCCGCACCTTCCCCACCAACGGCAAGTTCACGCCGTTCCAGCGTCGCCTGTACGAAGCGGTGCTCAAGGCCCAGCAGGCTGGTTTCGACGCGGCGAAGCCGGGCGTGACCTATCATCACATCCATGATGCGGTGATGCGTTCGATCGCCGAATCACTGCACGAGTTCGGCATTCTGCCGGTGAGCGTGGAGGAGTCGCTCTCCCCCGAGGGCCAGCAGCACCGCCGTTGGCTCGCCTGCGGCGTGGCCCACCATCTCGGTCTCGACGTGCATGACTGCGCCCAGGCCCGCTTCGAGTCGTATCAGGAGCGACCCATCACCCCGGGCATCACGTTCACCATCGAGCCTGGTCTCTACTTCAAGGAGAACGATCTGCTGGTGCCTCCGGAGTACCGCGGCATCGGCATCCGCATCGAGGACGACGTGCTGATGACCGAGAACGGACCGGAGTGGATCAGCAAGGCCATTCCGAAGCAGCCCGACGACGTGGAGGCCTGGATGGCCGAGCAGGCGTCGAAGGCGGAAAAGGCACAGCCGTCAGGAAAGGCCCAGTGAGATGGCGACCCCTCAGTTCATCCTCGATCTGAGAAAAAAGATCGGTCATGACCCGCTGTGGCTGATCGGTGTCTCCGCCTACGTGGAGGACGCCGACGGCCGTGTGCTGCTCGGCAGAAGGTCCGATACCGGCGAATGGGCGATGGTCTACGGCATCAACGAGCCGGGCGAGGAGCCTGCGGTGACGGTGATCCGCGAGGTTAAGGAGGAGACCGGCGTGGACTGCGTGCCCACGGAATTGGTCTCGGTGAAGTCCTCGGCGAGCATGATCCGGTATGCGAACGGCGATCAGGCCATGTACATGGATCACCTGTTCGTGTGCCGACTGGCGGACGGCGGCAATTCGCAGCCGTTCGTCGGCGACGATGAGAGTCTGAACGTCGGATGGTTCTCCCCCGATGATCTGCCGCAGCCGCTGGCGGCCACCACGGTGGAGCGAATGGGCTATGTACGTGAGTTCCGCGCCAACGGCGACCATCGGGCGTTGTTCTCCACGCAGGACGCATCGGCTTCCGACGAGGCGCGGACCATCAAGCCGTAAACGACCATCTGCGGCAGACGGAGATTTTCCGGCATCGGCTTTTCCGGCATCGGGTCTCCGTCTGCCCCGACTGTCACAGGTTCTGACGAGAATGGACGTCATGCCCATTCTCGTTATTGTCATATTGTCCGTTCTCGCCGTGGTCATCGGCGTGATGCTCGGATCGATGCCCCGGTCGGCCGCCGCCATGGATCGCATGCAGATGGTTGCCGCCGTGATGCTGACCATGGTGTTCATCGTGATGCTGGCCGTCACCTACGTGCTGCACAGCAGCCTTGCCTCATGGTCGCTGATCGGCTCCGCGCTGGCCGGCTACGGCATCGGCTCTGTTCCTGTGGTGAACGCCTTTCTCGCCGACCACTGGGACCTGTTCGAACTGCGGTAATCAAATCTCCAGATATTCGACCGGATGGTCGACCAGCCGTCGTAGACCGGTGAGCGCCGCGCCATACAGCGCCGGATGCTCCACGTTGCGGCAGGCCAGCACCTTGATGTCGAGCACATATCGCGCCAGCACCTGAGGGGTGATGCGCATCTTCAGCCGAGTGCAGATGTCCTCCTGGAATCCCGACCAGAATCCGCCGAGCACGATCGTATCGACGTCGAGGATGTTAATGGCCGAAGCCGCCACCGACGCCATGGCGGTAAGCGCCTGATCGATGGCCAGCACCGCCTTGGTGTCGCCTCCTCGCCATCGATCGTACAACTCGTCCACGTATTCGCTGCGGGCTGCTGCGTCCCCCTGCGCAAGGCCGGCCGTCTTCACCAGTTCGCGTCGGCCCGCATACATCTCCAGACATCCGTTGCGGCCGCATCGGCATTTCGGACCGTTCATCTCCACCGACACATGCCCCAGCTCCCCGCCGAATCCATGGTCGCCGCGCACCACGTTGCCGGCCCGCACGAAGGCGCTGCCGACGCCGACGTCGGTGGAGATGTAGAGGAACGAATCGGATGGTCCCAACGCTCCCAGATGATCGGAGCGTTTGGTGGCATAACCGGGGATCTGGGCGATCGCCGCCAGATTGGCTTCGTTGTCGGCGATGGCGCCGAGACGATCGACCACGGGGAACTGATCAAGCCGCATATTGGACCACCCCAGATTCGGGGCGTTGAGCAGATGCTGGTCCGCGGTGATGAGCCCGGGAAGGGCCAGACCCGTACCGACGATGCGATACCCCCGTTCGACGAGATCGGCTTCCACGGGCTTGAGCAATGCGTCAAGGGAGTCGAAGATCTCATCGGGGTCCACGTCGCCCATCATGCGGGGCACCCAACGCTCATCGATGACATCGCCGGCGAGGTCCACGGCGATGTATCCGTAGCCGTCGGTGTTGATCTGCATGCCGAGGCCGGCCCATCTGCCGGATCGGAACGCCAACGGCGTGCTGGGACGGCCGTTCTGCGCTTCGCGCAACGGCTGGATCTGCTCCACCACGTCGTTTTTGAGCAGGATTTCCGACAGCAACGACATCGTGGCCTTGGTCAGGCCCGTGCTCTTGGCCAGCTGCGCCCGGCCGAGCGGTGCGGTGGATTGCATCAATGCCGAAAGCACCACCGAAAGATTATGATTGCGCAGATCATCCTGATTGATGCTTTTCGAACGCGCCATCGTCCACTCCTCTCACGCCATCCCCACATCCGCAGGCCGAACCGTCCGAAGGCAATCCCCGTCGAACTCCGCTTCGGTTCGGAATAACGTCTAACTAATTACTTTCCATAGAATACAACACCTTTGGCGTACGAAGCCTTCGGACGGCAACCGATCATGGCTCCAACACTCCACGGTTAGTTTTTTCATCTAATAAATGAGTATACTGGAGACATCACATCCATCGGCGTCGTTGGCGGCATCGTCGCCCCAACGCCATGACATCCAACATCGCAAAAGGAGCCAATATGACAGCACCTACCGCACCCGTGCTCGTGGCGGGAGTCGATACCTCCACACAGTCCTGCAAGGTCCGCGTCACCGACGCCACCACCGGCAGACTCGTCCGGTTCGGACAGGCCAAGCACCCCGACGGCACCAGCGTGAACCCGGACGCCTGGTGGAAGGCGTTCCTCGAAGCCGCTGAACAGGCCGGCGGTTTGGACGATGTGGCGGCCATCGCCGTGGGAGGCCAACAGCATGGCATGGTGCTGCTCGACGCGAACGGCGCGGTGATCCGCGACGCCCTGCTGTGGAACGACACCAGGTCCGCCCCGCAGGCCGCCGATCTGATCCGCGAGCTCGGCAAGGCCCCCGCCGAAGGAGACGAACCGGCTGGCGACGACGAATCCACGATCGAAGTTCGCGGCAAACAACGCTGGGTGAAGGCCGTAGGCTCCTCCCCCGTCGCCTCCTACACGCTGACCAAGGTGGCCTGGGTGGCCGAGAACGAGCCCGAAAACGCCGGCCGCATCGCAGCGATCTGCCTGCCGCACGACTGGCTGAGCTGGCGCATCGCCGGCTTCGGCCCCGTGGCCCCCGGCGAGGACGCCCATCTCGACGCCCTGTTCACCGACCGCTCCGACGCCTCAGGAACCAGCTACTTCGACGCCGCATCCAACGAATACCGCCTGGATCTGCTCGACATGGCGCTGGGCCGTCACGACGTAATCCTGCCGAACGTGCTCGGACCGGCAGAAACCGCACCGGTGAAGGCCGATCCCGCCATCGCAGGCGGCAAGGTGGAAGGCGGATGTCTGATTGCCCCCGGCGGCGGTGACAACGCCATGGCGTCGTTCGGCCTGTCGATGGGCGTGGGCGATGTGTCGGTGTCGCTTGGCACCTCCGGCGTGGCCGCCGCCATCGCCGAAAATCCGGTGTACGACCTCACCGGCGCCATCAGCGGCTTCGCCGACTGCACCGGACACTTCCTGCCGCTGGCCTGCACCATCAACGGTTCACGCATTCTCGACGCCGGCCGTCACGCCCTCGACGCGGATTACGATGAGCTGGCCAAGCTGGCTTTCGCTTCTCAGCCGGGTGCCGGCGGCATCACCCTGATCCCCTATTTCGACGGCGAACGCACCCCGAACCGACCGAACGACACGGCTCGTCTGGAAGGACTGACGCTGGAGAACACCACGCGGGAGAATCTGGCCCGCGCCTTCGTGGAGGGATTGCTGTGTTCACAGCGCGACTGCATCGAGCTGGTGCGCGCGCTCGGCGCCAACATCGATCGTATTCTGCTCATCGGCGGCGGCGCGAAATCCGCGGCCGTTCGCCAGCTCGCCCCCGCCGTGTTCGGCATGGACGTGACGTTGCCCGCCACCGACGAATACGTGGCGATCGGAGCGGCCCGTCAGGCCGCGTGGGCACTCGCCGCGCATGCCGACGCCTCGGCCCAGCCGCCCGCATGGGAGATTTCGATCGAGGGCCGTGAAACCGGAGAGCCCACCCCCGAAGTCTACGAAGCCTACGCCCGCCGCCGCGGCTGAAACCAAAATCTTCAGCCGGTCGAAACGAAAAGGCCGACCCCATCGCAGTTTCGGGGTCGGCCTTTTCAAGCAGTCAGTGCGCAAGACTCATCGATTATCGCCGGGCTGATCGAACTCTCGGTAGTCGAAGTGGTGGAAGGTGGCCTCCTCGCCGTATCCGGAGACATCCACCGCGGCAAGCCCGACGAATCCTCCGGTGAAGAAGCCTCCGTAGCGCTGGGCCACATAGTCGTCGGAAAGCACCTTCGCATCGAGCTTCACCGGGATCTCATGCCAATGCTCGCCGTCGAACGAGTATTCGTAGGTGTACCATGCCGTGCGCACACGCGTGCGCAGCCACACGTCGACCCCGTCGGGCACTGCGATGGCGTCGTCCTTGAGGAACGAGGTGTAGTCGCCGTTGTCGTTCTGCGCCACTTCGATCACGCGGACGCGGCGCCTCTCATCGTAGGTGACGAACACCCACGACCAGAACATGTCGCTGTAGTAGTTGGTCAATCCCGCCATGGCCATGTAGTGCTTCGGATCGAAGCTCAGCTTCGTCTCGGCGTCGAAGTCGAAGGCCTGCCAGCGACGGGCGACCAGTGACAGTTCGAACAGATTGCACAGTGAGCCCTGGCCGCGCAGTACAAGTCTGCCGTCTCCGACCTCGCCCATATGCTCGTCGAACGGCACACGCAAAGTGTTCCAGTCCGGGCCGAGCACGTCGTCCTCGAATTCGTCGTGCTGGCTGTGGTCCTTCGGAGCCCCGGTGAGGATCGCGTCCTTCGGCGCCTCCACGCATCGGGTTCCGGCCCGACCGCCCACCACGTACGGCCAGCCGTCGTCATCCCATTCGATCTTCTGGATCGAAGTTTCGCGGCCCAGCGTGCACCACCCCCGAACACCATGGGACGGCTCGATGTCATGCCTCCACGGGCGCCCGCACAGCGAAGCGTAGTACCACTCTCCCGAAGGCGTGTCCACGAGAGCGCCGTGACCCTGCTTCTGCAGATAGCCGTCGGGCGCATCGTAGTTGCCGATCAACGGATTGTTCGGCATCACCTCGAACGGCATATCCAGCGAACGCGAACGTGCCACGGACTCCTGATGCTCGTATTGCGTGCCTCCCTCCGCAGCGAACAGATAATACCAGCCGTTGATCTTGTACAGGTGAGGACCTTCGGTGACCTTCACATCGGTGCCCTCCCACAGGGTCCGTGTGGTCTCGGGCATGAGCCGCATGGTGTCCACATCGAGTTCGGTGATGGTGATGCCGTCGAAGGCGTGATGGTATTCGCGGTGATCCCAGGTCTGCTGGACGAGGTACTTGCGTCCGTCGTCGTCATGGAACAGGCTGGCGTCGAAGCCCACACCGTTGAGGCGGATCGGCTCGCTCCACGGCCCTCGGATGTCTTCGGCCGTCACCAGATAGTTGGCGCAGTCCTTGAACGCTCCGTTGACGTTCTTCACGTCGGTGAAGATCAGCCAGAACTTCCCGTCGGCCCAAGACAGGTCGGGAGCCCAGATGCCGCCGGAGGACGGGTTGCCCCGCATGTTGAGCTGTGAAACCCGGTCGAGGGCGGATCCCACGTAGTTCCAGTGGGAGAGGTCCTTTGACTCATGGATACGCACGCCGGGCCACCATTCGAAGGTGGAGCTGGCGATGTAGTAGGTGTCTCCCACGCGGATCATCGAGGGATCAGGGTGAAATCCGGGCAGTACCGGATTGGCGATGGTAATGGTCATGATGGATTCTCCTTATCGTTGTTCTGTTGCATTGCGGATGATGTTGTCGTCAGCCGGCTACTTCACGGAGCGGATCAGGCCGATCAGCACCGCGCCGATGCCGGCGATGACCGCGGCGATCGGGAAGATCAGGTGATAGCCGACCGCGTTGATGACCATTGCGGCGATGACGGGACCGAGGATCTGTCCTCCGGTGTTGGCCAGGTTCAGGATGCCGAGATCCTTGGCGGCGGTGGCGGGATCGGGCAGCACTTCGACGTTCAGTGCCTGATCGACCGCATTGTAGGCACCGACGCCAATGCCGGCGATGACCGCGTAGACCACGATGGTCCACGGTTCGTTCGAGACGAACGGGATGAACACGCCGATGGCGATCAGCATGGAGGCTACGATCACCGGGGGCTTGCGTCGGCCGATGCGATCGGAGATCGGGCCGGCGATCAGCGAGACCACAAGGGCTGAGACCATCATGCACATCGAAACGATGGATACGTATCGCGATGTGCTGGCGGAATCCTGATTCATGTAATCGGTGAGAATATACAGCTGATATCCCGAAACGGCATAGCAGGAGGACTGCATCATGAACTTGCCGAACAGGGCGAGATAGTAGTCACGGGCGCCGTGCATGGGCAGAGAGAAGTGACTGAGCACCATCTCCTTGGTGAACCGCTGCCTCGGCATGTTCAGGCTGGACGGCTCGCGCAGCAGCACCGCCGCGACCGGGCCGGAAAGCAGTGTCGCACCGATGAGCACGATGAAGCCGAGATCCACCTTGTCGAGGAACTGCGCGGCGACGAGCTGACCGCCGTACTGGCCGATGGCCGAACCGAACGCATAGAACGCGGTGAGCGTGCCGCGATGACGCGGAGCCACGCGGTCGGCCAGGACGGCGATCAGCGGAGCGACGATGGCGTTGAGGAAGAACTGATAGACGCACCAGGCGACGACCAGCACGGCGACGTTGGCGGCCTTCATCACGACGACGAGGCTGAGTGCGGATGCGACCGAGCCGACGACGATCCACGGGGATCGGCGTCCCCATCGGGATCTGGTGAGATCGGAGGCCGCGCCGAAGATGATATTGGCGAACGTGGCCACGATCATGCCGCTGGTGGCCAGCACCGCGATGATGTTCGTCTTGTTCGCGGCGTCCAGCACCACAACCTTCGCCGGCAGCAGCACCGCGTTGATGCCGAGGTATCCCGCCAGCCAGAGTATCACGCCGATGACCAGCGCAGCGCCTATCCGCACCGGCAGTTTCGGCTGATCGTCATCGGTGACGAGGGCCTTCCACTCCCCGGTCGTTTCCGATTCGCTCATGGCAACCTCCTTTGGCACACGCCGAAAATTCAGCTCACTTACACAGCATGCTTACGAAACTTTCGTAAGCATGTCGCACAATAAGCTCTGTCACATCAAGGAAAGATCTTGCAACCACAGACAGATGTTTTTATTTTCAGCGATATCTACATATTTCACTTTCGAAATTCTATCGAAAACTTATCTTTGTTTTCGATACCAACAACAATAACAATGGTTTATCAAACTGTCAAACAAACTGGCGGCGCTAAGGAAAATCGCCGTTTCAAAGCAATGTTTTCCGCTTATCCATATTCGGGAACCTCAATTTGTTTCGAAAGTTTCGTGATACGATCGATAGCGCGAACGACACGTCCAGAGAGGAATCAATGAACGGAAAGACTGAACCCGAAGCAGGGAAAACGGAGTCCGTAAGGCTCTCGGACATAGCCCGGTCCACCGGGGTTTCCGTGGCCACGGTATCCAAAGTGCTCAACGGCCGCACCGATGTATCGGAGAAGACACGCGGCACCGTGCAGGAGGCCCTTCGCAGGGCCGGTTATACGAAGCGCATCGCAACCGTCAGAAACCGCAGGATGATCGAGGTGGTGTTCCAGTATCTCGACAGCCTATGGGCGTTCGAAATCCTTCAGGGGGTGCTCTCCGGGGCCCGAGAACATGGGTTGAGCGTGATCACCACGGAAAGTGGCAGCCGTCAGCATCCGGACTCATCCTGGATCGATGACATGCTACGCCGTCAGCCGATCGGCGTGATACTGATGTTCTCGAATCTCACCGCATCCGAAAAACGCAAGCTGGAACGGCACCGAATACCCTACGTCACCATCGACCCGGCAGGAGATCCCTCCCCCGATACGATGTCGGTGCTGGCCGACAATTGGACGGGAGGCGTGCTGGCGACACGCCATCTGCTGTCGTTGGGCCATACACGCATCGGAGTCATCACCGGGCCAGACGAAATGATGTGCTCGAAGGCACGACTCGACGGCTTCTCCTCGGCACTTTCCGAACGGGGGCTCAGCCCCGACCCCGATCTGATTCGCAAAGGGGATTTCCGGACCGAAGACGGATACCACGAGGCGATGTCGATGCTGAAGGACCCACGGACCCGCCCCACCGCCATCTTCGCCTTCAGCGATCTGGAGGCGATGGGCGTATACGAGGCCGCCCGGCAACTGGACCTGCGCATCCCCGAGGATCTTTCCGTCATCGGTTTCGACGACGTCTCCACCGCGTCGTTCCTCGGTCCTGCGCTGACCACCATCCGTCAGCCGCTACAGGACATGGCACGGGCCGCAACGTCGATGATCATCAACGCCAGCAAAGGGGGAAACGTCTCCAGTCCACTGATCATGCCCACCTCATTGGTGGTCAGGGACAGCACACGCGCGCTCGACCGCTGACCCGGATAACCATCCGCCACCGGCGATCCGGCGCGTCCCGGCACCAACGAAAAAGGGGCATCCGATAAATCGGGTGCCCCGGTGATCATTATGGGAGAACGGTGTTCACACCGTCGTTCATCACGCCTCGGCGAGAGCTTCGACGATGTAGTTGTTGATGGTGGCCTTGACGGATTCCAGATGATCGGACTTGGTGGCCGCGATCAGTTCGGACTGCGGCTTGTCCAGCGCGTACTCCTCGAGGGAGGCCAGCGTGGCGGTGCCGTTCTCGATGGAGGCGCCGATGCCGGTCTCGTAGGAGCTGTAGCGCTCGGCCTGCAGATCCTCGATGTAGTGGTCCTTGTGCATCTTGTCGGCAACCAGCAGACCGGCGGCGAAGGAATCCATGCCGGCGATGTGGGAGCGGAACAGGTCCTCGGCGTAGAAGGAGGTACGGCGCGGCTTGGCGTCGAAGTTCAGGCCGCCGTGGGGGCCGATCGAACCGTTGGCGAGGACCTCCCACATCACGGTGGAGGTCTCGTACAGGTCGGTCGGGAACTCGTCCATGTCCCAGCCGATGAGCTTGTCGCCCTGATTGGCGTCGAGGGAGCCGAGCACGCCGGCCTCGCGGGCGGTGCGGATCTCGTGCTGGTAGGTGTGGCCGGCCAGATTGGCGTGGTTGCCTTCCAGGTTGAGCTTCATGAAGTCGATGTCGTAGGTCTTGAGGAACGCGATGGCGGTGGCGGCATCGAAGTCGTACTGGTGCATCGTCGGCTCCTTGGCCTTCGGCTCGATCAGGAACTGGGCGTCCAGACCGATCTCCTTGGCGTACTCATGGCACATGTAGAAGAACTTGGCCATGTGCTCCTGCTCACGCTTCATCTGCGTGTTCCACAGGTTCTCGTAGCCTTCGCGGCCACCCCAGAACACGTAGTTCTCGGCGCCGAGGCGCTTGGCGATTTCCAGGGAGTGCTTCAGCTGGCCGCCGGCGTAGGCGTAGATGTCGGCGTACGGCGAGGTGGAGGCGCCGGAGACGAAGCGGGGGTTGGTGAACAGGGAGGAGGTGTTCCACAGGAGCTTGACGCCGGTGGCCTTCATGTTCTCCTCGATCTTGTCGACCACCTTGTCGAGGTTCTTGTTGGTCTCGCGCAGGGTGTCGCCTTCGGGGGCGATGTCGCGGTCATGGAAGCAGAAGTATTCAACGCCGAGCTTGGTGAAGAACTCGAAGGCGTAGTCCACTTTGGCCAGAGCTTCGTCCTCGGGGTTGGAGTACTTGCCGTACCACGGACGCTGGGCGGTACCGGTGCCGAACGGGTCGACGAGCTCCTGATCGAAGGTGTGCCACCAAGCGACGCCGAAGCGCAGCCAATCCTTCATCTTCTTGCCGGCGACGACACGGTCGGCGTCATAGTAGTGGAAGGCAAGACCCTCCTTCGGACCCTTCTCCTTGCCGACGAACGGAATCTTATCGATGTCCCACAGTGCCATGAGAGCTCCTTTGGTCTGTCCCCGGTACGGAATCGGTTATACCGCCGATCAGTCCCATCCGAGGTCTTTTGCGTACACCGATATAGTAAAACTCCTGAACTATATTTGTCAATCGACAAAACTTATTCGGCGCGTCGCAGGATTCGCATCACATATCCAAATCGGGAAGACCACCGTAAATCGCGAAGACCACCGTCGCACCATACCAACGCCCACGACCAACGCAAACGCAAACGCAAAGACCCCTTCCGAAACACGGAAGGGGTCAACAACACAAACGGTCTCATCGACTCGGAAAGCGATGCACGCTGCCCGAGTCAGCGGCACCGCCCGAACCGCCCGAACCGTCAGGCGTTCTCCGCGGCAAGCAGCTCATGCAGCTGAGCACGATGCTTGCGCTGCTCACGCGGATCGGGAATCGGCAGCGAGGCCAGCAGCTTGCGCGTGTACGGATCACGCGGGTTGCGCATGATCTGATCGGAATCACCGTGCTCCACGATCTCGCCCTTGTGCATCACCATGATGCGGTCGGCGAGCATATCGACCACCGCCAGATCGTGGGTGATGAACAGGCATGCGAAACCGATCTCCACCTGAAGCTTCTTGAACAGCTCCAGCACCTTGGCCTGCACCGACACATCGAGCGCGGAGGTCGGTTCGTCGGCGATCAGCAGCGGCGGCTTCAACGCCAAAGCGCGGGCCAGCGAGGCCCTCTGACGCTGTCCACCGGAAAGCTCGTGCGGGAAGCGGTCCATGTACGCCTTGGGCAGCTGCACCATTTCGAGCAGCTCCTCCACGTACTTGCGGGCCTCGGCCAGCGACGCGTACTTCTTGTGCACGAGCAGCGGCTCAGCCACATTCTGCGCGATGGTCATCAGCGGGTTGAACGAGCTGCCCGGATCCTGGAACACGAAGCCGATGTCGGCACGCTTCGGCTTGAAGTCGCGCTCCTTGAACCCGTTCATCTCCACGCCGAGCACGTTGAGCGATCCGCCGGAAATGCGCTGCAGACCGGCGATGGCGCGGCCCGTGGTGGACTTGCCGGAACCGGATTCGCCCACAAGACCCACGACCTCGGAACGGTGGATGTCGAAGTCGATGCCGCGCACCGCCTTGAACGCCGGCTGCATCAGGTGACCGGGGTACGTGATCTCCAGCCCTCTGGCCTTCACGGCGATCGGTTCGTTGCGGTAATCGGTCTTGCGTTCGATGACCTGTCCCTGCTCGTCGCGAACGACCAGCTTCTGGCCGATGCGGGGCACGGCCGACAGCAGGCGCTTGGTGTACGGATCCTTCGGGCTGTAGAAGATCTGCTCGACGCTGCCCTGCTCGACCACATGCCCGCGGTACATCACGATCACGTTGTCGGCGACATCGGCGATCACGCCCATGTTGTGGGTGATGATCAGCACGGAGGCGTCGAACTCGTCGCGGGCCATGCGCAACAGGTCGAGAATCTCGGCCTGAACGGTCACGTCCAGAGCGGTGGTCGGCTCATCGGCCAGAATCAGACCGGCATTGAGAACCAAAGCCATGGCGATGACGATACGCTGCTTCTGACCGCCCGAGAACTGATGCGGATAGTAGTCGATACGGGTTTCGGCATCGGGGATGCCGACCTTCTTCAGAATGTCGACGGCCTTCTCACGCTGCTCGTGCTTGTCGGTGATGCCGTGTGCACGCAGACCTTCTGCGATCTGCCAGCCGATGGTGTACACGGGGTTGAGCACCGAATTCGGCTCCTGGAACACCATGGCCGCCTCTTCACCGCGCATCCGGCGCAGTTGCTCGCTGTTGAGGGCAAGCACATCCATCTGCTTGGAGCCGTCGCGGCTCTTGAGGTAGATGGCACCGGAGGTGGTGGCGGTTTCGGGCAGAAGCTTGAGGATCGACTTGGCGGTCACCGACTTACCGGAGCCGGATTCGCCGACGATGCCGACGATCGACTTCTTCGGAATCGTGAGATTCACCTTGTCCACGGCCTTGATCGGACCGGCGTCGGTGACAAAGGAGACGCTCAGGTTCTTGATGGCGGCGAGATCGCCCTCGGCGATGACGTCCTTGTTCAGGATCTGCGTTCCACTCATGATTCCTCCCCCTTGTTGACGGTGTTCGCGGCGGGAGCCTCGCTGGCGTCGGCCCCGGCGTTCGGATCGGTGAACACCACTTCGGCCGCATCCTTCTGCGTGGAGGGATCGACCGAGGTGTCCTCGATGCTGCCGATGACCTCGCCTGCGGACTTGCGGGTGCGCAGTCGCGGATCGGAAAGATCATTGAGCGACTCGCCCACCAGCGTGATGCCGAGCACGATCAGCACGATCGCCACGCCGGGGAAGATGGCCGTCCACCAGATGCCGGCGGTGACGTCGGACACCGAGCGGTTGAGGTCGTAGCCCCATTCGGCGGCGGCGGTCGGCTCGATGCCGAAGCCAAGGAAGCCCAGACCCGCGAGGGTGAGGATCGCCTCGGAGGAGTTCAGCGTCAGGATGACCGGCAGCGTACGGGTGGAGTTCTTCAGCAGGTGCTTGGTCATGATGCGCCAGGTGGAGGCGCCGATCACTCGGGCGGACTCGATGAACGCGGATTCCTTCATGCGCACGACTTCGGCTCGGATGGTGCGGAAGTACTGCGGGATGTAGACCACGGTGATCGACAGACCCGACGAGAAGATGCCCGCCCACAGCCCGGACTGGCCGTGGGAGATCATGATGGCCATCAGGATGGCGAGCAGCAGCGACGGGAAGGAGTAGACGGCATCGGCGATCACCACGAGCACGCGGTCGACCCAGCCGCCGAAATAGCCGGAGACCAGACCGAGCAGCACGCCGATGAAGATGGAGCACAGCACGGCCACGACGATGGCGATGACGGCGGTGCGGGCGCCCCACACGGTACGGCTGAACACGTCGAATCCGCCGACGGTGGTGCCCCAGATATGCTCGGCGCTCGGCGCGGCCTGAGTCGGGAAGGACTGCCCGTTGGCGTCCTTGATCTGCGAGTAGCCGTAGGGGGCGATCAGCGGAGCGAAGATGGCGACGAGCAGGAAGAAGCCGCACAGGATCAGGCCGGTGACGAGCATGCCTTTCTGCCAGCCGACGGCGATGCGCAGCTGCTTGATGACCGGAAGCTTGGAGAAGAAGCCCTGCTTCGTGGACTGACGAAGCTCTTCGAGACGATCATCCCCGGGAACGGTGGGAGCGCTGTTGGCTGCATTGGCTGCGGACATGTCAGTACCTCACTCTCGGGTCGATCAGGGCGGATATCACATCCACGATGAAGTTCACCACCGAGACGATGATGGCGATCAGGATCACGATGCCCTGAACGGCCACGAAGTCGCGGGCCTTCAGGTAGGTGGACAGCATGAAGCCCAGTCCCTTCCATTCGAAGGTGGTTTCGGTGAGCACGGCACCCGCCAGCATCAGGGCGATCTGCATGCCCATGACGGTGATGATCGGGATCAGCGCCGGCTTCCAGGCGTGCTTGCTCAGCAGACGCTTTTCGGAGACGCCGCGGGAGCGAGCCGCCTCCACATATCCGGAAGTGTATGTGGAGATCACGTTGGTGCGCACCAGACGGATGAATACGCCGGCGGTAAGCAGGCCGAGGGCCAGAGCCGGCAGAATGGCGTGCTGGAGCACGTCGAGCAGTACGGCGGGCTCACCCAGCTGAAGGGCGTCGATGATGTAGAAACCCGTCGGCGAGACGAGACGGCCGAACTGCATTTCGCTGGCCAGTGAGCTGCGACCGGAGCTTGGCAGCCAATCCAGCCAGATGGAGAAGATGAGCTTCAGGAGCAGGCCGAGGAAGAACACCGGGGTGGCGTAGCACAGGATGGCGAAGGTGCGGATGGCGGCGTCGGGGGCATGATCGCGACGGCGGGCGGCGATTCGGCCCAGGCCGATGCCGACGATCAGGGCGACGATCAGGGCGAGGAGCGCCAGCTCGAAGGTGGCCGCGCCGTAACGGGTGAGGATGGTGGTGACCGGCTGGTTGTCGGTAAGCGTGGTGCCGAGGTCACCGTGGAGCAGATCGCCGAGGTATTCAGCGTACTGTACGATCAGCGGTCGGTCGTAGCCGGCCTGATGGATTCTCGCCTGCAGCTCCTCCGGGGTGAGGCGCCCGCCCAGTGCGGCGGTGATGGGGTCGCCGGTGGCCCTCATCACGAAGAACACGATGGTGACCAGAATGAAGATGGTCGGGATGATGAGCAGGAACCGAACGACGACGAATTTGAAGAATCCGCTCGATATCCTGTTCTTCTTTGGTTTGGTTTCGGAGGGCTTCGCCTTAATGGGCGAAGCATCGGCCTCCGCGGTGGCTTTCGCTTCCACTCGTTTGTCTCCTTGGTTGGATTATGGGTCTGCCTTTTTACGGCCAAAAGGGATGCCAGCACTTCGCAGCACCGGCATCCCCCAGTAAATCAGTGTCGATTACGAACGAACCTGACTGTTATATCAGGACTTCGTGATCGAAGCGTAGCGCAGGCGGAACGAAGCGTCCAGCGTCAGACCGTTGATGTTCTTCGCGGTAACGGCGGTCTGGGCACCCTGCAGCAGCGGGATGGTGGAAAGATCCTCGGTCTCCAGCTCCTGAATCTGCTTGAGCAGCTCGAGACGCTTGTTCTTGTCCTGCTCGCCGGCCTGCTTGACGATCAGATCGTTGATGGCCTTGTTGCTGTAGCCGTTGTTCACGAAGTTGCCGTCGCGGAAGAACGGGGACAGATAGTTGTCCGGATCGGAGTAGTCCGGGTACCAGCCGAGCTGATAGACCGGGTACACGCCGTTGGAATCCTCAGTGACGACGCGATCCTTCTGGTACTGGGTCCACTCGGTCTGCTGCAGATCGACCTTGAACAGGCCACCCTGCTCAAGCTGGGCCTTGATCGCGGAGTACTCGTCGGCGGTGGAGGCGCCGTAGTGCTCGGCGTTGTACTGGAGCTTGAGATCGATCGGGGTCTTCACGCCGGCGTCGGCGAGCACCTTCTTGGCCTTGTCAAGGCTGGGCTTGCCGTTCTCGCCGTACTTGGTCTTGAAGGTTTCGACCTGACCGGTCACGCCGGTGGGGATGTAGGAGTACATCGGGGTGTAGGTGCCCTTGTACACGTCCTTGGCCAGGGCTTCGCGGTCGAGCAGGTTGGCGACGGCCTGACGCACGGCCTTGGCCTTGTTGGCGTCGGCGTCCTTCTGAGCCTCACCATAAGGCTGGATCTTGAAGTTGAAGGTCAGGAAGCGCTCCTCGCCACCGGGGCCGGTGACGACCTTGACCTTGTCGTTCTTCTTCAGGCTGTCGATATCGGTCGGGGTCAGGGTGCGGTAGGCCACGTCGACCTGTCCCTGCTCCACGGCCATCTTCAGGTTGGAGGCGTCGGCGAAGTACTTCACCTGCACGGCGTTGTTCTTGGCCGGGGTCAGACCCTTGTATCCGTCGTACTTGGCGTAGCTGGCCGCCTCGTTCATCTTGAACGAGGTGAGGGTGTACGGACCGGCGAAGGCCTTCTCCTTGACGATGGTGTCGGCGTCGGTGAGCTTGTCGGCGGAGAACACCTCATCGTCGACGATCGGGCCGGCCGGGGAGCCGAGGACATGCTTCAGGGTCACGTCGAACGGCACGGAGTCCTTGAACACCACGGTGGTGGCGTCCGGAGCCTGGATGTCGGTGATGTTCGCCAGCAGCGAAGACGGACCGTTCTCGTCGTTGATCTTCTTGACGCGGTCGAAGGAGAACTTCACGTCCTTCGAGTCCAGCGTGTGGCCGTTGGCCCACTTCATGCCGTCCTTGAGCTTGACGGTGAACTCGGTGCCGTCGGCGTTCCAGGTACCCTCATCGGCGGCGATGTCCGGGCTCATCTCGGAGCTGTTGTAGTTCTGGGAGAACAGGAACGGGAACACGTTGATGATCACGGCGAAGGAGCCGTTGTCGTACATGCCCGCGGGATCGAGGCTGACGATCTTGTCGGTGGTACCGATGGTGATGGCGTTCGAATCGCTGGAGGCGCCATCATCCTTCACGCCGCCGCAGGCCGCGAGCGACGCGATGGCGGCAATGGAAGCCACTGCCGCGAGAATTTTCTTACTCTTCACGAGTAACCTCTCTTCATTTGAAAACCATATCCGCTGCTTGCCTAGCGGATTCCTGCGGCGACCATACGAACACGACATCGTGTGCCGTCCGATGTGAGTCTCGCAGAGTACTGTCAAGTACAAACACTCATTTATACACTCCCCCTGGGATTTTCCGTCATCGCCGCCTTCCCGCCTCCAATTCGCAGGGCGCCGGCGCCACGCCATGAGCACACCGCATAAGATGGAGGGCAGACGATCACGGGCGTCAGCGCGCCCGTACGACCATTCGGGAAAGGAGGCAAGGCACAGTCATGGAATACGCACTCACGGCTCTGGTGGGCCTTTTCTGCGCGGTGATCGGCATCGGATTCGCGGCCTTCCCCCGCCGCACTTGGGAGATGACCGAGCGGCAGCGTCGTATCTCCAGCGTTGCGGGCGTGATCTTCATGATCCTGTTCGTCGGATTCATGCTCAACGGCAAGGATCCCGAATCCTGGGCGGTGCTGGTGGGAGGCATCATCGGCTACGGCATCGGATGCATCCCCGCGCTGCGCAATGCACTGATATCCCGGTTCGACGTCTTCGAGCCGGCTGCCAAGCCAAAGGGCGGCAACCGCGGCGCAGACGGACGCCGGTAGGCCGGACCGGCAGGAGAATTCCATGGACGAGGATTACGCGGCGCAGATGGCATCGCTCATCGAACTGATGAGGATCATCGGCAACGACACCCAGCAATGCGAGGTCAAGGAGTGCAAGCGCAAACTCTCCTCGTCCATCACCGACACGCTTTCGGCGTTTTCGAACGGTTCGGGCGGCTACATCATCCTCGGGCTCTCCGAAAAGGCGGGATTCACGCCGGTGGAAGGGTTCAACGCCCGGTCGATGCAGGAGGCCCTCAGCCAGGCCTGCGAGAAGATGACGCCGCCGGTGCGTCCCACGATCGTGACGTGCCCGTTCGAGGGCACGAATCTGGTATTCGCCCGGGTCGAGGAGATGCTGCCGCGGGACAAGCCGTGCTTCATCACCGCCGAGGGACCCCATAAGGGTTCGTTCATTCGCACCGGTGACGGGGATCGCCGCATGACCGAATACGAGGTCGATCGGCTGATCGAGGAGCATGTACAGCCTTCGTACGACCTGTCGACCGTACGCGACGCCACACTTGATGACCTCAATCCGCACTTGGTGTTCGGACTGCTGCAGCGGCAGCGGGAACTGCACCCGCATGTGTTCGCCGATCGGCCGGATGCCGACATGCTGCGCGATCTTCGTGTGCTGACGGCCGATCCCGGCAACGCGGCCGATTCCGGCAACGCGGCCGATTCCAACGACGAAAGCACCACACACCCTACGTTGGCCGGCCTGCTGGCGTTGGGCCGCTACCCGCAGAAGTACTTCCCAAGGCTCAATGTCACGATCGCCGTCTTCCCCGGCAACTCGCGCAACGAGGTCTTCGTCGAAGGCGAACGCCTGATCGCCTCGGAAACCATCGTCGGACCGATTCCGGTGATGATCGACGACACCGTGGAGTCGCTGCGGCAATGGACCGGTGCCAGCGACGACGATCGCAGCATCGACGGCGGAGGCCCCTCGGACTATCCGATGACCGTGCTGCGCGAGGCGGTGACGAACGCCCTGCTGCATCGCGACTACTCCCCCGATGCCCGTGGCACGCAGGTGCATGTGGACGTGTTCACCGATCGCATCGAGGTGACGAACCCGGGCGGACTGTTCGGCGCGGTGACGCAGAGCACGCTCAACGCGCCGGGCAACGGATCCACACGCAACCAGTACCTCGCTTCGCTGCTCGCATCGACGCCCTATCCCGACGGCGGCTATGTGCTGGAGAACGGCGGCGCCGGATACCCGCAGATCGAGCACACGCTCAATCAGGAAGGCAGCGATCCGGCGACGATCCGCAATACCATCGACGAGTTCCGCATTACGATCCCCCGCCGCAGGCCTCCGGAGGACGATCGCTCCCGCAACGTGGCCCAGCACATCATGACCCTGCTCAAGGAGAATCCTTCGGCCTCGGCCCGTGACATCATGCACGACCTCGATCTGACGCCGCTGGCCGTGGCGAACGCGCTGAAGGCGCTGATCGCCAAGGGGCTGGTGGAATCCGTGCCGGCCCGGCCGCAGCCCCAGCGCTTCTACCGTCTCAAGCACTGATACCGCTGACGCCGCCGGTTCGGACTCTCGATCGCGCGCCCATCCGACGAACCCTTACCGGAAGTACTGCGTGCGATACGTTTCGGAAACCGAGGAGACGAGTTCGCTGACCACCTTCCCCTGTTTGAAGTCATACAGCGTGGCGATCACCTTGCTCGAGGCGATGCCCCAACCAATCAGATATTCGCTGTCGCTCACCTGCTGCACGTTGCCGCAGTACATCGAGAAGTGGTCGCCGAGATCGAAGTTGCGGAACGCGGTCACCTTATGGCCGGTTTCGTCGAGCGTGAACCGTTTGATCGTGGTGTGCTTCGATGCCACGCCGTTGTCGAACAGCAGGATGTTGTGATCGTTGTCGAAATAGGCGTAGTGCTGACGCGAGAACCGTTGATCCTTCGACAGGCCGAAGTCGTCGTTCTTGCCGCCCAGCGTCCACAGGATCGCCCCGGTGCCGCGGTTGCGGTCGATTTTGATCACCGCATCCTGATTGCGCATCGACATGATGAGATTATGATCCTTCGGATCGATGACGAGACTGTTCGAATGCATGTAGTCCTCATCGCCGCCCAGCAGCTCCTGATAGGCGTCGTCAAGCTCGTGATGCTCCGATCCGAGCCATTCGAACGTCACCCTGCCGTCGTTCACCTCCTGGATGTAGGTGGATCGCATTTCGTTGACGTTGCCCTTGCCGTCGGCGATCGGCGAATACACCTCGGCCATCAGCAGATAATGCGTGGGGCTGAGGAAGATGAAGTCGTGGTTTTCGGAGTATCCTCCCTGCGGCAGCTTCCGAGTGGGCGTCAACCGTATCCGCCTAACCTGCCGGTAGTGGTCGTCCATCAGCACGATCTGCCCGAATTTGAGGCTGAAGTTCTCGATCTGATTGTATTCGGGCACCGATTCGAAGAACGCATAGTAGGTTTTGCCGTCCATCACGATCTTCTTGAGATTGTCGATGTCGATGCCCCGCCGGTAATACTTCAGGCTGCCCGACGTGCTCATGCGGTAGACGTAGGCGGAATCCCCGGATCCCACGCTGCCGTAGTAGTCGCCGGGAAGCGGGGTGAAGTTCTGCCCGCCGAGTTCCAGATTCGGAAAGTCAGTCGGCAACGCCGGCATGGTGATCGTGCGCTGTTCGCCCGTGGAACGGGTGATCGTGATCGTGGTGTTGTGGCGCACCTCGCGTGAAAGCCTGTCGAATTTCAACGACATCGGTTTGCTGTAGACCTTGCCGTTGACATGGACGACGGCATTGACCGGCACCGTCAGCGCAAGGGTGTTGTCCGCCCCAACATGAAGAGATGGGGCGTTGACCGTGGGATTGCGCCGGTTGAGCCCGACGACGACCGGAATGCCGTTGATCTTCAGTCCCAGATCCACACCGCTGAGCGAATCATTGACGAGGTCGCCCTGATCCTTGAGATTCTCATTGATGGCATCGAGTTTCTCGGATGTTGAATCGGACTGCTCGTTCAGA
The DNA here is from genome assembly GCF_002860355.1 of Bifidobacterium margollesii. Classification (GTDB taxonomy): domain Bacteria; phylum Actinomycetota; class Actinomycetes; order Actinomycetales; family Bifidobacteriaceae; genus Galliscardovia; species Galliscardovia margollesii. The sequence goes on from NZ_NMWU01000029.1 coordinate 132,223, forward strand.
TCGTCACGGATCATCCGATACCCCAGATACCCGCCCAGACCGGTGGCCGCGACCACGGCGACGAGCACCACCGCAAGAATAGCAGCGATCAGTCTCCCCTGCATCTTTCCCATGCCGCCATGGTGCATCATAGGGTGTCGACCGACAAGGACATCCCATGACACTTCACCGTCACGTATGAGAGATTTCACCTTGGTGTCTGCCGGCCGCCATAGCATGACTGACAGCAGTCGGGAGACGACGAACGGAACGAATACGCAACGACGACGGCAGCGCGACGGGGGATGCGGATGAGACCAGATGCCAGCGATCCGGACGGTCGCCGCGTCGGCCGTGGCGCACGCAGAACCGCACGGACCGACCGGGCGCTGTCCCATCCGGGTCGGCTCACTGTCACGTATTTCCTGATCCTCGCCATCATCGTTACGCTGCTGCTGCTCATTCCCGAGGCATCGCGCGAACACGGGTCGACGAATCTGCCCATCGCCGCGTTCACCGCGATCTCCGCGCTCACCACCTGCGGCATTCCCGTAGTGAACATGTCGCAGCATTGGACCCTGTTCGGCCAGATCATCATTCTGATCGCCATGCAGCTCGGCGGACTGGGCGTGATGACGCTCGCTTCGGCGATCACCATCAGCATCAGCAAGCGGCTGAGCGCCCCTCAGAACATCCTCACCGCCGCCGAGCTGGGCACCACGAAGCTCAGTGAGGTCAAAGGACTGCTGCGCATCGTGGTGGTGTCCACGTTCGTCATCGAAGCCGTCACCTTCACGGCGCTGCTGCCGCGTATTCTCGAGGTCAACCACGGAGCGATCATCCATTCGCTGTGGGAGTCGCTGTTCTTCGCCGTATCCGCCTACAACAACACCGGGTTCACGCCCGATTCCGCAGGCGTGTACGTCAACGACTGGCGGGTCGGCCTGCCGATCATGCTGAGCACGTCGATCGGAACGCTGGGATTCCCCGTGCTGCTGAACATCTATCAGGAGTTCCGTCGAAGACGAGGGCCTCACCACTGGAGTCTGCACATCAAGCTCACGCTGGTGACGATGCTGGTCGTGATCCTCAGCGCCATGGCATGGTTCCTGCTGGTGGAGTGGAACAACACGGCCATCTACCGAGACGACTCGGTCGCCCACCGTCTGCGGGACGCCCTGACGATCGCGGTGATGCCCCGCACCACCGGCTTCGACGCCTCATGGATGCCGAACGTGTCCGAAGCCACCAAGGGCTTCATGGCGATGGTGATGTTCGTCGGCGGCGGCAGCGCGTCGACTGCGGGCGGCATCCATGTGACCACGCTGGCAGTGCTGTTCCTCGTCTGCCGATCGGTGATGGGCAACAAAAGCCAGATCACCGCGTTTCATCGTCGACTGCACACGGCGACCGTCCGCATGTCGATGGCGATCGCCTCCTCGTCGTTCGTTCTGGTCTATGGCTGCGCTCTGCTGCTTGGGGTGGTGACGGGCCGCCCTCTCGCCGACACGCTGTTCGAAACATGTTCGGCCTTCAGTCTCGGCGGTGCGACGTTGTCCGTGGCGAGCGAATCGAATCCCGCTTCGCTGATGATCCTCGCCGTCGTGATGGTAGTCGGACGCATCGGACCGATCATCATCGGCTATTCCGCGGTGAGGCCGAGACCTCCGGAACCACTGCGGTGGCCAAGCGAGAATATAGTGGTCGGGTAGATGGTTGCGCCCGCGCGAGGCGGAACGCATGATGACAGGTATGAGAAACGCGCGTCGGCATACGCGATGCGCGACGACGGGAAAGGAAACGGCATATGGGCGACGACGGTTTCAATCGATCGGTGCTGGTGGTGGGATTGGGACGGTTCGGCTGCTCTGTGGCCCAAACGCTGCAGTCATTGGATCAGGATGTGCTCGCCGTGGACAAGGACCCGCTGCTGGTGGCCCGCTGGGCGAGCACCGTGCCCACCGTGGAGGCCGACGTCACCGATCCGATCGCCGTGGAGCAGCTGGGAGCCTCCGACTTCGATGCCGCGGTGGTGGCCATCGGCGACAGTGTGGAGGCCTCGGTGCTGGTGACCGGCAATCTGCTTGACGCCGGTATCAGCGATGTATGGGCCAAGTCGGTGTCCAACGAGCACGCCCGTATTCTGCAGCGCATCGGTGCTCGGCATATCGTGAACGCCGAGACGGATGCCGGCAAGCGGGTCGGCCATCTGGTGACCGGGCAGTTCCTCGACTACATCGAGATCGAAGGCGAATACACCGTGGTGAAGATCCACACGCCTCCGCAGGTGGCCGGAAAGACCATTGCCGAGGCGCAGGTGCACGACAAGTACGGCGTCACCGTGATCGGCGTGAACGTGCCTGGTCATGAGTTCCAGCACGGCACCAACGACACCATGATGCCGCTCGGTGCGGAGCTGGTGCTGCTCGGCACCCAGAATCAGATCGACAAGTTCATCAACGGGTGAGCGGCCGGTCGGCGACGACCTCGCGTCGTTTCAGACCTTCCCTTGCAAGAGGAAAAGACGGACGACGTCAGGCCTAACGCCATTTCAGACCTTCCCCTGTGAGGGGAAGGTGGACGGCGAAGCCGTTCGGATGAGGTGATGGACGTTCAGGACTGAAGCCACAGCAGGTACTCGTGATTGCCGTGGGTGCCCGATATCGGACTGTCGGCAGTGCCCCTCACGACGAACCCTTGCGCCTCGGCGCAGGAGATCACCTTGGTGAGGGCCGATCGGCGAGCCTCCTCATGCTCCACGATGCCGTTCTTGCCCAAATGCCCGCGACCGACCTCGAACTGGGGTTTGACCAGCAGTATGATCGGCGATTCCGGGGCGATGATCCGTGCGATCACCGGAATCACATAGGTCAATGAGATGAATGAAACGTCGGAGACGATCATTTCCGGTCGATACGGCAGATCCTCGACATGAATGTCGCGGATGTTGACGCCGCTCATATCAGTGACGCGCACGTCATCGGCGATCCTCGGGGCGAGTTGCCCGTGACCGACGTCGAGCGCGACCACCTGCGAGGCACCGCGACGCAGCAGCACTTCGGTGAAGCCGCCGGTGGAGGCGCCGATATCCAAGCAACGCAATCCGCGCGGGTTTGCAAGCCCTTGGGGACCGAACACGTCGAAGGCGCCGACGAGCTTGTATGCGCCTCGGGAAACGTAGTCCTCCCCCAGATCAACATCGATGTGGGAGGCCGCAGTCACCGAGGCCGAGGGTTTCATCACAACGACCCCATCGACCATGACCCTGCCGTCCCGGATGAGACGCTGTGCCCGGGATCGCGACTGTACCAGGGAACGTTCGACCAGTTCGGCGTCCAGACGCTGACTCATTGTCTTCCTTCCCGTTCATGCAGTCTCATCTCATGCAGTCTCATCGCGATCGATGCGTTCAGTCGAGCCGATCAAGTTCCTTCCGCAATCGTTTGAGAATGCCGCGGTAGGCGTCGATCTGCTCTTCGTATGATTTGCCATCCAGTTCGGCGAGAGCGGACCCGACGTCGATGCGATCATCGTTGTCTTCGCCCGCTTCGCCTCCGGACGTTCGCTCGGATTCCGTCATGGGTGCCATGAATCGAGACTGCTCCGGCACGTCAGATACGGAATTCGGGGATGGTCAGTTCATCGGCGTTCGCACCGGCGTCCATGGCCTCCCACACGGCACAGCATGCAGCGCGCAGGGCGTCGAGACTGTCAAGGGCCGATTCCGCATCGCCGGACTCCTCCACGACCAGTGCGTCATCCGCCAGCCTTGCGCAGGCATCGACGCAACGCCACGAACCATCCGGCTGACGAACCGGCGCGGGATGGGCCACGTTGAGACCGCGCAGGTCCTTGGCGATGAACGAAGGCCTCAGGATCGGCTCGGCCACGATCAGCGAATTCGCGCTGGCCACTCCGGTGAGCACCACCAGCGAATCGTAACCACCACGGTTGCCTGCCTCGATGTCGGTATCGAGACGGTCACCGATGGCGATGCACAGTTCCTGCGCAACCGGCTCCACACCGTTTCGACCAGCCTCGGCCTGCGCATCGGCCACGAGTTGACGGGCTTCGTCATACATCGCGGATTCGGGCTTGCCCGCGGAGGCCACCGGCTGATACCCCACCGCCTCGATCACCGCATTCACCAGGGATCCGCACCCCGGAGCTATACCGAGTTCACGAGGAATGGTCAGATCCCGATTGGTGACGAGGAACATGGCGCCCCGCTGAGCGGCGAACGCGACGGCTGCCAGCTCGTTCCAGGTGATCTCGGGATACCAGCCCTGAATCACCGCTACGGGTTCGTCCTCCACATGATCGACGAGCGTGAGCCCGGCTTTGGTGATCTCCTCGCGAAGATGGGGGGCTCCGGCGGCCAGCACCTTGGCGCCGGCCGGTACGTGATGAGCCACCATGCGGGCAGCCACCACGGATGAGGTGATGACCTGCCAAGGCTCGACGTCAAGACCGAAGCCTCGCAGCTGTTCGGCCACCACGGCTTGGAATCGCGAAGAGTTGTTCGTCGTGTATTCCATCGCCATGCCGGCCTGTTCGGCCTGCCTGATGCTGTCGGCCGCATGCTCCACCGGGTTCTTGCCGCGGTAGACCACGCCGTCAAGATCCAACAGGGCCAGCCTGTAGGCTTCGCTGATCGGCCGCTCCGTGCCTTTGAGGAACCGGGTCATCTTATTCGGCATCCTTCGTCTGTTCACTGGAGTCGTCGTCCGAACCGTCGGAATCCGACTGCTCATCGGAATCCGACTGCTCATCGGAATCCACCGCCGTTTCGCCGGGATCGACGTCGGCGTTCGCACCGTCTTCGGTCTCCTGCGCGGGAAGCTGAGCTTCATCGTCGGCGTTTCGCGGATTGTCCTCGTCGGTGTCGTGATCCTCGATCTGCTCGGGAGTCGTCTCATCGTTGGTCTCAGGCTCCGGATCGGAGTCCTCATCCGCGTCGTCCTCGGTCTCGTCCTCAGTCTCATCCTCGGTATCGTCCGAGGTTTCATCCTCATCATCCGGATAATGGGAGGGATCGAGATCGATGCCAAGGCCTTCAAGCAGCTCGTCGTCGATGTCTTCGAGATCGTTGTCGATGACGGTGTCGTCATCATCCGCGTCGATCTGCGCGTATTCGCTTTCCAAGCGATCCAGCAGATCATCGAGCTTCGCTGCATCCTCCTGACGACCGGCCTGCTCCAGGAAGTTCTGCTCGGCCTGCACGGCACGCATGCGGTACTCGCCGGAGATGCCCTTCGAACGGCCCAGCGTATGAACCAGATCGATGGCCTTATCCCACAAACCGAGATCACCATAAGCTCCGGCGATCACCAGCAGCATTTCCGCCTTGGACTCGCCACGCAACGAACGTACATCGTCCTGAGACGCCATTTCGATGGCCTTCTTGGGCTGACCGAGCCCACGTTCGCAATCGGCGATGAACGGCAGATAATCACGGAAACCGTTCATGCGGTAGGCGGTGCGGAACTCCTTGATCGCCAGCTTGTAGTTCTGCTGACGATAGGCCACGAAGGCCAGGGTCTCACGGGCCATGTCGATGCGGGATGCCTGACGGGCCACCCACTTGGCGTGAGCGAGAGCCAGATCGGGGTCGCTTTCCTCCACCGTGTAGGCGGCAAGCATGTGCAGACCGATGTTTTCGGCGTGCTCCTTGCTCAAGCCACGCAGACGCTCCTTCTCATCCTTGGAGAGCATCGACCAGTCCAGCCCCTTCGGCATCTTGGGCTCGTTGGGACGGCGATCCGTATACGGGTTCTGCGAAGGATACGACACGGTACCGTCGGAATTGCGGCGCCCTCCCTGATAGAAACTGTGGGAGCCTTCGCCGTCCCTCTGATAGCGCGGGTTACTGCCCTGACGGTCGAACGAACGGTCCTGACGATCATGCCGATCGCCACGACGATCCTCACGACGGAAGTCACGGCCTTCTCCGTCCTTATGGAAGTCCCTGCGCTCCTCGTGCTCACCGTCCTTGCGGAAGCCATCGTTCCTGCGGAAGTCGCCGTCCTTATGGAAGTCTCGGCGATCACCGTCCCTGCGGAAACCGCGATCCTTGTGGAAATCCCGGCGATCACCGTCCCTGCGGAAACCGCCGCGTTCACCATCACGACGCTCACCATCACGACGGAAATCCTTGCGATAGCCGCCACGACGCTCACCGTCACGATCGAACCGACGCTCACCATCCTGCCGATCATTACGATCACGATCATTCCGATCACGATCATTCCGATCATTGAACCGACGATCACCATCACGACGGAAATCACGACGATCATCATCATGATGGAAATTCTTGCGGAAACCGCGATCCTTATGGAAGTCCCGGCGATCACCGTCCCTGCGGAAACCGCCGCGCTCACCGTCACGACGGAAATCCTTGCGATAACCACCGCGACGCTCACCGTCACGATCGAACCGACGCTCACCATCCTGACGATCATTACGATCACGATCATTCCGATCATTGAACCGACGATCACCATCACGACGGAAACCGCCGCGCTCACCGTCCTTGCGGAAGTCTCGGCGATCACCGTCCTTGCGGAAACCGCCGCGCTCGCCATCACGACGGAAATCACGACGATCACCGTCACGGTGGAACTTGCCGCCGCCATACGGCTTCTTGCCGTAGCTCTTCCTGTAACCTCCGGAACGAGCCTCGTCACGGCCCTCGCCATGCTCGGAGCGTTCTCCGCCCTGACGACGGAATTCACCGTCCCGGTGGAATCGACGACCGTCACCATCATTGCCACGGCGATCAAAGCCGCCGGAACGGCCGTGACCGAAGCCACCGCGTCCGGAACCGAACTTGCCGCCGCGCCCCTTGTTGTAACCGCCCTTGCCGTAACCGCCGGAACGTCCGGAACCGGAACGACCCTCGGAATGATTGGAACGCTCTTCGCTCATCGTGCCTCCTCAAGCGCCGCGATGTTCTTCTTGCCGCGGCGGATCAGGGCGAAACGACCATGCAGGAAGTCGTCCGCCGTCAATGTCTGTTCTTCGTTTTCAATACGGGTGTTGTTCAGATACAGGCCGCCGGACTTGATCGCTCGGCGTGCCTCCGATGCGGACTTTACCAGCCCGGTCGCCGCGGCAAGATCGATCAGACGATCCCCGACCGCCGCCTTGGGAAACGCACCATCCACCTTCAGACCATCCAGAGCCGCCTCAAGCGTACTCTCGTCAAGTCCGTGCAGATCGCCGCCGCGCCCGAACAGCGCGCCAGCGGCGTCGATGGCCTGCTGGGTGGCCGCCTCGCCATGCACGAAGCTGGTAACCTCCCATGCCAGCGTACGCTGAGCCTCACGACGACCGGGGTTGGTTCTCGACTCCTCCACCAGCCGTTCGATCTCATCCTTGGGCAGGAAGGTAAACGCCTTGAGCAGATTCTCCATCTCCGCATCCGGACGGTTGATCCAGAACTGGTAGAACTTGTACGGACTCAGCATGGTCGGATCGAGCCACACGGCGTTGCCTTCGGACTTGCCGAACTTCTTGCCCTGCGCATCGGTGATGATCGGACTGGTGAACACGTTCACGTCAACGCCGCGCATCTTGTGAATCAGATCGAGACCGGAAGTCAGATTGCCCCACTGGTCGGAGCCGCCCAGTTCCAGCGTGCAGCCGTACTCGTCATACAGATGCAAGAAGTCGTTGCCCTGCAGCACCTGATAGCTGAACTCGGTGAAGGAGATGCCTTCGTCGGAGTTCAGACGGCGGGCCACGGTGTCCTTGGCGAGCATGGTTCCCAGACGGAAGTTCTTGCCCACGTCACGCAGGAAGTCGATGACGTTCATCTGCGCGGTCCAGTCGTAGTTGCTCACGAACCGTACGGCGCTTCCCCCTTCGGTTTCCAGGAATCGTCCGATCTGCGCCTTGAGACGGTCGGCCCACTGGGCGACGATCTCCTTGGGATTGAGCGTACGCTCGCCGCTCTGACGCGGATCGCCGATCAGACCGGTGGCACCGCCGACCAGAGCGATCGGGCGATGACCGGCGGCCTGAAGATGCCGCATGTTGATCAGCTGCACCAGATTGCCGATATGCAATGAGGCCGCGGTGGGATCGAATCCGCAATAATAGGTGATCGGTTCCCCGTTCAGCGCCTGCGCGAGACGGTCCTTGTCGGTCGACTGGTTGACGAGTCCTCGCCATTCAAGTTCCTCAAGCAGCGAGTCGAAGCCCGCTTCCTTGTAGTTTCTGACCTGAGACATGGGTTTCCTACCACTCCTCAATCGTGTTGAATATCGCTGGTTCCAGCAACACTACAGTTTCTCAGAACATCACGACAGCGCCGGTGCCGGCCGGGCATACGCGACGACGTTCACGCCCGGCCGGCGAGGTACCGCTCATAGGCCTGAAAACCACCTTCGAGGTTGACGACGTCATAGCCTCGGTCGGCGAGGATCTCAGCGACCTCCTCACTCCAGCTGCCCTCACGGCAGAACACGACCACCGGCTTGTCCTTCGGCACGTCGCGCAGCACGGCCGCCAATGGGTCGAACGGCGCGTTGATCGCCCCGGCGATGCCGTGCGCGGCCACCTCGTGCGGCTCGCGCAGGTCCAGCAGCGTCACGGTGGAATAGTCGAGATGCGCGAACTGTTCGGGCGTCATCCGTTCGATCCGCGGTTCGTCGTCATCATCATCGATCAGCATGTTTCCCCTTCTTCGTTTCGTTTACAGAACCGGATTCCGGCCCTGTGCCGCGTGGCCTGCCGCCGCATGACCCTGCTCCGGCGTCACGCGGCACAGGCCTCGATCCCGCCCGATTCGGCCTCACGCGGCACAGGATCAAACGGCACAGGCCTCCTGCACGTAGTTGTCGGCATCCAGCTTCGTGATCGTCGGGCTCTCCCCGCACACCGGGCAGTCCGGCACCCGTTCCGGCAGCGGCACAGTGCGGAACTTCATGCCGAGCATGTCGGCAGTGAGCATACGTGCGACCAACGGCTCGCCGGCACCGGTGATGAGCTTGACCACCTCCACGGCCTGCACGCTGCCGATCACACCGACTGCCGCACCCAGCACGCCGGCCTCACGACAGGTGGGGATCTCCCCCGCCGCGGGCATCTCACGGAAGATGCAACGGTAGCAAGGCCCCTCGCCCGGCACGTAGTCCATCACCTGTCCGGCGAATCGCACCACGGCACCGTGCACGAACGGTTTGCCCGCCAGCACGCAGGCGTCGTTGATCAGGAATTTCGCCGCAAAATTATCGGTGGCATCCACCACCACGTCGTAGTCGGCGATCAGTTCGGCGATGTTGCCGGCGGTCACCGTGGCCCGAATGGCGTTCACCTGCACACCGGGATTCAATTCCTGCATGCGTCCGGCCGCGGATCGCACCTTGGGCATGCCGACCGAATCCGTGGAATGAATGATCTGCCGCTGCAGATTGCTCAAGTCCACCACATCGTCATCCACGATGCCGATCGTGCCCACGCCGGCCGCGGCCAGATACAGCGCGACCGGCGAGCCGAGTCCTCCGGCTCCGACGATCAATACGCGAGCGCAAAGCAGTCGTTTCTGTCCGCGCACTCCGACGTCCTTGAGAATCAGGTGCCGCGAATACCGTTCCACCTGTTCGTCGGTGAGTCCCATACCGTCATTCACTCCTTGTCATTGACTGTCGTCCGCCATTGCATGCCGATGCCTGCCGATGCCTGCCGATGCCCCGAGAAAATCAGTGCAGATACCCGGTGGTGGGGCTGGACGGCACGGCCTGTCCCTCGGTGACCTTGCCAAGGCCGGAAAGATACGCCGCGCGACCGGCTTCGATCGCGTCCTTGAACGCCCTGGCCATCAGCGGGATATTGCCGGCCGAGGCCACGGCGGTGTAGGCCATCACCGCGTCGGCGCCCATCTCCATGGCGTCGCAGGCCTGACTTGGACGGCCGATACCGGCATCGATGATCACCGGCACGTTCGCGTTGGCGATGATGATCTCGATGAAATCCCTCATGCGCAGACCCATATTCGAGCCGATCAGGGAGCCGAGCGGCATCACCGCCGCGGCGCCGGCCTCCTCCAGCTGACGTGCGGCGATCGGATCGGGGAACATGTAGGGCATCACCACGAATCCCTCCTTGGCCAGCATCTCCGTGGCACGGATGGTTTCGGCGTTGTCGGGCAGCAGATACTTGGTCTCGTGCTCGATCTCCACCTTCACGAAATCGGTGTGGCACACTTCGCGGGCGAGCCGGGCGATGCGCACGGCCTCCTCGGCGTTTCGAGCGCCCGACGTGTTCGGCAGCAACGTGATGCCTTCGGGAATGTAGTCGAGCACGCTGTTCTCGGTGGTTTGGGCGCGGCGCAGCGCCATCGTCACGATCTGGGTGCCGGCATGTTCCACGGTGGCCTTGATGAGGTTGAGATCATAGCGGCCGGACCCGAGGATGAACCGCGATTGGAATTCGTGGCCGCCGAGGTTCAGCGGCTTGTCGACGACGTTCGGCATCGGGGCGGCGGTGCCCACAGGATTGACGACGCTCGGCTGCGGGGGCAGCGGGGTGTTGGCGACGGATTCCTCGGTGACTGGATTAGGGATCATGATTACTCCTTCGTATGCGTTTTCGTTGATGTTCCGGCTGGTTTCGCCGGTATTCCGGTCCGGATTCCTGATCCGGCCGATGGTCCTGCGGATGGTCCGTCCGGAGATCCGGCCGGGGCTTCGATCCGGAGCGATCGGGTCATCCACCCTGCACGAACTGGACGATCTCCATGACGGCCTGATCGTGCAGCATGGTTTCGGCCCGGCGTTCCCGCGGAATGATCGAGCCGTCAAGCTCCACGGCCACGCGTTCCGCACGGTACCCGTGCGCCTCCAGATAGTCCGCCACGCTCATCGGCGCTTCCAGCGCGACCTGCTCTCCGTTGACCTGCATGCATCCTCCAAACGATCCGCAGTGGATCTGCATATGAAAAAAGGGCGCACGAAAGTCAGCCGTACCCGTGGTGGTGCGCCCCTTCATGAACCCAATCATTCTTTGTTCGATTATGTCTGTTCGGCTATGTCTGTTCGATTATGTCGATCGGCTTGGTCACCATAGCCATGCCGAAAGCAAGCCGTGCCGAAACCCCATCGGACCGGATGCCGAAACCCCGTCGTTCGCATCGACCCATATTCGGGAACCGCCGATCCTCGGCAACCCCGATATGGCACGATCCTTACGGCGGCATGATCCGCATCAAGTCCCACGGTCGAAGCGCTGCTTCCTCTCAGCCGTCACCGGCTCCCGTTCGCCATCACGCTCCACCCTACCGACCCGCATAGACCTTGACGGCGAGGCAGGGTGGAATCAGCATCGTCATCGGTTACCGCGGATCGGAGTCGTCCGACGACGCACGGCCATTAAGGTCTGACCGTCCATCAGGGCTCGACTGACCACTGGAGTTCGACTGACCGCTGACGAGCCGCTCGCGCAGCTGGACGATGATGTCGGTGTAGCCGTTGGCGCGCAGGTGCGGGAATGAACGAATCATGCGCTTCTGCTGATCGCTGAGCACATCGGTCAGCTTTTCGTACATCCGGTTGGCGGTGGAGATCGGCAGACCGGACATTCCCCTGATGCGGTTGCCGGCGTTGCCCGCCACCGTATGCAGGGTTCCCACGGCGCCGGTCATCGCATTGGAAACCGCATCGGGGACCATTGCCGCACCATCCCTCTTCAGGCGTCCGGCGGCACCGGATGCGGTCTGCTTCAGGTCTCCCGCGGTCTGCCTGAGATCGGCGGCGAAATCGGCGAGCCGCTCGTAGAAGCCGCTGAAACCGACGACGGTGATCGTCAGATCCACGCCGATCAGCACGATCAGCACACCCGCGGCGAGATGAAGCCACTGCTGCGGCAGCAGATCGGTGATCCGCACCACCACCGGCTGGGTGATCTCCAGAACCACCAGCCCACCAATGCCGAACACCACCGCACCAAGCAGACAGATACGTCCATTGAGATTGAATCGAAAGTTCGAATAATCCCACCATCGGGCATGGAAGAGCTTCTCCATGGTCCAGGAGGTCACGTATTCCAGCAGACAGGCGCCGATCGCGCCGAGAAAGAAAATCGTGACCGGATACCCCTGCAGGGGTGTGAGCAGCACGATGCCCAGCACCGCACCGGCCCCGTAGATCGGGCAGAGCGGACCGTTGAGGAATCCACGGTTGACGAATCGGCGCTCCTGCGCGGAAACCAGAATCGTCTCGTACACCCATCCGATGAAGCTGTAGAGCACGCCCCACAGGAACAGTTTCTCGAGCAGCAAGGCGATGGTCATGCTTCGATCCCCCTTACGGATTTCGGCAGCGTCGGCTTGGAAAACCGCTTGAGCGAGAAGGTTTCGCGAGTGGCGCTGATCTTGTCGGCCATGGTGATCAGATATCCTTCGAGGTATTTCGGCGGACGAGGGGTCATCGGGAACATGTGGTTGGCGATGCTGTCGCGTTCCACGGCGTTGAGGTCGAAGTCCTTCAGCGCGTTGACGAGGGCCGTGTGCCCGTGGGTGAAGCCGTGCAATCGATGCGTGCCGTTGTCCCAGGCATGCCAGTCGTAGAGGAAGTAGTCGTGCAGCAGGGCCGCGCGGATCAGTGAACGCGGATCCACCCGATGCCACAGGTGCAGTCGGTCGGCGAAATACACGGAGAGGCAGGCCACGCGGATCGAATGGGCGTAGGTGGTGACGGCACCGTGTTGGAAGCAGGTGCGCTCGAACTGCATGTGCTCGTGTTCCAGAATCCCCCTTCCATGCCTATCGACCAGTTCCCGGATTTCGTCACGGGTCAGCAGACGTCCCACCATTGCCCCCTCGGCTCGTTTGATTGCTCGACATCTATTCGGCATCATGAATCGTTTCGGCCGCCATACAGCGACGTTCGCGATGCCGACATTCACGATGCCGACGTCGTGGTTATGCCACGAAATGCATGATTGTGTCGTATTGCTGTTCGATTCTAGACAACAGTGGAAGAGACGGCACTCGTTCACAAGGATGAGATCGAATTAGATCACGGGATTACGGTTCTGGATCAGAAAAACAAAAATGCCTGTCAACTTTGACAGGCATTACTAACGAATGAATGCTGCGGCGTGCTACTCTCCCACACCCTACCGAGTGCAGTACCATCGCCGTGCCAAGCCTTAGCTTCCGGGTTCGGAAAGGGACCGGGCGTTTCACTTGGGCCATGACCGCAGCAAGAGAAAAAGATACACTATCTGCTTCGTACTGCAAAATATCGGCGTGTCGCATGTATTGACCGGATTGGAGTTGCCGCCTAGGTTGCTGTGCTACGTGTCGAATAGGGCAGTCGTCTAGTTCAGTTCCGCCGGACGACCGTCCAATCCCGATGGCTTACGGATGATGAATTAAGAGCAGTGGACCAAGTTTGATGGGCTAGGTTGATGGACTAGGTTGATGGATCAAGGCGTCAAAATACCGAAATGCGGTCTGGTCCATCGCAATCCGGCTCCCCCGATTTCAGGATCGCTGCAATCATGCGATTTTGGAACTCGGCCAATTTCGATCACGGTGGATTACCGTGCATTCTACGCGAAATGCACGGTAATCCACCGAACGACCGGTCAACGACGATATCCGCCGTACAGCGCTACGCCATCTGCGGCGTCTGAGCCCTACAGCGTTTCGGGGGCTTTGTAGGCGGGGCCGTCCGACGTGGAGGATGCGAACAGTTTGAGCTCCTCGACTTCGGCCTTGGCGTCGACGATCTGCTCGCGCACACGACCGAACGCCGTGCCGCCCTTGCCGTTGCGGGAGTTCACGGAACCGCGGCTGGAAAGCACTTCGCGTACCTTCGGAGCCTTGTCGGCGGGCAGGAAGTCAGCGAACGTTTCGGCGAAGTCCTTGTCGGTGAGATCCCACAGCTCCTGGCCACGGCCCTCGGCGATCTTCACGCAGGCGCCGGAAAGCTCGTGAGCATGACGGAACGGCACACCGTTCTTGACAAGCCATTCGGCGATGTCGGTGGCGAGAGCGAAACCGGTGGGGGCCTCGGCCTCGAGACGTTCGGCGTCGAAATGCATGGTGGCGACCATGCCGGTGAAGGCGGGCAGCAGTACTTCGAGGGTGTCGACCTGATCGAACACGGCTTCCTTGTCTTCCTGAAGGTCGCGCGCGTAGGCGGTGGGCAGCCCCTTGAGCGTGGCGAGCAGGCCGGTCAGGTCGCCGATCAGACGACCGGACTTGCCGCGAGCGAGCTCGGCGATGTCGGGGTTCTTCTTCTGCGGCATGATCGAGGAGCCGGTGGAGTAGGCGTCATCGAGCTTGACGAAGGCGAACTCCTGCGTGTTCCAGATGATGATCTCCTCGGAGAGTCGGGAGATGTCGACGCCGGTCATGGCGGCGATGAACGCGAATTCGGCGACGAGGTCGCGGGCTGCAGTGCCGTCGATGGAGTTGTCGGTCACCTTGGCGAAGCCGAGTTCGCGGGCCACGGCCTCAGGGTCGAGACCGAGCGTGTTGCCGGCGAGTGCGCCGGAGCCGTAGGGGCTGGCGTTGATGCGGGCGTCCCAGTCGATGAGACGCTTGATGTCGCGCATCAGCGGCCAGGCGTGGGCCATGAGCTGATGGGCGAGCAGGACGGGCTGCGCGTGCTGCATGTGGGTGCGGCCGGGCATGACGGTGTGGCCGGCTTTTTCGGACTGGGCGATCAACGCGTTGACGAGGCCGATGAGTTCGCCTGCGATCACACGGGCGTGACGACGCAGCCACATGCGGATCAGGCATGCGATCTGGTCGTTGCGGGAGCGGCCGGCACGCAGTTTGCCGCCAAGCTCGTCGCCGGCGATGTCGATGAGACCACGTTCCAGTGCCGTGGCCTCGTCCTCGTCATCTTCGATGGGGGTGAAGGCACCGGAGTCGACGCGACGCTGAAGCTCGTCGAGGGCGTCTTCCATGCGGGCGAGCTCGTCGTCGGTGAGGAGCCCAGCACGGCCGAGCGCTCGAGCGTGGGCACGAGAGCCGGCGATATCGTCGTCGGCCAGACGCCAGTCGAACTGGGTGGACTTGCTCAGCCGAGCCAGTTCGGGCGACGGGCCGGACGTGAAGCGGCCGCCCCATAGGGCGAGGTGTTCGGACTGCTGGTTGGATTCGGTCATGAGAGTGCAGCTCCTTGTTTATGGAATGCGTAAAAATCGCTGTTGTTCAGGGTATCAGCGCGGTCCAACAACGTGGGTTGGCTGGGTCTTGGTGAGTCTTCTGTGGCTCTCGTTGGTTCACTCTTTTCGAGGTCTCAAAAAGAGTGAATTGGAAACGAACATTTAAGCACAGTCCAGCGCGATTTCAACGATGAACCGAACAGCATTCATGTTACCCCGAACAACAAATAATTCACTCTTTCACCAACGCCAAAAAGAGTGAATCATTTCCCCTCTTTTCAACCTTTCAATCGAGCACAAATTCCTCAATGAGGCTCTAGAGCTAAGGCTCTAGAGATAACACGCGGTGAACGCGAGATTGAACGGGTCGCACGCCTCCTCAATGAAGCTCTAGAGCTAAGGCTCTAGAGATCCGGTTCGAGGATCTGCAAAAGGGCGACGTGACCGTTCCTCAATGAAGCTCTAGAGCTAAGGCTCTAGAGATCGTGGTGGTCTTGCCGGTGCCGCCCTTGCCGTTGATCCTCAATGAAGCTCTAGAGCTAAGGCTCTAGAGATCAGCCACGCGTCGAGAGCCTCGGGGCGGTATCTCACTCCTCAATGAAGCTCTAGAGCTAAGGCTCTAGAGATGCCTAAATCGCTGTAGAGTCCGTAATTGACCGTTCGTCCTCAATGAAGCTCTAGAGCTAAGGCTCTAGAGATCCCTGAAATCAAGAGAGCTATCACAGATCGACCACAGTCCTCAATGAAGCTCTAGAGCTAAGGCTCTAGAGATCGGAGACCCGTCGTCTGCTGGCCGAGGATCCACTGCAATCCTCAATGAAGCTCTAGAGCTAAGGCTCTAGAGATGTGGGCTTGGGCTTCGAAGAGGCGCCGTTCCACCGCAGTCCTCAATGAAGCTCTAGAGCTAAGGCTCTAGAGATCTTCGACCTGATCATCCACTGTCCGGACCCGCTCAATCCTCAATGAAGCTCTAGAGCTAAGGCTCTAGAGATGAGATGGGTCTGAAGACCCTCATCCGCCGCAGCTTCAATCCTCAATGAAGCTCTAGAGCTAAGGCTCTAGAGATGAGATGGGTCTGAAGACCCTCATCCGCCGCAGCTTCAATCCTCAATGAAGCTCTAGAGCTAAGGCTCTAGAGATATCGAACGAAGCTCCTATCTTGAGGGAGATTTCGACTTTCCTCAATGAAGCTCTAGAGCTAAGGCTCTAGAGATGCCCATGAACCCCTCGAAACGGAACGTCATGGCGTCCAATCCTCAATGAAGCTCTAGAGCTAAGGCTCTAGAGATCCATCAGCGTCCCTCCTTGAGTTTGATGGAGTCCAATCCTCAATGAAGCTCTAGAGCTAAGGCTCTAGAGATACTGG
>NZ_NMWU01000003.1 GCF_002860355.1 Bifidobacterium margollesii
CTCCATCCGGGTCGTCACCGGCGACGGCGCACGCTGGATCGACTCATGCGTGCGCGAATGGTGCCCGGACGCGCAGCGCGTGCTCGACGGCTTCCACATCGTCTCCTGGATGAGCGACGCGCTCGACCAGGTCAGGAAACGCCTCTGGAACCAGGCCAGACGCGAAGGCGACGAGGAGACCACGAAACGCATGCGCGGCGTCAGGTACGCGGTCCTGAAGAACCCCGACCATCTCACCGGACGGCAGGACGAATCCCTCACCGCGTTGGGGAACACGGATCCCAGGGGACAGCTCTACCGCGCATGGCGGCTCAAGGAACTCCTGCGCAACCTGCTCAGACACCCCATCGAACAGGCCCGCGGAGAGCTCAAACACTGGGTATTCTGGGCGTCCCACAGCCGCATCCCCGAGATCGTCGAACTCTCCAGGAAGATCAGGAGACGCCGGCCCGACATCCTGCGCACGATCGAGCTCGGCTACTCCAACGCCAGGCTCGAGGCGTTCAACAACCGCATCAAGGTCACCATCCGCATGGCCTACGGCTTCCACCACGTGAACAACCTCATCAGCTTCGTCATGCTCAGATGCGGCGGCCTCGACATCCGACTGCCGGAGCCCACCAACTAACCCACGAAAACAACAGAAGCCTCAAAAATTACGTAGATTTATTGGTGTCGTCGTACTATGGGTTATGCGCCGCGTGGTCGCCGCTGCACTTTCGGTCGGTCGTCGGGCTTGCCCGTCGAAAGGTCGATTGGACGGCTGCGCGGTTGCTTTCCCGTGATTGCGGTGATGCGGTTGCGGTGTTGCGGGTGCAACGGTTGCGGTATTGGCGAATTGATTTTCGGCGGCCTGTCGGCTCAAGGGGCGTTGTTATAGTGTGGAGAGCCGGAAAAACGTATCGGGAAGACGGTGGATCCCTTGTGCGACATGGCAGAATGTGTCGTGTCGCGGTGGGACGTCCGGTGGTTTTCGCGGTGGGAGCCACGGCGAAAACCACGGTGAGAACTTTGGCGAGGACCATAGCGAGAACGAAAGGCGGTTCGTCGGATGTCGGTGTTGTTGGAAGGTACCCCCGAAAGGCGGCTGGCACTGGTAACGGGTCGTGCCTATCCGGAGCTGGCCGAGGAGACGGCGAAGTATCTGGGAATCGACGTGTTTCCGACCAACGCCTACGATTTCGCCAACGGGGAGATGTACGTGCGGTTCGCCAAGCCGGTTCGTGGTGCCGACGTCTTCGTTCTGCAGGCGCATACCGATCCGATCAACAAGTGGATCATGGAGCAGCTCATCATGCTTGACGCGCTCAAGCGGGCCGATGCGCGATCCATCACCGTGGTGGCGCCGTTCTTCGGGTATTCCCGACAGGACAAGAAGCATCAGGGTCGTGAGCCGATCACCGCGCGGCTGATGTTCGACCTGTTCCGTAAGGCTGGCGCCGACCGGATCATGACCGTGGATCTGCATGCCGCGCAGGAGCAGGGATTCTTTGACAAGCCGGTGGATCACCTTACCGCCATGCCGATTCTGGTGGATTACGTGCGCGAGCATATTCCGCTGGAGAACGCGACGATCGTTTCCCCGGATGCCGGCCGTATCAAGGTTTCCGAGCAGTGGGCCGCCAAGCTGGGCGGTCTGCCGCTGGCGTTCATCCACAAGTCGCGTGACATCACCCGTCCGAACCATGCCGAGGCGCATGGCATCATCGGTGATGTGGAGGACAAGGATTGTGTGGTGGTGGACGACATGATCGACACTGCGGGCACGATCTGCGAGGCCGTGAAGACGCTGCGGGGAGCGGGCGCGAAGTCCGTGACGCTGGTGGCCACGCACGGTCTGCTGTCCGGGCCGGCCGTGGAGCGGCTGAAGAGCTGTGGCGCACGGGAGATCGTGCTCACGGATACGGTGCCGGTGCCGGATTCCAAGCGTTTCGATGGATTGACCGTGCTGTCCGTGGCGCCGCTTCTGGCGGCGGGCATCCGTTCGGTGTTCGAAAGCCGGTCGGTGACCACGCTGCTCAACGGTCTGCCGGCGGATATGCGCACGCGGAATATTTATGCGTGATTGAGTTTGCGGGTGTGGCGATTGCGACACGCGGCCATGAATAAAACAGGGAGATATCTCCCTGTTTTTTCATATGCCGCTTAGTCTGAGGCCATGAAGATTCTGCATACCTCGGATTGGCATATCGGTAGACGGTTCAAGGGCCTTGACCTCGCCGATTATCAGCGTCGCGCGCTGGACTGGCTGGTGGGGCTGGTCAAGCGCGAACGGGTCGATGTCGTATGCGTTTCGGGAGATGTCTACGATTCTCCGACCCCGTCGGCGTCGTCGGTGGATCTGCTCGACGATGTGCTGACTCGCCTGACCGGGATCACCGATGACGATGGCCGTCCGGCCGTTGATGTGATTATCACGCCGGGGAATCATGATTCAGCGACGAAGCTGGGATTCGGTGCTCATATGATGTGTCCGAATCTGCATTTGCGATGTGAGATCGGGGATATCGCATCGCCGGTGATCGTGCGGAGGAGGCGCCGGATCGAGGGGCGGGCGGAGACGCTGTCTGTGGAGACGCTGTCTGTGGAGACGCTGGCCGTGTACGCGCTGCCGTATCTTGATCCGGACGTCGCGCGTCCGACGTTGGCGCGGATGCTGGATGAGTTCGAGGGGAATACGGCTGCGTCGAATGATGTCGTGTCGGCGGATGGTCGGACTGTGTCGGCGGATGGTGTCGTGTCGTCGGATGGTCGGACTGCGGGTGATGCTGTGTCGTCGGATGGTGTTGCCGTGTCCATTCCTCGTTCCCATGAGGGTGTGATGACGGCGGCGATGAGGCTGATCGGTGACGACCTGAGGCGGCGGCGGAGCGAGGATTCTCGGCTGACGGCGATGTTGATGGCGCATGCGTTCGTGACGGGGGCGTCGCCTACCGATTCCGAGAGAACCATCGCCGTGGGAGGCGTCGACGGTGTTCCGGCAGGCGTGTTTGCTGGATCGGGGCTGGATTATCTGGCGTTGGGGCATCTGCACCGTCCGCAATGGGTAACGGTGCCGGATGATGGGGATCGTCGTGCCGTGACACTGGCCAGATATTCCGGATCGTTGCTGGCGTACTCGTTTTCGGAGGGGTGTCGCCCTCCGGTGGTGGGCAATGGCAAAAGCGTGGTGCTGGTGGAAACCGATGAGGAGGGGCGGATCGCTCCGGATCGTGTGCGGGTGATTCCTGTGGAGTCCGGCGAGCCGGCGTTGGTGCGGCTTCGAGGGAGTATGGCGGAGCTCACCGGCCCGATGGCAGACAATCATAGGCGGGATTGGGTGAGTCTCGCCGTCACCGAACCGGAATACCCACATGGCATGTATCGCAGACTGGATGAATGCTACGAGTCGGCATTGGAGAAGGGCTTCGAATCGACTCGTCGGGCGAATGATCGTGCCGGCAATGATGCGGGCGCCGCGGACGCCGCTGATGGGGGTGCGTCGATGGCTGGTCTGCGTCGGAATCACACCGAGTTGGATGTGGTGAAGGCGTTCGTCGTGCACACATTGGGCCGCGATCCCGATGCGGCGGAGTTGGATGTGCTGCAGACGGCCATCGAACGGGTTCATCGGGAGAATGGGGACTGACATGAAACTCATCGGAATGCGTTTTCAGGGGATCGGCCCGTATCAAGGCGAATACTCGATTGATTTCGCGGCGTTGAACCGTTCCCGTATTTTCCTGATCGAGGGAGAAACGGGGGCTGGAAAGTCCACGATTCTCGACTGCATCAGCTTCGCGCTGTATGGTGACGTGTCCGTGGACGACGCCAGCAAGAACAGACTGCGATCCCGCTTTCTCGATTTGCAGGACAAGCCGTCGTTCGTCGATCTGATCTTCGAACTCAACGGGCGATACTACCGGGTGAAGAGGGAGCCGGCCTACGACCGTCGCAAGAAGCGCGGCGAGGGTACGGTGGCCGTGAATGCCAAAGGGAAATTATGGAGGCTTGACCCCGGATTCGGCGAGCTGCTGCCGGGTGAGACGTCTGGCGAGACGCTTGGTGAGACGCCTGGTGAGACGTCTGGCGAGACGCCTGGTGGTGGTGTTGTTTCCGACGGTAGGGCCGATCGATACTTCACGTACGCCGAACAGGACGAGCACGGCGAACTGCTGGCCGCGCAGGCGCGAGACACCGGCGCCGAGATCATTCGGCTGCTGCACCTGAGCCGCGACCAGTTCTCCAAAACGGTGATGCTTGCCCAAGGGCAGTTCGCGGGATTCCTGAAATGCCGTCCGGAGGAACGCACGCAAATCGTCAAAAGCCTGTTTTCGGCGGATGTGTACGAGTCGATTCAGAAGACATTGGACGAAATGCGCAAGGAGCAGGCCGCGGATGTGTCTTCTCTGCGCAGTGATCTGCTGCATTCGGTGCTGACGATGAAATCGGTGACGATGATGCTGGAAGATGCCCGGGATGAGCGGGAAACGCGCATTGAGGATGATGGTGTTGCTTCCGGTGGCGCTGTTGCTTCCGGTGGCGTTGCTGACGGCGATGGTTATGGCGTCGTTGATGGTGATGGTGCTGGCTGCTCGATGCCGGAGCCGAAGGAATGGGCGTTGCGGAATGGTGACATCGCCGAACCGGCGCTGGAGCCCAAGATCATTGAGACGATTCTGCGCAGTCGCGCTGCGGAGGCGAAGCGTTGCGCCGATGAACTGCTGACGAGACGCAGCCGCGAGCTGGACGAGGCTCAGGAGCAGGCGGAGGCGGCTCAGCGGCGGTGCGACGGTATGGATCGGTTGCGCGTTTCGGGTGCGAACGTCGTTGAGGCGCGAACCAAGATGGACGAGCTTGATTCGCTCGCCGATGAATACGCACAGCGGCGCAGAACGTTGGAGAAGTCGGATGAGGCCAAACCCGTCGTGCGGGCGGCGGACGATGTGAATGGCAGACGGGCCGATGGCGACGCTCGGCAGGCGGAGCTTGACGCGGTGACGGCACGTTTGAACGAGATCGAGCCGGAGCAGGAGCTGAACCAGGCGCGTGAGGAGGCGGTGCGGCGGGCCGCAGCCAGACCGGTGGCCGAGCGGCGGTTGGACGAGGCTCAGCAGCGACGCGAGAGACTGAAACGCTACGAGCAGGCTGCGGATGATGCGAAGCGGGCCGAGAAAGCCGATGCTCAGGCCCGTGATGCGCTGGAACGAATCGTGCAGGAGCTCGGGGAGCTGGAATCCGAGGAATCGGTGGAAAAGGCGATCCGCGAAGCCATTCGCGTTGAAGAACAGCGGGATCTGCTCGCCGAACGACTCGAACAGGCCACACAGCGGTTGCGGTACGTTCATCAACACGATCAGTCCGTCGAACGTGTGGGCGCATTGCGTGCCGCACTCGCTGACGCGCAGCAGGACCGGCAGACGGCGGAAGACGAATACCGCCAGGCGAAGGAGATGTTCTTCGCAGCCGGCGCCGCCTCCTATGCCGCTCGACTCGAGGACGGTTGCCCCTGCCCGGTATGCGGTAGCTCGGTTCATCCCGAGCCGGCGATAGTGCCGGAAACCGTAATCGACCAGGAACGATTGAACGTTTTGGAGCAGCACGCTCGCCAAGCCGCTGATGCGGTGTCTCAGGCGAACGCAGCCGTGGAAAGCGAATTGGAGAGGAGTGCCTCGCTTGCAGTGCTTAGCGACGGATTGAACGCCGAGGAAGCCCGAACAGCGATCGACGAGTTGAACGGGAAGATCAAGGATTCGAACGACGTCGAAGAGCGGCGGCGCGCACTGGAACAGCAACTGGAGCATATTCGGGCCGTCCGCCGGCAGGAATCGGAATCCCGGCAGCATGCCCAGTCCGCAAACGACCAGATGGACGCCGCACGGCGACTCATGCGATCCATGCGGGAACTCTGCCGTGACGATGACGGCGAGCCGTACACCGAAACCTCGATCGCGGAACTTGAACGTTCGGCTCGCGAAGACATCGCCGAATGCGAACGGCAGGATGCATTGGCGAAGACTCTTGACGAACGGATCGAACGGCGTCGGGAGCTAACGCGTCAGGCCGCCGAATTGCAGGCGGTGCTGAATGAGATCCGGGAACAGATCGCAGTCAAGTCGGCCGAACTCGACGCACTGCTCGCCTCCAGCGGGTTCGACGATTTGCCTGCCGCGCGAGCCGCTGAGATCTCAGATGACGAACATGCCCGCATCGCCGCCGATATCAAACAATACGACCGAACCGTGGATGTGGCTCATGATCGACTGCTACAGGCACGAGGCGAATTCCGAAAGCTCCGGGATTCCGACGAGATCGCAAAGCTGAATCTCACGATGTTCAATGGGCAGGTCGTGACGCTCGACGAACAGGGTACGCAGCCGGAGCAGTTGGAATCCGAAGCGCGGCAGGCTGCGGCGCTCGATCTCACCGAAGCGCATCAGGAGCTCGCCGACATCAAAGCACGCCGGGATCACGCCATTCGCATTCAGGAACGGGCCAGGAATCTGGACGCCGAGCGCAAGGCCGCCGACCGTTCCATGATCGAATCACTGCAAGCCTGGCTCAAAGCCTCCGAACGATTCGTTCCCGTTCGTGACATGGCGCTGCTGACCGCCGGCCGACCCGGCTCTCTGGCCAACGACGGGCTTTCGCTCGTCACCTTCGCCGTCACCGAACGATTCCGGGACGTGCTCGCCCGCGCCAACGACATCCTCAAAGACATTCACGGTGGCGTCTACGAGCTTCGACTGGGATCCCACGAGGGACGAGGAGTCAAAACCGGCCTGCCCATCGAAGTGTTCGACCGTCGCAGTGAACTCACCACCGAGGCCACCACGCTTTCAGGAGGCGAAACGTTTTTCGTCTCCCTCGCGCTCTCCCTGGCGTTGGCTGACATCATCCAAGCCGAAAACGGCGGCATCTCCATGGAAACGCTGTTCATCGACGAAGGATTCGGCAGTCTTTCCGAGGAGTATCTCGACGACGTGCTTGCCGTGCTGCGGCGTATCAGCCGTCACCGGGACATCGGTGTGATCTCCCACGTCGGACAGCTCAAAAGCCAGATCGCCGAACGGATCAGCGTCGCGCGCATCAGCGAGGATTCCGCCAGTACATTGCAGGTGATCGTATGAAGTTGAGATTGTCCGAGAGGGTGAGTATTTTAAGAGAGTTGCCCATTTTGGGCACGCGCTTACACACTCCTGCCATGGAACGTCCATGGCCTTTTAGTCCGAAGGAGGTGGGTGATGTCTGCGCACAAGTATGAACTGATGCTCATTGCCGATCCTGAACTGGACGAGCGAGCACTCAAGAAGCTCACCGAGCAGTTCCTGAAGGTTGTCACCGATGAGAAGGGCACCATCGACAGCACCGATTACTGGGGCCGTCGCAAGCTTGCCTACGAAATCGCCGGCAAGACCGAAGGCAACTACGCCGTTATCGAATACACCGCTGAGCCGGCCACCAGCGACGAGCTGGATCGTCTGCTGAACCTCAACGAGTCCATTATCCGTACGAAGATCCTTCGTAAGGACGCCAAGTGAGTCTTCGGGTTCAACCCGAAACCCGCATCTTCACACGTTACTGATTACCCGACAGGCAGATCCTGAGTCTGCCGACGAGCGGGACCAATGGAAGGCTGAATATGGCAGGAGATACCATCATCACGGTTGTGGGCAATCTCACGGCCGACCCCGAGCTGCGTACCATTCCGAGTGGCGCCACGGTGGCCAACTTCACCATTGCCTCCACTCCTCGTACCTACAACAGGCAGTCGGGCCAGTGGGAGGATGGCGATGCGCTGTTCCTCCGCTGCTCCGCATGGGATTCGAACTACAATCCCCTCGCCTCCAATATTCAGGCATCGCTGTCCAAGGGCATGAGGGTCATCGCTCAGGGCCGCCTCACCCAGCGCTCATATCAGGCGAACGACGGTTCGCAGCGCACGGTGGTGGAACTGCGCATCGATGAGATCGGTCCCGCGCTTTCGCGCAACACCGCTCAGGTCACCCGCAACAACAACGGCGGTGGCTATCAGGGCGGCAACGGCGGCGGATTCGCCGGCGCCCAGCGCAATCAGCGCAATCAGGCTCCGATGCAGCAGGGTGGCTACCAAGGTGGCTATCAGGGTGGTGCCGCGGCTCAGTCCGCTCCCGCCCAGCAGGCTCCTGCCGCTGACCCGTGGTCGACCGGTGCCAACACCGGCACCAGCTCGTTCGGCTCCTATGGTTCCACCGACGATTTCGGCGGTGGCGGAGACGAGCCTGAATTCTGAGCCGATTCCAAGCCCAGGACATCGAGTAATCAATTCGATACGAAGAACACGAACATCAGTTTTAATTTGTAAGGAGTGCATATGTCACGCAAGAGGCCGCAGCCGCCGGTGAAGCCGTTCAAGAAGAAGCCGAACCCGCTGAAGGCTGCCAAGATCACCGAAATCGATTACAAGGACGTCGCTCTGCTGCGCAAGTTCATTTCCGACCGCGGCAAGATCCGTTCCCGTCGTATCACCGGCGTCACCGTTCAGGAACAGCGTCAGATCTCCAAGGCCATCAAGAACGCCCGCGAGATGGCTCTGCTGCCGTACGCCACGTCCGGTCGCTGATAGGAGGAACAACAATGGCTAAGGAAACCAAGGTTATTCTCACCACCGCCGTTGCCAATCTGGGTCAGTCCGGTGACGTCGTCGACGTCAAGCCCGGCTACGCCCGCAACTACCTGATCCCTCAGGGTCTGGCCTTCGCCTGGAACAAGGGCGCCGCCAAGCAGATCGAGCAGATGCAGCGTCGTCGTCGCGCTCTGGCCCTTGCCAGCCGTGAAGACGCCGTGGCCGCCAAGAACGCCATCGAAGGCTCCACCGTCGAGCTTTCCGCCAAGGTCTCCGAGTCCGGCAAGCTGTTCGGTGGTATTTCCGCCGACGCCGTCGCCAAGGCTCTGACCGCTGCCGGCAACGCCGTCGAGGCCAAGTCCATCTCCATGAACGTCATCAAGACCACCGGCGATTTCCCCGCCACGGTCCAGCTTCACCCGGAGATCTCCGCCAACTTCACCGTCAAGGTGGTCGCCGCCGAGTAAGCCTCGCCGCTTACCGCGCGTAACACACACCTGAGCTTAAGCCAGAAACCCCCGTTGGAAGGCATGACGCCATCCAACGGGGGTTTTGCTGTGCCGGTACGCCGCCGACGAAGCTAGAAGTTCCTTCCGCTCCAGCCCCAATCCGTCGTCGCCGTGTAGCGGATGTACATGCGGTTCTCGGGAATGCCCAGCTCCTGGTTCAGCGCCGCAGAGATCTGCTCGGTCAGCGACTCCCACACATCGCGGGCCACGCTTGTACCGAACACGTTCACCTCCACATAGGCGGCGGGCGCGTCGTCGCTGCCGCCGAAGTAGATCGGCATGTTGTCTTCGAACGGACACATCAGCCAGCCCTCCGACTTGCCCGGCACGGCGGTGATCGCCTTGCCGTATGCGGCCTTCAGCGCTTCGCGCTGGGCCTGGGTGGTGGAGCAGCTCACATGGGTGTGAATGACGGGCATGATTCCTCCTTGCTTCCGGTTTCGGACACCGGAGTCTACGACGATTCACCACTCATTATGCCGTCAAGCGCGAAGAATGTGTGTGACTGCGACGTCGCCGCGGCTTCGCCATCGCCGCCACACGGTATAAAGGTTCGTTGTGAGAAAACTGATCGCACAGCTTATGAAGTTCGGTCTCGTCGGAGGCATCGCATTCATCATCGACTACGGTGTGATGAACCTGCTGCTCCTTACGCATATGCACAACGTGCTGGCGACCTCGATCTCGTTCTTCGTCTCATTGATCTTCAATTACGTGGCAAGCATGAAATTCGTGTTCAAGCATCGACCTGACATGGCCCGGTGGATGGAGATCACCATCTTCTTCGCCGCGGCCTTCGTCGGATGGATCATGAACGAGGTGATCGTGTGGATCAGCACCTCATGGATGCCGCACGATTCGATGTACACCATGCATGTGCAGTACATCATCTGGACGAACATCGGCAAACTCGTCGCAACCGTGGTGGTGATGGTATGGAACTTCGTGATCCGAAAGTGGCTGCTTGACGACACCCACACCAATGCCATGAACCGGCTACGCCCGGAGGGGCACAAGCTCACCGAAGCCGAGCTTGAGGCCAAACGGGAGCGAAGTGTGGCTCATCGACTCGGCATGTGGTCCATCGAACATGCGCCATTCGGGTGGAAATAACGATTGCCCGTCACTCTTTGACGCAGGCCTGAAAGAGTGAACGGAAGCGGCGCCTCACACCGTCACCTCCGCCAGAATCGGCGTCTCAGTGCTGGTCTTGATCTGCCTGAATCCAACGAAGGCAATGGCCAGCGAGCCCAATGCCAGCACGGTTACGGTCATGAAGCCCCCGTGCGAGCCATAACGGTCGATGAACTGACCGGCCACCGCCGAGCCGAACGAAGCCCCGATGGAATTCATCGCGCCCATCCACGCCACACCTTCGGTGAATCGCGAGGGCGGCACCAGATGCAGCATGATCTGATTGCCGTTGATCCACGTCGGAGCCTGACACACGCCGCACAGCAGGTAGATGATCATGATGACCCACAGATGATTGGCGAACACGAAGCAGGAAATACCGAGATTCACCACGGCGAGGCAGAAATAGAAGCGCTTCCACAGCGGAATGACCCAGTTCTTCGCGCCGTACACCAGCGCACCGCACAGCGAGCTGAACGAGAAGCAGGCGAATACGAATCCCGTGAACTGGGCCATATCCTGCTCCTTGGCGAACGCGATGATCGAAATGCCCGTAGCACTCTGGAACGCGCCCAGTCCGAACCACGTCACGCACACGGCGAGCAGGCCCGGGCCGAAAATCGAGTCCTTGGCCTTGTCGGCGTCCGCACCCTGCATGGCAGCGGCCCGGGCGGCCTCGCGCTCTCGGTATTCCTTGCGGGTCAGTCCGGCTTCGCGCGCCAGCTGGGTCTGCGACGGCGGTTCGGTGGACAGCTCGGTGAGAAACATCAGCGCGCCCACGATCACGCAGACGCCGGTGAACGAGAACGCCAGCACGCCGGAGATCACGGCGAGAATCGAGGCGAGCGGGTTGCCCACCACCCACATGCATTCGTCGAACACGCCCGACAATGACAACGCGCGGTTGATCCGCTCATTGTCGCCCTTGAGCTGGTTCGTCCATCGGGCGCGGCTCATCGCGCCCCACGGCGGGATGAATGCCAGGAACGGCGTGATCACATACAGGATCCATTCCGGCACTCGATGCGTGATGCAGGTCACGAGGGCGATGGCGGCCACGATCCAGATGATGATCGACGGAATGGAGATCTGTCGCTGACCGAACTTGTCGACCAGGCGTCCCAGCAGTGGTGTGAGAATTGCCAGGGCGATGGCCTGCACGGCGGTGAGTGCGCCGGCCAGACCATAGCTGCCGTAGTAATGCTGCACGGAGATGGTGATGGTCATGCCGATCATCGGGAACGGCATGCAGGCGATCACCGAGCCGATGGAATACCGCGCCGCATGGGGGAGTCGCAGCAGTTCGGCGTATCCGCCGAAGACGCGGTGATTCACGTCCTTGATAGCCTGAAACATGGATGGTTTGGATGGTTGATTCGACTGCATTTCTCCTCCTTTTGGGTGTGCGATGCTCCTCTTCGGGCATCGGGAAGCGATGGGTTTGTGGGGTTCCGGGGGTTTGCCCCGTCGTCAGCGTGTCTGTTGGCCGCCGGGCACCGTGGCCCGATTTTGCGCTTATCGACCTTGCACCTACCGTTCGGTTGGTTTGTGCATGTGCGGACTGGGCTAGTCTATGTCCGTCCAACGGTGCGACACGCGGCGGATATGATGGATACGGCAGTTTTTTCGATGAATGTACCGACGGGTATTGATTCGGCGATCGTAGTGCGGCGGCCACCGTGTGAACGCTCATGGATCCGTGTGAACGCCCATGGATAACGGGGATTGCACGCGGGCGGCGGACGCGGATGCGAGTGCGCGGACGGTCGGACGAATCAGACAAAGTCAGACAAAAGGAGTGACGATGCCAGCAACCACGGTTCATCTGGTCCGGCACGGCGAAGTGTACAACCCCGACCATGTGCTGTACGAGCGACTGCCCGACTTCCATCTTTCCGATCGAGGCGTGCGCATGGCCCAGGCAACCGCACGCTACATGGCGGGGCACAGCGGCATCAACCACGCTGAGGCGGTCTATTCCTCGCCGCTCGACCGCACCCGCGAGACGGCCGGCGAGATTCTGAAGGCGCTGAACGCGGTGCGATCGCAACGCGGCGAACAGCCTCTTGATCTGCATACCGATCCACGGCTGATCGAAGCCGGCAACGAGTTTCGCGGCCGACGCATCGGTCACGGTTCAGGAGCGCTGTGGCGTCCGGAGAATCTGAGGCTGATCCGCAATCTCCACAGGCCGACGTGGGGGGAGTCGTATCAGAGCATCGGGCGACGGATGAGCGAATTCGTCTATGAGAAGGTGGACGAGTACGCCGGCGGGCAGATCATCGTCGTCAGTCATGAGTCGCCGATCTGGTCGTTCCGGCACCTGCTGGAGACCGGGCACCCCGAACATTGGATGTTCCTGAGGCATACGGCGCTCGCCTCGGTGACGTCCATCACCTTCGACGCCGATACGCATGAGCTGCTCGCCATCGCCTATGCCGATCCGGCGGCATCGGTGCAGTAGGCCGAGCGGTGCATTCCGGTGCCGTCCGGTCCGGATCGGGATGCACGCCAAAGGTGATCTTGCTCACGAATCGGTACGAAAACCGGGAAAACCACGAAAACTCGGGCTGATTTTCCGTGGATCCGACCATACTGGACAGTATGAGCAATACTGCATGGACTTCCTCCGCAGCCGCGTTGAAGCAGCTGCCGTCGTTTGCCGCCGCCGTTGAAGCCGGCAAGACGCTGACCGGCATGTGGCCGCTCCACGACCATATGCACATCGACAATGACGTGAAGTACGCCGAATCGTTCCAGGTGCGCGTCACCCGCCAGTTCGCGCTGACGCTGACCGGCGAGGACATCACCGTGCCGGATGCGGAATACGTGTACGAAGGTGCGGATGAGATTCCGGGCCGTCCGCAGAGCATCGTGGATGCGCTGCTTGCCGCGAACGATGCCTACGACGAGTCGGCCGACTTCTCGGATGACGGCGATGCGGCACACATCGTGGAGGCCGCCTCGCTGCTGGGCGACGTGTGGAACGACGAAACCGCCGAGGCGGTTCGCGCGCTGACCGATCGGGTGGCCGACGAAGCCGGAAAGCTGGCCTCCGACGACCTGGAGGATCGCTACGCGTTGACGACTTCCGCGTTCGCCGAAGCGCTGGTGACGGTGAGCGGGCACGCCGCTGATTCCGCTGCCGCAGCCAAGGCCGCGCTGCCCGTCGTGCTGTATTTCAAAGAGCTGAACGAGCGTTTCGGTGTGCCGATCGTCTTCGTGTCGGCCGAGGATTTGGAACGATTCCGCGCCATTGCGGTGGAGGGGCCGGAGGCCACTGACGCCGAGGGCCGCAGTGGTGCTGAGCGCTTCGGTGAACTGCTCGACCCGCTGGCGAAGGCCGAGTGGACGAAGCGCCATGACGATATTCTGTGGGATCCCGTGGAAGCCAAGAAGAAGGCCCGCGAGGAGGATGAGAAGAAGAGCAAGGCTGCGCTTGCCGCCAAGTTCGCCCATATCAAGGACGATCCGGGCAAGGAAACGGTCGAGCTATAACGCCGCATGGGATATCGAGAGCTGGGCTGCATGTGGCAGTGGACTTGGCTCTCGCTGGCGGGAGCTGGCTCGCGCAGCGAGTCTGAGGGTGGCTGGATGATGCGTTGATTGATGCCCCACCCGCTGCGCGGGAGCCCCGACGTCTTGTGCGACGTGCGCCACTGCTACGAGTAATTCACTGCCGTCCGTCCGGGCGGTCCCAGCGGGCTCCCGCGGGATCGCTTCTGCCGACGAACATCACGATGTTGAGCACCACGGCGGCGATGATCAGTATGGCACCGATGAGGATCGCGGCCGCTCCGGCTCCGGCGCCGCCATTGCCGTTCGATGCGAACAGCAGGCCAACGCCTCCGGCCATCATTGCTATGAACGCCAAGACGCACAGTCCATACGGTAGCAGCAGCCACCATCCGCTTTTGTTGCGGTCATGCAGCCGACGGACGGCCACCGCAAGCTGCGGAATAAGAATCGCCAGACCCCATATCGCTTCCAGTCCGTTGACCACCGCGGAATCGTTCGTGGCGCTCGACAGGATGTTGAATGCCGAACCGACGATGAACGTGAACAGGACCACCCACCAGTATTCGCTGCGGGATGCACGGCCGTGGAACGTAGCGTACTTTTTGAAGAACCGTACGATCGCATTCGGGAAACTGATGCCGTAGTAGGGAGCCCACAGCGGCGGTTCCCCTCCGTTAGGTGCGTATCCGGGGCCGTAGCCGCCGTAATTGGGGGCGGTGGATCCGGATCCGCCGTTGGGCGCGAACCCGTTCGGATTTCCTTGGGAGTAGTCGAAGTTCTGCTGACCGGGATTCTGATAGCTCTGCCCGTTTTCGCTCTGCGGATACTGCGGGGTTGCGGAATACTGCGGGTCGGTCTGCGGGGCTGCATACTGCGGATTCTGGTATCCCTGATCGCCGGTCTGCGTGTATCCGGCTCCCGACTGGGGCTGATCGTAGGAGGGCTGACCATACGCGGGTTGACCGTAGACCGGAACTCCGTCATATGTTGGCTGTTGCGCGGCCGGCTGCTGGGGGTTCGGCTGCTGCGTCGCGGACGAATCGGCACCGGGCTGCTGAGGCATTGGCGAATGCTGAGGAGTCGGCGGCTGATAGGACTGGCCATAGGGGTCGGTGGTGCTATTGCCGCCGAAATCGCTGAACTGGCTGTTGGGATCGTTCGGCTTTCGGCTGCCGTTGAAGCCATTCGGGTCGGTCATGGTTCCCCTTCCTCGTCCCCGCAGGAGTTCTCCTGCGGTATTGGTACGTGCGTGCGGCTGTGCATTCGCATATTCGTTTCCATTCTCCCGCATAATCGGCGAATCCGCTACTGAACAGCGTCGGTGTGATGTTTCGATGTGGTGGTTAAGGAGGTGTGTCGCGTCGTTGCCTACTGTTGCCAAATTTTGCCTCCGCCTACTGAATTAACGACGGAAACGCTTGCGCGGTCGACTGGTTAGTGAGGGTATAAGGGGGTATATGGACGACAGATTGCGGTGTTTTGTCGTCTTTGGGCCTTACCTTTACTGTGTTTGCCCCCCCCCCCAAATGATGGTAGGGGGTGGCCGATGCAGTGCGAGATGAATCGGACGTTAGAGGAAGAGACACGATGACCGCATTCGATTGGGTGAGCTCTCGGTTGCGCAACCGTGCCGGCTGTATGCCGGGCGAGAACGGCCATGCCTCGGCATGTTCGGCAATACACTCATCCACGGATCGAGAATCCACTGGCCATGAGTCCGTGGACCGTGAATCCGCTGTTCGCAGGCACCCCCGACAGAGTGCAGCCCCCCGCGGTCGCAAGGCGTTGGCCGCATTCCTTGCCGTCGTCACCTCGATGTTCGCGCTCGTTCCCTCGGCCGGCGCCGATACCGCCAGCGTTTCCACGGGGAATGCATCGTCCATGCAGATCGTAGCCGCCGATACCGGTGCTGCCGCCGCAGTCATGAACGATGCGAACGATACCGGGAGCGATACCGGGAACGGCGGTGCCGTCAATGATGCCGCTTCCGCTCGGTCATCATCCGCTGCAACACCTGCGGCACTGCCGACCGCATCCCCGTCCCCGACCGCATCCCGGCCCCCGGCGGCTTCCGATGCGGCCAAGACGGCCGAGCCCAAGGCCAGGGCCGTTGCCGGAAATCCACGCGGCGCGAACACGAACCGCAAAACCGACGGCACCGCAACACGCGCAGCCAACCCCGCACCCCGCGCAGCGGCCGCCACCAACGACTCCCTCTCCGGCCGCAGCGTCGCCGGACAGACCGTCGCCACCATCAACGGCAAGCGTTACATCCTGATCGGCAACGAACAACAGCTGCACGCCATCGGCACCGGGAAGAAGGTCATCGGTCGCATCTGGCGTGTGCAGCAGACCTACTCGCACACCGGTGATCTCGGTCTGATCCCGCAGTACGACTGGGTGGACACCGGCACCAAGGAAATCGCCTACGACGGCGACGCCGACCTCGCCGCGGGAGAAAAACTACGCAACGAGGACGCCGAAGACCACGACACCGTGCTCATCCCTCTCGAGGGAAAGACCCGCTACCGCTACTTCTCCTACGATGAGAACGGCAACGAGGTGAACGCCACCTCAACCGCCGGCGCGAACACCGGACTGGCCTACAGCGCCGACGCGCACTATCTCGTCTTCAGGAACATCGACCTTGCCGCCGATGCGGAAAACGGGGTGACCACGGGAGCGCAATGGACGCCGCTGATGTTCTCCGGCACCATGATCGGCGCGATCTCACCGAACGGCGACACCCAAGGCGACCTGTTCAAGCAGATCGCCGCCGACGGCCTCGGCCCGGCCAACGCCGACGTCACCAAACCCGTGATCTCCAACGTCGTGGTGAATCAGCCAGCCGGCAACCTGCACGTCGACAAGCAGCAGGGCATCGGCTTCTTCGCGTCGATCACCAGCAAATCAAGCATCACCAGCAGCGGCAACAACTCCGGCGGCGTGCAAAGCCTCGGCACGGTCACGGTCTCCAACCTCAAGCTCAGCGACGTCTCCGTCACCAACCAGGCCACGGTCGCCTACGTGAACCCGACGCTGGTCTCCGCGCTGCTCGATCTCGTCGGTCTGCTGCTCAAACCCCTTGGGCTCGGCCTCGATGATCTGCTCGCCGTGCACAAGAACAATCCGTCGAACTTCGCCACCGGCGCGTTCGCCGGCCGCATCTACGGCGACGCGAAGGTGACCGGCTGCGAAGTGGAGAACGCCGCCGTCGCCAACGTCAAAGGCATGACCGGCGGATTCGTCGGCTACGTCGAAGGCGCCACCCGATACGACATCGTCTCCGATTCGCTGGGCACGCTGATCACCGTGCTCGCCGACATCCTCAACGTCATTCCGTTCCTCGGCCTCGGCGATCTCGTCGACTGGCTGCTGGGCAGCACGCTCGGCCTGAACGCCCTGGTGCCGATCGGCTACTACAACCCGGTCGTGACCGACTCCCACGTCTCCGGCCTCAAGGCAGGCACCGTGATCGGCAACGCCGATTCCCCCTACGCGGGCGGATTCGCGGGCGCGCAGATCGGAGCGATCATCGAGGACTCCTCGGTCACCAGCAGCACCGCCTTCGAGGTGCGCGCGAAGAAATACGCGGGCGGGTTCGTCGGCGTGAGCCGCAACGGCGAAGTCGGCGGTCTGCTCAACTCGCTCGGCATCACGATCCTCTCCGCCATGCGTCCGCAAAGCCTGATCCAGAACTCCACGCTCACCGTCAGCGGTGGAACCGGCGGCATCACCGTCACCGCCGAAAACTACGCGGGCGGATTCGCCGGGCGGCTCGCCAACGCCTACGCGGTCAACGACACGCTATCGGCCACCGCGAAAGTCACCGCCACCGCATCGCACGCCGGCGGCTTCACCGGCCGCGCATCCGCAGGATGGGGGCTGGAGGCCGGCACCGATTCCGACGAACAGTCCGCCGACACGTCACTGGTCAAACAGCTGACGAAAATCCTCACCAAACTGCTCGAAACGAACCCCGACGGTGCCGGTGCGCTCCTCACCATCGCCGGCGTGAACCCGTCGATCATCCTCGGCGCGCGGATGAGCGGCGACATCACGGTCACCTCGAACGGCGACTATGCGGGCGGCATCGTCGGCGACGGCTCAGGCACGGTGATCGGCGACTCCTCGCACGCCCGCCTCGAAAAACTCTCGTTCTGGAAATACAACAACCCCCGAGACTTCCCGACCCAGCGAACCACCACGCTCGCCGGTCTTCGGGCCGTCACGGCCAAAGGCTCCTATGCGGGCGGCATCGCCGGCAACCTCCAGCCCACCACGGTCGCCGGACTGCTCAACAGCGTGATCAAGATCGGCGACCTCAGCACATTGAAGAAATTCGACCAATTCTCCGCGTTCACCGTCGAGAATGCCGTCGTCAGCGGTGTGGCCGGCACCGGGGATGCGGCCGGAAGCGCAACCGGCGGCTGGACGGTCACCGCCGGCACCTACTACGCAGGCGGCGCGATCGGCTGCGCAACCGGCGGCGACGCCACCAACGTGACGCTCAACGCCCTGGCCTCGGTGGAGGCCAAAGGCGAGGCCGGCGGCTTCATCGGATTCTCCGGCCCCGGAGACACGGTCGGTGCGAACAGTCTCAGCCTGCTCGGACTGATCAAGGTCTCCGGCCTGCTGTCGGTGGCGGAATACTCGTCGGTCAGCGTGAGGGACGCCACCGTCTCCGGCGTTCCGACCGGCTACACCGTCACCGCCACCGGTGCGAACAGGAACAACGAAACCAACGACTATGCGGCCGGCGGCTTCTACGGTCAGGCCAACAGCACCAAAACCATCGACGCCCACGCGGTCAACCTCAAATCCGTGACCGCCGACATCGCCACCTCCGACGGCATCGCCGGCGGATTCGTCGGTTACTCCACCACGGGCGGACTGGCCGACGCGATCAACGATTCCGACGACACCACGCTGCTGCAGAGCCTGATCGACGGCGGGCTGCTTTCCGTCAACGACCTGCTCGGCGCGGTGCCGTACCTGATCCCCAACTACAAGAACACGGACGTCTCCTACGTGAACGGCGGATTCGTGAAGGCCGACGTGGCGGGCGGCTTCGCCGGCGACTTCCAAAGCGGCAAGATCAACCAGTTCACCGCCGACGAACTCAAGAACGACCCGACGCTCGCAGCCCAGCAGGCCAAGGTGAAGGCGAATCCGGTGGCGGTGACCAACATCGACCATGTGACCGGCGGCGCGTACGCCGGCGGATTCGGCGGCAAGGTCGTCTCCGGCGCGCTCGCATCCGCAGGCAAGGGCGGACTGAGCCTGCTCGGCAAGATGGGCACGGTGAACATCTCCAGCCTGCTCAGCCTCGTCTCCGGCTACGTGCCGTTCGTGCTGTACGCGGGCGTGAAATCCGACGCCGACACCTTCAAGGCAGCGGGCGGCACCGTCGACGCCAAGGCCGACTACGGTTTGACCGTCTCCGCCGAACGACTCGACGCCACCGATCTCAATTCCGGTTCGGCCGGCGGATACATCGGCTACGGTTCCGGCGTGCAGGTGAGCACGTCATCGGTGACGCAGCTGCGCCACACCACGGTGAAGGCCCCGGCGAATCTGGAAGCCACCGGGTCGATCGACGACACCTATCTGAGCGCGGACAGCGCCTACGCCGTGGACGCTCCCCGATACGCGGGCGGCTACATCGGCAAGATGGACATCGGATCCACGGCGGCGGTGGGCGAAGGACTCGACCTGCTGGGCGGCACGGCGGCCGAAGTGAACGTCAGCCAGATCCTCAGCGTGCTCGACGTGGTGGTCTCCACCATCGAGCAGTCCGACGTCTCCGGCGGTACGGGCGGGTACTCGGTGCGATCCAGCGCGGCCGACCATGCGAACGCCGACGGGAGCGCCGATCCGCTCGGCATGGCCGGTGGTTTCGCGGGCGACATCGAAGGCGGGCACATCCAGAACTCCGACGCGCACGAGTTCGCGTACATCATCGGTCAGGTCGCCGCGGGCGGCTACGTCGGCTCGATGCAACCCGGCGCGGCGGCGAACGTGCTCGGCAAGGGCAACGTGTTCAAATACATCGTGGACGCCACCAACGCGGTCTCCGTGATCCAGGACTTCGTGCCCACCATCCGCAACAGCTCCACCGACGCGGTGATCTGCGGCGGTGCGGTACGGGCGCAGGCATCCTCCGACACCACCACTCGGCGAGGCATGGCCGGTGGCTACGTGGGCCACAACCGCGGCGGACACGTCTGGGGCAAGCACGATCCCGCGCAATGGTCGAGCATCGCCGGCACCACGCCGACCGCGCGCACAGCGTACGCGGCCCGCATCCGCAGCGTGTACGGCGCCGAACTCGCCGGCGGATACACCGGATTCATGGAGGCGGCCGACACCGCCGACGCCGGCACGATCTCCGTGCTCGGAGGCCTTGTGAAGCTCGCCGGTCTCGTCAACGCCCTGTCGCTGGTCTACCCCACCGAGGAGCACAGCGCGGTCACCGGTCCGCTGCGCAACATGAGCTACGGCCAATGGCAGACGTGGCGCGACAACGTGGGCAAGTACGGTGCCTACGGCGCGCAGTTCACCGACGTGGTGAAGGCCGGCGCCGACACGGTGAAGGATCAGGCTACGCTGAACGACTTCCTCGACGACTACATCTTCGGATTCAACACGGTAGCCGGACGTGCCGCCTACGCGGCCGGCGCGAATCTGCGCGACTCCGGCGTGGCAGGCGGCCATGTGGGCCTGATGCGCACCGGCACGATCACCGACGGCCAGTCGCAGGACGTGAAAACCGTCGCCGCCATGCGAGCCGCGGGCGGCTACGCGGGCGCGATGGAAGCGGGCTCCGTCGCCAGCTTCGGCGACGTGGAACTGCTCGGCCTGGTCGATCTCGACCTCGGCAAGCTGCTCGGCGCCCCGCAGGTGTTCGTGCCGGTGATCAAGGCGTCGAGCGTGGCCGGATACCGCAAGGGACTCAAGGTCTCCGCCACCGGCACCGACATCACGCACGGCACCGGCAATGCGGGCGGGTACGTCGGACTGATGGTCGGCGGGCAGATCTGGGGAGACCGAGACGCCGACGGCAATCAGACGACCGACGCGACCAAGGCCACCCACGCCGACGTCAGCAATCTGCGCAAGGTCTCCGGGCGCAACAACGTGGGCGGCTATGTGGGCATCGCGGTGTCCGGCTCCACGGCCGACGTGGACACCAACGCCTCCGACGGGTTCCTGCAGAAGGTGCTCGACTCGCTGATCGACAACGCGAACCCGGCCGGGCTGGTGAACCTCCTGCAGGCCACCATGGTCACGATCCGCGGCGCCCACGTCAGCGCCGACAACCCCGACTGGGGCTTCACCGTCGAAAGTCGGTACGATACGCAGGCCAACGGCAAGACCGAAACCCGGTACGCGGTCACGGCCGGCGGATTCGCCGGCTCCCTGCAGGCCGCGATCCTCGGCGACCGCGACTCCGCCAAAGGCTCCGGTACGGCGGCCGACGTGTCCAATGATCCGGCCGAAGTCACCGTCACCGGTCTGCGCGGCGTGGACGGCGGCCAGTACGCCGGCGGATTCCTCGGTCTCGGCGACGTCTCCTCCGTCGCCTCGGTCGGCGGTGGTACGGCCGGCACGAGCGGCGACACCAACCTGCTGATCAAACTGCTCAAAGTGGGCAACGTCGGCGTGCTCGAAGCGTTCCGCACGTTCATCTACGACGGCCGGGTCGACGGCGTGCCCGACGGCATCCAGGTCAAGGCCCACGACGCCAACACCTACGGCATGCTCGACTCCACCCGGTTCACCGGCGCGGCCGGCGGCTTCGGCGGCGGACTGATCAACGGATCGGTGAAGAAGTCCAGCGTCACGAACCTCAACAGCGTCACCGGGCTCAACTATACGGGCGGATTCATCG
The DNA here is from genome assembly GCF_002860355.1 of Bifidobacterium margollesii. GTDB lineage: Bacteria > Actinomycetota > Actinomycetes > Actinomycetales > Bifidobacteriaceae > Galliscardovia > Galliscardovia margollesii. The sequence goes on from NZ_NMWU01000003.1 coordinate 21,641, forward strand.
GCCATCTGGGCAAATCCGGCACCGTGGACGCCAGCCAGGCCGAGGTCGCGAGCTCGCTGCTCGCCGGACTCACCGCCGGCGTGATGGACATCTGGGGCTCCCATGTGGACGACTCGTCCGTGGCCGGCATCGCGAACGGCTTCACCGTCACCGCCACGCACAACGGAGCAGACTACGGTCGTGGTGAATCCCTCACCGACAACAAGCATCGTTCCGGCGAGGAGGTGGCCGCCGGATTCGTCGGCTACGCGGACCTTTCCCGCATCTCCGGCGCCACGGTGACGAACTTCAAGAAGGCCGCCAGCGGCGAACTGGCGGGCGGATTCGCCGGCCAGACCACCAAGGCGTATCTGGTGGACGCTGGCGTGAACTCCAAGCTGGTGGATCTGCTGCTCAAATACATCGTCAACCCGCTGCTCGATATCCTGTACGTCAACGACATCGAACACATCGGCGACAAGCTCGACGATCTCAAGGAGCAGCATTTCGGCTGGCTCACCAAGTTCATCGATCTTGAGCTGTTCACCGACGGCAACGCGCTGTACGTGAACCTGCTCGGGCTGAAGATCGGCGTCGCGCTCGACAAGCACGGCACCGCAAACGACGACACCGACGACACGGCCGACATCTTCATCGGCGACTCGCACGTCACCGTCGGCTGCTCCAAGCAGGGTGTGGACTCCGATTCGGCGGACAACGTGAAGGTGCAGCTTATCAAGGCCAACCGCACGAAGATCACCGGCTCCTCGGTGCAGGGCATCGCCGACGGCTACGACGTGTTCGGCGGCGGGGCAACGCAGACCTCCGACGGCACGGCGAATCTCAAGACCGGATACGCCGGCGGATTCGTGGCCGTCAACGACGAGGGACTGCTCGAACGCAACGACATGACCTACGCCGACACGATTCGCGGCACGTCCGGCCTGGTCGGGCCGTTCTCCGGCAGAACCAACCTCGAATCCGTATACGACTTCAACACCGTGTACGGCATCGAAGGCAACGGCAACACCTACCACATTTACCGTGACGTGCCCGCCACATGGTCGTACGCGCTCACCGCCGCCCGCAAGCAGTTCACCTACGGATCGCATATGGACGACGGTACGGGAACCGGCGGTTCGGCCGGCACCGCAGGCACGCGGAAGCTGCCGCTCAACCGGTACGACGTGGCGCATCTGGCCCGCAGCCTCGTACCCGGCACCACCGACCAGTACACGGATCCCGACATCAAGCAGTTCGCGGACTATCAGGACGCGGTGATGGCCAACAACGTGGGTGGATCGAATACCGGAACGTCGGCCTCCGGCGTGCAGAACGAGGCCAAGCCGCTCGGCGTCTACGTCTCCTCGGCGAAGGCCGTGCTCATGCTCGACACCGCCGTAACCGAAAACAACGGAGGCCTGACCCCCGAACCCGATGAAGGTCAGGATCCGTGCGGTGCGAACGGCTGCCAGACGGTCGATCTGACCCTGCAGAAGGTGTGGAACGACGTGGCCGGCACCGTGGAACGGCCGAAGGCGATCACCCTGCGGGTCACCGCCACCTACACCGACAAGGACGGCAAGACCGTCACCCCGACGAAGATCGTGTGCCGTGACGCCGACTGCACGGCGAAGGAGCAGGCCAATCCGTGGACCGTGACCATGGACTCCTCCGACGACGCCGGACTGTGGAGCGATACGTGGCGCAGGACAATCACCGGACTGCCGGTCGCATTCGTCGACAAGGCCTCCGGCGCGAACGGCGAGGACGTGGTGCGCTACTACACGTACAGCGTGCAGGAGATCTCCATGACCTATCCGGGCGACGGCGGAACCGGCGATGTGGCCCGCACGCCGGCCGAAGGCGGCTACAGCGTGAGCGTGGCCTACGACGCCAAGGAGCGCGTGGCCACCGTGACCAACTCGGTCGCATCCCTGCCCGACACGGGCGGCATGGGAACCCTGTGGATCGTGATCCTCGGCCTGCTGCTGGTGGCGCTCGGCACCGCCTGGTATCTGCGCGACCGGTTCAAGCCGGCGGGATTCGCCGTCTCCGCGTCGGGTGGTGCCGGTGGTGCTGGCGGTGCTGGTGGTGCCGGTGGTGCCGGTGGCGCCGGTGGCGCCGGTGCGGGAGGTGGTGACGGTGGTGCTGGTGCTGGCGCGGGAGGCATCGGTGGTGCCGGTGATGCTGGCTCTGGTGCCTTGGCTTCCCCCTTTGGGGGAAGCTGTCAGCGGCAGCTGACTGATGAGGGCCAATGAACGCCGGACCCCAGATTCAAGACTTCCGCCGATCGGCGGTAATGCAATGTTCCAAATATAAGAGAAAGGAAGCAGTGATGACATCACTGATCAAGAGAATCGCAGCCGTGGTGCTCGCCGCCGCGACCGCGCTCGGCATGGCCGGCCTCGGCGCCGCCACCGCCAACGCTGCAGGAACCGGTACCATCACGGTGAACACTGTGCAGGGCTTCGCCGAAGACAATGGCTTGAAGCTGTACAAGATGTTCGGTGCCACTGTCGATGCGACGAAGACGCCGACCGAGACCACCTACACGCTGGAGCAGGATTGGAAGGCGTTCTTCACCAGTGATGATGCCAACGCTGCCGGCACCAAGTTCGCCGACGACGCAACCCTTTCCACCAATGCGGTGAATTACATTAAAGGTCTGAGTGACACTGAGCTTGCCTCCTTCGCTAACACTGCGAAGACTTGGTCCGAGGCGAACAATATCGCCGCGACTGCTACAAGCGTTAACAAAGCCAACGACAAGAGCTATACCTTCGAGAACCTTGATCTTGGCTACTATCTGATCGCTCCGGCCGACAGCCAGTCCAGCAACACTGTTGACCAGTCCTACCATGCACTGCTGGTGAACCTTACCGATGCGGATCACAACGCGTCCATCCAGCTCAAGCATGAGTTCCCGACCATCGACAAGACTGTTGAGAACAAGCCCGCCATTGACAAGAACATCGGCGACACCGTGAACTACAAGCTGTCCTCCATCGTGGCCACCAACATGGCTGATTACACTGAAGGCTACGTCTTCACGTTCCACGATGTGCTGTCCAAGGGCCTGACCGTCGACGTTGACAACTTCGCTCCCACCGTGAAAATCAATGGTACTGACGTTCCCGCGGCCGATTACACTGCAACTGCTGCCAAGCAGGCCGACGGCACCACTAAGATCACCGTGAAGTTCAACGACATCCAGAACAAGCATCCGGAGGCCGCGGGCAAGGAAGTCACCGTCGAATACTCCGCCACCCTGAACGCGGACGCCGTCACTGGCACTGCCGGCAACAAGAACTCCGCACAGATCGAATACAGCAACGATCCGTCTAGCAACCAGACCGGTACCTCCGTGCCGAGCGAAGTCAAGGTGCACACCTTCGAATTCACTCTCGATAAGTACACCGGCAACATTTACAACGAGTCCTCCGAACGACTCGGCGGTGCAAAGTTCAAGGTGTACGGCGACAACAACGGCACGGCTGATACCACTGCGCTGAAGTTTGCCGTTACCGCCGGCAACGGCAGCACTGCCACTACTGCCAAGTACAACAAGGATCAGGCCGCAGCCGGTCTGACCGACGAGCTCGTCACTCCGGAATATGGCCGCATCGTCATCTCCGGTCTGAAGACCGGTACTTACTGGGTGGAGGAGACCGAAGCTCCCGCCGGCTACAATAAGCTGACCGAGAAGATCAAGGTCGTAATCGAAGCCACCTACGATCTCAACGGTCAAGGTCAGGTGGACGCTACTCATACCGGCAAGCTGACCTCTTGGAAGATCACCTATAACGGTGCTGATGGCACCGGTGAGCATCCGGTGGTCCCGGTGCAGAACAACAGCGGCTTTACACTGCCGTCCACCGGTGGCATGGGCACCATCGCCTTCACCGTGGCCGGCGTGCTGATCGTCGCCTTCGGCGTCGTCTGGGCCATCCGCCGCAAGCGCGCCTAACCGCGTCCTCTCGGCTTCCCCTCTTGGGGCTTCCCCCCTCGGGGGAAGCTGGCTGCCGCTAGGCAGACTGATGAGGGGTATGCGACGTTAGCCCTCGGCTTCACCGGCCCCCTCCCAATCCATCTCAAGAAACCCAATCCATGAAAAAACTGCGCGACATTCTGCCCCTGCTGGTCATCATCGGAGGCCTCCTCGTCCTCTTCTACCCGACGATCAGCAACCTTCTCATCATGCGCAACGCCAGCCGCGCCGTAGGCAACTACGACGCCGCCGTCAACGCCATGAGTGAGGAGCAGTACGCCAAAGTGCTGAATGCCGCGCACGCCTACAACGCCAAACTCGCCAAGCAGGCCGCCGGAGGCACCACCGCGCTCTCAAACGCGGTGGACTCCGCCGCCCGCGACAAGGAATACCAGTCGATCCTCAACATCGACGGCAACGGCATGATGGGCTACATCACCGTGCCGCGGCTCCACGAGACCCTGCCGCTCTACCACGGCACCGCCGAAAAAGTGCTGCAGGTCGGCATCGGACACCTGGAGGGCACGTCGTTCCCCGTGGGCGGCGCGTCAACCCACACGGCGGTCTCCGGCCACCGAGGACTGCCCAGCGCCAAGCTGTTCACCGACCTCGACCAGATGAAGAAGGGCGACCTCTTCTTCTTCCGCATCCTCAAAGACACCTACGCCTATCAGGTGGACAACATCATCACGGTACTGCCCACCGACACGACATCGCTGGCCATCACGGCCGGCAAGGATCAGGCCACACTGATCACCTGCACGCCATACGGCGTGAACACGCACAGACTTCTGGTACGCGCACATCGCGTGCCGTACACGCCCGACCTGGAGGATCAGGCGGCCAAGCAGTTCGGACTGCACATACCGCCGCAATACCTGATCCCGATGATCGGACTGGCGGTGCTGCTCGTCGGCGGCGGCATCGCCCGACACCTGTACCGCCGAACACACGACGCTCCGGTGCGGCAAGGCACCACCGGCGAAAGGAGACCGCGACATGGCAAGCACGCCTAGATCAGCTGGGGCATTCAGAGCGGTCGTCATGATCTCGGCCCTCCTGGCTCTGCTCGCATCCGTCTTCACGCTGCCGGCCATGATCACGCCGGCACGCGCCGCTGATGTTTCTCCTGACGCGTCGGCCGCATCATCCGTCGGATCGCTGACCATCACCGCCCAGATCAAGGACGCCGGCACCACTCGATATCTTGCCGGCGACACCTACTCCGTGGCGTGGGTGGCCGCCGCGCAGCTCGGCCCCACCGGCACCATCGCCTCGCTGAGCACCCGTGCCCCGTTCCGCTCAATGAACCGCAACTGGACCGCGCTCACCTCATCCCAGTTCAACACCGCCGCCAAGGAGCTCGCCTCCTACGCCGGCGCGCACAGGCTCTACGACGTCACCACGCACGCCGTCACCGATTCGGACGGCACCGCCGTGATCTCCGACCTGCAGCCCGGACTGTATCTCGTCTCGCGCACCGGCATAGCCAAGGCGAACGCCGCCTACAAATGCGACGCCTTCCTCGTTGCCGTGCCGGAAACCAACGACGGTGCCGCCGGGGGAGTGGGCACGGCGAACTACAGCGTCGTTGCCGCGCCGAAATTCGAACGGACCGCCACTCCCGTGCCGCCCACGACGAACCGGCCCGGCGGTCAGCCTACGCCCGGCATCACGCCGCAGACCGGCAATACGCAAACCAACGCGGGATCGCCTTCGAACGTTGCCAGAACCGGTGCCGAAATCATGCGGTACGTGGAGGCCGCCGTCATCCTCGGGGCGGCGGCTGTGATCCTCCTGTTCATCCGCGATCGTTTCCGTGACCGACGTCGTGACCGCGATCGCTAGATGCTGGGCGCTCGGTGTCGCCGCTACTGATCCAGGTCCTCGTCCTTCGCCGAGCCGAGCAGTATGCGCTCGCTGAGATTCACCACCAGCATGAGCACGGCGGTCAGTGCCACGATCACGAACGTGGCCGAGAAGATCAGCGGCGTGCGGAACGAGTTGTACGCCGCCTGCAGCCAGATGCCAAGACCCTTACGGGCGCCCAGATATTCGGCGGTCGATGCCGTGGCGAAGATGTAGGCGGCCGAAATGCGAATGCCGCCGTAGATCTGCCTTGCTGCCACGCGCAGCTTCACATGCCACAGCGTCCACGTTTCGGTGGCTCCGCAGGTGAGCGCCACGTCGGAATAGAACTGCGGTACGGCGGCGAGGCCGCGAATGGTCTGCACGGCGATCGGGAACAGGCCGAAAATCGCCACGATCACGATCTTGCCGTTGATCTCGAACCCGAACCAGATCAGGAACAGCGGGGCGATGGAGATCAATGGCATCGTCTGTGCCGCGGCCAGCAGCGGGAAGAACGCCGCGTTGAGCATCCGGGAGCAGTAGAACACGATGCCCACCAGAATGCCCAGTGCCACGGCGAACGCGAAACCGACGAACCCTTCGAATGCCGTGACCTGCGTGGCCGGCCACAGCGTGGGCCAGGTCTCGATCGTAGCCTGCACGATTTCGCTCGGTGCGCTCATCATCGTCGGCGGCACGTCGCTGGTGCGTACCCAGACCTCCCACACCGCGATCAGCACCGCCACCGCGATCACCGTGGGCACGTACCGCTTCAGCTTCTCCAGCACCGTCATCATCACCTTGCCTCCTTGCGCCTGTGCGCATCACGGCCGGGCGTTGAGCAGTAAGGTGAGGAGCCTGCGCGCAAGACGGCCGACAAAACTTCCAACCACACAGTATAGAGCGCGCTGGAATGCGCCAGGTTGCGCTGGATCGCGTGATCTGCCGTCCCTGAACCTTCCTTACCTCGGGCGAACCGAGTTGTGAGGCTTTGTTCCGGCGTATACGGCAATTGCGGTGATTTTCCGATGTAGACAGTGTTGAAATTCCGCGGTTGTGCGAGTGCCGCAACGGCTCTCTGCCGAAGCGAAGCCTCACAACTCGATATTTCGGTGGTATGGTGCCCGGGAGCCGCCCGCTGCCGTCCCGTTGACGCGGCACAATAGAACGTATGACTGAAGAGCATTCTGAAAACAGCAGGCCTGAGCTGCCTGAAAACGTTCGCGTTCGTTTCTGCCCGTCTCCGACCGGAACCCCCCATGTGGGCATGGTGCGCACCGCCCTGTTCAACTGGGCCGAGGCCCGTCACACGCACGGCACCTTCGTGTTCCGCATCGAAGACACTGACGCCCAGCGCGATTCCGAGGAAAGCTACAACCAGATTCTCGACGCCCTGAAGTGGCTCGGTCTCGACTGGGATGAAGGCGTGGAGGTCGGCGGCCCCGACGGACCGTACCGCCAGTCCGAGCGCGGCGACATCTACAAGGACGTGGCGGCCAAGCTGCTTGAAGCCGGCTACGCTTACGAATCCTTCTCCACCCCCGAGGAGATCGAGGCGCGCAACGTGGCCGCCGGCCGTCCCAAGGCGTTCGGCTACGACGGCTACGATCGCAACCTCACCGAGGAGCAGAAGGAGGCGTTCCGCGCCGAGGGCCGCAAGCCCGCGATCCGCCTGCGCATGCCCGATGAGGACATCGCCTTCGACGATCTGATTCGCGGCCGCATTGAGTTCAAGGCCGGTTCCGTGCCGGACTACGTGATCGTCCGTCCGAACGGCGACCCGCTCTACACGCTCACCAACCCGGTGGATGATGCCATGATGCGCGTCAACGTGGTGCTGCGAGGCGAGGATCTGCTCAGCTCCACCCCGCGTCAGATCGTGCTCTACCGCTACCTGATCGAGCTTGGCGTGGCCAAGGAGATGCCGCTGTTCGGCCACATGCCGTACGTGATGGGCAAGGGCAAGAAGAAGCTTTCCAAGCGCGACCCGGAATCCAACCTGTTCCTGCACCGCGACCACGGCTTCATTCGTGAAGGCCTGCTCAACTATCTGGCCCTGCTGGGATGGTCGATCGGCCCCGATCGCGACGTGTTCTCGATGGACGAGATGATCGAGAAGTTCGACATCCGTGATGTGAAGGCCAATCCGGCCCACTTCGACATCGACAAGGCCATCGCCATCAACGCCGAGCACATCCGCATGCTCGAACCGCAGGACTTCCTCAACCGTTCCGTGCCGTATCTGCATCGCGACGGCGTGGTTTCCGCCGACAATTGGGATGCGCTCACCGATCGCGAGCGTGAGGTGCTCACCGCCGCCGCACCGCTTGTGCAGCCGCGCGTGCGTCTGCTTGGCGAGGTGGCCGGCATGGTCGGATCCCTGCTGTCCGACGCCGAGTACATCGAGCCGGAGGATGACGCCCGTAAGACGCTCAAGGATTCCGCCGGGGAGGTGCTCGACAAGGCCGTGGCGGCGCTGGAAGGCGTGGCTCCTGCCGATTGGAAGGCCGAACCGCTGCACGAGCTGCTGAACAAGGAGCTGATCGAGGAGGGTGGTTTCAAGCCGCGTCTCGCGTTCGGCCCGGTGCGCGTGGCTGTTTCCGGCCGTCGTGTTTCGCCGCCGCTGTTCGAGTCGATGGAGATCCTCGGCAAGGACGTCACCGTCGCCCGACTCAAGGGTCTGCGCGCCCACCTGTGATGGCCGGCCTGCGCAGGCAGTCCTCCCTTGAGGCTTCTTTGGAGGGGAAGCTGTCGGCGCTAGCCGACTGATGAGGTGACAAGCAACGCACTTGGTCGAATCGTTCATGAAACCCCTGAAAACGGCTTCATATGAACGATTCGGCCAAGTGTCGCACGAGGCCTGACGACCGCGACACGCCGAGGGTTGCACGCTGGGGGATTCATCCGTATAGTAATCACTCGTTGCGCACGAGAGTGCACAGCGGAAAACTAAAGAATGCCCCCATCGTCTAGCGGTCTAGGACTACGCCCTCTCACGGCGCCAACACCGGTTCAAATCCGGTTGGGGGTACGACTGACGGAACGGCCCAAGAGCCGCGACGCCTGCCAATTGGGGTATGGTGTAATTGGCAACACAGGTGATTCTGGTTCATCCATTCTTGGTTCGAGTCCAGGTACCCCAGCGAATAGCCTCGCGAATCGAATGATTCAGCGAGGTTTTTTTGTTATCGCCATGGCTTTTAGCGCCGGCCGTGTGTGGCAGTACGCCGACAGTGTGACTTCGCTCGTCGGGATAATGATCCATGACGTTAGCGCTTCGTTAACATACGGCCGCTTTTCCGTTTGGAATCCGTTAGGGCCTGTCTTCGCCGCCGTCTCCCGGAGTAACGTGAGCGGTGCTCGCACAACCTTTCACGATGGCTGATCTCGGACGTCGGGTGCCCGCCGCCCGATGCCGGATCCTCGACCTCGGGTATTCGGCAGTGTCGTCGGCGGAGACGATGTCCTTGATGTATACGGTTCATAAGGGGGAGACCGGCAGATGAGCGCCAGCGGTGTCAGTACACAACCACGGCCGAAAGCCGAAGCCAAATCCAAGCCGAAGACGAAAACCACCCGCATCTCCCGTATCGTCGGCGCCGGCCGCACGGGCCGCGACCGACGTGGCGGCACGCGTGCGGCGCCGGGCGGGCGTGGCATCCCGCTGACCGTGGGCACGGCGCTGGTGGCGCTCGGCATCGTCTACGGCGACCTGCTTACCAGCCCCGTGTACACGCTGCCCGCCGTGCTCGCCGGTCAGGGCGGCCTCGCCGCGGTGACGACCGACTTCGTCGTGGGCGTGCTGAGCCTCGTCTTCTGGACGCTCATGCTCATTGCCACGCTGAAATACGTGCTCATCGCCCTACGTGCCGACAACAAGGGCGAAGGCGGCATCCTGGCGTTGTATGTACTCGTGCGCCGGCATTGGAAGTGGCTGATCGCGCCGGCCATGATCGGCGCGGCCGCGTTCCTGGCCGACGGCGTCTTCACGCCCGCGGTGAGCATCACCTCCGCGATGGAGGGGCTGCGCACCATTCCGGCGCTCGCCTGGCTCGACACCCATACGGTGATGGTCATGAGCCTCGTCGTCATCGTGCTGCTGTTCCTGCTGCAACACAACGGCACCACGAGCATCGGTCGCCTGTTCGGCCCCGTCATGCTGCTCTGGTGCCTGTTCATCGCCGCCGCCGGTTTGCCGCACGCCATGCGTCATCCCGAACTGTTCCTGGGCGCGCTCAACCCGTGGAACGGCATCTCGTTCCTGTTGTCGTCGCAGAACCATGCCGGATTCGCCGTCCTCGGCAGCGTGTTCCTCTGCGTCACCGGCGCGGAGGCCCTGTATTCCGACATCGGCCACGCCGGCATCAAACCCATCTACGCCACGTTCCCGATCGTCGTGGTGTGTCTGCTGGTGTGCTACACCGGCGAAAGCGCGTGGATCCTCGACCATGCGGGCGATCCGTCGTTCGCCGGCAACGTCAGCCCGTTCTTCCAGATGATGCCGGAGCAGTTGCGCGGCTTCGCCGTCGTGTTCGCCGTGGCGGCCGGCGTCATCGCCTCGCAGGCGCTCATCACCGGCGCGTTCACCATGGTCAAGGAGGCCACGTCCGTCAACTGGATGCCGCATCTCAAGGTGCTGTATCCCTCCGTAACCAAGGGCCAGCTGTACATTCCCGCCGTGAACTGGACGCTATGCGGTCTGACGATCATCGCCGTGCTCACGTTCAAGGACAGCCATCATATGGAGGGCGCGTACGGACTGGCGCTCAGCGTGGCCATGGTCACCACGTCCATCCAGCTCGCCGCCTACATCCTGCGTGTGTGGCCCGGCCTGCACGACTGGCAGCGCCGTCTCGGGGCCGCCGGCATGCTCGTCGGCTTCGGCGCGCTCGACACGGCGTTCATGGTCTCCTGCCTGATGAAGTTCCTCAACGGCGGCTGGTTCAGCGTCATGGTGTGTGTGGCGGTGCTCGCCGTCATGATCTCGTGGGAGGAGGGTACGCGCGTCGAACGCAAGGCTCGCCGTCGTGTGAAGATCGCCGGTTTCGAGGACGAGCTGATCCGCCTGTCCACCGACGACGACGTGCCGCTCACCGCCGGCAATCTCGTGTTTCTCACGCCCGACATGACCACTGACCGCGTCGACAGTGACATCCCGCGCAGCATCTTCGCCGGCAATCCCAAGCGCGCGTACGCCTATTGGGTGGTGACGGTGCTGATCAGCGACCATCCGTATGGGGAGGAGTGGTCGGCGCAGTCGTATGCGCAGGGGCATCTCATCCGTGTGCGCATACGATTGGGATACAAGGAGCCGCAGCGTGTGCGACCCATGCTGCGAGTGATCATGCGCGAACTGCTGCGCACCGGAGAACTGCCCCCGCAGCGCAACGCCTATCCGGGGTGGAACGGCGAGACCGCCGACATCGCGGCCACTCGCTATGTGTTCATCAAGAAGTCGCTGGTTCCCGAATCCGACATCAAGGATCTGGAACGGTTCGCCATCCGGCTCAAATACGCGATCCGTTCGGTGGCCGGCAACCCGCTCGCATGGTATGGTCTGGCGTTCGACCGTCCGATAGTCGAGATCGTGCCGTTGCGGACGAAGGAGTATCCCGAGTCGAAGGTCAAGCGCGTGCGGTTCCGCGGCCAGGTGATTCCCGGCCGCGGATGATGCGGCCGTCGGATGAATTTCCGACGTCGTCTGCCCGATGCGGTTGATTCTCGGTGCAGGTGAAGTAGGGTGGTGATTATGAGTGACCGCCTTCAGCATATGAAAGCCGCGGCCGGTGCAGTCCGCGATGGCATCCGGGACGATCTGCGCGAGGGAATCGCGGGCGTAACGTCAGGCGTATCCGGCGCAGGCGAAGCGGACGAATCCGCGCATTCCCTGTCGGTCTCCGTAAGACTGGGCCGGCTGCAGTTCCACCATTCCGGCAAGTTCCGCGTCCTGCAGCTCAGTGATATTCAGGACGGTCCCAAAGTCTCTCCCGACACGATTCGCCTGATCGAAGCGGCATGCGACGCCGCCCGACCCGATCTCGTGGTGTTCACCGGCGACCAGATCGCCGGATACGATTCCGCTTACGCCAAAACCTTCCGCAAACGTCGATGGGATTCCCCGAAACGACCGATCGACGCCGCCGACAAGGACCATACCCGCGAGCTGGTCCGCGGATGCATCCGCCAGTTCATCCAGCCGCTGGTGGATCGGGGCATCCCCTTTGCCGTCACCTACGGCAATCATGATTTTCAGTGTGGTCTGAACACCGCCGAGCTTGACGCGATCTACCGCGAGTTCCCCGGATGCCTCAATCCCGAGCCTGACGATACGCAGACCGTCTGCGTGCGTCCCGCGCCGCAATCCGCACAGTCCATCGGTCTCAAAGATCAATCGGTTTACCCGTGCGAACCGGGCACCTTCGCATTGCCGATCGGCGACGTGAATCAACAGCGCAATGTGATCGGTCTGGTGATCGTCGATTCCGGCGACTACGCGGAGTCCGGCGGATACGGCAGCCCCAGCAGCCGCGCGCTCGAATTCATGCGGGCCGTGCCCCGGGTTCTTGGCGCTCCTTCACTGGTGTTCCAGCACATTCCGATCCCGCAGTTCTACGATGTGCTGCGCCGCGTGCCATCCACCACCGCCTATGCGATTCAGGGGTATCGAACCTTCGATTCGGCCTGCTACGTGCTCGACGAAAGCAAGGTGGAGCCGGACGGCTATCTCGCCGAAGGCGTCAGCTGCCCCGACGTGGATTCCGGGGAATTCGAGATCCTGAAGCAGTCAGGCTGTTATTTCGGCCTGTTCGCCGGGCACGATCATCGCAACGGATTCGTCGGCGTGACCGAGGGCATCACGCTGGGCGCCACGCCAACCTGCGGTTTCGGCTCCTACGGGCCCGTGCCGGACAAGCGCGCGGCCCGTCTGTTCGAATTCGATATCCGGCATCCGTCCCGGCCGCGCACCCAGCTGCTGGAATTCGGTGATCTGGTCGGCAAACCGCAGTCGCGCAAGGCGTACACATTCGCGATGAGCCATGTGCCCACCACGCCCGGCGATGCGTGGAATCTGCTGCGCAAACCGGGATTGTTCTCCGCGCTCGGCGCCGGATTCGCCGCCGCCCTGGCCTCCGTTGGCTTCACGGGCAAGCGGCGATAAGCGGGAACCTCCGAACTACATGCCGGTACTACATGCCGGTGCCGGCGTGGGCGCGAATCAGCGCTTCGGAAAGATACTTGCCGGCGGCCATCACCAGCGGCGCGAAATGCTGACCCGGCGTGGTGCCCATACGGTTGGTCGGTCCGGAGATCGAAATGGCTGCGATCACCTGACCGGAGGCGTTGCGGATCGGAGCGCTTACCGAAGCCACGCCCGGCTCGCGTTCGTTCACCGACTCGGACCATCCGCGCTTGCGCACGGTGGTGAGCTTGGCCGCGGTGAATTTCGCGCGACGAAGGCCCTGATGCATGCGATCCGGATCCTCCCAGGCGAGCAGGATCTGCGCCGCCGAACCGGCTTCCATCGACAGGATCGCGCCCACCGGAATCGAATCGCGCAGGCCGCTGGAACGCTCCACCGCGGCGATGCACACGCGCTGATCGCCCTGACGGCGGTAGATCTGAGCGGATTCGCCGGTGCGGTCGAGCAGCGTCTGCAGGATCGGGCCGCAGGCGGTGAGCAGACGATCCTCGCCGGCTGCCGCGGCCAGTTCGCCGAATCGGGAGCCGAGCACGAATCGTCCATGCTGATCGCGTACGATGAACCGATGCTTCTCCAGGGCGATGGCCAGTCGGTGGGCCGTCGGTCGGGCCAGACCGGTCTCGTTCACCAGCTGGGCCAGCGTGGCCGGTCCGCTTTCCAGGGTGTCGAGAATCTTGGCGGTCTTATCGAGTACGCCCACGCCGGAATGCACCTCTTTGCGGCCTGTTCCGACCTTCGTCGCAGTGGCCTCCGGGGCGTTGTTGGAGGCGTTTTGTTGGTTTGTCAATACTTCCGCTCTTTCTTTTTCGGCCTGTAGGCGTCCGACCGTTGAAGTGACGCCATTTCTTATTGCCATGATTGGGATTATGCCATCTCATATTGTGAAATGCAAAAGTCTGGATTTTGGTCTAGGTCTCATACTCGTTGTGATTGGATTGTTCGCGGTACTGTGCGGGAACAATTAAGGAAGCAACGAAGTCGCAATCAACGTTGATGAGTCGGCGTTGATAGGCGTAATGGAAGACGGCAAAGCGCCCAGGAGGAAACACTATGGGAACCACGTTGGCCGAGAAGGTCTGGGCCGATCATATCGTCCGCAGAGGCGAGAACGGCGAGCCGGATCTGCTGTACATCGATCTGATGCTGATGCATGAGGTCACCAGCCCGCAGGCGTTCGAGGGGCTGCGTCTCGCAGGGCGCAAGCCGCGTCACGTCGATCAGCTGATCGCCACCGAAGACCACAACACCCCCACCGTCGACATCGACAAGCCGAACCCGGACAAGACGAGCGCCACCCAGCTGAGCACGCTGGAGCGCAACTGCAAGGAGTTCGGCGTGCGTTTGCACCCGCTGGGCGACGCCGATCAGGGCATCGTTCACGCTTTCGCGCCGATTCTGGGACTCACCCAGCCGGGCATGACCATCGTGTGCGGTGACTCGCACACCTCCACGCACGGCGCGTTCGGTGCGCTCGCCATCGGCATCGGCACCTCCGAGGTGGAGCATGTGATGGCCACGCAGTGCCTGAGCCTCAAGCCGTTCAAGACCATGGCCGTGAACGTCGAGGGTGATCTGCCGAAGGGTGTGAGCGCCAAGGACATCATTCTGGCGATCATCGCGAAGATCGGCACCGGCGGCGGTCAGGGCCATGTGATCGAATACCGCGGCGAGGCGATCCGCAAGCTGTCGATGGACGCCCGCATGACGATCTGCAACATGTCGATCGAGGCCGGCGCGCGTGCCGGCATGATCGCGCCCGACGAGGTGACGTTCGAATATCTCAAGGGCCGTCCGCACGCTCCCGAAGGTGAGATGTGGGACAAGGCCGTCGAGTACTGGAAGACGCTGAAAACCGATGACGACGCCGTGTTCGACACCGAGGTGACGCTGAACGCCGCCGATCTGCAGCCGTTCGTCACCTGGGGCACGAACCCCGGTCAGGGTCTGCCGATCACCGCGAACGTGCCGGTTCCGGAGGAGATCACCGACGAGACCAAGCGCAACGCCGCCAAGCGTGCGATCGACTACATGGGCCTCAAGCCGGGCATGCCGATCAAGGACATTGCCGTGGACACCGTGTTCATCGGCTCCTGCACGAATGGTCGCATCGAGGATCTGCGTACCGCCGCCGCGATCATGAAGGGGCATCACAAGGCCGATTCGATCCACCGCGTGCTGGTGGTGCCGGCGTCGTCCCGCGTTCGTCTGGAGGCGGAGCGCGAGGGGCTTGACAAGATCTTCAAGGACTTCGGTGCCGAGTGGCGTAACGCCGGATGCTCGATGTGCCTGGGCATGAACCCCGACAAGATGGTGGCGCGCGAGCGTTCGATCTCCACGTCGAATCGCAACTTCGAGGGACGTCAGGGCAAGGGGTCGCGCACGCATCTCGCATCGCCCGCCGTGGCTGCGGCTACCGCCATCCGCGGCACGATCTCCAGCCCGGAGGACCTGTAAGGTCCGGGCCGGCGTCACGGACGTACGGATGTTGCCGGCGTTACGGACGTTGCCGACGCTACATGCGCTACAGACGTTACAACTGAACTTCACATTGAACTAAGGATTTGCAGACAATGGAAAAACTTACCGTGGTAACCGGCGTGGGCGTGCCGCTGCGCCGCTCGAACGTGGATACCGACCAGATCATTCCGGCCGTGTTCCTCAAGCGCGTGACCAAGACGGGCTTCGAGGACGCGCTGTTCTACGCATGGCGTCGTGATCCGGAATTCGTGCTGAATCAGGGCCCGTACCGGGATGGCAAGGTGCTGGTGGCTGGCCCGGATTTCGGCATCGGCTCCTCCCGCGAGCATGCGGTGTGGGCGTTGCGCGATTATGGTTTCCGTGTGGTGATCGCTCCGCGGTTCGCCGACATCTTCTATGGCAACACCGCAAAGAACGGCGTGCTGGCCGCGATCATGCCGATGGAGTCGATCGAACTGCTGTGGAAGCTGCTGGAGGAGGAGCCGGGCCGCGAGATGACCGTGGACTTGGGCGAACGTACTGTGACCTGCGGTGACGTGACCCTGCCGTTCGAAGTGAACGACTATACGCGGTGGCGTCTGATGAACGGTTACGATGACATCGATCTGACGTTGCAGCACGAGGACGACATCGCCGCATATGAGAAGATGCGCGCCGAGAAGTTCCCGTTCAAGCCGAAGACCATCCCCGCCAAGCATCTGCCCGAGGAGCCCATCGCCCCCGCCCGAGAAAACACATATGAATGGACAGGCCCGTTGGCCGATCGCGGCATCATCTAGCCGCGATGGCCGGCTGGGCAGTCCGGTGGACTGCCCGGCAGGGCCTGTGCCGGATCGCGTTGCTCGCGATTCGGCCTATATAGCGCGGCCTGTCCTCGGACAGGCCGTCCGTTGTTGCTGGACAGGCCCGTTGGCCGATCGCGGCATCATCTAGCCGCGATGGCCTGCTGGGCAGTCCGGTGGACCGTCACATGGGCCGTCTCGTGTCACATTGGTCGCCCGGCCCGCGTGACGGTACCTAGCCCGTTGCCTACCACCCACTCTTGCCTTCCCCTTAGGCCGAGCCGTGAAGAAAAGGCCGGAGGCGTTTTCAGGCGAGGGCTCGCCGACAGGCGAGCAGAAAAGCCGCGGCCGTAGGCCGACCACTCTTGCGGAGAAGGTGGCCGGCAGAGCCGGTCGGATGAGGTGGTTTGCGGACCAAGCCCGTCCGTTGGCCGATCGCGGCATCATCTAGCCGCGAAGTCCGGTGGACTGCTTGGCCGGGTCTGTGCCGAATCGCGTTGGCTTGCGATTCGGCCAGTATGGCGCGGTATGCGTGACCGGGTACACCCATGCCGCGTGACGCATGTTCGCGATCCCAATGATTTCAACGTTTTTTAGACGGCGTGACCGGGTATACCCGTTCCCGGTGACGTCGGATATACCTGATGACGTCGGATATACCCGGTCATGCCGAATAAGCCCGGTCATGCCGGATGAGGCGCCCCAGACGAAACGCCGATCCATATGGACTCACCGCAAACCTGCTTGCATCACCTCATCAGTCGGCCTGCAGCCGACAGCTTCCGGCAACATCGGTCGACCTTTCGGCCGCGCCCTATTCGCTCGCCTGTCGGCGAGCCTGAACCCTAGAAACAGCTCTGCTGTTTCCTTGACGGGTTCAGCCTGAGGGGAAGCCCGGTTTCCTCTCTTGCCGGGAAGGTGGCCGGCGAAGCCGGTCGGATGAGGGGGAGCGTGCGAAGCGGATTCTCCGAAATCGATACGCCTCGATGCACTTCGATGCGCCGTACAATCAGAAGAGTCGTAAATTGCCGTATCGACCATCATCGGGAGCAATCATGAGCGAGAAGACCATGCCGTTCTATGACGTTGACCGCACCTACGAAGACAACTACCGGTTCGGTCCGTTCGGTGCGTTCGCCGAAGAGCTGGGAGGGGACGCCAAGGACGGCGTCTCGGCCGATCAGGTGACCCGTGCGGTGGCCAGCGGCTTGACCGAACATGAGGCGGCCGATCATGAGCCGGCCGAATCCTTCTTCGGTGTTCCCGTTGATCTGCCGTTCGGCATTCCCGCCGGCCCACTGCTCAACGAACGGTTCACCACTGCCGCGTTTCGCATGGGTTTTGATCTTGCTGTCTACAAAACCGTGCGCTCACGCGCATGGGGCTGCAATCCGTTCCCGAACGTGCTGGCCGTGCATCCGCAGTCGGCCGACGGCGTGCTGTCTCCCGGCAGCCCTGAATGCGACGAGGGCGTGCTGGCCGATCATCGATTCGAAACGCCGATCTCCATCTCCAATTCGTTCGGCGTGCCCTCACAGGATCCGGACGTGTGGCAGCCCGACATGCAGCGGGCCATGGAGCGTGCCGGGGCGGGTCAGCTGCTCGTGCCGAGCTTCCAGGGGTCGCGCGTCGACGGCATGACCGCCGCCGAATACGTGGCCGATCACGTCACCACCGCGCATCTGGTGCTGGAAACCGGCGCCCAGGTGATGGAGATGAACACCAGCTGCCCGAACGAGGGGCACAACCGACTGCTGTGCCATGCGCCCGATCAGGTGAGGCTGATCACCGAGGCGGTGAAGAACGAGATCGGCGACGTGCCGCTGATCATCAAGCTCGCATATCTGCCGAGCGACGAGGATCTCGAATACATGGTGCGCGTGACGGCCGGTCGGGGACTGGTGCAGGGCTTCTCGACGATCAACACGATCTCCGCTCGGCTGGTGGACGCCAAGGGCGCTCAGGCGCTGCCGGGCGCCGGGCGGGATCGCAGCGGCGTGTGCGGTGCGGCGATCAGGCCTTCCGGTCTCGACATGGTTCGTCGGCTCTCCGCCATTCGCGAGCGGCTGGGGCTTGATTTCGGCATCGTCGGCGTGGGCGGCGTCACCGTTCCGCAGGATTACTTCGACTACCGTGCCGCAGGTGCCGATGCCGTGATGAGCGCCACCGGAGCCATGTGGAATCCCGCTCTCGCCCGTCGGATCAAGTCACGCTGAGATTGGTGATGTCTGGTCGATTTCGCTGATTATGCGGTCCGACCGACGTGATTGCGTGTTTTGATTGCGCATCGGATAATATCTGATATTATTGATATTAGATAATATCCGTTTTTCAAAGGAGGTCTCCGTGGCGATGTTTGACATTCACGAAGGTCCTTCGATTGAGTTCAAACGAATCTGGAGCGAGAGCGCCAAGAAAACCGTGGCGGCTTTCGCCAATACCGATGGAGGGACGCTTTATATCGGGGTTGACGACGATGGGAGCGTAGTGGGTCTGAAGGATCCCGACGCCTGCATCGTCCAGGCCGCTCAATCGGTTACCGATGGGATTGTTCCTGACGTCGCGCATATTGTTGATATGCGAATAGCGGAATATGAACAACGTTCCGTTGTGATCGTGGATGTGCAGCGCGGCACAAGCCGGCCATACTATTTGGCCGACAAGGGGATACGACCCGCCGGGGTGTATGTGAGAATGGGGGCGGCTTCCGTTCCTTCTTCCGATGCCGCCATTCTTCGTATGATTCGAGAATCATCGGATGATTCATTCGAGGATTCTCGATCCGTTGACCAGCAGTTGACGTTCGAGCATGCGCGAGAGACTTTCGCGGAGGCGAACGCGGAGTTCGGGGAGCGGGAACAAAGGACATTGGGTCTGCTTGACGAAACCGGGCTGTACACCAATTTGGCGTGGCTGCTGTCCGACCAATGCACGGCGTCGATCAAAGCCGCCGTGTTCCAAGGGGATACCAAGGCGGTATTCAAAACGCGATACGAGTTTTCCGGATCATTGTTTCGCCAGTTTCGGCAGGTGGCGGAGTTCATCGACCGATACAACAACACCCGGTCGCGGATCGGCGAACAGTGGAGAAGGGTGGATTATCGGGATTATGCGCCGGAAGTGCTTCGGGAAACGCTGCTCAACCTCATCGTACATAGGGACTATACGTTTTCCGGACCGGGCTTGATCAGCATATTCGATCATCGGATCGAAATGCTCAATCTCGGAGGGTTGCCGAAGGGGTTGACCGAGCGGGATATGATGCTGGGAATATCGCAGCAGCGCAACCCGCGGTTGGCGCAGGTGCTGTATCGCTTGAAATGGGTGGAAGCATATGGCACCGGTATTCCACGAATCGTGGAAAACTATGCGGATTGTGACAGGAAACCGGAATTTCGGATCAGTGACAATGCATTCAAAGTGGTGCTGCCCAGTCGGATTGCCGGGAAAGACGGGAATGGCGGAGACCGGGAAGACGATGCTCTGATAGCCGGTGTGAAGGCTGAGGGATCGCCGACCGAGGGATCGCCGATGGTGGGACCGAAGGTCGTGGGATCAACGACTGCGAGCGATTTGGCAATGGGCGACCGGGGTGCTGTCCCGACGATATCGCCGACGGTGTCGAACGTGCTTGATGGCATGATCGTTACGCCTCGAATGCGGCGTAACGCCATGCGTCTGGCTACTCCCGCCGTGGTGAGCAATGGGTCGGTTGTGGAGGAACGCATGCGGATAGTGTTGAATCTTGCCGAACGGCAATCCGAAATCCGGAGGAGCGACGTTCAACAGGCCACCGGCCTGTCTCAGGCCGGTGCCGTCAACCTGTTGCGTGAACTGGTGGGACGCGGGCTGTTGCTCAGAGTCGGAGTCGGCCGCAATACGCGATATCGGGCATCGGCATAGCAAGTCGGCGGAAAGATCGGCATATGATGCCGACGTGGAGCGTCGGTCGGAAAGATACGGTCGGTGCAATACCGTTCAGGTGAGCGCTGGTGGCATGGTTCTCCGACGATTCGCACGGGCGGCACGGTATTCCCGTGGTTAGCCGAGAGTGATTTCACTGAGTCGCCACACCGAGTATGGCAAACTTGTAGATAGTTTTTTCGCCCCGGTAAGTCAGATGCGGGGAGAGAAGCATGAAGGTGGATCAGACAACGATCTGATGGCAGTGATCTGATGACGGCGATCAGCTGGATCGGACGGACTGGATCAGACAGATCGGACGACATCAAAGGAGCGGGTTCGTGAATTCCGAGAATGACGTGTTGCGCGTGGTCGGCGGCAAGCCGCTGAACGGCCAGATCAAGGTGCGTGGCGCCAAGAATTTCGTCAGCAAGGCAATGGTGGCGGCACTGCTCGCCCCCGGCGTTTCCGTGCTGAAGAACGTCCCCGAGATTCGTGACGTGCATGTGGTCTCCGATCTGCTGCGTCTGCATGGCGTGAACGTGACCGTGGACGGTGCGGACGGCGTCGTGACCATCGATGCCAGCCATGTGCAGCTCGCCGACGTGGCCGACGTCGATACGCTCTCCGGCTCATCCCGCATCCCGATCCTGTTCTCCGGCCCTCTGCTGCACCGCCTCGGCGAGGCCTTCATTCCCGCGCTCGGCGGCTGCAACATCGGCGGTCGTCCGATCGACTTCCATCTTGAAACCCTGCGCAAGCTCGGTGCCAACGTTGATAAGGAACACAAGGACGGCATCCACATCACCGCTCCCGACGGGCTTCACGGCGCCAAGATCCACCTGCCCTACCCGTCCGTCGGTGCCACCGAGCAGACACTGCTCGCCGCCGTTCTGGCCGAAGGCAAGACCGAACTTTCCGGCGCCGCCATCGAGCCCGAAATCATGGACCTCGTCTCCGTCCTGCAGAAGATGGGCGCCATCATCTCCGTCGATGTGGACCGTACCTTCCGCATCGAAGGCGTCAAGCAGCTCAAGGGCTTCACCCACACCTCTCTCACCGACCGCATCGAAGCCGCATCCTGGGCCTCCGCCGCCCTCGCCACTCACGGCGACATCTTCGTCAAAGGCGCCACCCAGCCCGAAATGATGACCTTCCTCAACGTGTTCCGTAAGATCGGCGGCGAATTCGACGTCACCGACAAAGGCATCCGCTTCTGGCATCCGGGCGGCGACCTCAAGCCCGTCGCCATCGAAACCGACGTGCACCCCGGTTTCATGACCGACTGGCAGCAGCCCCTCGTCGTCGCCCTCACCCAGGCCAAGGGACTCTCCATCGTCCACGAAACCGTTTACGAAAACCGTTTCGGCTTCACCAAGCCCCTCGTCCAGATGGGCGCCACCATCCAGCTCTACCGCGAATGCCTCGGCTCCCTTCCCTGCCGCTTCCAGCAGCGCAACTACAAGCACTCCGCCGTCATCTTCGGCCCCACACCCCTCACTGGCCGTGACATCGACGTTCCCGACCTCCGCGGCGGTTTCAGCCACCTCATCGCAGCCCTCGCCGCCCAAGGCCCCTCCACCGTTCGCGGCATCTCGCTCATCGACCGTGGATACGCGGACTTTAGAGGGAAGTTGGCCGCCCTCGGCGCCGATTTCGAGTAAAAAATCGGGAGACGGAGCGTCCCCGGCGTTGCCCCTCGGTCGACGTACCTTTGTACGCCTTCCCCTTGTACGCCTTGAAGCCGCACTCGTCTCCCGATTTTTTGTGTTGTTGGGCGCGGAGCGTCCCCGGCATTGGTCCTTGGCTTCCCCTTAGGCTGAACCCGTCAAGGAAACGGCAGAGCCGTTTCTAGGGTTCAGGCTCGCCGACAGGCGAGCGAATAAGATGCGGCCGAAAGGCCGACCGATGTTGCCAGAAGCTGGCGGACGGAGTCCGTCTGATGAGGTGATGCAAGCGGTTTCGCGTTGGTTCCGTACTGGTGTTTCGTTCGGGTCACCTCATCCGTCCGGCTTCGCCGTCCACCTTCTCGGCAAGAGAGGACGGCCTGCGGCCGCGGATTTCTGCTCGCCTGTCAGCGAGTCCTCGCCTGAAAACGCCTCCGGCCTTTTCTTTACGGCTCGGCCTAAGGGGAAGGCGGGTTTCCGGCTCGGGAATGGCTTGCGGCACAATAGAGGGCATGGTATCTCCCGGAAAACCCTCGCCGCGCTCCGCCGTCAAGCCGCTGAGCAACGAACAGGTGGCGAAGCTGGCACGCATGCACAACCTCGTCAACCCGATGCGCAACCACCCTACAGGGCCGCGCAAAGACAACATCGCCGAAATCAACGCGCAGAACCCCAAAGCCACCCAGCGCCTGCTCGACGCCTGCGCCGCGGTCGTCCGATCCCGCTGCAAGGTCAAGGCATGGGGACTCGAACGAGTACCCGAAGACGGCGTCTTCATCACCGCCTGCACGCACGTCACCCTGTTCGACGTGTTCATCCCCATGGTCGCACTGTTCTATCAGGGGCGTCGCCCGCGCTACATGGCCAAAGCGGAAATGGCGAGCTGGCCGATCATCGGCAAATGGTTCCAGCTCGTCGGCATGCAGCCCGTGCCGCGTCGCAAAGGCGAGGCGCTCGCCATCGAAAGCGAATCCATCCGCATCCTCACCTCCGGTCGTCCCCTCACCATCTGGCCGGAAGGCACCCTGACCCGCGACCCGAAGAAATGGCCGATGAGCCTCAAACCCGGCATGGCCTACATCGCCCTCGAAACCTGCAGAAAACTCGGCCGTCAGGTGCCGATCTACCCCGCAGCCACCTGGGGTGCGGCAAGTATCAACCAGTGGTGGCCCTGGCCGCGCAAGAACGTCGTCATGGGATTCGGCGAAGCCATCGACTATGCCGACCTCATCGAAGACATGGACTCCTGGGAAGGTGAGCCGCCGAAAACCGCGGTGCATGAGCTCACCCGTCGCGTGCGCGAACGACTTGAGGAAATCGAATCCGAAATCCGAGGCGAGCAGCCACCCGCCGAAGGCTATTGGGATTATCGGACCATGAAACGCGTTCCCCGCGACTGATATCCACAGTCATCAGCCGGTGGAAGCCGTCGCGGAGCCAGAATCGTCGAAGTCAAGACCCCGGACCACAATAACGCGTGTTTGCCTATCTGGCATGAGAGAGAAATTCGAGAACTTCGAGAGATTCAAGGACCTATTGTGGAATATTCCCTGATGACCAAATTGGCCGCCGAATTCATCGGCACCGCCATTCTGATGATCTTCGGCAACGGTTCCGTCGCCAACGTGGAACTCAAGAACACCAAGGGGCATCACGCCGGCTGGCTCAACATCGCCATGGGCTACGGTTTCGGCGTGATGTTCCCAGTGCTCATGTTCGGTGGCATCTCCGGCGCGCACATCAACCCGGCCATGACCCTGGCTCAGGCGGTCAACGGTATGTTCCCGTGGAACGACGTACTGCCCTACATCGTCGCCCAGCTGCTGGGCGCGGCCGCCGGTCAGCTCGTCGTGTACGTCACCTACCTGCCCCACTACCGCGAAACCGAGGAGGCCGACGCCATCTTCGCCAGCTTCTCCACCACCGACGCGGAAGGCTCCCGCTTCAACTACTTCGTCAACGAGTTCTTCGGTACGCTCGTGCTGGTGCTCGGCGCGCTGTGCTGCCTGCTGATGCCGTGGGGCGCCAAGGATGCCGCGGCAGCTTCGATCGTCGTCGGCTTCATCGTGTGGGGTCTGGTCACCTCGCTCGGTGGCCCGACCGGCCCCGGCCTGAACCCCGCCCGCGACCTCATGCCCCGACTGCTGCACGCGATCCTGCCGATCCCGAACAAGGGAAGCTCCCGCTGGGGTGAAGCATGGATTCCGGTGGTCGCGCCGATCGCCGGTGCCATCGTGGGCGCCTTCATCTTCAAGATCTTCTTCGGCGCGCTCGTCTGACCGTCTGATCGTCTGACCGTCTGATCGATACGTCGTCTGACTTGATCATGGCCCGGCCGACCCCATGCCTCCGCGGAACAGTCCCCGTTGAACAGTCCCCGCGGAACCGCATGGTGTCGGCCGGGCCTTGCCATAATATTCGCGTGACGGAGAACACGGAACGTACGGAGAACACGGAACGTACGGAGAACACGGAACGTATGGGGAGCATGGAAACCATCGTCGGACGACTGGCCCCCTCGCCCACGGGTCGTATGCACATCGGCAACGTGTACGCCGCGTTGGCCGCATGGCTCGGCGTGCGCTCGCGGAACGGTCGTCTGCTGCTGCGCATCGAGGACATCGACACCCCCCGTGTGCGCAAGGACGCCGACCGGTGGATCATGGACGATCTGCATTGGCTCGGCCTTGACTGGGACGGTGAGCCGATCTATCAGTCACAACGAATCGACCGGTATGATCAGGCGATCGAACTGCTCAAACGCCGATCGGTCACCGAAGCCGATGGAATCACCGAAACCGGTGCATCGTCAACTTCGACCACCCCTCTGATCTACCCGTGCTTCTGTTCCCGGGCGGACATCAGGGCCGCCTCGGCGCCCAACGAAGGCGACGGGTTCATCGTATATCCCGGAACCTGCCGGCGCCTCGATCCGCAGATCCGCGCCGCACGGCTCGCCCGCGGCGATCGCCATTCCTGGCGCATCGCCATGCCGGCGAATCGAGTCGAGACCTTCGATGATCTGATCTTCGGCGCCCAGCGTTTCGATCTGACCCGGGAACTCGGTGACGTGGTGGTGAAACGCTCCGACGGTCTGTTCGCCTATCAGCTCGCCGTCACGGTGGACGACCTGCTCACCGGCGTGAACCAGATCGTACGCGGGCGGGATCTGCTGCGATCCACGGCCGTGCAGCTGTGGATCCGCGAGAATCTCATCGCCGCAGGATTCACCACACCGAGTGTGCCGCAGTCCCAGTCTCACGAAACCTCGCAATCTCCGCAACCGGCACGCCCGCTCCCGCAGTTCGCCCACCTGCCGCTGATCGACGACCCGACCGGTCGACGCCTCGCCAAACGAGACAAGGCATGGGATCTCGGAGCCATGCGTGAGGAAGGCATCGCCCCGCAGCGGATCATCGGATACTGCGCGTGGCTGCTCGGTCTGCGACCGACGGCGGCCCCCTGCACTCCCGATGAGCTGCTGCCGGGATTCTCATGGCGGCGAATCGCCACGAATCGTGCCGATCGACTCAGCGATCCGCACACCCTCACCCAACAGCCCTAAACGTCACCGATTACCGTTTCCGGTCGACCGTCATGGAGCGGACGGGTCCCCGCATCGGCTCCGTCGCGCTCGACGGAAACGACGCTGCCTGAAGACGGGGGTTCGCGGCGATGCGATTCTGTGACATAATCAGTAAATTGTGAGTGGATCACGGTGAATCATTTCGCGATGATGCGCCGCAATGCCATATTCCAGATTTCAGCCGGATTCCGAACGGAAGCCGAGCAAGACGCAAGGACGGGAGGCGACAGTGTTCGGCCGTTCTGCCCGCAAACCGCGACACGCCAGACATTCGGCGGCATCGACCGCGCTGGAGCGGGATACGTCGGTTTCGCAGCTCCCCGTTGACGACGATTCCGCAGTGCATACCCCCGTCTCCCGCACCCCAAACTCTCATACCCCCGTCTCTCATACCCCCGTCTCCCATCCCGAGAACGCTTTCAGCAACCGTCCGTTCCGTGAGGCCATCGACACCACCGACGTGATGACCGAACGCCGTTCGCTGCGTCTTCGACTGCTGCTCCTGCGCCTGCTGACCGCGATCCTGCTCATCGCCGCGATCTGCGTGGCGGGCTTCCCGCTCGCCCTGCAATGGCAGTCGTCCCAGCGTCTCGCCGAAACATCCGATGTCTCCGCTCAGCATGTGGCCGGCTGGCCATATCCGCAGGCCGAGGAGGCGTTCGCGGCCGCGCAGAAATACAACGAAAAGCTGGCGATCTCCGGTCAGCCGGTGCTTGGCGAGGCGGTCGATCCGTTCACCAGCGCCCAAGGCGGCTCGAAGGCGAAAAGCGAGGACTCCGCATCCGCGAAGGACAAGGAATACCAGTCGCTGCTGAACTCCGGCGACGGGGTGATGGGCACGATCCGCGTGCCGAAGGTCTCGATCAAACTGCCGATCTACCACGGCACGTCCGAGGAGGCGCTGGCCTCCGGTGCCGGACACCTCTACGGCACGAGCCTGCCGGTGGGCGGCAGATCCACCCATTCGGTGATCACCGGCCACCGCGGACTCGTGGAGGCGCTGATGTTCACCCGTCTGGACGAGATGAAGACCGGCGACTTCTTCTACATCGAGGTGATGGGCGAAACCCTCGGCTACAAGGTGGATCGCATCACCGTGATCGAGCCGAACGACACCTCGCAGCTGAAGATCGTGCCCGGCGAGGACCGCGTGACCCTGATGACCTGCACCCCGTACGGCGTGAACACCCATCGTCTATTGATTTCCGGCCACCGCGAGGCGATCCCGATCCCCGCGCCCAACCCCAACGACGTGCACGACGGTCGCAATCTGGCCGTGATCGTCGGCGTGGCGATCCTGATTCTCGGATGGCTGCTGGTCGGTCTGTTGCGCCGACTTCGCAGTATGCCGTGGCGGGCGATGCATCATGCCGCCGGCTGGCCTCGGCGCTGGTGAATTGGCTACCCCTTAATTCACTATCACAATTCACTACCCCTCAGACCCGCTTTGCGGGCCAGCTCCCCTGACAAGGGGAGCGGGGAGCGGAGGTGATGTGCAGTCCGGCTCGGGCCAGCTCCCCTGACAAGGGGAGCGGGGAGCGGAGGTGGTGTGCCCCGGCTTGGGCTGGCTCCCCTGACAAGGGGAGCGGGGGAGCGGGGGGTGAACGAATTTCTGACGCGCGGTACTAGACTATCGATGCGGAACTATCGATGCGGAAGACCGCGGACAGGGCGGTGGTCGAACGGCGGCATCACGGCCGGCAGCAATGCCCCCGGCCAACATCAGCGAAACAGCAGCGTAGGGGAGTGGAACGATGGTCGCATACATGGATCACAAGGATCTGGCGAACGAGACGATCGACGAGGAACGCGCACGGCAGATCACGGATGGCGTGCACAAGGTACTCGACGGGATCGCCGAGGCGGAATCGGCCGCCGGGCGCGAGGCGGGGTCGGTCACATTGCTCGCCGCGACGAAGACCCGCGACGTGGGCGAGATCATGGCGGCGATCGACGCCGGCGTGCGCGTGATCGGCGAGAACCGTCCGCAGGAGGTCGAGGTCAAGACGGCCGGGCTGACCAGACTGTGCGCGGACCGCGGCTTTGCGCTGGGCGCGGCCGCGAAGCGAGGCGCGACCCTCACCGCGCCGGCGTCGGACGACACGTTCCCGCTCGTCCCGTTGCCGTTCCACCTGATCGGGCAGCTGCAGTCCAACAAGATCAACAAGGTGTTGCCCAGCGTCACCACCATCGAATCGGTGGACACGCTGTCATTGGCCGAGAAGATCGCCCGGCGTGCGGTGGTGCGTGGCATCACCGTCGGCGTGCTGCTGGAGGTCAACGAATCTGGCGAGGAGTCGAAGTCCGGCTGCGATCCCGCCGAGGCCGTCGATCTGGCCCATCGGATCGCCGCGCTGGAAGGCGTGCGTCTGGAAGGTCTGATGACCATCGGCGCACATGTAAGCGACGAGGCGGTGATCCGCCGCGGGTTCGCCCATCTGCGCGAAACCCGTGACGCTCTGCGAGCCGATATTCCGTCGTGCCGCGAACTGTCGATGGGCATGACCCACGACATGGCGTTGGCGATCGACGAAGGCTCCACGATCGTGCGCGTCGGCACCGCGATCTTCGGGCCGCGCGCCTTCATCTGATCGGGCCCATCGGACGGAAGCGGTCGGGGTGGGATGCAGTGGGGATACACTGACCATATGAGAATCGCACGTTTTTCCGTTAACGACCGCCCCCAGTACGCCTTCGTGCAGACCGACGAAAACGACGGCAAGGACTACCTCGTCGCGCTCGACGGCTTCCCGCTGGGCGCCGCCGAAGTCAAGCCCACCGGCGAACGCTACGCGCTGGATGCCGACGGCGTCCGCCTGCTCGCCCCGATCATCCCGTCCAAGGTGTTCGGCCTGGCCAAGAACTATCAGGCCCACACCACGTTCATGGCCGAGAAGGGTCTTTCCGACATCAAGGTGGCCCCGGAGGAGATGGTGATCTTCACCAAGCCGTCCACCTCGGTGATCGGCCCCGACGATCCGATCGTGATCCCCTCGTTCTCGCATGACATGAACTTCGAGCCGGAAGTGGCCGTGGTGATCGGCCGCATCGCGAAGAACGTGCCGGTCGAGAAGGCCATGGACTACGTGCTCGGCTACACCTGCGTGAACGACGTGACCCTGCGTGACGTGCAGGGATTCGACCCGATGTGGACGCGCGCCAAGGGATTCGACACCTCCTGTCCGCTCGGCCCGTGGATCCAGACCGATCTCGACTGGACCGACGCCCGCATCGGCTTCACGCTCAACGGCGAATCCGTGCCCGAGGCCTCCGGCTCCACCGCCGGCCTGATCCACTCGATTCCGGCGCAGATCGCCGCGATCTCGCAGTTCTCCACGCTGCTGCCCGGTGACGTGATCCTCACCGGCACCCCGAACGCGTCCGGCACGCTGAAGCCGGGCGACGAGGCGATCGTCTCCGTGGAGGGCATCGGTGATCTGCGCAACGTGGTGGTCGCCGGCTGACCATCCTGCAAACCGACCGTATCGTCGGCTGACCATATCGCCGGCTGATCCTGCCGTTCCAGTGTTTCGTTTCGGCCCCGTTTCCCGTTTTCCGCGCGGGGATCGGGGCCGAATGATGTCTGCCAATCCGGTTTATAATCGTGGTGCTTGATCGCCGGTGTGTGGCAAACCGAACATTCGTATGCGCAAAGCTGCGTACGGGATTCGGGGGCACCTGCGGGATGATGAGCCCGGCCCTTCGGATCGTTTTCTGCCTGGCCCGTCAGCCAGTCGTTCCTAGAAAACGGTCATCTGAGAAGATCTAGGGAAATCATCATGTCTGTTATGTCCTCCATGGGCAAGCTTGTTTCCGGTAATCTGCGCAAGGCCGTGGCCATTATCGGTGCCGCCGCCATGGCGTTCTCGCTGGCCGCCTGCGGCTCGTCCAGCAACGATTCGTCCGCCGACTCCTCCGCGTCCGGCTCCTCCAGCTCGACCTCCCTGAAGAAGGTCACGTTCATGCTGTCGTGGGCGCCCGACACCAACCACATCGGCGTGTACGTGGCCAAGAACAAGGGCTACTTCAAGGATGCCGGCCTCGACGTCGACATCGTGGCCGTGGCCCAGGCCGGCGCCGAGCAGGCCGTGAGCAACGGCGTGGCAGACTTCGCGCTGTCGAACATGACCAACGTGGGCAACTACACGCTCAAAGGCGCGAAGATCAAGCAGGTCATGCAGGTGCAGCAGAAGCCGAGCGCCATCTGGTGCGCGCTGAAGAGCAACACGAACATCAAGTCGCCGAAGGACTTCGACGGCCGTACGTTCGCCACCTTCGGCTCCAACGAGGACGACGCCGTGCTCAAGCGCATGATTCAGCACGACGGCGGCAAGGGCCAGTTCGACAAGGTCACCGTCGGCACCTCCACCTTCCAGACGCTGAGCTCCGGCAAGGCCGACTTCGGCGGCTTCTACGCCACCTGGGAGGGTGTGCAGGCCGAGATGGAAGGCCCGGCGCTCAACTGCTTCACCGAGCCTGACTACGGTGTGCCCGGCAACGCGGATTCCATCGGCATCATCACCAACACCAAGACCATCTCCGACAACCCCGAGCTGGTGAAGAAGTTCGTGCAGGCCTCGCAGAAGGGCTACGAGTACGCCTACGAGCACCCGGACGACGCCGCGTCGATCCTCGTGAAGGAGGCTCCGGAAGCCAACCTCAAGCTCGACTTCGTGAAGCGGAGCATGAAGACCATCGTCGACGGCCAGTACTGGGGTGATCCGGCGAAGATCAAGGATGGTTCGTTCGTGCTCGGCACCAACGATTTCGTCGATACGCAGAAGTTCTTCGACTTCCTCGGAGAGAACCACACCTATGAGGATGCCAACGGCAAGCAGATCAACGACATTCCGCAGGCCAAGGAGATCGCCACCAACGAGTTCCTCGGCAAGTAGGCGTCGCGTCGCTCCCGCTGGCGGGAGCTGGACGCCGTAGGCGGACTGATGGTGGTCAGGCGGTGAACTGCGCCCCAATTGTTAGACGCGGTTTATTAAGGGTACCTGATCAGGCTGCGAGGGACATACTCCGGAATTCCTCCGGGGTGCGTCCCTCCAGCCGTCTCTGGCGTCGTCTGGTGTTCCAGTGGATGATGTACTCGTTCAGACCGGTCTCGAACTCCTCGTAGGAGGCGAACTCGCGGCCGGTGTAGAACTCGTCCTTGAGATGGCCGAACACCTGCTCGGTCGCGGCGTTGTCGATGCAGTCGCCCTTCCTGCTCATGGACTGGCGTATGCCCAGTTCCGCGAGACGGTCGCGCCACCACCGGTGCTGGTACTGCCATCCCATGTCGCTGTGGAGCACGGGATCGACGCCCTCGGGCAGACGGTCCTCGAGCATGGCGAGCAGCCTTCGCTGCTGGGCGAGGTCGGGACGCCGGCTTACGTCCCAGGCGACGATCTCCTTCGATCCCATGTCGTAGACGGGCGCCAGGTACGCCTTGCCGCCGGCGACCC
>NZ_NMWU01000030.1 GCF_002860355.1 Bifidobacterium margollesii
CACCTGCCGGTGGCCGCACCCGTTCGGGGTGCGATGGAAGATCTCGGCGACCATCGGCTCGATGTCCGGCCGGGTGACGGCCGCCGGATGCGACAGGTGATGGTAGTACGTGCTCCTCGCCAGTCCGGCCGCCCTCAGCAGGTGGACGAGCCGGTATCCGAGCCCCGCCAGCGTCGAGACGATCACCGATTTCTCCCGGTTGGTGACTTCGACGCCAGCAGGGCGCGGGCTTTTTCCAGGTACGCGACCCTCGCCCTCAGGTACGCGTTCTCCTCCTCGAGGAGCTGCTCCCTCGTGGGAGCCGGTTTCGGTTTGGGCTTGGCGCCCCTGGGCCGGCCCTTCGGCTTCGGCCGCAGCGCGTCCGGGCCTCCCGCACGGTACTCGCGGCACCAGTTCTCGAGCGTCGTGATGCTCGCGATCCCGTACCGGGCCATGACCTCGGCCTTGGTCAGGCCGTGCTCCACGCGGTCGCGCGCCGCCGCGAGCTTCGTCCCGTAGTCGTATTTCCTGTTGCCGCGTTCTCCCATGATCGCCGCCTCCCCGCCGATCCGGTACAACAACACCCATTTTTCCGCGGTCGACCGCGGCATGCAAACCCGTCCGGCCAGGGCCCTCGCCCCGATGCCCTGACGGATCAGGGCCAAGGCCGTCTTCCTGAACTCGTCGCCGTAATGGCGTCTGCGATCCCCGCACATGAGAAACCGCACCTCCGATCATCGAATCTGAATTACTCCAGTCCAACAATCGGGGTGCAGTTCACGGTGCGTGCGTCACCTCATCCGCCCGGCTTCGCCGGCCACCTTCTCCGCAAGAGTGGACGGCCTGCGGCCGCGGTTTTTCGCTCGCCTGCCAGCGAGCCCTTGGCGGTGCTTCTTGGCTTCCCCCTTTGGGGGAAGCTGTCGGCGTAGCCGACTGATGAGGGGTTCAGGCGAGCCGACAGGCGAGCTTGCAAAGCGCGGCCGTAGGGCCGTCCGCTCTTGCGGTTGAAGCTGGCGGACGGAGTCCGTCTGATGAGGTGATGTAGGCGGGTGCACGTTGTTTCGTACCGGTGTTTCGTTCCGGCCACCTCATCCGACCGGCTGCGCCGGCCACCTTCCCCTCAAGGGGAAGGCGAGAGGAGGGGGACGGGTTCCAGTGGTCGTGGCTTCCCCCTTTGGGGGAAGCTGTCGGCGTAGCCGACTGATGAGGGGTTCAGGCGAGCCGACACGCGAGCCGATGGGGTGCGATCGTCAGACCGTCCGTTGTTTCAAGGTCCCTGAACTGGCACAATAAGGGCTGTCCGCATCGTTGCTTAAAACGATGCGGACAGCCCTTTCTTTGTAAATCCACTGGTGATTCGCGGAGCTACTTGATCACGTAGTTGCGGTTGAAGTAGACGGCGCCGGGCTGCAGGTCATTGCCGACCAGCTGCGGCACGGTCACCAGTTTGAATCCCTTGGATTGGAGCAGCTGGATCACGGCGGGTACGGAGTCAACGGTGGTCTGGTGGATGTCGTGCAGCAGGATGATCGACCCGTTGGTCACTTCCTTGTTCACCTCGGCCAGAATCGCGTCCTTGTTGTGGGACTTCCAGTCGAGTGAATCCACATCCCACATGATCAGCGCTTCGCCGGCCTCCTTCGCCTTTTCACGCACGGTGGCGTTGTAGTCGCCGTACGGCGGGCGCATCATCATCACCGGGCGACCGCCGGCCTGCTGGATCGTGGCCGCGGATGTGGTGATCTGCTGCTGGATCTGATCGGCGGAAAGCTTGCTCAGCTGCACATGGTTCCATGTGTGGCTGCCCACCGCATGGCCGCCGGCGATCTCCTGCTTGACGATGTTCGGATTCGCCTTCGCCTCCACTGCCAGCGAGAAGAACGTCACCGGCACGTTGAGCCTCTTCAGCGTGGCGAGCAGCTGCGGGGTGGTTTCGGCGCTCGGTCCGTCGTCGAAGGTGATCGCCACGCACTTCTCCTTCGAGCAGTCGGGGGCCATTGCCTTCTCCAGCGCCTTCGTGGCCGTGGCCAGCGAGGCCTTCGCGTCGGTGAGCGGTTTGACGCTGAACGCCGCGTCGGCCTTCTGCGCCATCGCGCTGTTCGCGGCGTCGATCTGCTTGGTCACCGCGTCGGAAAGCGACGTGTCCTTCACCTGGCCCTTCGCGTCGGAGACCAGCTGGGTGGCGGTCTTCACATCGGATTCCAACGCGGCCTTCGTATCGTCGTACGTCTTCTCCGCCTTACTGGAATTCACCGACTTCACCGCGGAATCCACGGTGTTCACGGCGTTGTCGATCGGCTTCTCGCGGTCGGCCAGCTGCTGGGTGGCGGTTTTCAGGCTGCTGATCGTCGCGTCCACGGGGCACAGCGTGCTCTGCTGGTCGAGATCGGGGTCGATTGAATCGAGATCGCCGCGTACGTCGGCCAGATGGGTCACGGTGGAGGAGTCCTTCACTTGTTCCGCGGTGACGGCCGATGCCGTTTTGAGATCGCTGCGCAGCGTGGTGGTACGGTCGAGTTCGCGGCTCAGCGACGTCCACTGGTCCTGACATCCCTTGAGGGCGGATTCGCGCAGATGGCGCCATCCGAAGAATCCGGCGGCCGCAGCCACCAGCGCGATCACCACCACGACGATGATGGTGGTTCGGATTGTTTTTCTCGCCTTGCGTTTGGGATCCGGGTTCAGCGGCGTCATATCGATGTTCAGTCCGCCGTTCTGCGCGCTCTGCGTCATACTGCTCTTCTCTCTTCTCCCGCTCTTCGCCTACAGGCGAAACGATTTACTCGGCAACAGTATATGGTACGGACGGGTCGGCTGATCGGGTGTCATCCGATCGGTTGATTTCGCCTGAAATTCGCCTGTCGTTTGGCTTCCGGTGGGGTCGGGCGGCGTATCGAGCCGGGGGTATCGGTACGTGATCGGTTTACGGAATCGGTTCATGCGGGGAAGGTCGGCTGGTTCGGGATCCGGTCCACCATACGGGACGGGTGGGCGCACCGCCGGACACGTTCCTATACTCACTGTTCGGATACGCCGACCTGTTCTGTTCGGATAGGGCGGTTGGCCGGATATGGGAGAGCGAAGAAGTAGATCATGGTGATATTCAAGTCGGGTTCGCTGCTGCTGGTGATTCTCGGGGTCTACGCGCTCAAACGTCTGCACATCTTCGGCGAACGAGACTACAAGGTGGCGCAGGGGTTCGCATTCAACCTCACCCTGCCCTGCGCGATCGTGCTGTCGTTCGCCACGAACAGGCATGACATGTCGATGCTGTGGATCGTGCTGTTCGGATTCGTCTGCGCGATCGTCCCGCTGTTCCTCGTGTTCTTCGGCACGCATCGCGAGCCCGACAAACGCTACCGCGCGTTCACGATGCTCGCCGCGTCCGGTCTGAACCTCGGCGCGTTCTGCCTGCCGGTGGTGCAGACGTTCATGGGGGCGTCGGCCGGCCTGCCGGTGATCATGATGGATATCGGCAATGCGATGGTGGCTACGGCCGCCGCACTGAGCCTGACCAAGGGCCTGCTGCATATGGGCGACTCGGCGACCGTGCTGCCGATGGTGCTGCGCGTGCGCAACATCGCGCATGATTTCGTCAGCTCCCTCTCGTTCGACACATACATGCTCATGCTGGTCCTGATGTTCGCGCATGTGCAGATTCCCGATCCGATCGTGCAGCTGGTCACGCCGTTCGCCAACGCCAACGCCTTCTGCTGCATGGCGATGATCGGCCTGATGATGGAGGTGCCGCATGAGCGCAAGGATCGCGTCACCCTGCTTCGGGTGATCGCGTGGCGCACGGCGTTCAGCGTGGTGATCGCGCTGGCCGCGTGGTACATCATGCCGTTCGACCTGCGGATCCGCGAGATCCTCACCATCGCGGCGCTGTCGCCGATCACCGTGTTCGCCACGAAGTTCGCCGATTCGCTCACCGGCAACGCCAAGCTGGCCGGATTCTCGCTTACCGTCACCGGCATGATCTCGCTGGTCGAGATGACGGTGCTGCACGTGCTGCTGCCGGCGGTGTGACCTCGTGCGTTCGAGTTATCCACAATTTTCGTGATCCGGTTGCCGGGTTTCGCCGCGCCTATTACGTTTGGCGGCATGTCGGTGTATAGAGCGGTGTCCGGAGTGTCGGGGGCGGTGTCCGGCTTGGTGTCCGGCGCGCCGTCCGGAGGTGGGGGAATCGCCTATGCTTCGCTTGCCGACACCGCGCTTCAGACCCTTGCCCGCTGCGAGGCCGCAGCCCGCACCTCGCGTGTGCCGTTGGTGTTCAGCCATCTGACGGCGCTTAATCTGCTCGGCATCGAGCCCCCGCTCAACTGCACGCTCGATGAGTCTTTGCTGCACGTAGCAGTGCGCGATCGCAGGCGGCGCAGGCGGCGACGGGGGATGGGGATCCATTTGTGGGAGCCGGAATACGAGTCCCGCATGATCGCTGATTCGGTGGAATGCGTGGATGCGCTCACCGCTTGGGCGCAGATGTCGCCATATGTCACGTTGGGGGAGCTGGTTGTTCTGGGGGATTCGCTCATGCGCAGGGATCCAAGGCTACGGCAGTGTTCCAGCGAGGATTTTGCGAGGTTCCTCAGAACGGCGGGGCCGTTTCGGGGCAAGGCGAGTTGCGTCAAAGCGCTGAGATTCATGATGGATGGCACCGACTCCTCCTGGGAGACGCGGGTTCGGCTTGCGCTGCGGTATTTTGGGCTGCCCGAGGCCATTCCTAATTATGCGGTGTTCGATGAGCAGTTGGGATTCGACCTGCACATCGATCTTGCATACCCCGACTGCAAGGTCGGCATAGAGTTTCAGGGCGACCACCACCGCACGTCGAAGCGCCAATATGCGTTCGACCAGCGGAAAAAGAGGAATCTTGAGTATCAGGACTGGCGCATCATTCCCGTGGTGGCGGGCGATCTTGCGAGTGAGCGGCTTTGCCGGGAGCTGGCCGTTATCGTGGCGGCGGCATTGGGGCGTCGTCTGCCGGAGCGGCCTGTGGCGCGATACCGGGGTCTCGTCCTTTTCTGAGCCGTTTCCGGTTCTCCGACCCCGCAGCAATGCTCCAAGTGGCGAGTTGTGAGGCTTCGTTGTTGAATAATGCGGTTTTGGGCTGTGATCGAGAGAAGGAATCGTTGAATTTTCAAGCTTCGTTATCGGGCTGCGCGACGGTATGGCGAAACAAAGCCTCACAACTCGCCTTTTGGTGCGTTCGTGGGTGCGTTCGGTGAGGTGAGTTCACGATGATTCCCGAAACTTGAGTGCAACACGCTCAAGTTTTGGGAATAACCGCCGTGCCTCCTCGGTTGGGATAGTCAGAACACGAATACGATTCAAGACTTTGGGAGGCAATCATGGAACAGAACTTCACCAGAATGGCTCAGGAGGCGCTGGGCGACGCCATTCAGTCCGCCTCGGCCGCGGGCAACGCGCAGGTCGAGACCCTGCATGTGCTGGAAGCCCTGCTTCGCCAGCAGGAAGGCGTGGTGCCGGGCCTGATTCAGGCGGCCGGAGGCAATCCTCAGGCCATCGCCGCCGCTGCCCGCAATGCGCTGGTGGCGTTGCCGAGCGCAAGCGGATCGAGCACCTCGCAGCCGCAGGCGAGCCGCCAGCTCACCACGGCGATCGCGCAGGCCGAGAAGGAGATGAAGGAGATGGGCGACGAATACGTCTCCACCGAGCATCTGCTCATCGGCATCGCGGCCTCCGCGCCGAATCAGTCGGCCGACATCCTCAAGGCCAACGGCGTGACCCCCGAGGCGCTGCGCAAGGCGGTGCCCGGTATTCGAGGCGGCCGTAAGGTCGACAGCCCGGATGCCGAAGGCAGTTACAAGGCGTTGGAGAAGTACTCCACCGACCTGACCGCCGAGGCCAAGGAAGGCAAGCTCGACCCGGTGATCGGCCGCGATCAGGAGATCCGCCGCGTGATTCAGATCCTTTCCCGCCGCACCAAGAACAACCCGGTGCTGATCGGCGAGCCCGGCGTCGGCAAGACCGCCGTGGTCGAGGGACTGGCCCAGCGCATCG
Organism: Bifidobacterium margollesii; assembly: GCF_002860355.1. GTDB lineage: Bacteria > Actinomycetota > Actinomycetes > Actinomycetales > Bifidobacteriaceae > Galliscardovia > Galliscardovia margollesii. The sequence goes on from NZ_NMWU01000030.1 coordinate 6,004, forward strand.
TGGCCGGCGACGTGCCCACCACGCTGCAGAACAAGAAGCTGACCAGCCTCGACATGGGTTCGATGGTGGCCGGCTCGAAGTATCGTGGCGAGTTCGAGGAACGGCTCAAGAGCGTGCTTGAGGAGATCAAGAACGCGGACGGCCAGATCATCACCTTCATCGACGAGATCCACACGATCGTGGGCGCCGGTGCGGCCGAAGGCTCCATGGATGCGGGCAACATGCTCAAGCCCATGCTGGCCCGTGGCGAGCTTCGGCTGATCGGCGCCACCACGTTGGACGAGTACCGCGAGAACATCGAGAAGGACCCGGCGTTGGAGCGTCGTTTCCAGCAGGTGTACGTGGGCGAGCCGAGCGTGGAGGACACGGTCGCGATTCTGCGTGGCCTCAAGCAGCGTTACGAGGCGCACCACAAGGTGACGATCGGCGATGATGCGCTGGTGGCCGCGGCCACGCTGTCGAACCGGTACATCTCCGGTCGTCAGCTGCCTGACAAGGCCATCGATCTGGTTGATGAGGCGGCCGCGCACCTGCGCATGGAGCTCGATTCCTCTCCGGAGGAGATCGACGAGCTGCAGCGCAAGGTCACGCGTCTCGAAATGGAGGAGATGCAGCTGAAGAAGGCGGAGGACCCGGCTTCCAAGGAGCGTCTCGGCAAGCTTCAGGCCGATCTGGCCGACACCCGCGAGAAGCTCAGCGGGCTGAAGGCCAAGTGGGACGCCGAGAAGGCCGGGCACAACAAGGTGGGCGATCTGCGCGCCAAGATGGACGATCTGCGCGTCGAGGCCGACAAGGCCACCCGTGAAGGCGATCTCGCCAAGGCGTCGAAGATCCTCTACGGCGACATTCCGGCGATTCAGAAGGAGCTTTCCGCCGCGGAAAGCGCCGACGCCGAATCCACTGAAACCGGCGAGAACAAGCCCGAGCCGATGGTTCCCGACCATGTGGACGCCGACTCCGTGGCCGAAATCGTCTCCGACTGGACGGGCATCCCGGTCGGCCGTCTGATGCAGGGCGAGAACGAGAAGCTGCTGCACATGGAGGATTACCTCGGCAAGCGCGTGATCGGCCAGAAGGAGGCCATCGCCGCCGTGTCCGACGCCGTCCGCCGCTCGCGCGCCGGCATCAGCGACCCGAACCGTCCGACCGGATCGTTCCTGTTCCTCGGCCCCACCGGTGTGGGCAAGACCGAGCTGGCCAAGGCGCTCGCCGACTTCCTGTTCGACGACGAGAAGGCCATGGTCCGCATCGACATGTCCGAGTACATGGAGAAGGCCAGCGTCTCCCGCCTGATCGGCGCGGCGCCGGGCTACGTCGGCTACGAGGAGGGCGGTCAGCTCACCGAGGCAGTTCGCCGTCGCCCGTACTCCGTCGTGCTGTTCGACGAGGTCGAGAAGGCCAACCCCGAAGTGTTCGACGTGCTGCTGCAGGTACTTGACGACGGTCGTCTGACCGATGGTCAGGGCAGGACCGTGGACTTCAAGAACACGATCCTGATCATGACCTCGAACCTCGGTTCGCAGTTCCTGGTGAATCAGGATCTCGACTCCGACGCGAAGAAGAAGGCCGTGATGGACGCCGTGCACATGCAGTTCAAGCCGGAGTTCATCAACCGTCTGGACGAGCTGGTGATCTTCCACCCGCTCACCCGCGACGAGCTGGGCGGCATCGTGGACATTCAGGTCAAGCAGGTGGCATCTCGTCTGACCGACCGCCGCATCACCCTCGACGTCACCGATTCGGCCCGCGAGTGGCTGGCCAACACCGGCTACGATCCGGCTTACGGCGCGCGTCCGCTGCGTCGTCTGGTGCAGACCGAGGTGGGCGATCAGCTGGCCCGTATGCTGCTGGCCGGCAAGGTGCATGACGGCGACACCGTGCTGGTCGATCAGACCGGCGGCGAGCATCTGGAGCTCACCACCATGCCGGAGGATCCGCTGGCCGGACACACCCCCGACGACCCCGACGTCACCATCGACAGCATCCAGGCCGACTGACATCGCCCTCCCTGGCTTCCCCCTTTGGGGGAAGCTGTCGGCTTCGCCGACTGATGAGGGGTGCTGGACGTTGGAACGCCCTCTACCGAATGGCGGGGGATGGGGGTACCGTAATAAACGGATTACGGTACCCGCTCCCCGTTTCCGAAGCGGAGCGGATACCTCGTATGAGGGAAGGCTGGGGAACTTATGGGTTCTGCATCGTCAAACCGTCGGCACTGGCGCACGTTGATCGCGGCCGTGACGACGATGTTCATCGCCGTATTCGGCTTCGTAGGCACGGCGAACGCTCAGGAAGGCAGTCAGGCGAACGGTTCCGTTTCCGGCGTGGAAACGGTGGCGACGTCGACTTCGACGCCGCGCATCGCCGTTTCCGTGGAGCGGTATGACGCTGCCGGGGCGGATCAATATGCGCTGGTCGTGACCAACAATGATGCGACGAAGACCGCAACCACGGTGAAGGGCACGACCACCATTCCCGATAGGATCGCCAAGGCTGGTCAGTCGACTTCCGTGCAGTGGACGGTCGGCGATCTCAAGCCGGGCGAGCACGCCTACGCGGTTGCAGACGGTCAGACCCTCACCGTTGCGCTCGCCGAACAGACGTCCGGCAACAACGGCAACAACCCGAACAACGGCAACAACGGCAACACCGGAACCGATAATTCCGGAACGACCAAGCCGAACGGTCAGACCCCGAACAATCAGACTTCCAACAACCAGTCCGCGAACAATACGAATAACGCAGCCAACGCGAGCAACCAGTCGGCGAACAACACCAACGGCGACACGGCCATCAGCGCCGATTCCACGGCCAACGACGCCGGCAATACCGGCAAGTCGAGCGGGTCGCTTTCCCGCACCGGCGTTTCCGTGATGGGCCTCGCCGGATTCGCCCTGCTGCTCGCCGCCGCAGGCTGCATCATCCTCAGCCGTCGTAACGGTTTCAACACTTCCTCCGGCGATGCCGGTGAATCCGATGGCGCTTCCGCAGGCCGTCGCGGTCACGCCACCGCTGCGGCCCGAGGCTTCGTTGCCGCCGCCGTCGCCCTGGCCGTGCTCGGCGCGGGCATGATGATCGTGCCGAACGCGCTCGCTGACGAACCGGCCGGCGAGGACGTCTCCTCCACCGTCACGCTCAACGGCCATGATTATCAGCTTTCCTCGCATGTCACCGCCACGTTCGTGCAGCCGACGAAGACCGTCATCCCGGTCGCCGGCGAGGTGAAGGACGATAATGGTCAGCTGGTGAAGAACACCAAGCTCACGTTCACGGCCACCGGTGAGCAGCAGGTTGCCGTCACCACCGACGAGAACGGCTACTTCACCGCCCATCTGACTCAGAACGTTCGGTATGACGCCACCGCCTCGCAGGTGAAGGCCACCCTGCTTGCCAAGCAGCGCAACGATGTGACCGTGCGGAACATCGCCGGGTCCATCACGCTCGGCCGTGGTGTGACCGAGGGCACGGCGAGCGCCCAGACCAACTCCTCCGCCATCTATCTTGATGCCAAGGATTACCGTCTGTCCGCCGATGGGAAGACCGTCACCGTCACCAACGGCAAGACCGGCGACATCGTTTCCGGCGACATCGTGGTTCTGGCCCCGCAGGGTGATTTCGACGGCAAGGTGATCCGTGTCGCCACGGTCTCCACCACTGCGGCCGGCCTGACCTTCACCGGCGCGGATGCTGATCTCGCCGAGGCGTTCGACAACATTCGGCTGAACAACACCACGCTCGACGCCACCAAGGTGGAGGTCAATCCCGCGGATGGCGTGACCGCCACGAATCTTGCCAAGCCGGAGGCGGGCAGGACCCTGAAGCGTGCCGCCCGCATCGGTTTGGGTGGTGAGGCCGGCCAGTCGCTGAACTACGAGTTCAATTATGTGAAGGATCTGAAGGTGACGAAGAAGGTCGCCGGCAAGGTCGAGACCAGGAAGTTCGGCTATGTGGTGAACAAGACCACCTTCGCCAGCAACATCACCGCCAGCGCCTACGTGGATTTCGTCAGCAACGAGAAGTCGAACGTCACGCTGGACGCCAAGACCGATTTCAACACGTCCGGTGTGATGTGCGCGAGCTATTCCAATGAGAACATGCTGAACCACGTCGATTATTCGGAAACCGAATGTGCGGGCACCGAGGAGGCCGATAAGAAGGATCCGACCGGGGAGACCGGTTCCAAGCAGGATACCGAGGATTCGGACAAGGACTCGGATTCGGACAAGGACTCCGAGGACTCGGACAAGGATGCGAAGGCCGCTGCCGATAAGTCCGACGGCGACAAGTCCGACGACGAGGAGGCTCAGGAGTTCGAGGGCATCAAGCTTACCAAGACGCCGCTCGTCTGGAGGCTCCCGTGGGGCTTCAAGGTGGAGTCCGACGCTACGATCGTGACGCACTCCTCCGGCCATTTCCGCGGCACGATGAAGGTTTCGGCGTCGGCCGAGGCGAAGGCCGTGCTGCAGAACGGCAAGGTGACCGGCACGGCGAAGGCATCGCTCGACCCGAATGTGGAGCTGACGGCCGCGGCCAAGTACGAGGTTGGTCTGCTGATGGATCCGACGCTGAAGGTGCTGGGTCATTCGATCGTCACCGTCAAGGGCGAGCCTGGCGTCGGCATGGAGGTCAAGGGCCATGTGAAGGTGGAGAACGGCGTGCTCAAGCCTGGCGACGCCTCCGCCTCATGGGAGATGTACGGCTATGCGAACGAATGGTATTCGTTCCCGATTCTGGAGCCGCTCGGCAAGCTTCCGGAGGGCAATCCGCTGCATGATCTGGGCAAGTACGCCGAGGATCAGGAGTTCAAGGAGAATCCGGTCGCCCGCGTCACCCTCAGCAAGCATGAGGCCACGAACGGTCCGAAGTATCAGCTCGACAAGATCCGCAAGGAGATCGCGAAGGGCGACTTCTCATCGATCGCCGGCGAATACTGCCAGAAGGATAATCTCAGCTGCGTTTCCATCGATGAGAAGGGTCGGTTCAAGCAGGTTTCCGGCACGGTGGAGCGTGCGTTCCAGCCGCTGCTCAACGGCGGGGTGAGCCAGCTGAGCGCGGGTGACGACGATCCGAACTACAAGAACGTGTCCGTCAACCTTACGGGACCGGTTTCCGAATATCGCTGCGATGTTCCGAACGGCACCGTGGTGACCGGTGCGGCGTGCAAGGCGCTGGGCCGTGAGAACGTGACCCGCTGGCCGTCCAGCGTGGCGTACTTCCCCGCGGGATGGGAGTCGAAGGACATCTACCAGGGCAACTATCACCTGTCGCCCGACGGCAAGGAGGTCGATACCGCTACGCCGTTCCTGCAGCCGACCGGAGACCAGTACGTGTACGCTCCTCAGGACAACGTCGTGCGCTACCCGCTCGACGGAGGATTGCAGGGGTCCAACGGCGTCTACTATCTGGTCAAGCGGTGACCGCATAGTCAAGCGGTGATCCTACTGGGGCAAGGTCGATTTCCCGCGACCTTGCCCCATTTGCTATGAGGTTTGCTATGCGGGATCATCGGCCGACATCGTTGAGGGCCGAAACATCCACGGAGAACGGCATGGAGGCGGGTAGCCGTTGCGGTTCCAGAAACATCGTCATATACAGTGGCAGATAGGTGATCGGCCCCTTTTGGGATATGTTGCCTTTGCATAGCACGTAGGCGTGATCGAGATGCCAATCCGGTACGGACATCACTTTGTTCAGTGCGCGATGTGCTGTCCAGTCATTGCCGGATTTAACCTCGATCGGCAGAATGACGGAACCGGATTGCACGACGAAATCCAATTCGCCGTATCGTTTGGCATCGAAGTAGTGGAGCTGGAATCCGTGGGCGAGCAGTTCCTGCGCCACGATGTTTTCCATGATGCTGCCGAGGTTGACGTCCAGGTCGCCTTGCAACAGTGCGAACTGCACATTGTCGAGCGAAGCGGCGCACAGCAGCCCCGTATCGTTCAGGAAGAGTTTGAATAGACTGTGTTTTTCGTTCGCGCGTAACGGAACGGTTGGGGATTCGACGTTGTAGCAGGGGATGGCCACACCGGCGTCCGACAGCCATAGGAAGCTGCTGGCATAGCGTGCCTGACGGGCGTTTTTATTCAGATCCGCGAGGACGAACCGTCTGTTGTGTTGGGAAAGCTGGGACGGCAAAGCGTCGAAAATGGAACGGATTTTCGTACGGTTGGCGGAATCGGCGTATTTGGCGATGTCCAGACGATACAGATCGAGAAGACTGCGCTGCAGCTCGGTCGTCTGTGCGATGTCGTGGGTGCGGACGTAGCGTTGTACGACCTCGGGCATGCCTCCCACCACCGTGTACGCCTGAAACAGTCGCATCATGGTGGTGTGTACCGACTCGCTGATCGGTCGTTTATGCATGAAGTGGTCTCTCAGCAGGTCGATGACTGTTGGCTGAACTCCGTTGGCCCAGCAGAATTCCTCGAAATCCATGGGGAACATACGGTACTGCTCCTCGAACCCGACCGGATATGAGGGGACGTCGTTGACTCGTACGCCGAGCAGGGAGCCGGTTTCTATATAGTCGAATCGTCCGTCTTCCACAAGAAACTTGATGGCGGTGCGTGCCCGCGGGCATTCCTGTATTTCGTCCAGCAGAATCAATGTTTTGCCGGGGACGAGTGTTTTCCGCAGATATGCGGTGAGATTGGTGATTACGGTACGGGCGTCGAGCGCGTCGTCGAAGATGTCCGATGCATGGGGGTCGGTGAGGAAATTAAGCTCGGCGAAATGATCGTAATGGTGTTTGGCGAATTCACGTACCAACGTGGTTTTACCGATCTGACGGGCCCCGGTGAGCATCAGCGCCTTGGAAGGGCGCCTGCTTGCCCCTCCTGTGGGTGACGCCGCGCGCTGCTTCCATGAGACGAGTTTGTTCCAAGCCTTGCGCTTAAGCATTGCGAATCCTTAGGTTGTCACGTTTTTCCTAATTTTACAGCACGGCCTGTCACGTTTTTCCGGTTTTTGGGGTTGCTTTTGTCACGTTTTTCCAGATTTTTTGGCTGTTTTCGTCACGTTTTGCCGAACTCGGGGCGGGGATCGTGAACGGGTCGTGCGAACGGGTCGTGCGAACGGGATGGGGTGAACGGAGGAATCCGAGTGTGGGTGTCCGTTCATAGACGGCATAATGATCAAAGATGATCGTATCTGATTATTGAGGATTTAACGGTGTTGATCGCGTATGGGGTCATGCTTGTGGCTCCACCGGCGAGACTTGAGTCTTGGACTGTCGGCATGAGGGGTCCGGCGTGTGATTGCGATGGTTGCGTGGGGACTGCGCCAAACCGTGCGGGGCATCCGATGGGATATGTCTTGCGTCCGTCGATGCCGGCGGATGTCGATGGTGGGTTATTGGGCGAGTGCTCCGGTGATGTTGTGATACTGATCACACTACTGTTTCGTATGGTTCCGAAGTGTCTGCTCGGAATCGTCTGTGATGTCGCAGTGGTTTCGCTGCTGGGTTTCATTGCAAGACCAATTGACTGAATATAACAATTTGATAACAAATACATAATGGTCGATTGTTTATCTTTTTTTCATTTGCGATCAATGTGGGAATATTCCCTTCGGGGGGGGGCGATGCGTTGTAGTGCCGGAAAATCAGCGATTTGCCCCCCATTGATGCTCAGAGGCAAACAATGGAAACAAACATCACAAAATGATACATTGTGAGCCTTCACATGCTATTTTCGCAAGTTTCGCTCAATGCCCCCGTCTTACACCCGTAAAAGGGATCTACGGTGGACTGTGGAAGTGATTGTGCAGCCGCCGTGCAGTAGCGGTGGCGGATGGAGTGGTTGTGACGATGCAGTGCGAGCAGAAGCAGCCCGCAAACGGCGAAGGTGCGAGAAACCCTGATGACGCTATGCATTCTGGGCGCGTGAACAGCACCAAACAAGCGAGCGTGGTGAACAATATCAAGGCCATCAAAGCGGCAGTGGCATCCATTGCCGTCGCTGCGATGCTGCTGATCGGCCTGCCCGTGGCCGGCGTGGCCAATGCCGCCGATGCTGCGGATGCCGCCAATAGCTCCGACGGCGCCAACGCCGTTACCATCAATCCCTCGTCCGACCCTAAGTCCGGTGCCACTCCGAGCCTCAGTGCCTCCACGGGCTCCTCGGACTCTGCCGACTCGGCCGATACCAGCAACGATTCAGCCGAAGCCGGCAATGCTTCCAATACCGGCAATGCTTCGGGCACTTCCAATACTTCCGGCGCTTCCGAAACCGCGAATACCGCGAAGACCCCCACTTCTGATAGTCCGACCGGCAGTGCAGCCGATGACTCAGCCGGCACTGGCGACGCTCCAGCCGCGGCCCCCGCCGCTGCCAACTGCCAGGCCGTGACTACGTGGGCCGACCTCAAGAGCTGCATTGAAGATGCCGCTAAAGACGCCAACGTCTCCATCGTCATCACCAAACCCATCGTCGCCGCGGCCGGCGGCTCGATCACCATCGACAACAAAACCGTCGCCATCACCTCCACCGTCGATCCTGCGACCGGCTCCGCATTGGCCTCTGCGGCCGGCGACCCTTCAACCGCCGGAGCGTTGTTCACCGTGCGAAACGGCGGCTCGCTTGCGCTCGGCCAGGAGAACGATGCTGCCGGTACGTCGTTCTCCTACGCTGGTACCGAAGCCGCGCCGCTCACCCGCCGACTGGTCAAACTCGAATCCGGTGCCAAGCTCACCATCAACGGCGGCAAGTTCTCCAATAACAAGACAGACGAAGGCGGTGTGATCTACAACAACGCGGGCACCGTGACCATCAACGGCGGCACGTTCAAGAACAACACGGCCGTCAATGGCGGTGTACTGTTCCAGACCGGAGATGCGGCAAAGCTTTCCATTACCGGTGGTACGTTCACCGGCAACAAGTCGGTGGATTCGGGCAATAGCGCCGGCGGCGGCGTGCTGTTCCAGAATGGGGGTAAAACCACCATCACCGGCGGCACGTTCACCGGCAACGCGCAGACCTATACGGCCGAATGCACCAATGACAAGCCTGACGCATGCCGCCATATGCGTAGTGGCGGCGGCGCGATCCATGCCGAACGCGGAACGTTGACCATTGTGGGCAACGTGACATTCGCCGGCAACTACTCCAAGGCCTATGGCTGGGGAGATGGCGGCGGAGCGCTCTACGTTCAGGGAACGTTGTGGATATATAACGATTCCCGCGGCAACAAGCCCACGTTCAAGGGAAATTGGTCCGGCATCTATGACACGCAGTATGTGAAAGACGCGAACGGCAACGAACAAGTACCCAACGGCGGCGCCGGTGGTGCGATCTTCCTGCAGGATAGTCAGTCTACGGCGTATCTGATGGGTGGTTCCTTCACCGGCAATTCCTCCGGATATCTTGGTGGTGCCATCTACACCGAGGATAAGTCCACCACCTACGTTGCCAAGGCAGTAGCGTATGAGAACATGGCCGGTCATTTCGGCGGAGGATTGTGGCTGTGCCCGTCCGGTTCCGCTGAATCGTCCAAGGGTGGCAACATTGCCTTGTTCGACAATGAGGTGAACCGCACCATCGACCCGAACAAGGAGAACCAGACGGCGGCGAACGTGAACGACGCTGACGGGAACAAGGCGGACGGTACCGAGGCAGGTGCCGACTTCGCCATCATGAACCCATATCACAAAAAGCATGATGATACCAGCTTCATGCTGATGGACACATGGTTCACCGACCGCACTGATTCGGCGGTCACATGGTATTACGATGGCATCCCGGTCCAGAACGCCAGCGGATATGACGATAGCTATCAGAATCCTCAGAAGCAGGACTGGGCAGGAGTGGGCGGAGTCGGAACCAACCTTGCGGTCACCAAGAGCGACGGTCGATACAAGGAAGGACAGAACAACGCCAAGATCGAAGATGGTGAGTATGAAAATAATCACACCAAGAATCTGACGTTGGGCTGGAACGGCATGGCCGACGGTAAACAAGAGACGTTCCATGATCGCGGCATCGCACTCAAGTCCGTGGTCAAGGGCGATGCCGAAGAGCAACAGGCCCGTAAGAACGCCGCCAAGAATTCCGCTGCGGTTGAGATCACCGGCAACAAGGCGCGTCTGTCCGGCGGCGCGTTCGGCACCAACGGCAACGTGAAGTTCTCCACCCCGTACACGGCCTCCTGGAGCAAGGTGGACGGTACCAACACCAGTAAGCGTCTTGTCGGTGCCGAATGGACAGTGTCTAGCACCGGTTCCGCTACGGCGGATACCGAGGAGGAGGCCCGTCGGGCTGCCGAGGACCAGGCCGGTGGACCATTCGAAGAGGACTTCTATCCGACGTTGTGCGCCACCGACGTCAACGGTGAACTTACCGATGCGGGCAAGGCCGCTTACGCAGACGGCACCTGCTGGAAGCAGACCATCGCTGTTGCCAACAACAATGGCACATATACGGTGAAGATCGACCGCGCGGCGATCGTCAAGGACAATACCGGTCTGGCTGCGTACGTCGGCTTCGACAACAATCCCGATGACGGCGGCTTCGACATCAACAATCTGCACAACGGCACGTATACGGTCAGGGAACGCAAGGCTCCCGCAGGATACATGCTGAGCGCCGATACCTATACGTTCACCGTCAAGGATGCCCAGGCGCAGTGGGATAACGGTAATCAGGCGGGAACGATCGACAAGGATATTCCCAATACGGCCGCACCCGGCGTGTCATGGAGAAAGCTCGATGCGGATACCGGTCGTCGGGTGAGCGGCACTTCCTGGACGGTGGTGAAGATCGATTCGAGCGGCAAGGAGATTGGTGACCGACACACGGTCGACGACTGTGTGGATCCCGATACTGACACGGTCACGAAGGCAGTTCCCTGCTCCGATGGTAAAAACGATGACGCAAACAAAACCTATGCCGACATCAATGGCAATCTGGGAGGGCTGCGTATCATCGTCGGTGAAGCCGGCACCTACAAGCTCACCGAAACCGTTCCGGACGGATATTGGAAACCGGTCGACGACGGATCGTACTACTTCTTCATCGTTCCGCCGGACGCCAACGCCAATACGTCAATCGACGTTCAGCGACATGATGGGACGTCCGGCAAGGATACCGTGGTCGAAAACAAGGAGATCGACAACACTCAGCCACAGGCCTCGTGGTCGAAGGTGGCAAAGGACAATGCCGATGAGCTGCTTGACGGCTCGGAGTGGCAGGTCCGAGGCCCGCTCAACGAAAACGGTACGGAGATTGCCGGCTTGACCGTTACGGCTCCGGTGACGGATTGCGAAAGCAAGAGCGGTGCGACTGATCCTTGCGAAAGCCACGTCAATACCACGAATGACCACGGTGTGATCACTAAATACGAGGATGTGGATAGCACCGCCGGCCAGTTCAAGATTCTGGGACTGGCTCGTCCCACAACGAATGGGCAGAAGTACCGATACGAACTGACCGAGACCAAGGCTCCGGATGGGTATGTGCTCGCCAAGACCACGTACACGTTTGAGATTTTGGATTCCGTCAACACGCATGTGCTGATCGACGCCCCCAACGGTTCGTCGCTTCCGGTGACTCACACCGGCAACGCCAACCTGATCCCGAACGTTCGGGCGGTGGCCTCGCTGCCGCTTACCGGCGGCACGACGGCCCGTGAGTGGCTGCTCATCGGAGGCGGCATCGCCTTCGCGGCGGCCGCGGCCGGGTTCGGCGTGAACGAGTACCGGAAGAGGCGGTCCGTGATGGTGTAGCGAATCATATGGAGCTTGAACTGCGCCCCAATTGTTAGACGCGGTTTATTAAGGGTACCTGATCAGGCTGCGAGGGACATACTCCGGAATTCCTCCGGGGTGCGTCCCTCCAGCCGTCTCTGGCGTCGTCTGGTGTTCCAGTGGATGATGTACTCGTTCAGACCGGTCTCGAACTCCTCGTAGGAGGCGAACTCGCGGCCGGTGTAGAACTCGTCCTTGAGATGGCCGAACACCTGCTCGGTCGCGGCGTTGTCGATGCAGTCGCCCTTCCTGCTCATGGACTGGCGTATGCCCAGTTCCGCGAGACGGTCGCGCCACCACCGGTGCTGGTACTGCCATCCCATGTCGCTGTGGAGCACGGGATCGACGCCCTCGGGCAGACGGTCCTCGAGCATGGCGAGCAGCCTTCGCTGCTGGGCGAGGTCGGGACGCCGGCTTACGTCCCAGGCGACGATCTCCTTCGATCCCATGTCGTAGACGGGCGCCAGGTACGCCTTGCCGCCGGCGACCCTGAACTCGGTGACGTCCGTGCCCAGCTTCATCCAGGGCCGGTCGGCCCCGAAGTCCCGCTTCAGCAGGTTCGGCACCCCCGCGCCCGTCCCGCCCCGGTACG
>NZ_NMWU01000031.1 GCF_002860355.1 Bifidobacterium margollesii
ACGTGGTCACGGACACGAGGAACAAGCGCAAGTTCGTGGCGGTGGACCCGCACGACATCCCGGTCGTCGCGTTCGTGGACCCGGACCTGACGGACTCGATGCCCCGCGGCCTGAAGGTCGCCACGGGTCTGGACGCTTTGACGCACGCGATCGAGGGGTACGTCACGCCGGGCGCGTGGAGCCTGTCGGACTGCCTTTCCATGCAGACGATCCGCATGATCGCGAAGAACCTGGCGAGGAGCGCGGACGGGGACGTGCCGGCGGGCGAGCAGATGGCGTACGCGAGCTACATCACGGGCATGGCGTATTCGAACGTGGGTCTGGGTCTGGTGCACGGCATGGCGCATCCGCTGGGCGGGCGTCTGGGCGTGGCGCACGGCGTGGCCAACGGGATCCTGCTGGCCCCGGTCATGGAGTACAACAAGGAGTACACGGGCGGCAAGTACCGCGACATCGCGGACGCGTTCGGCGTGGAGGACGCGTACACGGGCGATCTCGAGGCGGTGCGCGGGGCCGCGGTGGCCGCGGTGCATCAGCTGACGGTGGATCTGGGCAACCCGACCACGATCAGCGAGGTGGGCGCCACGGAGGCGGATCTGGAGCCGTTGGCGCGTGACGCGTTCAACGACGTGTGCACGCCGGGTAATCCGCGTAAGGCCACGGAGGAGGACATCCTCGCGATCTACAGGAGCCTGATGTAGGCCTCCGGGCTTGCGTGCTATTCCGGGCTTCCTGCCTTCCCCTCAAGGGGAAGGCCACGGTCTCTACTCGTGCTTCTCGTCGTACTCCTCGTCGGTGGGGGTCTCGTCGTAGAGCTCCCGGCCTTCCTTCTCGGCAAGCTCCATCTGCTCGTTGATCCACGCGACCTCCGCCGGATTGATGTCGGCGGTGTCCAGCACCTTCTGCCACACCGGATAGAACAGGTGCATCACCGGATACATGGCCGTGAACAGAATCTCCGGCTTGTGCTTGCGCCAATGCTGCGGATGCGCGTCGAAGGTGTTGCGGAAGCGCTTCATGTAGTTACGGAACGAGCTCAGCGAAGTATCCATGCGGCGGGCGCTCATCCCGGCGATCATGCGCGGCGAATACACGGTTTTGAGCCCCTTGCCGATCAGATGCAGGGAAACATCGATATCCTCGTGCATCACGTCGGCCTTGTCTTGGCACACCTCGCTGCGGATCTCGCGCCACGCCGTGGCTCGCAACGCCATATTCGAGCCGAACAGCAACGGCTGGCCTCCGTCGGCGCGGTAGATGCGCTTGCGAATGGAATTGTCGCCCTTGAGCCCGAAATGACGGCTTGGCATGTCATAGTACATCACCGGTCCGGTGGCGCCCATCGCGGCCGGGTCCTCGGTGAAGATGCCGCTGACCACCTCCACCCAGTCGGGCTTGATCATGCAGTCCGCGTCGAACCGGCCGAGAATGTCGCCGGTCGCATGATCCAGACCATAGTTTCGTGTCGGGATCAGCCCCTGCTCCTCGTTCTGGTCCAACAGGATTACATTGTCATCCGGATGCTGATCGATGAATTCGCGCACGATCCGTGCGGTGTCGTCGGTGGAGCGGTTGTTCACCACGATGACCTCGTGGGGCTTCACCGTCTGCCTTGTGGCGTTCAGCAGACAATCGACGATGCGTTCTTCTTCATTCCACGCGGGGATCACAATCGAGACACTAAGCACATTTCATAGGATACGTGAGGCCGGAGAACACCCGGATGCGGGGATGTCCCGAGGGTGATGTCACCGACGATGGGAATAATGGCGCGTATGAGCGCACAGCAGGAAGATCAGTATTCGCAGGAAGAGGATCGCTTTGATCTGGCGGCGGTGTTTCCCGCCAAGGGGGATCCGCGTAGACCACCGGAATGGTTCGGACGAGGACTGCTGTATGCGGCGATCGCCGTGTTCCTCTCCATTTTCGTGTGGCAGACGTGGGACAAGATTGATTCGATCGTGCTGTACATCGTCATCTCGATGTTCATCGCATTGGCCGTGGAGCCGATGGTGCGCTGGCTGGTCGTCCACGGCTGGAAGCGCGGCGCGGCCTCGGCCATCACGCTCGTGGTGCTGCTGGTGGTGCTCGGCGGATTGCTGACGCTGTTCGGCAACATGTTCATCCAGCAGCTCGTCGGCATGGTGAGCAGTCTGCCCGGCCTGTACGAGCAGATCGTGGACGTGGTGCGCGATCAGGCCCATTGGGAGCTGCCGGCCATGCAGGATCTGTGGGGAGAGGTGTTCAAGAACCTCCAGACCAACACCGTGACCAATCTTGCCAATCAGGCGTTGAGCACCACGGCGTCGCTGCTCAATGCCATGCTGGGCATCCTGACCGTGGCGTTGGTGACCTACTACGTTTCGGCCGCATTGCCCCGAATGCGTCGCAGCCTGTGCCAGTGGATCGCCCCGAAGAGCCAGGAGCGGTTCCTCATCGTGTGGACCGTGGTGCAGGATCAGATCTCGAACTTCCTGTACAGCCGCATCATCCTCGCCGTGATTTCCAGCGTGTGCATGTCGGTGTTCATGGTGGCGCTCGACATCCCCTACTGGCTGCCGCTGTCGATCTTCTGCGGGCTCGTCTCCCAGTTCGTCCCCACCGTCGGCACCTACATCGGCGGTGCGTTGCCCGTGCTCTCCGCCTGGGGCTCCAACGGCATCAAGTATGCGCTGTTCGTGCTGATCTACATCATCGTCTACCAGCAGATCGAGAACATGCTGCTCTCCCCGGCGATCTCCCAGCGGACCATGGATCTCAACCCGGCCGTTGCCTTCCTCGCCGTGCTGGCGCTCGGCTCGGTGTTCGGTGCGCTCGGTGCGTTCCTGGCGTTGCCGCTCACCGCCAGCTTCCAGGCCGTGTTCAAGGCGTACACCAAGCGGTACGAGCTGATCGACTCCCCGCTGCTGAGCGATCCGAAACCGGTGAAGAAGTCCGCGATGGTCAGCGGCATGGAAGCCTTCAACGAGCATGTGATCAAGCCGGTGACCGACCATATGCCGCGGGCCGCGCAGGGGTCCACCAAGCGGGTTCCCCCGCACGAGACCCAGTTGCGCAGCGAGCTCGACTATGCGCACGATCGGCTCGCCGACTTCGCCACCGCCCAGGAACTGGACGAGTCGGCCACGGTGGCAATTCCGAAGAACGTCGTATCATCGGGTAAAGTCGAGCGCGGTCGTGACGTCGCCGGCAAGCCGGACCTCAACCCGCAGTTCGGTGATCCGCAGTCTGCTGATCCACGGTCCGGTCGATCCGACGACAAGAACGAAGAGCTCGATACCGACAGCGAGAGCAGCAACGACAGCAACGGCGTCGACGGTGGCGATGGCCACGGCGATGCCCCGAACACCGGCCGCAGTGCCAGGGAGGAGTGGCGCTAAATGGCCTTATTGTCCGTCATCGACGTTCTGCTGACCGTGCTCGGCGTGGTGGGCATCGCCTATCAGATGGCGTGCGTACTGGCCGGATTCTTCCACAAGGTCACGGTGTTCCCCGAAGCTCCGCGAAACAAACGGTTCGCCGTGCTGATCTCGGCGAGGAACGAAAGCAGCGTGGTGGGCAATCTCATCGACTGCATCCAGAGCCAGACCTATCCGAGCGAGCTCATCGACATCTGGATGGTGGCCGACAACTGCACCGACAATACGGCTGAACTGGCACGCAGCAAGGGATGCCATGTGGTGGAGCGATTCGACCAGACCCAGATCGGCAAGGGATTCGCGCTCACCTTCCTGCTCAATCACATGATCGATTCCGGCGTGAGCAAACGCTATGACGCCTTCTTCGTATTCGATGCGGACAACCTGCTCGACAAGGAATACTTCGCGCAGATGAACAACGCCTTCCAGTCGGGGTTCAAGATCCTCACCAGCTACCGCAATTCCGTGAACTTCGACGACAACTGGGTCTCCTCCGGTTCCGCGCTGTGGTTCGTGCGCGAATCGAGGTTCCTCAACAACTCCCGCATGGTGTTCGGCTCCAGCTGCCATGTGGGCGGTACCGGATTCATGTTCTCCAGGGAGATCATGGAGCGCAACAGCGGATGGAAGTTCCACCTGCTCACCGAGGACCTCGAATTCACGCTTGACTCGATTCTGCACGGCGACCGCATCGGCTATTGCGGCACCGCGGTGCTGTACGACGAGCAGCCGGTGACCTTCAAGCAGAGCTGGCGACAGCGTCTGCGCTGGAGCCGCGGATTCCTTCAGGTGTTCCGCTACTACGGTCCGGCGCTGGTGCGCCGCGCCATCAAGGAGCGGGATTTCTCCTGCATCGATCTGACCCTGCTGATCTGCCCGTTCACCGCGCTGAGCGTGATCCGTCTGGCGTTGGGCATCCTGTTCGTGGCGCTCGGATTCGTGTCGGTCGACAGTCAGCTCAAGCAGATGACCAATGGTCTGATGGGCGGCGTGCTCGGCGTGCTGGCCATGATGCTGCTCGCGGCCATCACCTGCATGGCCGAGCGAGACAAGATCGACGCCACCAACAAGGAGCTTGTGGCCTACTGCCTGAGCTTCCCGGTCTATCTGCTCAGCTATATCCCGATCTCCTTCCAGGCCATGTTCTCCAAGCCCGGCTGGAAGCCGATCGAACACCGGGGGAAGTGATCGACCCGTGAATTCGCGAGCTTCCAACGACTCGTCAGTCCCAACCATGCCATCCAGACCATCCATGCCGTCCAGACCAACCATGCCATCCAACCCGGCCCAGGCAACCATGCAAGCCGCGGCGGTCGGCCCGGCCTCCGCATCCTCCCCGTCACGTCGCGCCGCACGCGCCTGGCGCAGGACGATGATCCGACGACGCAGAACGGTGGCCATCGCCGTGATCGTCACGCTGCTGCTGGGATCGGGCTATGTGATCGGCGACGCGACGGACGTACTGCCCGGGCCGTTGAGCGTTCACACCTCGCAGGCCCCCTCGTTCCCGGCGGCGGCAGGCGTGCGGCGGGTGAACGCCCTGACCGGCGACATTGAGTCCGGGGATGACGCTCCGGCGATCGACGCCGCCAAGGTCAAGTCATTGGTGGATGCGTTCGCCAAGGCCGAAGGGGTCGGAACCGACTTCTCGATCGTGATCGCGGACGAAAACGGGCGGACCGTGGTGCAGCGCAACGAGACGACGGCGCGCGAACCCGCCTCCACGATGAAGACGATGACCGCCTTCGCAGCAGCCAAAACGCTCGACATGTCGTCCACGCTCGACACCGACGTGTATCTCGACGAATCGGGAGCCGGCCCGCGGCTGATCATCAAGGGCAACGGCGACATGCTGCTGGGGGAGGGAGCGAGCGACCCGAACCACGTCAACGGCCGTGCCGGACTGGCCACACTGGTCGATCGCACCATCGCCGCGCTGAACAAGCATGACATCAACACGGTGTCGGTGGCCTACGATGATTCGCTGTTCGGCGACAAGCGATTCCCGGACACCATCACCGCCAACAACCCGGATCTGATCTACGCCGCACCCATGTCGTCCATGGCGATCGACGAAGGGCGAAACTGGACCGCGTCGAACCGGCCGAAGGATCCGGACGTCGAATCGTCGTATCCGACCAGATCATCCACCCTCGCGTCGGACGTGGCGAAGAAATTCGCCGCCGGACTCAAAGCCAAGGGCATCAAGGTGAACGGATCGGTAGCTCAGACCTCCGCGCCGAACGACGACAAGCCGGTCGCTTCGGTGAGCTCCGCCCATCTGAGCGAAATCATGGGGTTCATGCTCAAGAACTCCGACAACACCGAAGCCGAACTGTTCGGACGCCTCACCGCGCTGAAAACCGGCGGAAGCAATTCGCCCGAAGGTGCCACCGAAGCCGTCAAAGCGGTGCTTGCCGAGAACGGCATCGACCTGACCGGCACACGATTCGCCGACTGCTCCGGTCTCTCCCAAGGGTCAAGGCTCACCGTCAGGGCGCTCGCCCAGGTACAGGCCAAATACGTGGATCCCTCCGCCGGCGCCGCTCCGGCAGCCGAAGGACTGGCGATCTCCGGCCTCTCCGGCACCGCCCTGCACCGGTACATCGACGATTCCGCCGATGGTCTGATACGGCTCAAAACCGGTTCCCTCGATCAGGTCACCTCGATGACCGGCAACGTTTCCCGGGTCAGGGGCGGTACGCTGATCTTCTCGGTCATCGTCAACAAGCCGTCCAACATGTGGTCTGCGGCAATGGCGGTGGACAAGCTCGTATCCAAACTTCCGGAGGTCTGACGATGACATACACGCCGACGATCAGACGGGCGATCGGCGAGGTCCGGATGAATCTGGCCGATCTGGGCATCGTCCGCCAATCCGACCGCCAACGGGAGCATGGCGAACACGATCCGGAACCGGACGCCCCTCTGATACTGATTGCCTGTTCGGGAGGACGGGACTCGCTGGCATTGGCCTCCATCTGCACCACGGTATGCGGATCGCTGGGCGTGCGCTGCGGAGCGGTGATCGTGGACCATTCGCTGATCGCCGGATCGGCTCGCGTGGCCGAGGAGACGGCGGACAAGTGCCGGTCGTTCGGCATGGAACCGGTCATCATCCGCAAGGTGATCGTCCACGAAACCGGTTCCGGCGTGGAGGCCGCGGCTCGGAATGCCCGGTATCAGGCGTTGCAGGAGGTCGCCCGGCAAACCGGTGCGGCGGCCGTGCTGCTCGCGCACACCAAGGACGATCAGGCCGAAACCGTACTGCTGGGACTGTTCCGTACCGTGGGATTGGATGCGCTCGCCGGCATGCCCACCGTCATCGAACGGGACGGTGTGATCTTCAGTCGACCGTTCCTCAATCTCACCCGAACCCAGACCACCGAGATCTGCGAGGCGAGGGAGATCTCATGGTGGGATGATCCGACCAACGGCGACAGCAGCGCCGACGAAGGCGGACTGTCCACCGATCTGCCGTTGCGTTCACGGATTCGCAACGCGCTGCTGCCGTATCTGATTCACTTCGTGGGTGCTGATCTGGTTGAGCATCTGTCGCGCAGTGCGGTCATCGCCCAGCGGGACAGGGATTATCTCGACTCGTCCGCCGCGAAGGTGTTCGATCGGGCGGTCGTCGTGGAACCGGCAGACGGCGCCGGGCCGCAGGACGTCGTCGCGCGGATCGACGTGAGGGAGCTGTCCGACGAGCATCCCGCGATCCGTTCGCGCGTCATCGCCCGTGCGGCTTCGAATGCGGGGATCGGCATATCCTCCCGGCAGGTGGACGCCATCGACGATCTGATCCGTGACTGGCATGGTCAGGCAGGTGTGCGACTTTCCGGTGGATACCTAGCGGTTCGTAAGCGTCACGTCATTCACCTGTGCCATGATGGTATGCATGAAAATCGCTGATATCCAAGACGAGATTGCCTATGAGCTCGTTAGCGCAGAGCAGATCGATGCCAAGATTCACGAGGTGGCGGCCGAAGTGGATCGCGATTACGCCGACCACCCACCGCTGCTGGTGGCCGTATTGAAAGGTGCCGTCAACACGCTGGCGGCGTTCTCCCAGGCGCTGAGCATTCCCGTGGCCATGGATTTCATGAGCATTTCCACCTATGGTTCGGGAACCGAATCCTCGGGGAGGATCACGGTGCGGCAGGATCTTTCCACCGATGTTCGCGGCAGGCACATTCTGATCGTGGAGGATATCATCGATTCAGGCATCACGCTTGACTGGCTGATCAAGGAGCTGAAAGCCCGCGGAGCGGCATCCGTGGAGGTGTTCGCCCTGCTGGAGAAGCCGGCTCGGCGCAAGGTGCATATCGACGTGAAGTACAAGGGATTCACGATTCCGGACGAGTTCGTGGTGGGGTTCGGTCTGGATTATGACGAACGGTATCGGAACCTCGATTCCATTGCCGTCCTAGACCCCAAGGTGTATCAAGGAGATCAGCAATAATGAGCTTCCCAGGGCCGAATCGCAACGATAACGGCAATCCGTTCTCCAATCCTGACGGAGGACGGGGTAAGAATCGAGGCAATCGCGGCAACAGGAACGGCAATGGGCAGAAGGGGCCCCGTCCGTTCTGGCAGGCGCCGTGGCTGTGGATCACCCTGCTGGTGCTGCTGTCGATCAGCGCGTTCCAGATGTTCTCCATGGGCGGTACGCAGACCATCAACACGCAGGATGGTCTCGAACTGCTCAAGGAAGGCAAGGCCAACTACGCCGAGATCACCGAAAGCAAGCAGACCGTCAAGCTGGAATTGAAGGACGACTTCACCAAGAAGGATCCGGACAGCGGCAAGGAACGCAACTACGGCAAGAACGTGCAGTTCTACTACGTGTTCGCCCAGGGACCGCAGGTGTCCCAGGCCGTGGAGAAGGCCGATCTCTCCAAGGGATGGACCTCCACCGTGCCGCAGACCAGCATGCTGACGTATCTGCTGACGTCGCTGCTGCCGTTCCTGATCATCTTCGGCCTGTTCTGGTGGCTGATGAGCCGCATGCAGGGCGGCGCCGGCGGCATGTTCGGCATGGGCGGCAAGAAGAACTCCAAACTGCTCGAGGGCGAAACCCCGAAGACCAAGTTCGCCGACGTGGCCGGCGAGAACGCGGCGGTGCAGGAGGTGGAGGAGATCAAGGACTTCCTGCAGGACCCCTCCAAATACAAGGCCCTCGGCGCTCGCATCCCGCGCGGTGTGCTGCTGTACGGCCCTCCCGGCACCGGTAAGACGCTGCTGGCGCGAGCCATCGCCGGCGAGGCCGGCGTGCCGTTCTACTCGATGGCCGGTTCCGACTTCGTGGAGATGTTCGTCGGTCTCGGTGCATCCCGTGTGCGTGACCTGTTCGACGAGGCGAAGAAGAACGCCCCGGCCATCATCTTCATCGATGAGATCGACGCCGTCGGCCGCAAGCGCGGCTCCGGCATGGGCGGTGGCCACGACGAGCGCGAGCAGACGCTGAACCAGCTGCTCGTGGAGATGGACGGTTTCGACAACGACACCAATCTGATCATCATCGCCGCCACGAACCGACCCGACGTGCTCGACCCCGCCCTGCTGCGCCCCGGTCGATTCGATCGACAGGTGGCCGTCGAGGCTCCTGATCTTGAAGGCCGTGAGGCGATTCTGAAGGTGCATGCCAAGGGCAAGCCGTTCGTGCCCGGCGTCGATCTGCACATGATCGCCGTGCGAACCCCGGGCTTCACCGGTGCCGATCTGGCCAACGTGCTCAACGAGGCCGCATTGCTGTGCGCCCGCGCCGGTGCCCAGCTCATCGACAACCGCGCCATCGACGAGGCCATCGACCGTGTGATGAGCGGTCCGCGCCGCCGTTCCACCGGCATGGCGCTCAACGAGCTGCGCAACACCGCCTACCATGAGGGCGGGCATGCTCTGGTGGCCGCGGCCCTGCACAACACCGACCCGGTGACCAAGGTGACGATCCTGCCGCGTGGCCGTGCGCTCGGCTACACCGCCGTCATGCCCACCGAGGACCGCTATTCGCAGTCACGCAACGAGCTGCTCGACCAGATGGCCTATGCCATGGGTGGGCGCACCGCCGAGGAGGTCGTGTTCCACGACCCCACCACGGGAGCCTCCAACGACATCGAGAAGGCGACGAACATCGCCCGCAAGATGGTCGTGGAGTTCGGTTTCTCAGCGCAGCTCGGCGCGATCAAGTGGGCTTCGGACGACGATCAGACCACCGTGATGGATGGTCTGAGCCCGCGCAAGTACTCCGACCGGACGGCGCAGATCATCGACGACGAAGTGCTTAAACTCGTCGAAACCGCGCACACCGAAGCGTGGACGATCATCAACGAGAACCGTGACGTGCTCGACGAGCTCGTGCGACAGCTGCTGGAGAAGGAGACCCTCAACGAGAAGGAGCTGGCGGCCATCTTCGCCAACATCCGCAAGGCTCCGGTCCGTCAGGTGTGGCTGAGCAACGATCAGCGGCCCGATTCCGATCTGCCGCCGGTCCCGATTCCGGCCTCGCTGGAGAAAAGCGCCCGCGAGCAGGAGGAGGCCGCACGCCGTGAGGATGGGCTCGAACCCAATCCGCCGCAGTATGGACAGTCGGGTAACGGTTCGGCGGCCAATGGTTCGTCGGCTGGCGGTTCGGTGACCGGTGGCGCCAACGGTCAGGGGGCCGCTGCCTGATGACGAGCAACGATAACGGCATGCCCTACTACGACGAGGAGGGCGTGCGCAAGGCCGTACGCATGTATCTCAAGGCCATCGGCGAGGACCCCGACCGCGAGGGACTGCTCGACACCCCGGACCGCATCGCGCGGGCCGGCAGGGAGATGTATGCCGGGTTGCGTCAGGACCCGGCCGAAGTGCTCGCCAAACGGTTCCGCGTGGACACCGAGGAGATGGTGCTGGTGCGGGACATCGAGCTCTACTCGGTATGCGAACATCATCTGCTGCCGTTCCACGGCGTGGCCCATGTGGGGTATATCCCCTCGAAGGACGGAGTGACCGGACTGAGCAAGCTGGCGCGACTGGTGGAGGTGTACGCCCGCAGGCCGCAGGTGCAGGAGCGACTCACCCAGCAGGTGGCCGATGCGCTGATGAAGTATGTCGACGCCCGTGGGGCGATCGTGGTGACCGAATGCGAGCACATGTGCATGGCGATGCGCGGCGTGAAAAAGTCACAGGCACGCACGGTCACCTCCGCGGTGAGGGGCATCATGCGCACGCCTGCCACCCGTGCCGAGGCGATGAGCCTGATCTTCTCGCAGCACTGATTCGGGGTGGGGGTCTGTCCACCTCATCAGTCAGCTACGCTGACAGCTTCCCCTCAAGGGGAAGCCAGGGAGGATGCGCAGCGGTACTCTGCCTTCCCCTTGAGGGGCGGTCGGCAAGAGCCCGTAGAACTCTGCCTTCCCCTTGAGGGGAAGGCGGCCGTCGGAAGCTGGCAATGCCCCTGCCTTCCCCTTGAGGGGAAGGTGGCCGGCGCAAGCCGGTCGGATGAGGTGGACAAAACAACGAACGACAGTCGAAGAACGAAGCAAGGAAGGTTGATGATGGCTGATCTCAAGGCATTGCGGTCATTGCGCAACGCGGATCATACGCTGGTGATGGGCGTGCTGAACATCACCGAGGACTCGTTCTCCGACGGCGGGCTGTGGCTGGACCCCGACAAGGCCCGGGAGCATGGCTCGGCCATGCTGGACGCCGGCGCCGACATCATCGACATCGGCGCCGAATCGACCCGTCCCGGCGCCAAACGCGTCAGCGAAGCCGACGAACTCGCCCGTGTCACCGGTGCGGCCAAGGCCCTGCTCGAACGGGGCGCCGTGCTCTCCATCGACACCACGCGCGCTTCGGTGGCCGCGGCTGCGTTGGACGAAGGCGCGCAGATCATCAACGACGTTTCCGGCGGCACGCTCGACGCCGATCTGCCGCACGTTGTGGCCGAACACGACTGCCTGTACATCGTGCAGCATTGGCGCGGCTGGCTCAACGGTTCAAAAGGCGCCACTCCGGATGCCGACACCTCCGTATACCACGGCGGAGTACTGCATGACGTACGTGAGGAGCTCATGCGTCAGGTCGACCATGTTCTGGACGCCGGCGTGAAGCCCGAGCGGATCATCATCGACCCGGGTCTGGGATTCTCCAAACCCGGCATCGAACACAATCTGCCGCTGCTCGCCGCGTTGGAGAGCTTCCGTGAAACCGGATATCCGGTGCTGATCGGCCAATCCCGCAAACGCTTCATCTCGGCGCTGCTCACCGACGCCGGCTTCAGCGAACCGACCATGGATGATCGCGACAACGCCACCGCCGCATTCAGCGCCCTATGCGCCGAACACGGTGCCTGGGCCGTGCGCGTGCACGACGTGGCACGCAGCCGCGCCGCCGTGGCGGTGGGCGACCTATGGCGGAGGAACCGAATGGCGGCGGCTCAAGCGAACCGCCGATAAGGAATGGAGAACAGGAACCAATGGATTCGATCCGACTCACCGGCGTGCGCGCCGAAGCCGCACACGGAGTGCTTGACTTCGAACATGTGGAGAAGCAGCCGTTCATCGTGGACGCCACGATGTTCCTCGATCTTTCCGAAGCCGGCCGCACCGACGATCTGACGGACACGGTGAACTACGGGCAGATCGCCAACCGCATCGTCAACGTCATCGAAGGCGAGCACGTCGATCTCATCGAACGGCTCGCCGCGAAGATCGCCGATTCGATCCTGCTGTCATACCGCGTACAACGGGTCATCGTCACCGTGCACAAGCCGAACGCCCCGATCAAGGTGCCGTTCGACGACGTCAGCGTCACCATCGAACGGGCCCGCGACGACGAACCCACCCCGGCATCCCTGGCGGCCGCACGGAACACGGAGCGGCCCGTCTCGCTCAGCGCAGCCGACACCGATCGCCACGACCCGCAGTCCCGTTCCACGATCGCCGGCGACCACGGCGGCATCCACAAGGCCGTGGTCGCCATGGGCGGCAACATCGGCGATGTGCAGCAGGTGCTGCGGGCCGCCGTGGTGGCCATCGACGGTGTGCCCGGCAATCAGATCACCGGCATCTCCCCGCTGTACCGCACTGCGGCCTGGGGCATGGAACCCGGTACGCCGGACTTCCTCAACGCGGTGGTGGAGGTGACCACCACGCTCGACGCCGATACGCTGCTCAACGCATTGCAGACCATCGAGGCCGCACACGGTCGTTCGCGCGAAGTCCACTGGGGGTCCCGTCCGCTCGACCTCGACATCATCGACTTCGACGGACGCGTCAGCGATGATCCGCACCTGACCCTGCCGCATCCACGCGCATGGCAGCGGTCCTTCGTACTGGCCCCGTGGGCGGATCTCGACCCCAACGCCGTGCTGCCGGGCGAACACGGCGGACGCGTGGCCGATCTGCTGGAACGCTCCGCGGATCGAGATTCGGTGGAACGGCTTTCGGACACCTGGATCCTCGGCGGTACCGCCTGAACGAAAGGATGACGGATGAAGGCACGACGCACCCCATGGTGGTATTACGTGATCGCCCTGATCCTCGGCCTGTTCGCCGGAGCCATGCTGGTCAAGCTCACCGAACACAGCACCTACACGCTGGTGGGAGCTCCCTGGATGGTTTCCGGTCTGCTGGTGATCCTCGGTCTGGTGGTGCTGTGCCTCTCCTGGCAGGTACGTCGATACGCGAAAGGCGATCTCAAGGAACTGGATATGAACCGCGCCGTACAGACTCTGGTGCTTGCCAAGTCGCTCGGCGTGGCCGGTGCCGCGCTCGCCGGATGGTATGGCGGTCAGCTTGCGATGAGTCTGATGCATGTGGATGCCGAGTTCTACGGTGATGCCGCCGTGGAGTGCGCGGTGGCCGCGGTGATCTGCCTGCTGGACATGATCGTCGGCATCGTCGGAGAATATTGGTGCCAGTTGCCGCCGAAGGAGGGGCCGGAGCATCCGAAGACCAAGGAAATCCAGCGTCGTCGGGAGCTCGCCGCCGCATCCGGGGCCGCGACGAACACCACCCATGAGGAGCGGACCGCCACGGAACGCCGGTAGGTCCGGATCTCCGGAGTCGGCCGAATCGCCCGTGATATCCGTGTGCCACAATGGAACGTATGACACGTTTTGAATTGCGCACGGTCCCGGGGAATCGGGATATCGCCTTGCTGATCAATGATGACAGCGGATCGCCACGTCTGGTTCGCGTCTATGGGGAGCAGGAGCAGTATCCGCTGGGGGCCGACAGGTATTATCGTAATCTGCCCAATCTGTTCCTTGACGTGATCGATCTGCTTGACGGCAACGATCCGCTCTTCGACGAGGATCCGGAAGATCGGGCGTCCGACGCGACCAAGGGGAACTCCATCAGTCTCAAAACCCTGACCCAGCGTGCGGACCACGCCGCCGCGGACGGTTCGGGGAACGCCCGACGATTCAAGGACGCTCGCGCACTGTGGGCATTGATGTCCAACCATGTGGAAAATCGGGTGAGGAAACCGGACGATGATCCGATTGTGGACGTGCGGCGCAACCGGAACTGGAAGAAGAATCAGCCGATGCGCAATGTGCCGGCCGATCCGGATGCATGGTTCGTCGCCGGCGTGTATTCCCGGGCGAATCAGATGCGCGATCCGTTCACCGTCTACCGCGGTCTCGACGCCCTGTTCGAGGCCCTGCTCTCCGAACTGGACGAAACCGCGGCGCCGAATCTGGTGCATGCGCGCGACGCCATGCGCGTGAACCTCGACTACCCGACCTATGCCGAACTGGCCGCCGTTCTCGACGATTCCAACATGCTCGTCTTCCACAGCGATCAGTCGCTGGCCGATTGGATTCGTGAGCAGGGCCGTCAGCAGGAGGCCATCCACGCGGAGACGCCGGTGCAGGTGCGTGTGATTCCCGATCCGGTGATCGATGAGGATGATCCGCGGTATCTGCCGGCGGATTCCACGATGACGGCGGCGCATCTGGCCAACGTCATCGCACCGCGGGAATAGGTCGCGCTACGGGGATAGGTCGCACCGCAATAGGTCGCACCGTGGAGATAGGCGGTGCGACCTATTCAGCTCCGCGGAATCTCGTCTTCGGGGACGCGGAGCATCGCCTCCTGCGCCATCGCGGCGACGAGCGTGCCGTCCTGCGCATACACCTTCGCGTGGCTCAGACCGCGTCCATGGGCGGCGGTGGGGGTGTCCTGCACGTAGAGATGCCACTGGTTGATGTCCACGTCGCGATACCACCACATCGAATGATCGATGGTGGCGTACGAAATGCCCGGCGTCATGAAGCTCAGGCCTGCGCGGCGCACGATCGGCTCCAGCATGATCTGATCGCAGCCGCAGGCCAGAATGGCGCGATGGCACAGCTGCGGCAGGTCCACGGTGCCATCGGCCTTCATCCACACCATCTGCCGGCCGGAATCATGCGAGGAGGCCGTTTCATCGGTGCCGAGCATCACGGTGGAGTTCACATGGCGGATGTCGAACGGCGACTTCCTGGCGTAATAGTTGGCGAACGGCGACTGGCCGGCGTAGGGCTCCATCAGATCCCGGGCGCTGGAAAGGGATTCGGGGTCGGGCACGTTGCCCGGCATCGGGTCGGAGTACTCCACGCCGTTCTGGCCGCGCTTCTGGAAACTGGCGATGGCGGTGAGAATGGCTCCCGACGCCTGCGTGGCGTTCACACGGCGCGCGGAGAACGACCGGCCGTCGCGTAGATTCTCCACATCGAACAGCACGTCCTGATGGATGTCCCCGGCGCTGATGAAGTAGGCGTGGATGGAGTTCGGCAGACGATCCTCGTCCACCGTCCGGGCCGCCGCCACCACCGACTGGGCGATCACCTGACCGCCGTAGACGCGACCGGTGGGGAAGTACAGGCTTTCGCCGTTGATGTACGTGTGATTCCGGTATGCGGACGGCTCTCCGAGATGCAATACCTTGACAAGATGCTCAAGCGGTGTCTGACGCTCCTGCGTAGGCATGACTATATCCCCTTCGACGGTGTACTGACGATGTTCATTGCAATGAAGTCTATCCACGGACCACACCAAGTTTTTGGCGTGTTTGTAACGAGTTCGTGAGCTAGGTGAACGTCAGATGACATGCCTTGCCGTGATGGGACGATACGCCATTCATGTGGCCCGTCGTTGGCCGATTCGCCATAGGCGTGGCCATGGGTGAGGCCGCATGGAGGTGATGCCGCGCGGAGCGATCGGTATCGTCGGTGGATTAGCGCGCAGATTGCCGGTTTTGCATGCTGATCCATCAAGGCTGTGGGAGATGACGTTCAAAATCGTTGAAATCATGCGGTTTTACTGATAGGCGATCGGCATTGATGATGGAACAGATTGAAAAACAACGAAAATGCGTCTTGCTCCATCGTGAATGACGGTTTCCGTATCGGGCTCCGTATCAGGCGACCATGACGATTGGATCGTATGGGCGATCAGTCGGCTCCCTCATTCCTTGTCCTCGCGCGATTCGCGAGGCAGGGGACACAGTCGGTCCAGCGGCTTGGGGCGAATATGGAAGGTGAAGTCGGCTCCTTGGGAAACCAGCCGCCATGCGACTTCGAAGGCAAATCGTGCTTTGGCCTCTTTGCTGTTCAGGACATCGGCCGTGACAACGAATATGATCCATCCATTCAAGCGCAAGCGTTCTCGTTTCTCCTGATCACGTCGCCATTGCTTCTTGCTGGTGCGATGGTGATCGCCGTCATATTCCACAGCGACGAGAAATTCGGGCCAGGCCATATCCACGGTCATGCCGGCCCCGGATTCAATTTGTAAGTGCAACACTCGTCTCTGGGTGGCTTGTCTTTGACATTACCTTGCCGAGCTCGCGGTACCAAACCTCGTTGGGCGTTTCCCAGCCCAGGACCTTCAACGGGGTGTCGTTGATCTCGTCGACGATGGCCTGCAGGTCCGCATCCGACAGGTCGTCGAAGCTGGTCCCCTTGGGCAGGTAGCGCCGGATCCTGCCGTTGCGGTTCTCGTTCGTGCCCCGCTGCCACGAGGAGTACGGGTCCGCATAGTAGGTGAGCATGCCCAGCGCCTCGTCCACGAGCAGGTGGCAGGAGGACTCCGTGCCGTTGTCCCACGTGCGGTCGATGCGCGCGGGCGCGGGGATCCGGCTGTAGATGTCGTATTCGGCGCGCGCGGTCGCCAGCGCGCTCTTGTCGGGGATGAACCGGGCGAACAGCTTGCGGCTCTTGCGTTCGGCCTGCGTGTCGATGCACCGTTTCGACGGGGAC
>NZ_NMWU01000032.1 GCF_002860355.1 Bifidobacterium margollesii
GCCAGCAGGGCGCGGGCTTTTTCCAGGTACGCGACCCTCGCCCTCAGGTACGCGTTCTCCTCCTCGAGGAGCTGCTCCCTCGTGGGAGCCGGTTTCGGTTTGGGCTTGGCGCCCCTGGGCCGGCCCTTCGGCTTCGGCCGCAGCGCGTCCGGGCCTCCCGCACGGTACTCGCGGCACCAGTTCTCGAGCGTCGTGATGCTCGCGATCCCGTACCGGGCCATGACCTCGGCCTTGGTCAGGCCGTGCTCCACGCGGTCGCGCGCCGCCGCGAGCTTCGTCCCGTAGTCGTATTTCCTGTTGCCGCGTTCTCCCATGAGCGCCGCCTCCCCGCCGATCCGGTACAACAACACCCATTTTTCCGCGGTCGACCGCGGCATGCAAACCCGTCCGGCCAGGGCCCTCGCCCCGATGCCCTGACGGATCAGGGCCAAGGCCGTCTTCCTGAACTCGTCGCCGTAAT
This sequence comes from Bifidobacterium margollesii, assembly GCF_002860355.1. Classification (GTDB taxonomy): domain Bacteria; phylum Actinomycetota; class Actinomycetes; order Actinomycetales; family Bifidobacteriaceae; genus Galliscardovia; species Galliscardovia margollesii. The sequence goes on from NZ_NMWU01000032.1 coordinate 461, forward strand.
GGCGTCTGCGATCCCCGCACATGAGAAACCGCACCTCCGATCATCGAATCTGAATTACTCCAGTCCAACAATCGGGGTGCAGTTCAGCTTTGTCTTCTGTCACCTCATCCGACCGGCTTCGCCGGCCACCTTCTCCTCAAAGGAGAAGGCAAGAGCTGACGGTGTCTTGGCTTCCCCTGAACGGCGGTCGGACGGCTAAGGGAAAGGAGAAGGTAAGAGCTGACGGTGCCTCGGCTTCCCCTTGAGGGGAAGCTGTCAGCGTGAGCTGACTGATGAGGTGACAGGCAATGTGAACTGCGCCCCAATTGTTGGACGGCCAAGCAAATCCCTCACCACATAACTGAACATCACACAACACTTGCGGATCGCGGGGCCGGGCCGAAAACCTGCCCGGCTTCCGCGTAGCAAAAACCAGTCAAGGAAACAAGGAAAGAAGGATTCTCATGAGAATGAGAAAACTGTTCGCCGGCATCGCCGCAGCCGCAACGTTGCTCAGCGGCCTCGCCCTAGGCGCCACCACCGCGAATGCGGCCGATGCGGGGCGTGCCCTGCCGTTCACGCCGCTGGCCGCCGATCAGGTCGATGACCAGGGCAAGGTGACCGCGAACGCCACGTTCAAGTTCACCGCCGACGACGCCGACCAGTGGGGCACGAACAACAACCGTGTGATCAAGGCGTACAAGCTGGCCGACTACTACCAGTATGTCGACAGCGGTGCTGGTACTACCGACGACCCGAAGGGCGCCGTGTTCGGCGTGCAGACCGCCGACGACGCCAAGGAAGGCGTGAAGGCCGGACTGACCACCGCGCTGACCGGCGTCACGGCCAACGCCGACGACCCCCACAAGGGCGCCGTCCCGACCGATACCACCGACCTGCTGGCCTGGGCCCTGCAGTACGGCTACCTCGACCAGTCCGCCACCAAGCCGTGGACGAAGACCGACGGCTCCAACCCCGCCACCGACAGCACCACCCGTAAGTTCGCCGACGCGCTGAACACCGCCGACAACCTTACCAAGCTGGGAACGCCCACCGAGCTGAGCGTCGCCAAGAACAATTTGACCATCGCCCAGGACGGCAAGTCCGCCAGCGCATCCCTGCCGGCCGGCATCTACCTGTTCCTCGACGTGACCAAGGCCGACGCCGCGAACACCACGCCGAACCACATCCAGGACGGCACCGAGAACGACGCCGCCACGTCCGGCAAGGTCGTCGTGAACTCCGCACCGATCATCCTCGCCTCCGGTGACCTGACCGCCGACGGCGGCGTCAACTACCTGTACCCGCTCGCCGACACCACGGTGGCGTTCAAGAACCACGTGACCCCGGTCAACAAGACCGTGGACGACGCCGACAAGACCGTCTTCACCGGCCAGACCGTGCGCTACACGCTGAAGACCACGCTGCCGCTCACCACCGGCTATGACGCCAGCAAGTACGTCTTCGACCTCACCGATTACCCGGGCAAGGGCCAGACCGTGAACCTCGATGGCTTTGCCGACGCCAACGCGGAAGGCGGCGCGGCCGACGCAGGCAAGTACGACGTGAAGGTGTACGACGGCGACAAGGTCGTCAAGACCCTCACCGAAGGCACCGACTTCGACCTCACCACCTCCGCCGCCAACAACGGCAAGGAGATCGTCGGGGCGGAGAACAAGGCCGCCAACTTCAAGCTGAACTTCAGCAAGCTCATCCAGTCCACTGACTACAACAAGACCCCGCTGTGGGGCAAGACCGTGGTCGTCACCTACGCCGCCAAGATCACCGGCGTGCAGGGCGACGTCCCCAACACCGTCGAGGTGAACGACAACAACGCCGTCGCCCAGCACGGCACCAAGCTGACGCTCGGCGGCTTCCAGTTCACCAAGACCGACGCGCAGGGCAACGCCGACGCCAGCATCAACGGCGCCACGTTCGCCATCGAGGCGGACGACGACACCACCGATAACAAGGCCGTGACCCCGGCCGAGCCCGACCGCACGAACGCCGATCTGGTGAAGAAGTACGACAAGACGAGCTTCGACCAGGATGGCAATGTGGTTCCTAATAAGCCGGACGGTTCTGTCTCCGACGAGGAGCTCAACCACGTCGAGGATCCGTGGACCGGCGACGGTATCAATGAGTCCGATTCCCGCGTGGTTACCGGAAAGAACGGCATCGTGACGTTCTCTGGTCTGGCCGACGGCGTGTACACCGTCACCGAGACCAAGGCCCCGCAGGGCTACCTTGGCGACGCCGTCTACGTGAAGTTCAACGTCACCATCAAGGGCGGCAAGGCCGTCGCCTTCAAGGGCATCGACGTGTGGGGGCTCGCTCCCTCTTCGGGTGACGGCACCGCCGAAGTTCCCGACTACGCCGTGAAGAACGTGCGCAGCATCACCGAGCTGCCGAAGACCGGTGCCGCGGGCATCGCCCTGTTCGGTGTGATTGCCCTGCTGCTGGCCGGCGCCGGCACTGCGGTGTACATGCAGTCCCGTCGCACCCGTCGCGCGCTTCACGCGTGATCGCCTGAACACGATGGATCCAGCCGTCTTCCCGCCTTTCCCTCATCGGAAAGGCGGGGTTGGAATCGGACGGACAGGGATGACGGCAACGCCGCGTGTCCCGATACGGTACTGAAATCCAGGCGGGTTCACCGTCTCAAATGTGGTGAACCCGCCTTTTTCATGCCCGCTTTTATCACAACGTCACCATCTCCAAACAAACCCTGCAAAGCCAAATTCCCTATTGCATATTCGAAAGGAACTGCCATGATGAAACGCTCAGCCGCTGCTGACGGACGTTGGCATAGCCGGTTGCTGGCCAAACGTGGCATCGCCTCACTCGTCTCGGTGTTCATGCTTTCCACCGTCGGCGCCGTCGCCATGACCGCGGGTGCCGAAGCCGCCTACGCCGGACAGGCCCCGAACAATCCGGCAGTCTGCAAGACATTCGACACCGACCCCACGATGGTCACCACCGCCTACCACACCTCACCCCAGCTGCCCTGCGAACTCGGCGGCAAAAAGGTGACATGGAGCGCCATCGCATGGAGTCGCAACCAGTACAAGACGCCGTTCTCCACCGTAACCGCCAGCGGATACACGACCGACGACACCGGCGCCAAGACCGTCGTCTCCATCCCGGTCGAAGTGCTGCCGGCCAACGTGCGATACTTCATCGACTCCGGAACCAACGGCGCGGAAACCGACGAATTCAAGACGGTCAAAGTCGCGAACCCCGATCTGCTCAACGACAAAACCGACCAGGTCTCCGCCGACGCGAACACCTGGGGCTACGTGGCCTCCGACGCGGTGAAGGTGAAAGGCGGCACCAACGCCGACGACAAATACGACACCGGCCTGTACGGTCCCGTCGTCTACCGTCTGCCGCTGAAGGCCGGCAAATACTCGCTCAACGCCGGATTCAAAGGCTGGTGGGGCAACACCGGCGCAGTCACGCAGACCGTCTCCGTCGACGGCACCCAGCTGGCGACGAACTCCACCAACGTGGGCGCCAACGCGAACGCCACCGCCGCAAAACTCGACTTCACACTCGACAGGGACGCCACCGTGGAATACGCGGTCGGCGGACTCGGACGCGTTTCATGGCTGACGGTCGCCGACCAGTACGACCTGCCCAAGGTGTATCTCGCCTACGGCCTCGAATACAACAAGACGCCTACCAACGATCAGGCCGACGCCTACTGGCGTATCGTGAACGCCGCCGACGCGGCCGTGGATCGCTGGAACACATGGAGCAACGAGCACCCCGATCAGGCCGCCGACCCACACTACTTCACCGCGTACTACAACCCCGGCATCCCCACCGCACAGACCAACCCCGACTATGCCATGGGCGGGCACGGATACGCCGGCTGGGGTCCGGGCACCACGGGACGCATCGGCTGGGGCGCAGGCCGAGGATTCATGGTCGAAGGCACTGCGCTGCATGAGATCGGCCACCTGTTCGGCTCCGGATACTACAACTACGGCAACTACTGCGTCGGCGGCGTCTGGAAGGGCCCCAACGGCACCGCCGCGCTCAAAAGCTTCGGCACCGGCGAGACGCTCAGCTGCGGCGGCGTGCACATGTGGCCCTACGGCAACAACTACGCCACCGAATGGAACGGACTCAATGCCGCCGACTACGAGACCCACATGAACCGGTCCGTGGCCATGTTCAACGGCATGAGCCGCGACGCCGAAAACCCCGCCCCGTACTTCACCGTGCGCACCGTGGGCGAAGCGACCCAGTACAGCGACTACGACCAGACCATCCGCGTGGCCGGCCAGTCCAATCAGGGCAACCCCATCACCGTGACGCTCGCCGACGGCAAACTGCCGGCCGGCGTGACGCTCGACCCCACCGACCGCGCCGCCAACGGCACTCCGAACGGCACCGACGACAGGATGTACATCCACATCAAGGGACGTCCGACCGAAGCCGGAACCTTCAAGTTCACGCTCAAGGCCGCCAACCGGAACAAGCCCGACGACACCGCCGAATACACGCTCGTCGTCAAGCCGGCCGCCGCACCGGTGAACGCCGTGACGGTGACCGGCGACGCCAAGATCGAAACCGGCAAGACCTCGCAGCTGACCGCCACGGTGGAGCCGGCTGACGCGGCCGACACCACCGTGACGTGGCAATCCTCCAACGAGGACGTGGCGACCGTCGATCAGAACGGCTTAGTGACCGCCAAGAAGGCAGGCACGGCGACGATCACCGCCACGTCGAAGGCCGTCCCGACGGTTTCCGGCAAGTTGGACATCACCGTGAGCGACCCGGTCACGCCGCCGCCGAGCACCACCGTCGACAAGACGGCGCTGCAGGCCAAGGTGGACGCCACGCCCGACGCGGCGTCGAAGCCCAAGTACACGGTCGGCTCCTGGCGCGGATTCGCCGCCGCCCGGACCAAGGCCCAGGCCGTGCTGGATGATGGCAACGCCACGCAGATTCAGGTGAATCAGGCCCTGACCGCGCTGACCAACGCCGCGAACCGTCTGCGTCTGCGGTAGTCCGCGTCTAAGCCAGTACTGCATCCGAGTAACGTGGCGGTCGGTTTTCCGGCCGCCACGTTTCCGTTTTTGCCTCTCATCAGTCAGTCTGCCGGCTGACGGCTTCAACCGCAAGAGTGGACGGCCTGCGGCCGCATCTTATGAGCTCGCCTGTCGGCGAGCCTGAGTCCTAGAAACGCCTCTGGCGTTTCCTTAATGGACTCAGCCCTTGGGGAAGCGAAGCCAGGCGAGCTTTATGACGCGGCCGTAGGCCGTCCGCTCCTGCCTTCCCCTTGAGGGGAAGGTGGCCGACGCAGTCGGACGGATGAGGTGGCTGCCCCGATCTTGATGATTTCGCCGTCGTTGAACGGATGGATGCAGGTGAAATTGAACGCGAACATGCATAGTACGAGCATCGGGATACGGTTTTTCTGCATCATGTGCTGCATTGAATACAGTCTTTCTGCATCATCATATTCGCATATGATGCAGAAAGCAGATGAATGATGCAGAAACCGTCGTCCTGATCGGATTCCTGTCGCTGGGCCACGTCCTGCGTATATGATTGAATCGAACGTATGTTCGAGAGTATTGCTGTGATCGTGGCGCTGATCGTAGGCCTGGCGCTGGGCCTTGCCGTCGGCATGGTGCTGGGGCGAGCACGGGCGAACGAAGGTGCGCGTGACATGCGCAACCACGAGGCCGAGGAGGCGCGGGCGCTGCTCGCTCAGACCAATGCTCGGCTGGGTGAGGCGAATCAGCGGTCCGCCGAGTATCGGGCGCAGGCCGAGGGGCTGGCCGACCAGCTCGCCTACGTGAAGTCGCAGCTCGCGCAATCCCAGCAGGCCGAGCAACTGCGCATCCAGCATGAGCGTGAGCAGACGGTGGCCCGTGAGCGGCGGAAACAGGATGAACAGAAGAAGACGCTGGAGGAGCAGAGCAAGGTGCTCAGCGCGCTCGCGCCCGTGCAGAAGAACCTCGACGCGCTGCAGCGCAAGGTCGCCGAGATCGAAGAGGGGCGCAAGCAGGAGATGGGCGCGCTCGGGGCGCAGCTCAAAGGGCTGGGCGACCAGCAGGTTCGGCTCGGCAGGGAGACGAGCTCGCTGGCGGCGGCGCTGCGCAACAACAAGGTGCGAGGTGCTTGGGGCGAAGCCCAGCTGCGCAACATCGTGGAATCGGCCGGACTGCTGGAGCATGTGGACTTCGATGTGCAGGTGGTGGTGACCGACGCCGAGGGGAACGTCCAGCGCCCGGACATGATCGTCTACCTGCCGGGCGGCAAGACCATTCCGATCGACGCCAAGGCGCCGTACGCCGACTATCAGCGGGCCTGTGAGATTCCCGACACCGCCCCCGAAGAGGAATACGCACGCAAGCAGCAGCTGCTCAAGGCGCACGCCAAGGCGCTGCGCGAACACGTTCGGGCGCTTTCCGACCGGGCCTACTGGCAGTCGTTCGAAACGGCCCCCGATTTCGTGATCGCCTTCATTCCCAACGAGGCCCTGCTGCAGGCCGCGCTGGAAAGCGACCCCGCTCTGCTGGACGATTCCTTCGCGCGTAAGGTCGCACTCACCTCGCCGGTCACGCTGTGGGCGGTATTGAAATCCGTGGCCTACGCGTGGCAGCAGCAGACCCTGACCGACGATGCCAAACAGCTGTTCGCTCTGAGCAGAGAACTGTATGATCGCATGGCCAAAGTGGGGGAGCATGCCAGTGCGCTCGGTCGTGCGATCACCCGTACGGTGGCTGCATACAACAAATTCGCCGGCTCATTGGAATCCCGTGTTCTTCCCACGGCACGAAAACTCCGCGAACTCGACCAATCCACGGATATACCCCCCGTTGATCAACTGGATTCCGGGGTGGTGAACGTGCGTGAGCTCACGGCTCCCGAGCTTTCCTCCGATGAGGATGCGAAAGATCGCTAAGATACCGTGTCGTGGGGTATCAGCGTTGGGTGAACGAAGATCCAAGGCCCCTAACATCCCCACTTGCAACGACATAATCCCATATATGGCGCAAGAACTGTAAAAGTCATCACCCCCCCCCATTCTGCTTCTGGAAGCAGTGAAAGGGGTGTGTGGGAAGCGTATTGCCATCACTTGCACTACGTTCTTATTTAAAAATGTTACAATTCGCAACAGGCAAAAAATGAAAGCTTAAGAGACGTTGCTACCGCATGTGGTCTCACGGTATCGGGTGGGTATGACATACCCCCCGTTATGAAAGGCGTCTGATGCGTGGTTTTCGCGCGATCGGTCGTCTTGACGGCCTTGCTCTCAGCTCATCATTCCCACCTTACTAACGCATGAAAGGTCCGCAATGAAGGATGGCAAGTTCACTGAAGAGGAGCGTGAATATCTCGATCAGCTCCCTGCAGTGGCCAAGGTGTCGAAAGACAGGATCTATTACACCGACGGTTTCCGCGACTATTGCCTGCGCGTCTATCATCAGGGCGAATCTCCGTCCGAACTGTTCCGATGGGCCGGCCTTGATCCCAAGCTGATCGGCTACAAGCGCGTCGAGCGTGCCTTCGCTCGTTGGCGTGCCTGGGAGGAATCGCAGAATAAGGAAGGCGAACAACACTGATGGGAATACCGCTGACGCGGATATTGCCGATGCGATTGAAATGATTGATGCGATAAGGCATTGATCGTCAATCTTGAAACGGTCGAACGGGCGCACTGAAGGAGCCTGACCGACCGAGACCACGAGGCCCGAGACCATAGGGAAGCGGCAGCGATCGAAACACCTCTCGACGCTGATCGCATTGACTGATTTTCATATCGTTCTCATACTGATCGCTTCTGATCGATAGCAATCAACGGAAACGCCGGTGGGCGCAATGCAGCGGTGCGCCACCGGCATTCCTGTACTCGCCTTGACCCTATGCGCAGGTAGGGTTGAGACTATGACGAACGAAAGCGCAACACCCAAGTCCACAGGATTCCGTGCCACTGGACCGGCAGACCTCCGTACCGATGCCGGTGCCGCACGCCCCCGACCCGCATCGCAGACCGCCACCGACGACGGTTTCGCTCCCAACGGCGGGTTCTTCGACCCCAAAGAGCAGCTTCGCGCCATGCTGAAACAGTCGATCGCCGATCGTCCGTTCAGCGAACTCGCCGAAGTCTCTTACGATCATCAGGGAGCCGGTTGGATAGGCCACACGCTGCTGGACACGCTTGACGAACAGGGATACGATCTCGACGCCTTCGACGCCGTGGGGGCGCTGACCGCCGCCGCCGTGCCCATGGCGTGCGCGATGGTGCATGCGGCCGCCTCCCGCGGTCAGGATCTCGATGCGTTCGTGATGGACTTCGTCTACCCGTCCGTCAAAGGACCATCCATCAAAGGCAAGCGTGTGATTCTGCTCGACTCCTGGCTTTCCGAAAAATCCTACGTGCAGACCAGTTCGCTGGTTACGCTACGCAACGGCAACGAGCTCAGTCTCGACTTCGGCATCGTGCGGAACGAAGGAGCCGAAATCCTCGCCGTGGCCGCACTGATCGGTGGCGTGGACATGATCCATCCCACGGTTCGCGTCACCAATCCGGTAACCGACGAAAGCGTCGACCTGCCGTTCATCGAAGCGTTCCGGGAATCCGAACTGCGCTGATCCCCATGCCGCGGCGATCGCCGTCGTACGCCCGTCGAACAATCCGAGCGTACACCCCCGTATATATACAGGGCGGTATACGGTAATAATCGTATACGGGACGCATAGGAAAAGAGGAGCAATGAGGAATGCAGCAGGTTCGACGGTCTGGGGCAAAGCCCTCGCCGTCATTGTTTCCGTAAGCTTGGCGGGTACGTTGGGCATGACAGCGGCCTTTGCGGATGATGGTGCCGCCGCTGCCGGTGCGGCCGGAATCTCCGCTGCCGCCACGGCATCCGATGGAACCACTTCCCGGACGGTCCCGGCATCCGGCGCCAAAGTCGACTCGAAGCCCGCCACACAGGACAAGACCAAGGCGAAGGCCGGCGCCCGGTCGGGAGGCGCCTCCGCGGCGGCCGGCGACTCCTCGGTGACCGGAGTCGCGCTCGGCGGCGGCACCGTGGTCTACGCCACCGACACCGTCGATCAGCCGAAGGTGTATCAGCAGGCCATCGCCCGCGTGGTGAGGTGGCGTCGCGACGCCCTGAACGACAAGCGCATCAGGATCGACGGTCTCACCATTGCGGACTATCTCGCCAAATCCGGTATCTCACAGGAGGAGTACCTTTCCCCGAAATGGTCGAACACCTTGGAGCGTGTGGCCATTCAGCGGGCGATCGAAGCATACGATTACAGCTACGGCCATGTACGCCTCAACGGGGAGAGCTGCTTCTCCGCCACGGTGAACGGCAACGGTGCGTACGGTGAGATTCTGGCATGGGGCTCTTCGAGCGTCGCCGGCGCGATCGACCTGTGGGCCTCCGAAAAAGGCGATTACATCAAGATGCTCAACGGCCAGTCGCACGGCCAGACCGGTCACTATGAGGTCCTGATCCAGCCCGCCTACGAAGCCTACGGCTTTGCCGGCGGCAGCAGCAGCTTCTACGGCAGCGTCTACGCCGGTGAGGCGGGCGGCTCCCTGGGAGGCGAAGACACCAAGCCGACGAATCTCAAGGGCACGTATGCTTTCCCGGTGGCCGTCAGCGATGCGTTGATCAATCAGGGCACGACCTCCAACATTCCCGGTTCCGTGGCGAAGGGCGCGAAGATCAACGGTCAGGTGAAGCTCAGGTACGGCAGCGGACGGTATGTGCTGCGCGGCAGCTGGTCGTCCGCCGATTCCTCCGTGATCTCGACGAACGCGGCCGGCAACATCGTGGCCAATGCCAATGGCTCGACCGATCTGTATATGAAGACGAACGGCAATGGCAAGGCGTATGTGTTCCCGGTGAAGGTGATGTCCGTGTCGAACGTGTACCGCGTGTACAACCGCAATTCCGGTCTGCACCACTACACCACCAGCGCGGCCGAGAAGAACATGCTGGTACGGCTCGGCTGGCGTGACGAGGGAACGTCGTTCCGCGTGGCGGCGAATCATCCCGCCGGGTCCTGGCCGGTGTACCGCGAATACAATCGCCGCAACGGCACGCACAACTGGACGATGAACTCCAAGGAGCACAACATGCTGGTGCGGCTCGGCTGGAAGGATGAAGGCGTCGCATGGTACGTGATGCCTGATGCCGGCACGAACGTCTACCGCCTGTACAACCGTAATTCCGGTGAGCACGTCTACACCACCAGCGGCGGCGAGTACGTGGCCGTCCAGCGCGCCGGCTGGCGCGGCGAAGGCGTCGCCTGGCGAGGCTTGTGATCAGGCCCCCTCTGGAGGGGGCTGTCAGCGGCAGCTGACTGGGGGAGGTCGGGCGAGGCGCTGTTCGTCCACCCCTCCCTCGTCGGTCGCGCAGTGCAGGGGTCGGGCGAGGCGCTGTTCGTCCACCCCTCCCTCGTCGGTCGCGCAGTGCAGGGGCCGGGCGAGGCGCTGTTCGTCCACCCTCAGTCGGCTTTGCCGACAGCTCCCGCCTGCGGGAGCGGGGGAAATTCCGCATAACAAATAGGAAACAAGTTGTGATGTTTTGTGTTTCCTTAACCCCATCACCAAGCCCATCGTCTACGATGACATGCGTTGTCAGCGGTATCGGCATACGCACAAGGAGGTCGTTTGGTGAGGGAGCCTAATCCGATTACCATGGCTGCGATGCAGTCCGATGAGCCCGTATTCCGTGAAGTGGGCGTAGGCCCATGGAGCCAAACGCATCCGAATACGCCGCGACCCGACGATATGGGGGATCCCGCCAACTACGATCCCCGGTTCGATACCGTTCTGCTCGACGAGGGTGATCGTCGCAACGTCCTCGATAACTATCGCTACTGGAAGGTCTCCGCCATCAAGGACGATCTTGATCGGGCGGGCCGCCACTCATTCGAAGTGGCGATCGAAAACTGGACCCACGATTTCAACATCGGTTCGATGGTGCGCACGGCCAACGCCTTCGCCGCCGCGAAGGTGCATATCGTCGGGCCTCACAAGTGGAACCGTAAGGGCGCGCTGATGACCGAACTGTATCAGCGCATCGAGCATCATCCCACCATCGAGGAGCTGATCCACGATTGGCGCGGCGAACTGGCCGCCTGCATTTCCCGCATGCAGGCCGAGCAGATGCACATCATGCAGGAGCTGCACCGGTTCCTTTCGGCGGAGGAGACCGCCCGCGGTCTGCTTGCCCATCGTCGTCTGCTGCTGGAATCCCGGTATGCCGAATTGCAGGAGAACATCGACGAGGCTCGCTCCGCCCGCATCATCGCCATGGACATCGTTCCCGGCGCGGTGCCGATCGAAACCTACCGGTTCCCGAAACGCTGCCTGATGCTGTTCGGCGCGGAAGGCCCGGGGCTGAGCGAGAAGGCGCTGGAACTGGCCGACGACGTGGTGTTCATCTCCCAGTTCGGTTCGGTGCGTTCGATCAACGCCGGCGCGGCGGCCGCGGTGTCGATGCACGCCTGGATCGCCCAGCACGCCGCATAGAGCCGCATAGAGCCGCATAGAGCCGCATAGAGCCGCATAGAGCCGCATAGAGCCGCATAGAGCCGAACAGAGTCAGCGCACGCCGCACATCCCGCAACCCTCGCCCCTCGCCCCCGAAAATCATACGCGGGAACGACTGGGCTTCCTCCCGTTCATCTGCTACGGTCGAAACATGATCGAAGTAGAGAAGCTCGTCAAAACCTTCACGGGAAGAAGGGTGCTTGACGGCGTCTCCTTCGCGGCGCGCAACGGTCGCGTCACCGGGTTCCTCGGCCCCAACGGCGCCGGCAAATCAACCACCATAAAAATTCTGCTGAATCTCATCCACCCCGATTCCGGCCGCACGCTCATCGACGGCCGACCATTCTCCCGAGTCAGTTCCCCCATGCGCTCGGTGGGGGCCGTGCTTGACGCCCGTTCCGCGCACAAGGGCATGAAGGCCGAAACCTATCTGCGCGCGCTGGCACTGACCAACGGCATCCCGAAATCCCGCGTGGACGAGGTGCTGGCCATCACCGGCATCGGCAAGGTGTCCAAGCGCCGGGCCGGCACGTTCTCGCTCGGCATGAGCCAGCGTCTTTCCATCGCGGCGGCCCTACTGGGCGATCCTCATAATCTGGTGCTTGACGAGCCGATCAACGGACTGGACCCGGAAGGCGTGAAATGGGTGCGCGATCTGTGCCGCTACTATGCGTCGCAGGGGCGCACGGTGCTGCTCAGCTCGCATCTGATGAGCGAGGTGGCGCTCACCGCCGACGATCTGGTGATCATCGGCAGGGGGAGAATCCTCGCCCAGACCACGGTGGAACGGTTCGTCGGCGAGCATTCCCGTCACGGTGTGCGTGTGGTCACCCCCGATCCCGATCGGCTGCGGCAGGCGTTCTCCGCGGCGGCCGGCATCACCGTCGCCGACGTCGAACGCAAGGAGGGTGATCCGGAACGCAGTCGGGCGGTATGGATCACCGGCGCGCCCGTGGAGGCGATCGCCGGGATCATCGCCCGTCATCAGCTGGTGGTTTACGAACTGGTGCAGGAACGCGGATCGCTGGAGGACGCCTACATGGAACTGACCCGCGGTGCCGGCGAATACCGCACGCAGAAGCCGAGCGGATCAGGTGCCGCGGACGTCATTGACTCCGCAGGCGTGGCAGGTTCCGCCGAGGACACCGGTTCCGCGAATGCCGCCGGCGGTGCGGCCGCCGCAGGACGGGGGAGAGGAAAGGCCAGATGAGCGAGACGAATCGTGGCAACGGGCCGAAACGCCGGCGGCGGCATGCGGCGCCCGGCGGTTTCGCAGGCGGATCATCCGATCGGCCGGCAATACGTTCGCGTCGAAACGACGTCGATCACGCGAACGATCCGCGTGGCCGGAACGAGCCGTATGGCCGGAACAATTCGCATGGCCGGGACGATTCGGCCGGCCGGAACGAGCCGAATACCCATATTGATCGGATGCAGACGATTCCGGTCGGTCGATCATCGCCGACCAATCCGCCTCGCCGTCGCCGGCAATGCGATTCCCTGCTGCCATCGGTGCCCAACGGTCGGGTGAGCCTATGGGGCACGGTGCTCTCCGAAGCCGTGAAACTGCTCGGACTGCGATCGACCTACTGGCTGCTGGGACTGACGATGGCTCTCATCCCGGCCGGCGCGGCTATCGCCGCATGGGCCCGAAACCTGATGGCCTCCATCCAGAACTCGTCTCAGAACCCCGATCCAGATCCCGTACCGGTGGTTCCCGCCGCCGATCTCTGGGCGTGCATCGGCGGTTTCGTCGGCACGGTCTCACTGATCGTCGGCCTGTTCGGCGTCATGACGATCACCTCGGAATACGCGACCAAATCGATTCAATCCACCCTCACCGCCAATCCCGATCGCGTCCGGCTGCTCGCCGCGAAATCCTGGACCGCGGGAGCCTTCGTCTTCGCGGTCTCGGTGCTCGGCCTGCTGATCTCATGGGTGGTCGTGACGATCATGGCCGGGCAATGGCACTGGCGGATCACCCCGCTTGCGGACGGGCAGCGGCATCTGCCCTGGATCATCATGCTCGGCGGCCCGCTCGCACTGATGCTCATCACCCGCATGGCGCTCGGCATCGGCGCGATCATCCGCTCCACCGTAGGCGGCGTTCTTACGCTGATCGGCCTGATCACCATCGCGCCCACCGCACTCGGCCTCATCGTCATCTCCACGGAACACCAGTGGCTGAGCGTGCTGTCCGACCTGCTGCCATCGGCCGCACTGTCGAACTTCCTCCAAGGCGGCGTCGACACATCCGATCTCGTCGCGCCGGCCGTGGGCTGGACGCCGAACTGGTGGCAGAGCCTGCTCATCCTCATCGTCTGGTGGCTGGCGGCCGACGTCATCGGCACGCTCGTCTTCCGCCGCACCGACATCCGCTGATTGGTCGAATCGCTCATAAGCAACCGGTTCAAAACCGGTATTTGGTCAAACCATTCATCAGCAGGCCGATTTCACGGTCTTCGTGAACGGTTTGACCAAATAATCGCTTCCGTAATCGCTTCGGTAATCGTTTCCGGCCCTCGTCACACTTGCGCTTTATAGTGGGCACTATGCCTACATTCACACGTGAACAGATCGAGCATTTGGGCGATTTGGCCCGAATCGCCCTGACCGACGAAGAGATCACCCGACTGCAGGGCGAACTGAACGTCATCGCAGATTCCATCAACGAAGTGCAGAAGGTCGCCGGCGACGACGTCGAGCCCACTGCGAACCCGGTCCCGCTGGAAGCCTACCTGCGCCCGGACGTGGCCGAAACGCCGCTCACCCAGGCCGAGGCGCTCGCCGGCGGCCCGAAGACCGAAGCCGGCATGTTCGTCGCTCCGCGCATCCAGGAATAAAAGGGGGATTCGCACCATCATGACTGACGCAAACGAACTGGTGAAGCTCTCCGCCGCCGACATGGCCGCGAAGATCCGCAGCAAGGAAGTCTCCAGCCGCGAACTGACCGAAGCGCATCTGGCCGTCATCGAAAAGGCCGAGCCGACCATCGACGCCTTCCTCAAGGTGGCCGCCGACTCCGCGCTCGCCGAAGCCGACGCCTTCGACGCCAGGAACGCCAAGGGCGAGACCGAAGGCCTGCCCGAACTGGCCGGCGTGCCGATCGCCATCAAGGACATGATCGTCACCAAGGGCATCGAAACCACCGCCGCCTCGAAGATCCTCGAAGGCTGGGTGCCGCCGTACGACGCCACCGTGATCGAGAAGATCAAGGCCGCCGGCATGCCGATCCTCGGCAAGACCAACCTCGACGAATTCGCGCAGGGCTCCTCCACCGAGCACTCCGCGTTCAAGACCACCAAGAACCCGTGGAACACCGAGCATGTGCCCGGCGGCTCCGGCGGCGGTTCGGCCTCCGCGGTCGGCGCGTTCGAAGCCCCGATCGCCCTTGGCACCGACACCGGCGGCTCCATCCGTCAGCCCGGCGCCTTCACCGGCACCGTCGGCGTGAAGCCCACCTACGGCGGCGTGAGCCGTTTCGGCGCCATCGCCATGGCCTCCTCGCTCGACCAGATCGGCCCGGTCTCCCGCACCGTGCTCGACGCCGCGCTGCTGCACGAGGTGATCGGCGGCCACGACCGCCGCGACTCCACCTCCATTCCGCGCGAGGTGCCGCCGGTGGTGGCCGCCGCCCGCGAAGGCCTGAAGATGGATCTCAAGGGCGTGAAGGTTGGTCTGATCAAGGAGCTTGGCGGCGAAGGATTCCAGCCCGACGTCGAGGCCCGCTTCAACGAGGCCGTGGCCACGCTCAAGGACATGGGCGCCGAGGTCGTGGAAATCTCCTGCCCGCACTTCCCGGCCGCGCTCGGCGCGTACTACATCATCATGCCGTCCGAGGTCAGCTCCAACCTGGCCCGCTACGACGGCATGCGCTACGGCCTGCGCGTGATGCCGCCGGCCGACGTGCCGCAGACCGCCGCCAACATGATGGCCTACACCCGTGAGGCCGGCTTCGGCGACGAGGTCAAGCGCCGCATCATCCTCGGCACCTACGCGCTTTCCGCCGGCTACTACGACGCCTGGTACGGCAGCGCCCAGAAGGTGCGCACGCTGATCATCGAGGACTTCAGGAAGGCCTTCGAGCAGGTGGACGTGCTCGTCTCCCCGACGGCCCCGACCACCGCGTTCAAGTTCGGCGAGAAGACCGCCGACCCGCTGACCATGTACCTCGGCGACGTGGCCACCATCCCCGCCAACATGGGCGGTGTGCCGGCCATGAGCATCCCCGCCGGGCTTTCCGAGGACGGCCTGCCTGTCGGCTTCCAGTTCTTCGCCCCGCAGATGCAGGACGAGAAGATGTACAAGCCCGCCGCGGCCCTCGAAGCCGCTCTGGAAGGCAAGTGGGGCGGCCCGGTGTGGAACGACCTCAAGACCCCGTGGCTCGACGAGGCCTGAACGGCATCGCATACGGAAGCACACGGATTAGGAGCAGACAATGGCAGATAAACTCATGAAATTCGCCGATGCCGTCAAGAAGTACGACCCCGTCATCGGCCTCGAAACCCACGTTGAGCTCAGCACGAACACCAAGCTGTTCTGCCCCGCGCATGTCGAGTTCGGCGGCGAGCCGAACACCCAGCTCACCCCCGTGAGCCTCGGCCTGCCGGGCAGCCTGCCGGTGGTCAACAAGGCTGCCGTGGACTACGCGATCAAGCTGGGTCTCGCCCTGCACTGCGAGATCAACGAGTGGAGTCAGTTCGCCCGCAAGAACTACTTCTACCCGGATATGCCGCGCGACTACCAGATCTCCCAGTACGACAAGCCGACCAACGGCAACGGCTACCTCGACGTCGAGCTCGACGACGGCACGATCTTCCGTGTGCCGATCGAACGCGCCCACATCGAGGATGACGCCGGCAAGAACACCCACATCGGCGGTGCAGACGGCCGTATCGAAGGCGCCGACCATTCGCTGGTCGACTACAACCGTGCCGGCGTGCCGCTGATCGAGATCGTGACCAAGCCGATCGAAGGCGTGGGCGCCCGCGCCGCCGAAATCGCCGGAGCCTACATGCGCACCCTGCGCGACATCGTGCGCGCGCTGAACATCAGCCACGCCCGCATGGAGCAGGGCAACATGCGCGCCGACGTCAACGTCTCGCTGCGCCCCAGCCCCGACGACCCGTACGGCACCCGTTCCGAAACCAAGAACGTGAACTCGTTCCGCGGCATCGAGAAGACCATCACGTACGAGATCCGCCGTCAGGCCGCCCGCCTCGACGAAGGCAAGGAGATCCTGCAGGAGACCCGCCACTGGGACGAGTCCACGCAGACCACCGCCGGCGGCCGAGTGAAGACCGACGCCGACGACTACCGTTATTTCCCCGATCCCGATCTGGTGATGCTGCACATCACCAAGGAGCACATCGAGGAGATGAAGGCCCAGATGCCGGAGATGCCGCGCGAACGCCGCAACCGCCTGCAGAAGGAATGGAACCTGACCGACCTGCAGATGCGCGACATCATCAACGCCGACGCCCTCGACCTCATCGAGGAGACGGTGAAGGCCGGAGCCAAGGCCGCCGGCGCCCGCAAGTGGTGGCTGGGCGAGATCTCCCGCGCCGCCAACGCCAAGGAGGTCAGCCTCGAGGAGCTGCCGATCACCCCGGCCGACGTGGCCGAAGTGGAGAAGCTCATCGCCTCCGGAAAGCTCAACGACAAGCTCGCCAAGCAGACCGTCGCCGGCGTGCTCGCCGGTGAAGGCACCCCGGCCGAGGTCGTCAAGAAGCACGGCTATCAGGTGGTCGAAGACACCGGCGCCATCGAGAAGGCCGTTGACGATGCTCTCGCCGCCAACCCCGACGTGTTCGAGAAGCTCAAGAGCGGCAACATGAAGCCGATGGGCGTGATCATCGGCGCCGTGATGAAGGCGACGCGCGGCCAGGCCGACGCCAAGGCCGTCACCAACATCGTCAGGAGCAAGATCAAGGGCTGAGGCCGGTCGTCGATCACCTCATCAGTCGGCCTTGCGGCCGCACTCCTTGCCTTCCCCTTAGGCCGAGCCGTGAAGAAAATGCCGGAGGCGTTTTTTAGGCGAGGGCTCGCTGACAAGCGAGCGGAAAAGCCGCGGCCGTAGGCCTTCCCCTTTGAGGGGAAGGTGGCCGGCCTCGCCGGCCGGATGAGGTGTCTCGGGCGCCGGCTGTTGATTGCCGGTTACTGTTCGTTGATTGTCGTTCACCTCATCAGTCGGCCTTGCGGCCGCCAGCTTCCCCTCAAGGGGAAGCCTTCAGCCGGTCGGCATGGCCGGGTTCACTCCTTGCCTTCCCCTTTGAGGGGAAGGTGGCCGGCTTGCCGGCCGGATGAGGTGACCCGGGCGACGGCTCCGCCGTCCGCTTCACGGCGAGGCCTTGGTGTGGGCTGGCGAGTGGCTGGTCGTCTGTGCGCCGTTGCTGTACGGCTCGCCTGTCGGCTGACATTTTAAGCTCGCCTGTCGGCTCGCCTGAGTCCTAGAAACGCCTCTGGCGTTTCCTGTAACGGACTCAGCCTACGAACGGCTCCGCCGTCCGCTTCACGGCGAAAACCTTAAAAGTGCCTTAAAATTTCGGCTTGTCCTCTGTGGCGACCGGGATTCCCCGTGTATCCTATATGCGGGGAATCCGTCATGGAAGACGGCAGCACTACACCAGCGAGCCTAGAAAGTCGAATATGTCAGCAGCAAACGTCAACGCCGAGGAGGACACCACGCAGAACCCGGTCTCCCGCACGCTTCCAAGCAGTCTCAACATTCCCGAGATCAATGGCGAGATGGTGCATCTGCGTCCCGCGACGATGGACGATTATGCGCTGATGGACGACCTGCAGGCCTATTACAACGCATCCGGCATCACCGGCAAGGACGCGCAGGCGGAAAAGGCGCTGGTCCACACCTGGGTGGGCCGTTCCGTCGCATGGTCCCAAGGACTGAGCCCCGAGGAATCCGGCGTGGGCGATCCGGAATCCCGACGTACGATCGCATGGTCCGTGCTCGCCGATTCCGATCCGGACGACGATGATCTCGAAGACCGTTCCAAGGTCATCGGCATGATCTTCCTGATCGACATCGACAGCTGGGCGAAATCCGCGCGTATTCAGGTGATCCTCGGTAAGCGGTATCGCGGCCGCGGCTATTCGCGAGATGCCATGCCCCGAGTCATGACCTACGGATTCGCGCCCGAACCGGCCGGTCTCGGTCTGCACCGCATCTGGGTGGGCGTTCCGGAGAAGAACACCCGGTCGCTTTCCGTGTACCAGTCGCTCGGCTTCACCAAGGAGGGCGTCTCCCGGCACGCGCTGTGGGACGATGCCAACCACCGGTATCAGGATCAGGTGGTGATGGGCACTCTGGTTGATGAGTACGATCCGATCCGTTCGCTCGACGCCTTCGGCATGCACCTGATCGAAGACAATCCCGGTGTGCGCGAAGCCCTCGCCGCCCTAGAGCATTCGCTGGCGCTGGAAGTCAACCGGCGCGGGGACAATAAGTCGATGAGCAGCAGTGAGCTTGACGGCGAACTGGAGGAAATGCTTGCCGGGAAAGGCGGCGACAACGCCGAGTCGAATTCCGGTGATGGAAACAAGAGTCAGGAACAGGTTTCCTGGCCGTATTCAAATCGTGACGAGGAAGGCGCGGAACGCTCCAAGCGGGCGTGGTGGCGCAACCTCGGCAATGGACGCAAGAGGGAGGGCCGATGAGCGCTGAGGATCTCGACAATTACGAGACTGACGCGGAGCTGGCTCTATATCGAGAATATCGTGACGTCATCAAGCTTTTCACCTACGTGGTGGAGACCGAACGACGGTTCTACCTGGCCAACAAAGTGGATTTCAACGTGAGATCCGCCGGCCAGGACGTGTACTTCGACGTTCAGCTGACCGACGCATGGGTGTGGGACGTCTACCGTCCCAGCCGATTCGTCCGCAACGTGCGCATCGTGACGTTCAAGGACGTCAACGTGGAGGAAGTGCAGAAAACCGATCTCGATATACCGGAGGACATCGCGTAGGCATCGTGGACTCGGTAGAGCATAGGCACGGCATTTTCGGCTCCATCCCTTTCGGGACGGGGCCGAATTTCGTATGAAGGGAAAGCGACCGCAGAGCAAAGAAACTGTGCGCACATCGGATTTGTACAGTTCGGCCCTGCGGAGTGTAATAGAGTAGTCACGCTTAGTTTTGATAGGAGATCGACGTGGCTGATAAGAAGGCAGTAGTAATCATTGGCGGCGGCCCTGCCGGCCTTACCGCAGCGTGGGAGCTCGTGAAGAACGGCGGCTCCGAACAGTATGACGTGACCTTGCTGGAGGCCAGCCGCGAATTCGGCGGCATCTCTCGCACCGTGAAATACCACGGCAACCGCATGGACATCGGCGGACACCGGTTCTTCTCCAAGGACGACCGGATCATGGACTGGTGGAAGCAGACCCTGCCGCTGCAGGGTGCCCCCTCCTACGACGACAAGAAGCTCGGACGCCACCACGACCTCGAACCCGGCGGCCCCGATCCCGAACAGACCGATCATGTGATGCTCAAGCGCCACCGCGTCTCCCGCATCTTCTGGAACCACCGCTTCTTCGACTATCCGATCTCGCTCACCCCCAACACCCTCAAGGCCATGGGCTTCAAGCTCACCATGGTTGCGGGCTTCTCGTACCTCAAATCCATGGTGCACAAGCTCCCCGAAACCAATCTGGAGAACTTCTATATCAACCGGTTCGGTCGCAAGCTCTACTCCATGTTCTTCGAAGGCTACACCGAAAAGCTCTGGGGCCGTCACCCCTCCGAAATCTCCGCCGACTGGGGTGCCCAGCGCGTCAAGGGCCTGAGCATCCTCGGCGTGCTCAAGAACGCCTTCGCCAAGCTCGCCCCCAAGAAGCGCGACTCCAAGAACGTCGAAACCTCCCTCATCGAGGAATTCTGGTACCCCAAGCTCGGCCCCGGCCAGCTGTGGGAAACCGTCGAGCATAACTGCGTCGAAGCCGGCGTCACCGTGCTCACCGACGCCAAGGTCGTCCGCATCGATCAGGCCGGCGGCCATATCGCCTCCGTCACCTACCGTGACTCCGACGGCAATGAAACCACCCTTGAGGCCGACGAGTTCATCTCCTCCATGCCCATCAAGGACCTCGTCACCGCCGTCGACGCCTCCTCCCAGCCCGCACCCGACGACATGACCGCCATCGCCACCGGTCTGCCCTACCGGGACTTTGTCACCGTCGGCCTCCTGTGCAAGCGCCTGCGCATCCGCAACACCACCGACATCCCCACCCTCGGCAATCCCCCCATCGTCCCCGACTGCTGGATCTACGTTCAGGACCCCGGCTACAAGGTCGGCCGCATCCAGGTCTTCAACAACTGGAGCCCCTACCTCGTTCAGGACGTCGACGACACCGTGTGGATCGGTCTGGAGTATTTCTGCGAGGAAGGCGACTCCTTCTGGAACATGACCGACGATGAAGCCCGTGACTTCGCCATCAAGGAACTCACCCGCATGCGCGTCATCAACGGCCCCCAGGACGTTCTCGACTCCCATCGCGAACGCGTCCCCAAAGCCTACCCCGCCTACTTCGACACCTGGAACCAGATCGACGAGCTCACCGAATGGCTCGACCACTTCGGCAACCTCTACTGCGTCGGCCGCAACGGCCAGCACCGCTACAACAACCAGGACCACTCCATGGCCACCGCCATCGAAGCCGTCAAGAACATCAAAACCGGCAGGACCAGCAAGAAGAACGTGTGGTCGGTGAATACTGAAAAGTCCTACCACGAAGAGAAGTAGAACAGTACATAACGGAGCGTCTTCTGCCTTCCCTTTGGAGGCCGAGCCGAGCCGGGTGACATTTAGCCTTCCCCTTTGAGGCCGAGCCGTGAAGAAAATGCCGGAGGCGTTTTCAGGCGAGGGCTCGCTGACAGGCGAGCGGAAAAGACGCGGCCGTAGGCCGTCCGTTCTTGCGGTGAAGGTGGCCGGCTGTGCCGGCCGGATGAGGTGGTTCGGGCGCGCCGGTTTGAACTGCACCCCGATTGTTGGACTGGAGTAATTCAGATTCGATGATCGGAGGTGCGGTTTCTCATGTGCGGGGATCGCAGACGCCATTACGGCGACGAGTTCAGGAAGACGGCCTTGGCCCTGATCCGTCAGGGCATCGGGGCGAGGGCCCTGGCCGGACGGGTTTGCATGCCGCGGTCGACCGCGGAAAAATGGGTGTTGTTGTACCGGATCGGCGGGGAGGCGGCGCTCATGGGAGAACGCGGCAACAGGAAATACGACTACGGGACGAAGCTCGCGGCGGCGCGCGACCGCGTGGAGCACGGCCTGACCAAGGCCGAGGTCATGGCCCGGTACGGGATCGCGAGCATCACGACGCTCGAGAACTGGTGCCGCGAGTACCGTGCGGGAGGCCCGGACGCGCTGCGGCCGAAGCCGAAGGGCCGGCCCAGGGGCGCCAAGCCCAAACCGAAACCGGCTCCCACGAGGGAGCAGCTCCTCGAGGAGGAGAACGCGTACCTGAGGGCGAGGGTCGCGTACCTGGAAAAAGCCCGCGCCCTGCTGGCGTCGAAGTCACCAACCGGGAGAAATCGGTGATCGTCTCGACGCTGGCGGGGCTCGGATACCGGCTCGTCCACCTGCTGAGGGCGGCCGGACTGGCGAGGAGCACGTACT